>DASUFP010000047.1:0-63969 GCA_036274495.1 Bacteroidia bacterium
TAAGAGTTGTTTCATTAATAACTAAAGAATTGGGCTTTTTAGACTTTTTAGGCCATTCAATACCATTGCCATTAAAGTGAGTTGCATAAAGTAACGGCATCGAATTATCAATTGGATTAGCTCTTAGATACTCTTTAACACGAAAATCAACTACTGGTCCTGTAGATACCTGCACGTCGATATCTTGGAGAGAGTAGCAAATTTCTTCTACTACATTTATATTGGCCAGAGTTATATCTGGAATGTGAATAAATATTTCAGGATCATCGTTCTTAACAATTGATTCAAATGAAACAGTTTCTTCAACAATATCTTCAAGGTTTGGATCTGATGAATGAGAAATAATAACATTTTCTTGACTTACTCCTTTTTGTAAATGAATAATTACATTTTCCTGTAATACATCGTCATCTTTGAATGAATGTGTCCTACTCTCAAATAGATGAATTTGTTTTATAGCAGTATTTTCAAGTATGTACTTCCGAAATGGTTTGTAATATAGGCCATTGCAAAAACTCCTTGGAATGATGGCTACTAATTGGCCATTTTTTGCCAATAATTCCAAACTCTTACCTACAAATGCTGAATATAAATTAACATGCTCTTGGCCAATTTTTCTCAATGCTCTCCTATGATCAGAGTCTGTATTAATTTTTTTGTAAGGAGGGTTTAAAATTGCATGTGTAAATTTTTTATCCTTAGAATCAATTTCTTTTAAAATAAAATCATCATCAATTATGATCGAATTTAAGGTGATTTTCTTTTCTAAAAGTGAACTTTTAGTTGATTTAATATTTTGCTTTAAGTAGGTAAGTAATTTTTCATCAATTTCATATGCTGTAACTGAAATTTCACCTCCAGATTTCTTAGTATTATATATTTGATCAATTAATGCTATAGAAAGGGAACCTATTCCAGCACCAGGATCAAGAATCCTGATTGCAGATTTAGCTTTTAAGAAAAGCGAAGACATAAAACTTGCAATTATTGAAGGGGTCATGAATTGACCAAATTCACTTCTTTTACTCTGGTCTAGCTTTCTACTAGCCTCAATTCTTATCTTATCCAGTTGTTCAATCATTGTCATAAGGCAAATATAACCCTGAAATTAAATTTAAGCGATAATTTTAGCAACTTGAATGAATTAATAATCATTTAGTTATCGCTACCATTCATATTATATATCAAAATTAAATCCAATTCACTTCCTGTTTGATATTATTACAATCATTCTTTGTAAAGTATCATTTTTTTTCAAAAATCACTTTGGACAGTTTTTGCGCTAAATGGTACTGAGGTAACCCCATCGATCATCAATTTTATATACATTGAAAACTTAGGAAGACGGACCAAATTCACTTCATTGAATATTGGGTAAAATTCTTTGGCTAAAATTTCCGCATCCTTAGCACCAACTCGGAATGCAATCAGAGTACCTATGTTGCCGAATATGGCCGATTGAATTTTTTCATGGAGTTGATCGATGTATTGATGAGCCAGGAAAAGTGAAAGTTTATACTTACGTGCTTCAGCGAGGATGTCAGCAAAAGCTAACGAAACGAACGAATGCATCTCATCAACATACAAATAAAAGGGTCGTCTTGTTTCAATTGGCTGTTTCGCCCGATAAAGGGCACCTAACTGAATAGCATTTACAAGTATGCTACCAAGTATCGATGATGCTTGCTCTCCGATTGTTCCTTTTGAAAGATTAACTATCAAGATCTTTCCTGAATTCATAATATTCTGAATATCAATAGTTTCAGTATGATTTCCAAATATTTTTCGAAGAGGGTCACTTGAAACAAATACTCCCATTTTATTGAGAATAGGCGAAATGACCTCTGACCGGTAGGCTGGGCTATACTTACTGAACTCATCCTTCCAAAATACTTGCAAATGGTTCGATTGAACGTGAATCAATACACTGGTACGAAAGGACAAATCTGTAAGAAGCGGATTAATGTCTAATAATGTCGCTTGGGGATAAAAAAGTAGGGTTTCAAGGCTTCTAGTGAGAATGTACTCTAGTCGAGGCCCCCAGGAATCCATCCAGATTCGTTTAAAGGTCGAAATAAGACCGGAAACGACAAGGTGATGTTGGCTCCGAGAAACCTTGCCTAATGGGTTAAAAACCACCTTCTGGGTTGAATCAGCTGGATTAATATAGATCAAGTCCTTTTCTCGCCATTTTGGGATGTTAGAAAGTAGGTGTTGAGCTACATCGCCGTGAGGGTCTATTATTGCTAGTCCATTATCTCTAACGATATCTGAAATAGCCATGTTTTGTAACAATGTACTTTTCCCGACTCCCGTTTTTCCAATGACATAGATGTGACCCATACGATCTTTGTCTTTTATTCCAAATGGAATATTTTGATTTCTCCAGTCAATTATTCCGATTGGTGTAATTCCTTCTTTCTGGCTCAACTTTACATCTCTCACACTGACACGATACCTGTTTGACTCAAAATTATTTAGCCTGATCTTTTCACTTATTGGAGCATTTTTTCCTATCTACAAATCTTTCATAAATGAGATTTAATAGTATTATGATTGCAAACGAAACAGAAATACAAGAATTGAAAGATATGTATTGGAAGCACTACCAAATCAATTTGAATGATCATGAAGCTTCTGAGTTGGCTCAAAGTCTAATTTTAGTTTTTGAATTATTAGAATCAAATTGTCGCAATATTCTAATAAACGAATACCTCAAATAGCATTTTTTCTTATTCTATTCGGTGATATGATATGGAAATGGTCTCGCAAAACAAGGATATTAAATACTTCCTATATGCAAGGAAATCTTCTGATAGTGAAGACAGACAGGTTCAATCCATAGATGATCAAATAAAAAGATTGAAAGAACTTTCTGAAATATACCATTTCCAAATAAAAGAAATCTTCTGTGAATCCCGGTCTGCCAAGCTACCTGAAAATAGACCGATTTTCAATGAAATGATAAAACGAATTGAAAAAGGTGAAGCCAATGGGATTTTGTGCTGGCAAATAAATAGACTATCCCGAAATCCACTTGATAGTGGTCGGCTTTCATGGTTACTTCAAAAAGAAACAATTAAAAGCATCCAGACTATAGATCGACAATTCACCCCAGAAGACAATGTTGTTGTATTCAATGTTGAAAGTAGTATTGCAAATCAATATATTATTGATTTGAAGAAAAACTCAATGAGAGGAATGCAAGGCAAAGCTGAAAGAGGTTGGTTACCGTCTATGCCTCCAATAGGATATATAAATGACAAATCTACAGGCGAGATTGTATTTGATCCAGAAAGAATAGAGTTTATTAAAAGAATTTGGAAGCTAATGCTTTCAGCCAGTTATTCACCTATGGTAATAAAGAAATTAATAAACGAAGAAGGGTTTTTAACTAAACGATTTAGACACAAGGGTGGAAACAAAATGTCAACAAGTTTATTTTATAGAATCTTTTCAAACGTATTTTATACTGGTTACTTTAAGTGGAATGGGGTAGTTTATAAAGGAAAGCATCCTCCTATCATCACAATGGAACAATTTGATCAAGTGCAACTAATGCTTAAACGGAAAATAAATCCTAAACCAAATAAGCTTGACCACACCCAGCTCTACTCTGTAGTTTTTAAATGCCCTTATTGTAGTTCATCGTTTACTCCTGAAATTAAAACCAAGTTGGTCAAATCCAAAAATCAATATAAAACCTACTTCTACTACAAGTGTACTAAGAAAAAATGCTATCGAACCAATTTTCAGTGCAATCAAAAGCCCATTAGTCATATGGAAATTGATACTCAAATCAATGATTATCTTAACCTCTTTAAATTTGATAAGAATCAATATGCTTGGTATAGAAAACTGCTTTCTCGATTTGATTCCTCAAAGAATCATGAAAAAGAAAAAAGCAAAATAAATGCGAAAATCAATGCAATAGAAGACCAGATCTCAAGATTAATTCAAATGAGGTATAAAGATTTAATTGATGATTCTGTCTTCAAACACGAACATAATAATCTGCTTCTTGCTAAAGTTAAACTAAGAAATTGCCTGGAAGATATTTCCAACCAATCATCCCAAATTGCAGATTACCTAATAAAGCTCTGTAGAGTGCTTTATCTTACTTTGAACAATCTTGAAAAAATGACCTGCGAGCAAAAACGACTATTGCTTCTTGAATTTGGCTCGAACCATGAAATAAAAGATAAAAACCTTTATGTTACAATACCAAAACACATAATGCCATTACTACATATCGCATTACCTGTAAGATCTCCAAATCAAAGGATCGAACTGTATAATAACCAATTAAATCAATACTATTCTATGAAATCTCCATGTGCTATTCGCAAAGGGCTGGCCACACTTGCAAAAGTTCGAACTATTCTGAAGGAGTATGACGAACTACCACGATTACCGGATATTAATAAAGATACTCCTGAAAGTCTAGCTGCCTAATGCACATTAACTACTAACTAATAGCCAACATGAGAATTATTTACCGGTACAAAATAAAATCTCATTAGCTAATCTTAAAATATGAAACTTGAAAATGATCTAAAGAAATTAAGAAACTCGAAAGGATATACACTTGAAGATGTAGCGAAAAAATTAAATATGGACTGTAAGGACAGACTTTCCCAATGGGAAAGAGGAACTGCTGTTCCTGGACTATTAAATCTGTTTAAGCTTAGTGTTTTGTATGATACATTGCCCCATGAGCTGTATCCTAAGCCATGGAAAGCACTACTTACTGAATATTTGAAGTCATAGAAATAGAAAAGGCGGTACCCGATGGGCGTATGAATCAAATCTAATTCTTAGCTTTAGATGCCGATATTTTTTTACTGGCATCAATAAGAACTATATTCTCCCTATCAACCAGTTTTAGTTCTTTAAGAATTTGATTAACCTTTGCAAGCTCGCCTTTATCGAAATAGAGTATCACTTTAATTGATTGTCTTGTTTTGTTTGCTGTTTCATATATCTCCACTTGCTTCTGTAAATTTTGTTTCAACTTTGAGTTTGAAGCGAGTTTAAATTCAATCAATGTTTTATCCTTTTGACCCTTGGATACTGCATAATCAACCGGACCTCTTCCATTATTCGGTTCTCGATTCACATCAAAATCTGAAGCATACCATGTGAGTCTATAAATAATCTGCAAATCTTCTTCTCGTTTTATTGGTTGTCCCTTTTTATAAAATAGTCTATAACCATCATTATTTTCAATTACATCTTTAAGATAATGGACGCGATTCAACGATTCTTTATAACTTGCAACCGGAGATATATTATAGAAATCAGAGTTTTCCAACAATTTTAATACTAGTATAGAAAGCTGTTGTATAAATATTGTTTCAACTTCCTGAACCTTTTCATTAGATAATGCTTTTGCTCCCTCCTTATTTTCCTCCTTCTTTTTTATGAAATATCTGATTATATCGGGAAACTTTTTTATGGTTTCATGCACAGCAAGTGTAATTTCTTTCTGAGTATTTTCCTTATTCTTAGGTGGTTTTGGAAGCTGCTTTCTAAAATAATTGAATATTTCATGTCTTAGCTGATCATTTGGGATGCTACTACAGATAGATTGAAAATTAGCCCTCAAGTCACTACTATTAATCCAGTTATCATCCTTGGTTAAGATATCTCTGGGGGTTAAAATGACAAAGTCATCAACAAAATAAGGTAATAAATATTCTTTGGGCATCCAACGTTCCAAACCATAATCGAAGTAGACTTTGTCAACGGTAATCAATTTAAGATATTCATGATTTACATTTTCTTTAGCAAATTTCTCAGTATATTCTAACAAATATTCTTTCACTAAATTGGTTGTAAAATCACTTATATTATCTCTTCCAACTCCAATTTCAAATAAACCTGCTTTTTCAAGATGGGATGATTGTGTAATTTTTTCTTTCCCTAAATCATCAAACACAGTATGCATTGAAGAGGACATTGACTTTCCAAATTTCTTTCCGAGTCCACTTCCACTATTTCCAACCTTACTGTATCCGAACCAATTTTGTTTAACTTCTGGGAATAAGTACCATGATTTAATTTGGGATAATTGATTTACTCCAGATGCCGATTTGCTTTTTAGAAATGTTAAATATCTGATGATATCATCATGCAATTTTCGATATTCTAACTTCTTACTGCCAAACAATAGAAATGGGTCAATAAAAAGGGGAAGATCGTTTATTAAAGAAATATTAAACGCTCCATATTTTTTTAAGGTTTCTGGGGCAACCTGAAAGAAGTCTGTGAAATAAATTTTCATAAATCTAAGCTTCCAATTTTATGATACTGCTCTAAATGTAACCAAAATTGACGAGGCAAATGGATTATACCTTAGTAATTCATTTTTTGTTATATATAACAAATAGCTGGCCACACTTGCAAAAGTTCGAACTATATTAAAGGAGTATGATGAACTTCCAAGGTTACCTGATATTAATAAAGATCAAACGGAAAGTCTAGCTGCCTAATGCACATTAACTCCCATTAACATTCGTTATTGAGTAATAAATACCAGTAAACGATCAGAAATCGAATACACCTGGATTACTCGATAAAATAATAATATGAACAAAAGTGGTCTCTACTGGGTTTCAAGGAATTAAAAACCTGACAAATGCTTGTTTGTTCAAATTAAGTGGTGTAATTTAGAAGGTTATGTTTATGCAAATAAAAAAAGCACAGCGGGGTAAAGGTTTAGCGTGCCCAAACCCCCACTGGCTTTTTACTCTGCTCTTGTACAGCAGAAAACTTATTGATAAATGTAAAAGGATTTTTAAAATCTAGTAGGGAAAAACTGTAAAATCTTACTTAAGCTCCGAGTATCTACATTCCTATGTTTTCTTCGATGGTTCAGTTCTAATAACTAAACTATCATATATTGGATTGATTTTCAAGTATTTATTTACCTTTTAAACCCCTACTTCCTATGCTACAAAACATACCACGTATACCTTGTTCTTGCCCAGAAGAGCATGACAAGGCTGAAAATCCTCTCAGTAGCGAGCCTTCCGCAATTATCCCGGAAGGCCAAGAAATTGTGAAAAAAGAGGTGTTCATTATTGTTGATATTACAAGTCGGAAAATCAAATCGTTCACTTACTGTTATAAAAGTGCTGTTTCTGAAATCAACAAAACAAATGAACAAAAGACAAGTAAAAAAATTAAAAGTACTTTACTTCATTGCAAAAATACAAATCCATTGTATTGAGGTATTAAAAGAACACTCCTTCAAATATTTCTGAAGGAGTGTTCTTTTTATTCACAACCCAGGTGTAAATTATTCCTACTTGTGGCAACTTTGCTGGCCACTCTTGCAAAAGTTCGAACTATTTTATCAAAATATGAAGTGCTTCCAAGTATCCCAGAAATTGATAAAGATCCACCTAAAGAAAGTATAGTTGCATAGTACATTTGGTTACTTCCAACGGTTTGGAATCACAGTTAAAAAAAGATATATTCACACTTTTGACACCCTTCAATAACTATTTTAAACTAGTCAACATATTATGACCATCGCAGATCAAATAAGGTGTTCTATTGATGATTTTGAAGATAAGTCAAAATTTGAATCTGCCCTCACGCATGCCCTAACTGCAGTAGATGGGACAGCCAGTAAACTTTATCCAAATATGGGTAATCGAAAAAGGTATATACGAACCTTACGCGATTATTATTGGATAATTGAACCTGCAATAGGCTCAATTAATCTAAAGGACACAAAATTTCCTATAGAACTAAAAAATCAATCTAAAACAGATTTGGCAGAGATCATTTATGAAATATTCAGATGTAATCATGCTCATGGATCCCCTCATCCTAACAATTTTACCTTTGGGATTGGAATTGGCCATCCATTTACAATGTTCACTTTAGACTTGGAAAATAAAAGATTCACATTCCCGGATAGAATACTACCGGCACTTTGGTTTGTTTCTGTGCTTTCAAAAGTTAACAAGGATCAAGCTACAAATGAACTTCAGGACTACTATTTAACTCTCAACGATGAAAAATACTACATTAATGAACTATGGGGTATTGATGAATCCTTTAAATCTACTGCAGGTAAGTACAATGAAACGAGAGTGATTTTGAATTTTGATTGATGCCCAACCAGGGAATGTGAGTTTTTATATGCTCATTTTCAATCATTTACAGCGTTTTGTTAACATTTTGGTTGCTTTTGTTGCCTTTTTTAAAATTTCACCATATCTTTGTTGACAATATTACCAGTATCGCTCTTTGACATCCTGCAAGGCAATCTTTGGTTCTACTCTACGGACTTAGGAATTGAAGCGTTGTACCCAATGCTAAAATTCAATGAACAACATTCTAACAAAGTTAAAATTATTAGAACAAGAAATAGACAATTACATAAAGACCGATACGGATGAAATAGCTCTAGCTTCTATCAAGAATGAAATAGCTCAAATTCGTCAAGAATTGGAGTTATTAAAAGAGGAAAGCGATCATGAACGATCACTCGAATTATTGATAAAGCTGATAGAACTTTTGAATTCCCTTTGGTTAAGTAACATGTAGCTGCTTGACAGCCGATTTGATTGATTTCCGAAACAATGCCATACCCTTGACACTGTTTACATTAACCGGTATTCTACAATCAAATCAAGAATCTTTAAAATATGAATTTAGGAAAAATTATCAAAGAAATTCGTGAGAATAAAGGAATAAACCAAAATGAATTAGCTGAGCTTTGTAATTTATCACGAAGCTATATATCACTTGTAGAGACTGGGGTTAAGACACCTAATTCCAAAACACTAAAGAAAATAGGTGAAGCATTGAAAGTTCCGGAACAAGTTATCATTTATCTGTCGATCGAAATTGGAGATGTTCCCAAAACCAAACAAAATGCTTTTAAATTGTTATCCCCAACCATTGATTCCCTTGTAAAGTCTGTTTTTCTAAGTGATCCTAACTCATGAATGGTTTATTCTGATTGCGGAGGATCTTGATAAAAGGGGCTACTTTAGAAGTAGCCCCTCTTATTTTTAAAAATTAACATTTCTAATATTGCATACTCAACCTGGATGAAAATCCGGGTTTTTTTATTTAAATATAAATCTAGTGAGGGGGCGGGGGAAATTGTGTCACAAATAGAAACTTTGCTGGCCACTCTTGCAAAAGTTCGAACTATTTTATCAGAATATGAAGAGCTTCCTAAGTTACCAAAAGTTAATAATTGATGGTTAGTAAACAATAACTTGAATTGGATAAAAACAGAAAGGATGCACCCAACTGAAGAAAGCTCGGACTTGTTTAAACCAAGATCCAATACGAAATTGGTTTCCGGTGAAGGTTCGTTTTATTCTTGTCTAATTAAAAAAGTGCTTTATAATAAAGCACTCTGTTGATTAAATGGGATTTACTAATTCGGTTTCTTTTTTAATTTGTGAAGAATTTTCAACGACCATTTTTATGTCTTTATATTTTTTTAATTGATCTTTTAAATACTCTTCACTAAAGATCATGATAGCCTTGAAGAAATCTTGCTCGACTTCATGTTTTTTTGTTTTACTCAATACATGCTTTGATTTATTCATTTTATTTGGTTTTTTGAATTGTAACATGTTTGTCAACTATTGCACAATAGTATTTTATGGCTGTATCCCATATTTTTGCTTCGGATTCACTTAACTGAATGTCGTCTGGACTATCCACAGCTAATACTGCAATAACGTTGCTATTTGTATCAAAAAACGGTGCAGTTGTACAAAATCTTACATCATGTGTTTTATTTCTTTGATAATCAGTTAAATTATAGTTTTCTGGGGTAACATCGCAATCAACCCGTATTGCCTTTTCGTGGAAGGTTTTACTCACTAATCCTCGTCTTTGGGGGGTTACTTCGAATTCCAATTTTTTGATATCATCTATTTTATCTGTAAGACCTGGTATATATTTTACTTGTAGAAATCTTTTGCCATGTATGAATCTATTATAAAATGCTATAAACCCTTTTTTGGGTATAAATATTCGAACATTCAATTGAGCATTTGAGAATTTTAATTTATCCTTTATGTGCTTGAAGTATATTAATTTAATGTTATCAAAAAGCATTGCTAATTTCTCATTCTGAATGTCTATTTGACGCTCTTTGCGAATAAGCCAAATTGGATATACTATTGAAGTAAGGCTCAACCCAACAATAAATGACCCAATCTGTAAACTGGAAACATCTGAGATAAGAGATGCTAAATTATGATTAGTTATAAACTCATTAAGTTGATCCCACCTACCTAAAAACAACAAAAAAGCAGGAATAAAACCTACGAGAATTGCTTTAAATATTTTACCAAGCATAAAAGATAGTTTAATATTTTTTTAAAGATGTATAGATAACAAATTTTTTACATTCCTGTGATTTTAATTAATTATCTATGGGCCAACTTTGGTAAAAGTATACATTATGCTTTACTGAAAAATAGGTAAAACCCCTTATGACAGTTTGGCAGACATAGGTGAATCTAACATAAGATATTATATATATTATTGATTTTTAGGTAGTTATATACTAAAAAATAAAGGTGACTTAATCATATTAATGATTCATCGGTAAAAGAAAAGTACTTGTCATTACAGATAATGAGATGATCTAGAACAAGAATTTCTAACAACATTCCTGAATCAGTTAACTTCTTAGTTAATCTAATATCAGCCTCACTTGGATTGATATTTCCTGAAGGATGGTTATGAGCGAAAATGATTCCACAAGCTAGACTTTTTAGGGCTATGGAGAACACAAGCCTTACATCTACCACAGTTCCGGTAATTCCACCCTTTGAAATACAATACCAGCCAATTAGGCGGTTTGCTCTATTCAACAGCAACATGTAAAATTCTTCCCTTAACTCCAAAGTCGGACTCCATATCTTCTTGAACTGTTCGTATGCATCCTTTGAAGAAGAAATTGTTGGCCTTTCAGACATTGGTGTGCCGGATGAGTATTTGACTTCAATTTCGAATAAAATTCCGTTTGTTGTTTTGTTTTTCATAGCTAACAGAGGTTTGATAGCTACTTTCAAAAATGAGTATTTGCTTTTCCACCAAAAGGAAATTGGAATAACGAATACCTGGAGGATATGCCGAGAAAACTTTTGGGAGAAAAGTAAAGGATTATTCCCTTCGCTTACAAATCTCAAATAGCGAAAAACAGAGCGAATACACATGTGTACGCAATTTTAGTTCAGAAAAGGAATTATTTTGCTCTTTCCACATAAAATCAAAGTACTATCATTATATATAGGTGGCACATGAGAAATTACAACTAAATAATACGCTACGTAAACATCGTAGATTAATGGGTTACAAACTAAAAGACGTTGCTTTAATTCTGAAACTTAAAACAACGTCTCGAATATCGGATTGGGAAAATGGCCATTCAACTCCCAGTCTTAAAAACCTATTAAAACTAAGTATAGTTTATTGTACTCTGATTGATCAGTTTTATCATGACTTAAAGTCATGTCTTAGAAATGAAATTAATCAATCACATTCTAAGCATATCAGACGAAAGGCTATAAAACAATAGACATTTTTAAGCTCATACCTTATCTGAGTGTATTTAATTGTTTTTATTAGAAAGTTTCCTAAACAGGAATCTTTTGTAGAAATGTTCAAAAGATTCTCATGAACGTTCGATGCATATTTATATTAAATAAATATGCTAACGGTCGATCAACGTTGTCAAGTTGCCATCATTAGCAATAATTACAAATCAATATGAGTAATTATAGTCAATTGGCACACGAAATAGCCGATGCATTAAACGATCAAAACTCATTACAACTGTTCCAGTCCTTTACTGAAAGATATCCTGAGGAGTTTTTGCGGGAAATACTTGCCAAAGTCCAAGAGGTCCCTGACGAGAAGATAAAGAAGACAAGAGGTGCCCTATTTACTTTTCTGATAAAGCAACATGAGCAAGGAACCGAAGACAATATTGGGAATCAGTTTGGGGACTAGATTCATCGGCTATGCAGTAGTCAAGTATATGGATCTCGTAGATTGGGGCAATAAAGCGTTTAAAGGCCCTTGGAGAGAACAGAAGCAAGTTGCCATCACTTGGGCCTTGGAAAAGCTTATAAAGCGGTATAATGTCACACATCTGAATATCAAGGTTCCACATAGAATTGAAAGGTATAAACCCCTTATGCTTATTCGAGACGATATTCTTCAGTTGGCTTCAAATAATGGTATAAAGACCAAAATCTGGTCGTTGCAGAAGCTTCTAAGCGCAAACAACTACCACAGTAAAACTGGAAAGAGGGCTTTCTTAACCAAGATCGCCCTAAAACATCCATTTGTAACTCATGAATATACCAATAACGATGAAGTTCAGGTTTATTATGAAAAAGTGTTGGAAGCCATTGCCGTAGCCGAAACAGGAGCAAGACAATAAACTGCAATTCTCGAAAACGCACCACTTTCGTGGTGCGTTTTGTATTTCCACACAATTGCCCGTATGTGATAACAATTTAGGGGTATCGGCAATTCAGATTTGGGTCTAATATTTTCATTAAACAAACATTTAAAAACAAATAACATGAAAACTGAAAATGGAACTCAACGAGATGTGTACACCATAGTCACAGATCGTATTCTCAAACAATTAGATAAGGGTGTAATCCCTTGGCATCAACCCTGGGCTTCATCAGGCCCCCCCAGAAATTTGATCACCAAACGTATGTATCGCGGAATTAACCTATGGCTTCTATTGACCTTCAATTATCCGAAGAACTTCTTTATTACTCAAAAGCAACTGAAAGATATTGGGGCCACCCCTAAAGAAAAGGAAACACCGGCACTGGTCGTCTATTGGAATTGGAAGGAAGCCAAAGATGAAACAAGTGGAGAAGTAAAGCTTATTCCATTCCTACGTTACTATCGCGTTTTCAATATTGATCAATGTGAAGGTATTCCGTCAGAAATCGTCCCAGAAGATTATACCAGGGTGAACAACCCTATTGCGGCTTGCGAGAAAGTAGTCTTAGAAATGCCAATTAAGCCCGAAATCAAACACAAAGAGAATCGGGCCTTCTACAATCCTTTGGAGGATTGGGTAAATATGCCACGGATGAAGTTCTTCGAGAACCCTGAAAGTTATTATTCGGTACTCTTTCATGAACTGCTCCATAGTACCGGTCACGCTTCGAGAGTTGGGCGAAAAGAAATCCTAGAAATGCAGGAATTCGGATCAGAAGCTTATTCCATTGAGGAATTGACCGCTGAAATGGGTTCTTGCTACCTTCAATCTCATTGCGGTATTGTCATAAATGAATTTGAGAACAATGCATCTTACATCAATGGATGGATAGGTAAACTTAAAAACGACAAGCGGTTCATTATTCATGCTAGTGGAAAGGCCCAGCAGGCTGTAGATTTTATCCTAAATCTCCGGCTTCCTGAGAAAGAAAAAGATGCTGTATTAGATGAAACGTCAACATCTGAAGTGGTGCTTTAAAGCTCTATCGTCAAAACCTGACATGACTATTCTGTCAGGTTTTTATTAAATTGGGGCTCTTCACCATTTGAATATTGCTGTTTCAGTTACTTCGCTTTACTTTATCGTTATAGTCTAGTTTTATTGGGATACACTCTCAAAGTTTGATTGTAGAATGTCAATAATAAGTATTCGATATCCGTCTAAAACACTTTTTCTATCTCTACTTGGAAAATCCTTTGGTTTATTTTCAATAACCCAATCTATTAGAGCATCTGTAATATACTCAGAAAGTAAATTGTCATTCAATGCATTTTTCACATTTTCAATATTTTCAATATTGGTTGAACTTTTAATTTTCTCTTTAAATGCATTATATTCATTGAACCCTTTAAAAGGAGAAATAATAGACCGATTAGACAAGAAAGGGAATCGTTCAAAGCCCGTAGGGTAACTATTTTCAATGCATAATTGAGCCATATACTGCTTAATAGCATAATTCCATCCACGGTTTTGATTTCTATAATCTCCTAAGAGAGATTTAAAATAGAAGTTTCTTCCTTCCTTAACATCTATTGATTCCTCTGCCTCTGTTAACATTAAAACTGTTCCAGTTTCATAAAAATAAATTTCCTGTATTTTGTACTTACTCATTATATATTGGGTAAAAAACTCACTATTCCAAATTACTAAGATATCGTCATCACTTTGAATCGCCTTATTTATCAGGTCATTTTTAATTTCTCTTGTTGTATTTGCTTGAAAATGATTATGTTTTAATGTAGGAACAATTACTTTGATTGCTTTAAAGAAATCAACAAGTTTAATAGGTTTGCTGTCTAATCCTGTGGCTAATTCGGTTGGTAGAGTAACATTGTCCAATATATCTATGTCTATATTTTTACCTTTTACGCCATTAATATTTTTTGTCAATAAAAGTTTGAAGTAATCATAGGCTAGGCTTGCTTTATCATCGGCAAAATATAATACAACTTCATTTTTAGATTTTAGCAATGCCTCTTCGGCTAATTCAATTGCTTTAGGTACGATTTCCATCAAAAATTTATTTTGTATATCAGCTTTATTTTTAGCAATGAATTTTTCACGCGTTAAACTTAAAATCTTGTCAGATTCAGGGCTCATAAAATTCCATAAAAGCCTTGAATAACTAAGTTTATAGTAACTAATTGTATTATCTTCAACTGGTATGCTTCTTACAAAATATGTCGTTTTGTAACTTGGCCACTCATGCTTTATATCTATTCTTGTGTCTGCTATGAATTGTATTATAAATTCAGAACCAATATTTCTTTCAAAATATTCAAAGTAAAGATCTTTTCCATTTAAAGCTAAGCGGCATTGAATGACGCTGTCACCTGAGACTATTCGTTCAAAGACTTTGAATTCAGCTTGGCTCTTCTTTTTGTTAAATAGGTCTTTCCCGAAATAATTAACTTGAAGTGCGGGAATGTGTCCTAAAATCTCGATAATATAATGCTTTATCTTTGGAATATAAATGTTCTTGTGTTCATCTGTAAAGTAGTCATAATCCATAATAACGTCCCAACTAAACAGTGTGCCAAAGACTTGAGAAAACTTAGCTTGTGGAATTTGAACAATTACTTTTGTCCCTCTTATCATTTCAGGAATAGTATCTGTTATTGAAGAGTATTTGCCATTTTTCGCAGATCTAAATATTATTTCCTTGCCATATTCTCCTTCTGCTAATGTTTGAACTTTGAATGAATCTGAAACAATAAAAACGGATTGAAGTCCAATACCAAATGCACCCGTTGGTTTTAACCAGAATGGCATACGATTTAGCATATCTATGTATGCCTTGTTCCTTTTTCGGCTCTCTCCAACTTTATTTGTCATTCTAAGTAGGTCAGAATTAGATATACCTGTTCCATAGTCTTCAACGGTAAATACAAGGTCTTTCTTTTTATCATCTGTCCAATTAACCGATAGTTTAATATCAAAGCTATCATTCAAAGAGTCGGGAATATCTGTTGGGAATTTTATTTTTTCTAGAATTTGTGTATTTGTTAATGTCTTGTCTTTGAAATGTTCACGAAACGCAAAATCAAATGTTCCTTTTTCAATTTCTGTCCAAAATTGAATTTTGGAAGCATCTAAAGCATTTTGAACCAATTCTCGAATGAAAGTAAATCCAGCTTTTTCATAAATTGATGAACCTTCGAGTATTTCAAATATTTTGTTATTAGAAATTTCAAATCGTAGATTCAAATACTTGTCATCTGTGATTTTATTATTAAAGTAAACTTTAATTTTACCCTTACCAATTCTTGGTGCAGATCCTCCTAAATCGCTTGGTGCTATGTTTGACCACTCTTTACCTTGCTTTTCAACTTCTTCTTCAAGCCAGTCAAACCAACTTCTTGTCAACCTATAAACTTCCTCGTTTGGGCAATCAGATGTGATTTCAATACTTTCAGGTGTAATAAGCAAATGTCTGATTGATGAATGTTTTTGTTGATGCAATTTTGTTGTTTGAGGGCTTTTAAAGACCTTGCCTGTAAAGACATTAAATCTTGTGTCATCTACGTCTAATAAATCTCCAAGCCTTAGTAATGCTGCCACAAAACGTGGGTTTATTTTATCGCTTGATATTCCGTTGGATTCATAATCCAATCTATTGAATATTTCATAGAAATCTACACCATGAAGATATGCAACTTCTCCAAGAACATTTAATAGTCTTTTTGGTATTTGGTCAGAATAAAACCCTTCAGCTACATCATAAAACAACTTGTCTGCACCCTTTAGTATATCAGCACTTCTCTTGTGGTGAATACGTCTAATGTATTCGGAGATAGCAAGAGTCAATGAGTTTTTTACTTTTACTGGAGTTAGCTCTGAAATCCATTCAGTATCACTATTATTGCTTTTTGATAAATATTGAAGTTGCAACAATATCTTTCCACTCTCCTTCATTACAACATCGTCCCATTCACTAATCTCCTTTAGAAAGTTTTGAAAATCGTCAGACTCCCATTCTTTTTCCACTAAGTCTTGAAAAACCACCATTCCTAAATCGTGCGTAAATGACGACATAAGTATAAGCCAAGAATTTGTCGGGCTTAATTTTTTTATTCTTTCTTCTCCAAGAAAGGATTCAATATTACTTACAATAGTATTTGAATGACTTTTTTCATGAAGGCTATAATGTGGATAGTATTGATTTATGTTATCAAGTGCTGAAGAAAGATTTCGCTTGTTGAGTTGCCATATAGAGTCAAGCAATTTAAATGTTGGATTTACCTTAGCTGCTTCTTCAAGGTGTTTTTCTATTGTATAATATGAGTTTAAATGTTCCATATTTTAAACTTTTATTTAATTGTATATGATTTTATTAATTTTTAATGCAGTGATAAAACATTGATTTTTTGTTTCGAAAACCCGCTCTTTTTTCAGTTTTCATGCCCCCACTTTTCGTCAAACTGTCGCTAGTTGTCCGGTCATCCAACGGTCGCTTTTAAATAACTTTTATTCTATTAAATATGTCGCAATATATCTGAATTTTTTTATGTTATACGAGTTTTTACATATTTATTAAACTTATATTTTCAGGTGCGAGCCGATAAGTTCCAGGAATGTATATGGATGGAGCTGCGAGCTCTAATGGAGGTGAGAGGAACAACGGGGTGGAATCCCGTCCGACCTATGTTGTGGGATGGTATTGGGATGAAAAAACACAAGGCTGTGGGGCCTTGCAAAAGTCGCAGCCTCCATTAGACCGCAGGCGAGCTAAACAACTAAGTGAAAGGAGGGACTTGCTTGGACCCCAGCGATGGAGCGCGACTCCTTTCACAGACAGGAAAAATCGAATACTCCTGCCGGGGTCTTAAATAAATGAGATTTTTCCTGTATACCGCTTTACCTAGTTAATTTTACATAACTATGCTCTCGATTTCAGTCTATTTTGGATTTAACTCTTGCGTACTAATAAATTAATAACTGAAACTGAAATCAAATACATTAGTTCTGCATCCTCACGCTTTGCAAAATTTGGATCCATAACTTCCTTTGAATCTTTCGCCTGACGGTGAACATACTTAGATGAAAAATCAAATAATGCTTTCATTAATACTTCAAAAGATTTAACAGTTTGCTGATTCATTCCATCATTACTTAATACCGAAATAATTTCCTCTCTATGTTGAAATAGTTCCCAAATAGGTCTACTTGCCTTAATTACGCCATTCCAGTTACCATCATCAAGACAATCTTTCATTTCTTGAATAGACTTAAAAGTTGAATTAATTCTTTTGATGGAAACATTACGTGATTTACTATACTTGGATATTGGGAGATCCACAACAACATATTCAGACATTCTAAATTCTGAAGCGAAGTCGTGAAGCCAATCCATCTTATTAATACTAAGTGTTTTTGAAAAATCATTTTCGCAAATTTTAAATAATGAATTGTAATTATTTAACATAACTAGGTTATCGGAATTATGTGCATTAGGGTTTGAAGCCTTGAATTCAGGAATTAAATATTTTATGCGAATGGATATATCTAATATTAGATCCGACTTTTTATTGCGATGTCGGATTTCCTCCATTTTATGAAGCATAGTTTTTGTAAGAGAACTTATAAAAGAAAAGTGATGTGATCTTATGTTTCTATTATCTTGATAGTTGGAATAAAAATGTTCTTCACCACGATTACCAGCATCAAATGGGATAAGGACATTCACAAATTGATTACTAATTAACATTTTGCCTGAACAAGTTATTGGAAACATGTCTTCATGAGCACATGTAAATTTTACTTCAAATTTTAATGTAGGCTCAAATGCTCCTATTAACGGTTCGACCTTAATTGTGTCAAAAGTTATCATTGATCTTTGATAATTTAATTTTTAAATTTAATTTTATTACTCCATGACTCTAATACTTCCTTTCTGAAGCATTGGAAATGATTATGTTACGAAAATAATAAAAAACTTTAACAATGCAACCTGGAAAGAAAGTCGGAATCTGGATTCGGGTTAGTACTGATTTTCAAGTCAAAGATGAAAGTCCGGAAGTCCATGAAAAGCGGGCAAGGATGTACGCTGAAGCTAAGGAATGGAATGTTGTTGAATTTTACAGACTAGATGCAGTCAGTGGAAAATCTGTTATTGACCATCCGGAAGCAAAGAGAATGCTTTCCGATATCAGAAGTGGAAAAATTACTGGACTCATTTTTACAAAACTTGCTCGATTAGCCAGGAATACAAGACAGCTTTTAGAATTTGCAGAAATATTCAGAGAAAATAATGCTGACTTAATTTCACTTAATGAAAGCATAGACACTAGTACTTCAGCAGGACGATTTTTCTTTACTCTTATGGCTGCACTTGGGCAATGGGAAAGAGAAGAAATTGCTGATCGGGTAGCAGGTTCTGTTCCCATAAGAGCCAAAATGGGTAAATCATTGGGAGGTGCAGCACCATATGGATATCGTTGGCAGAATAAGCAATTAGTAGTTGATCAACATGAAGGTCCAATAAGGAAATTAATGTATGAATTATTTATACAACATAAACGTAAATCCACTGTTGCAACCATTCTTAACGAAAAAGGGTACCGTACTCGCAATGGTTCAAAGTTTTCAGATACCACAATTGATCGACTGCTTCATGACCCAATAGCCAAAGGTCATAGAAGATCAAACTATACTAAAAGCCTCGGTGAAAATAAAAAATGGGTTACAAAACCTGAAACAGATTGGGTGATTAATTCAGTCCCTGAATTAGTCAGCGAAGAGACCTGGAATACTTGTAATCAAATTCTGCAGGAACAGGAATCCCAAAATCACCGTGCTCCAGCAAAAAAAGCCATCAATCTGTTTTCAGGAATCCTTTCTTGTTATTGCGGTGGTAAAATGTATGTTCCAACCAGGACTACCAAATATGTGTGCAATGATTGCAAAAGAACTCACATCAGTTCTGATGATCTCGAAGAGATATACTTTGAGCAATTGAAGTCCTTCCTTTTAACGAAAAGCGACCTGCAGACCTTCCTAGTTAGGGCCAATGAAGCGATCCAATTAAAGCTTGAAGAAGTATCTGTTTTGACCAAAGAAAAGACCAGGTTAAAGGAAGAGCTCGATAAATTGGTCAAGCTTCATTCCACTGGGCAATTACCAACGGAAGACTTCGGAACCTATTTCCGACCCATCAAAGAACAGACTTCTCAATTGGAAGAAAACCTAGCAGAGATTCAGGGCCAACTCGATTTTCTTAAGACCCAACAGTTAAATGGTGGCCATATTTTGGAAAATGCAGAGAACTTATATGACCATTGGCCAACACTTGAGAAGGAAGCAAAGCGATCTATTATTGAAGAATTAACCAAAAACATTACCATTGAAAATGAGAACATTACGATCTCATTTTGTTATACTCCGCTTCCTTCCGCAAATACTCCGAAAAGTCCACACAACCACAGGGGTTCATGGAAGCCACCAACATAAAACTGGCCGGAAAATCAACAGCGAGCCTTGCCCGCGAAATACTCACTTTTCGTTCTTCCATTGGCTGCCGCATCACTTCAAGTACCGTTCGTTTAAATTCGGGCAGTTCATCCAGAAACAGCACTCCGTTATGTGCCAGTGAAATTTCGCCGGGCTGAGGATTGCTGCCTCCTCCTACCAACGCAACATCCGAAATGGTATGATGCGGTGCACGAAACGGCCTTACAGAAACCAGTGAGGTGTTTTTGCCCAATTTTCCCGCTACCGAGTGGATCTTTGTTGTTTCGAGTGCCTCAGTAAGGGTTAGTGGCGGCAATATGGTTGGCAGTCTGCGGGCCAGCATTGTTTTTCCGGCGCCCGGCGGACCTATCAGTATTAAGTTATGCCCTCCTGCTGCAGCAATTTCCAGGGCACGTTTGATGTTTTCCTGTCCCCGCACTTCCGAAAAATCAATATCGAGCTGTTCCTGATAACGTTCAAAGGCTTCTTTAATATCTACCCGAACTTTTTCCAACTGCATTTCGCCGTTAAAAAAAGCGATGACCTCTTTAATATTACTGATGCCGTAAACATCTATTCCTTCAACAATAGCCGCCTCTCGCGCATTTTCCATTGGGAGAAAAAACCCTTTGAACCCTTCTTTAGCAGCCTGAATGGAAATGGGCAAGGCGCCCTTTATAGGGAGAACACTTCCGTCAAGGGACATTTCACCCATTATCATGTATGAATCGATGTCATCGCCCGGAACCTGTTCAGAAGCTGTTAGAATGCCCATTGCTATAGTGAGGTCATACGCGCTTCCTTCTTTTCGGATATCAGCGGGAGCCATGTTTACCACGATTTTTTTACCGGGCATTTTATAACCTACATTCTTAAATGCAGCCAATAGCCTTTGCTGGCTCTCCTTAACAGCATTGTCGGGAAGCCCCACGAGATAAAACCGGGTTCCCGGGTCGCAATTTACCTCAACAGTAATGGTAGTAGCATTGATGCCGTATACGGCACTGCCAAAAGTTTTGATAAGCATAATTGAAAAGCGGTTTTATGAAAAGACCTGAAAAAAAGAATTACCAGGCAAATGTATAAAATCAGCGGATATGATGGATCTCACCCGTTGCAACTTTATTTCCCGCCATAATGCGATAAAAATAGGTGCCTGCCGGTTTTCCTTGTAAGTTAATTACCCATTCGTTATCACTCATTTTGGTGACAGACAAATTGCGCAACTCCTTACCTTCACTGTTGACTATTACCAACGCTGCGGCTGACTGCTTTAACAACTCACTTACCAGGGTGATGTTATGTGATGCAGGATTAGGATAGCACGAGGATTCCGTTGTAATTGCCGCGGGTTCACCGATTCCGAGCACTGAAGGCAGCAATGTTAATTGTTTCACCGCTTCAATACTGTCTCCCGCATTGTTAAAAGTATTCAGCCTGACCGAATAGGTACCCGGCAGTAATCCATGTGTATCCCAGGTACCGAGTGTATTGTTTCTAACCTCTGCGAAAATTTCCGGTGTAATGGCTATCCATTGGGGTGGATTTTGTGATGCGGGAGCATACCAGAGACGATAGCGGTCCATATCCATCCAGTTGGCAAGAGGACCCTGATCAATCCAGGCAGAGCCGGGAATTTCAACAACTGAATCAGCAAATGCGGCCGCAGGCTGATCCACACGGATCATCCATGCAATCGAATTGTCATACGGCACCGGGTCGGCGGGAAGACTGCTCTGAACGGTGATTAAAACGGAACTGTTAAGAGCACTGGCGCCACCGTTTACTGTTCCGTAACCATAAAGCAAAATACCATTTTTCTCGCTTCTCACATAGGATGAAACGGAACTTCCAACTCCAACACAAAACGATTGATCGCTTGCCCAGAAATAACCTCCGCTTCCATCGCAAAACACATTTTGAGTATTGCAGCGGGAGGTTCCAAGAGTTCCCAATTCGCCTATGATACAACCCGTGACATTGATTGAGGAAGAATCGAAAACATAAAGGCTCCATGTTTGAACAGAGGTATTATTGAGCTGCAGGTTACGGTCGGCCAATGGAGCAGTAAACGAGGTGTATGATGAATTGTTCACCAATCCGGAAACTGTTACTGTATCGCCATTGGTGAACCAATTTCCGATTGAACGTATTACAGATCCGGTTACCGTTACATCGCTGCCATTTTCAGGCATCAAAGCCCACATTACGTCTGAGCTGCTATCGACCTGTAAGTCAAAATTAACACCTGAAACTCCCGGCAAGGTATTGTTAAATGCATAATTCGAAACAAAAGCTCCCGATGGAAAAGTAGTATTCACAATTCCACCACTTGGGATATGATGCCAAAGCAATAATGTATGCACTTTATTGAAACTGAATGTTGCCTGATCGGTCAGTATAAATTCTCCGGCCTGATTGGTGCTGTCAATTGAAATGCTTCCATTTGAATAGGCTCCTGCCGTTGTAAATCCGTTATTTGTTATTTGATGCATTGCTATTTCTCCGCTGTCGCTAACGGCCAAACTATGTGAGAGGCCGCTGAAATCAAGCGTGCAATCATCGATATTAACATAACCGTTATTGATAATAATCCACGTTCTCTGATAAAAATATTGCTGAGGGAAAAACAATGTTGAACCCGATGCCCAAAGCTGACCATCCTGGACAACAAAAACATCACCCAAAATGGTTGCGGTGGCATTTTGAAAAATCAATACCCCGTTGTTCAATACTATGATGGGTCCGTTGTTAAAAAAGGCGCCGGTGATAACCAACGTGTCATTTGGTACAGCACCAACAACCACGGTATCCGTAAACGCAGTCCTTGATCCGATAGTTTTTATCATTTGCCGGGCCCTGTAATCTCTCGATTCCTGACCTTCCATGAAAACCCTTCCGCTGGATGACTGAACTGTCGACTGACTGTTTTTAGAGGCATCTGAAACGTTTTCCGACCGGCCTGATAAAGCTGTGTTGATGAGTTGCTGTGGCAACAACTGGGCAAAGGAGCAGTCGCAATTCATCCAGCAGGTAAAAATAAAGGCCACTATCGATACTATTCGACGTTGGTTCATGCGCTTGGAATTTACTCTAAAGTACAAAATTCAGTTAAAAAACCATAACACTGCCATGATCTGAATCCACCTGAAAAAAATGTAACCGTGGTTGAGTAACCTATTAGTGGCTAAAAAGTGTTTTTTCAACGATCAGGATCAGTGAATGGATTACCTTAATATGAATCTCCTGTGCCCTGTCGGCATATTCCGAAAAAGGAGCCCTTATTTCAATATCACATAATGAAGCCATTTTTCCACCGTCCTTGCCTGTAAGGCCGATTATTTTCATTTCCGCTTCTCTGGCGGCACGTACTGCTGCCAATACATTTGAAGAGTTACCGCTGGTGCTGATGGCAACCAAAACGTCTCCGGGTTTTCCGAAAGCTTCTACATACCGTGCAAAAGAATTCTCATACCCGTAATCATTGGCTGCGCAGGTAATAAAGGATGGGTCGCTGATGGCCATAGCGGGCAAAGCAGGACGATCGTCGCGAAAACGGCCCGACAACTCTTCGGCAAAATGCATAGCATCGCACATGCTTCCTCCGTTACCACACGAAATAACCTTTCGGCTGGCTGAAAAAGCATCGGTAAGTATTTTTCCCGCACTTTCAATTTTGTTAAAATTTGTACTGTCGCCAACAAATGCATCAAGCACCTGTTGTGCTTCAAGAAATTCTGCGGCAATGTGCTGTTTCATAAATCAGGTAAAAAAGTGTTAGGGCACTTAAGATTATTTGTTCCGGCGTTTTTTATACCTGCAAATTCCCTCATCAAGGTATTTTACATAGGTATCTATGTCAGGAGTATAGCCGCGCGGGCGGGCAAGAATTTTTCCATTGTTATCAAGCAGCACATAATAAGGCTGTGAGTTGGTCTCATATTGTGAGCGTTGCATATCGCTCCACTTGTTACCGGTAGTTCTGATTTTTTTTCCAGAGGTAGATTCGTATTGCTGGTTTCCCGGCAACTCCTTTTTATCATCCACATAAAGTGAAATTAAAATATACTCCTCCGAAAGCCTTTTGAGCACTTTCGGGTCGCTCCACACATTGTCTTCCATCTTCCTGCAGTTCACACAGCTCCATCCGGTAAAATCTATCATTACCGGTTTGCCCTGCGCTTTTGCATAGCGCATTCCCTCATCGTAATCCTTAAAACAGGTAAGGTCATGAGGACAATCAGATGCTTTCGGATCAAGCCATTCCTTATAAAACTCCGGTGGCGGAAATCCGCTAATAAGTCGTAACGGCGCTCCCCATATGCCGGGGATCAAATACAAGGTGAATGAGAAAATGATGACGCTGAAAACAAGCCGGGGAACCGACACATGCTTTACGTCACTGTCGTGTGAAAATTTAAGTTTACCCAGGAGATAAAATCCCCATAAGGCAAAGATGACTACCCAAAGTGCAATAAATACTTCTCTTTTCAGAAATCCCCAATGGTAGGCCAGATCGACGTTGGATAAAAATTTAAGGGAGAGAGCGAGCTCCAGGAATCCCAGACTGACCTTAACCGAGTTGAGCCAGCCACCCGATTTAGGCATTGAACTCAGCCAGGAAGGAAAGGCGGCAAACAATGCAAACGGCAAGGCCAGAGAAAGCGCAAAGCCGGTCATTCCGGCAATGGGTCCCAGGTAACTGCGGCCATGGGCCGCTTCAACCAACAAGGTGCCAATGATGGGTCCGGTGCAACTGAATGAAACGAGTGATAATGTAAAGGCCATAAAAAAGATACCGATGAGTCCGCCTCTGTCCGAAGCATGATCAGCTTTATTTACAAGCCATGAGGGTAAAACAATTTCAAATGCACCAAAAAAGGAGACAGCAAAAATGATGAAGATGATAAAGAAACCAAGATTGAAAAAAGAATTACTGGCCATCTCATTCAAAGCATCGGAGCCAAGTGTTACCGTTACAAGAAATCCTAGGCCAACATAAATAACAATAATCGAGATGGCATAAATAAAGGCATTCATGATTCCTTTTTCCCGTGAACCGCTGCGCTTGGTAAAAAAGCTTACGGTCATAGGGATCATCGGAAATACACAAGGCGTAAGCAACGCCAATAGTCCGCCGATAATTCCACCAAGAAATATTCCCCATATGGAATCAACATGTGTTTCTCCAATCAAATCACCGCACCCCTCTTCCAGTTCAACAATAGGACTCCCGTCGGATGATGACAATACAGCTGTTGAAGAAGAAGTCGTATCAGTGTTTTGAACTTTTATAACAGTATCGATAGAATTTGGAACCACCGGTGTGTCGATCACAGTTGCCTGAGGGTGATTGTCAGCTACCGGTTTTCCAATTCCGGGAACTTTAAACTGCATATCAACCATGTCGGGAGGCAAACATTGGTGATCATCACATACCATAAATTCAACGGTCCCCTTTATAGTAATCGGTTTATCGTAAAGCAGTTTTACTTTTTGACGAAAGACAGCTTTTTTGGCAAAGAACTTCAACTGCATTTCAAAGTTCTTGTCGTAGTACTCGTGAGCCTTTCCTTCTGCAACATCGCCTATCTTTTCATATCCTGCATCCGGTTCAAAAGCAAAGGATGTTTTTATGGGACCGCCATCGGCAATGTGTTGTGAGTATAAATGCCATCCCTCATCAATGGTAGCCGTCATTAAAAGGGTAGCTTCACTACCCTCCCCCTTTTCAACTGAAAAGCTCCATTTTACAGGCTGTAAAATCTGAGCAATCGATTTAGTGGAATATAAACTAAAAATGAGCAGGGCAGCCAAACCCATCCCTATCCCTTTAACAAATGTCTTTTTTCTCATAAAATGTCCGACCCAAAAGTAAACATCCCTTTGATAATTTTACAATTACCTTATTATCAATAACTTAAGAAAATCAATAAGTAAAATCAAAAATACAATAAACATTTATCAGATGAAGTATTTGTGACGTGTCCGTCAGCCGGGCTGCAAATGAGGTAAGGCAGCTGGTGAAAAGCCAGCCCGGTTCGTTTCTGCCGCAGCGATTATTTTGATTTTTCAGGAACCAGCTCAAATGAGAGCGGCACTGTTTCGGGAGGCAAACACCGGTGGTCGTCACACACCATAAATTCGACGGTTGCCTTAATGGAAACTGTCGCACCCGGGGTGAATGAAATTTTTTGTTTAAACTCCGCTTCATGAGAAAAATACTTCAGATCCATTTCAAAATTGGGGTCATAATAATCGATAGGATCACCTTCGGTTACTACACCATTTAAAGTATAGTTGGAAGAGGGTTCAAATACGAATGCTGTTTTTATGGGTCCACCATCAGGAAGATCCTGCGAGTAAAGATGCCAGCCCTCTTCAATAATTGCCTTCATGGTAAGCATTGCCTCAGTTTTGCTTAGCTGTTCAACACTGCACTCCCATTTAACGGGATTTGGTGTCTGAGCCGTCAATGGACTGCAACAATAAAATATCAGAACTAAAGGAACAATTACACGAAGAGGAAGGAGCTTTCTCATGGAGACGGTTTAAGTATCAAATATACAAAAATGGTTGTTTTAATACACTTTTAAAACCACTGAAACAGTTCAGCGGTATCCATCCTAACATCGCCTGATGACCGGATATCTCTTTCAACTTTACCTGCCTGCATTTGCAAAATACGGCTGCCATAAGCTGCAGCATAGCGAAGATTGTGTGTCACAAGTATTGCGGTAAGTTTGTTTTGAGTGATCAATTTATCAGCCAGCTGCATAACCTGTTCAGCCGTTTTCGGATCAAGTGCTGCTGTAGGTTCATCGAGCAAAAGCACTTTGCAATCGGCCATTGTTGCCATAAGTAATGTTAATGCCTGCCGCTGTCCGCCCGAAAGCGTTCCGACAAGTTTGTTCAAGTCCTTTTCAAGTCCCAGTCCGATTGCTGAAAGATGTTCTCTTACTTTGTTTTTAAATGTTTTTGTTACACCCAGTTTAAGTTTTTTGGATTGCGTTCGCAAGGCAGCGATTCTGAAATTATCCGCTATACTCAAATCGGGAGCAGTGCCCGCCAACGGATCCTGAAAGACACGCGCGACAAACGAACTTCTGTAATGTTCGGGTTGTCCGGTAACATCAACATTATTTATAAACAAATTCCCGGAATCAACTGATATGCTTCCGGCTACAGCATTGAGCAACGTAGATTTACCTGATCCGTTAGCCCCTACAACAACAACAAACTCTCCGTCACCTATTTCAAGCGAAACATCATCCAATGCAATTGTCTCGCCCGGTGTGTTCCTGCTATAGGTTTTTGAAATATGATTGATCCTTATCATGACTTTCATTGCCTGAATGCAACCACAAACAATACAACGAATGCAGTTACCAGTTTAAGATAATTGGGATCGAGTCCTAAGGTAAGCACCCAGGCAAGAATGAATCTGAACAAAAGGCTTCCGATGATTACACAACCTATTACGATCCATGTTTTTGAAGATTTGAATACACTCAACAGCGACTCACCAAGCATAACAGCTGCCAGTCCTGATATCACAATGCCAATTCCCATGTTAATATCGGCATACAACTGAAAACGGGTTACCAGGTATCCGCTCACCGCGGTGAGCGCATTAGCAATTGCAAGTCCGATAACTTTCATCCTATCCGTATTCACCCCATTTGCCCTGACCATTCGTTCACTGTTTCCTGTGGCTCTCATGGACAATCCGAAATCGGTGCGAAGCAACCATGTAATCAACACGCCGGTTGCGACTGCAAATCCCAACATTGTTATTAGGTTGCCTGCATTTCCGTCATCCGAAATCCCGCTGCTACCCGGAAGGGGAATATTAGAGCGGCCCATAACAATCAGATTAACTGAATAAAGTGCCGTCATAACCAAAATACCCGCAAGCAGCGGATGTACTTTTAACCTTGTGTGAATAAATCCTGTGGCCATACCGGCACACATACCCGCAAAAATTACCAAAGGCAGCACCGCAATGGTATTCCATCCGGACAAAAGCAAAATTGCTGTAACTGCCGCACCTAACGTATAGCTGCCATCAGTTGTAATATCAGGTATATTAAAAATCCGCAGCGTAATATATATACCTAAAGCCATCGGTACAAATGCTAAACCAAGCAACAAGGCTGTCAGGTAAAATGAATGCGTACTTTTAACATCAGACGATGCCACCCTCATGTCTGTGCCGATACCAAATTTTGCCGCAGCTTTTTTATTGACCAGGTGCTTGCGGATTTTCACCATTTCAGGAGGAGGAATAAACGTTTTCCCCTCCTTAAGGTAATGAGCAGCCAATACACCGCTCTGGTATCCCCACTGATAAAAATCGGCACCATAAGAAGCAACAGCTCCCCGGTTGACCAATCCCGACTCTGAGGTAAAAACAGGAACTCCCGACCTGTTGCATGCTGTAACAATTGTTTCAAAAGCGGCGAAAATCACATTATCGGGCAAGGCAAAAAAGACATCCGGTTTTTTTTGAAGCAGCGCTTCGGTTACCAGCTGTGCATCAGCTGAGCTGCTGACCGGTAACACTTGCAGTTGAATTCCCAAAGCCTTACACTGTTTTTCAAGCATGTCAAAAGCATCACGCGATTGTGGTTCACTTTGATTATAAATAGTACCGATACTTTTTATCCGGGGTATCATTTTTTTTATGTCGGTAACCGAAACACCTATGTAATCGAGCGTTTCATATACTCCCGAAAGATTTGCCGGTGCCTTGCCGGAACTATCGGTAAGTCCTGCCAGATCGGGACGCGGCGAGACCATCATGAAGACGGGAATGCGGGAAGTTTTCTTAACTGCAGTGATGGTAGGCAATGTTAAATTGGTTGCCAGCAAATCAGGATTTTGGGATATCAGCAAATCGCAGGCTTGTCCAAGGGTAGGGATATCGCCCTGGGCATTGATGTAACTCACCTCCAAGGTTGAATCCGATTCCGAAAAACCACTGTCGCGAAGTGCTTGCATAAAACCAAGGTGCGCCTGTTCCACTGTGGCGTCCTGGACAAAATCAAGAAATCCGATCTTAGGGACAGGCGTATTCAATTGCTGCGCACCGGCAGAACTAAATATTAAAACCAGCAGATGAAGACCAACCAGCCGGTAACTAAAAATTGATTTGAAACGGTGCGCCGGTCTGATAGTCATCATTCATTCAGAAAAAGGATGCCGATATTCAACTTGAGATAAAATAAGACAATCGGAAAAATAAATGTAAAAGGATTTGTTGGTCATATCCGCAATTAACGTCGGCCGGAATTTATTACCAAGATCCGCCGGCACCGCCACCGCCGAAACTACCGCCGCCGAAACCTCCAAAACCTCCGCCGCCACTGCTTCCCCCACTTCCCCATCCGCCGCCTGAAAACCCTCCCCACGATCCATGATGTGTGCGGCGTGCCTGATTCAAAAGCTGCCATGCCACCCAATAGGGAATGCTGTTGGCCGCTGCGTATTTTTTGACCGATTTGTGTTTGGCAATTGAAAAAAGGAAAATGAAAAGTGCCATTAATCCGAATATGATAAACAAAGGAACCTTGTCATTTTCAGAAGTTGTCTCATCGGCCGTGTACTCCCCTGCAGCTAACCTGATAATACTATCAGTTGCCTTATCAAGTCCCTCATAATATTGTCCTGCCCTGAAAGCCGGCTTAATATCTGTTTCGATGATGCGTTTAACCAATCCATCCGGCATAGCCCCTTCCATACCATAACCTGTAGGAATAAATATTTGATGATCATCCTTTGCGATGAAAATGAGAACACCATTATTTTTCCCCTTTTTCCCGATGCCCCAGTGTTCTCCCAAAGAAATTGCATAATCATCAATCGGGTACCCATCCAGGGTACTTATCATTACAATGGCAATTTCTGTTGAAGTAGAATCGTTATAAGCGTTCAATTTCCGCTCCAGCATTCCGGCCTCTTCAGCAGAAAGCGTCCCGGTAAAATCATTAACCAGTCGGGGAGGATCAGGGCGGGGAGGAAAATCCTGTGCATGAGCCGAAAGGAGTCCTGTTAATAAAACAAAAATTATAATCAGATTCCTCATTTTCCGAATACCATGTCGTCAGGAAGTTCGTTAACATCCGATTTTTGAAAAGGGAAATAAGTTGCTAGTGCGTTTCCGGCAGCTTCAATGGCCCCGACAATGCCGTCGGTTAATTTTCCCTGTGTAAAATGGTGATGCATCGCAGCACGGATTTCGTCCCAAAAATCATCTCCCACCTTTTTATGAATGCCTGAGTCGCCGATAACCGCAAATTTTTTGTCGACAAAAGCAAGATAAATCAGTACCCCATTTCGGGCTGCTGTTTTATCCATTCCCAGTTGGTTAAATACAAACGCTGCTCTGTCAAGGGGCGAATCAGAGGTCTGATCCTCCACAAAAACGCGTATTTCGCCCGAAGTCATGCGTTCGGCACGACCTACCGCTTCTTTAATTCTGGCACGGTCGTTATCGGAAAATGCCTTCAGTGCTTTCAATAAATCAGAATTTTACTTCAGGTGCTTTAGATGCTGCTGCGTCGGCTTCAAAATAGGTTTTAGCAGTAAATCCGAACATGCCTGCCAGTATATTTCGCGGGAAGGTCTTAATGTAAGTATTGTAATCCTGAACGGTTTCATTGTATTTATTGCGGGCAACCTTTATTCTGTTCTCTGTTCCGGCAAGTTCAGCCTGTAATTCCAGAAAATTTTGATTGGCTTTTAAATCAGGATACTGCTCCACTGTAACCAGCAAACGGCTTAAAGCGCCACTCAGCTGACCCTGTGCTGCCTGAAAATTTTTCAATGACTCTTCTGTCAGGTTTGCCGGGTCAATTTTTACCTGAGTTGCAGCCGCACGTGCCTCTATAACCGCTGTGAGAGTCGATTTTTCGAAATCAGCATAACCCTTCACTGTATTTACCAGATTGGGAATAAGATCAAGCCTGCGCTGATAGTCTGATTCCACATCCTGCCAGGCACGGGTAACATTTTCCCCCTTGGAGACCATATTATTGTATGAACCGGCAAAAAAGTTATAAATAACAATGACCAATATTACTATCAGTCCGATCCAGATGAGTTTTTTCATAGGTTTATATGTTTAAGAGCATCAAATATAGCAAACAGCATTTAATTTCCGGCATCAAGCGGCGGAAGTTGCTCAGTAATAACACGCACCAGTTCCTCCGGTTTGTTGGTTCCGATAATATAATTCAATCCGTCTCTGTCAGTAAGTTTAACGGCTTCCCTGCTGCCGGTATAAAACTTTATGACTCCGTCAACATGTAGATTATAAACAGGATTATTGATGATATAAGTACTATACTTCACCCGTTCAGCAGATACCAGCGTGTCAATTTGTATTTTAACTTTCCGGGTCCCAAGTACACCTGTGAGAATAATATAACCCTGATATACCACCGTGTGCAGGTGGGTGACAAACAACAAAATGACGGAAATAACAAGAATCGCCACTCCAAGAAAGAAAAGCAGATCGCCGTTTTGTTCGGGCAACTCAGTATAAAAGTATACGATAAAACAGACAAGCGACAAAAAAATGCGCAGCGTCAACGTGTGTTTGTTGGCACCAATAAATTGTCTTTCTTCAAATAACAGTTGATTATCCATGAAATGAATCGTTCGTTTTAAATTTAATTCTGATTGCCTTTCTCGTAGATGCTGTTAATTTGAACCGGTTATCAATGCGGTATCCTGCCAGCCAAATAATATTACCTCCGGATAAAAGCAAATATAATTCATCTTTCTGCTGGTTGTTAAGTTTGGCATCAGTAATAAAATCACTTACCAGCCTGCTGCCGGTCATACCCAGGGGCCTGAACCGGTCTCCCCGGTGCCAGGGACGCAATACCAGCGGCCACTTCACCAGTTTGGCATCCAGATAGGCTGTATTTAAATCGTTAAAGTCCGGTAATTTATCCAGACTGCTTCCTTCAGGAATGACTATCTGCTCAATTATGAACATGCCCACCGGTGTTTTTATGGTTCGCTGATGCGCCGAAACGCTTATTTCAGGCAACTCCCGTGCAGCACCCCGTTTGCCAATAACGACCCTGCCGCGTTCAAGTACCGCCTCAAAATCTTCGCTTCTGAACCTGGATCCTACAACCTTCGTCTCAATACCGTCAGCCATCTGATAGCAGACCTCACCATTAAAACCAAAGTCCTTGAGCAGTTCAAAGAGTAACGCCCTAAGCACCCCCCCACCTGTTAATCCCGTAGTGGTCAAAATGGCACGTCCCGTTTTAGCGTCGTACTTCATGAAATCGCCTTTGATCTTCGAGATATATTCGGCAATCAACTCCTCATAATCACTGATGATTCCGGTATTTTTTAAAAACGCTTCAGCAACTCCCGGGTTTATCGACTGCAGTACTGGCATAACTTTCCTGCGTAGTTTGTTCCGGGTATAATAATCACTGTTGTTGGAACTGTCGTCGCGCCACTTTAGCCTATGTTGTTCCGCATAACTTTCGATTTGCAATCGGGTGGCAAATAAAAGCGGTCTTATAATTTTTCCGGATTTAGGAAGTATACCGTGAAGACCCGCCAGTCCTGTTCCGCGAACAAGGTGGAGTAAAACTGTCTCAGCTAAATCATCAGCATGGTGACCGGTTGCAATGGCCTGCAACTTGTGCTCTTTTATCAAAGTGTCAAACCAGCTGTATCTCAATTTTCTGGCCGCTTCCTGTATACCTAAGCCGTTATCATGAGCAAACGTTTTCGTGTTGAATGATTTTTCAAAAAATGGTACACCAAATTTTGCCGCCATCCTTTTGACAAATAAACGATCATTGGCAGACTCTTTCCCTCTAAGCTTAAAATTGCAATGTGCAACGGCGAACGGGATGCCTGCAGCATAGATCAGATGCATTAACACGATGGAATCAATCCCGCCACTTACGGCTACCAGAACAGGTTTGTTGCCTTGCAGCAGTTTGTGCTTTCTGATATAGGATCGGAACAATTCAACCATGGCTTTCGGTGACAGCTGTTTCCAGTTCAAAACCCAGGGCTTTAAACTGAGGAGCCAGTTTTACCAGGGTTTCACTGTATTCATTTTCAGGTATGCTGGCAGCAGTGATGGCTCCGCCGGCCATAACTGAAAGGTAGTGAGATGCTGCATTGTACTGAATACTTCTGATGACCACATTAAAATCAAAATCACCCGAAGGGCTGATGTAACCGACCGCTCCTGAAAACAAACCCCTTTTGGCAGCTTCAAGCTGATCAATAATTTCCATGGATCTTATTTTAGGCGCTCCTGTCATTGAACCCATCGGAAACAGCGCTTTGATGATTTGGCAGAATGAGGTCGCTTCAGGAACCAAACAACTGACAGAGGAAATCATCTGGTGGGCTCCGGGAAAAGTATAAACACCAAAGAGCTCTTCCACTTTTACACTGGCCCGCACCGCTAAACGGGAAAGGTCGTTGCGCACAAGATCCACAATCATAACATTCTCTGATTGTTCCTTTGAACTGTGTGATAGTGTTTCTTTAAGTGTTAAATCCGTTTGCACATCACTGCTTCGCGGAGCCGTTCCTTTAATAGGTTGTGATAAGAGCAGATTCCCTTTTCGTGTAACAAACCGTTCGGGACTTGCGCACATGAGATGCGATGCATCACATCTGTAATAAGCCGAAAACGGATTGGGAGAAACGTCAAACAAACGCTGAGCAACTGCAACAGGATTTATTGAAACCCCTTCGGAATAATATTCATGACACAAATTTATCTCATAAACATCTCCCTGAAATATGTGTTTTTGAGCAACACGAACGGCATCAAGATACTGGTTACGGCACATTCTCGGCACCGGAAATGAAAAACCGGATTGTGGTTCATGCGTAATCACCCAATCAAAAATTTGCTCCTTAATTCTTTCAGGATTTTCGGTTGCCGACAATTCAACCCGGCTATCTTTTATGATCACCATTACTTCGGGCACAAAAAACCCCGCAACCGGAAATTCAATCCTGTCAGTGTGTGCACTGGTAAGGTTTTCTATTTCGTTTTTAAAATCATAACCGATATGTCCAAACAACCATTCACCTCTTTCAGCTGCCAACTTTACAAATGCATCGAGTTTATCAATGCACGGGGTTTCTCCGATGAATACGTTTCGGTTGCCTGCGGCGGCAATAACATCATACCCGACTCCGGTAACAGGAATGACGCCGCTATGACTATCAAAGTATGCGGCATAAGCATATTGTGAAAGGAAACGGAGTAATTGCTCCCGGAAACGGGGAAGTTGTTCTCCTGCCTCAAAATGAATCGTTTTCATTTGAAGCGAAGGTATAAAATGGCGGCTTCGAATCCTCGGCAGTTATTGAGGTTTCGGGAGAATCGCGTATGAGAAATGGGGTTTTTTAAGCCGTTCAGGCAAATACGCCCCTGCTGTGTACCTCATCCCATATCATCCGGATGCCGTCTTTGAGAGCTATCCGGTGTTTCCATCCCATAGCATGCAATTTTGAAACATCCAGTAGTTTCCGGGGTGTGCCGTCAGGCTTGGAAGCATCAAAACGAAGGCTGCCGGTATATCCGCTGATTTCACGAATAGTTGTTGCCAGTTCCAGAATGGTCAGGTCCTCACTCGTTCCAACATTAACGGTTCCGGCTTCGCTGTAGTTAAGCATCAGGTGCACACAGGCATCCGCCAGATCGTCCACATGCAAAAACTCCCGCATCGGTTTACCGCTGCCCCATATTTCAACTTCAGGCTTTCCATCGCGGATGGCTTCGAAAAACTTGCGTACCAACGCCGGAAGAACATGCGAATTATTCAGGTCGTAATTGTCGTTGGGTCCGTATAAATTGGTTGGCATTGCCGAAATAAAATCACATTTGTATTGGGAACGGAACGCTTCACACATTTTGAGACCGGCAATTTTTGCAATAGCATATGGTTCGTTGGTAGGCTCCAGGGCCCCGGTCAATAAGTACTCTTCTTTTATTGGCTGCGGACACATTTTAGGATATATGCACGAAGAGCCCAGGAACAATAATTTGGAAACTCCTGTTTCATACGATTGCCGGATAATATTCGACTGGATCATCAGGTTGTCGTACAGAAAATCAGCCCTATAGGTGTTATTGGCCACAATGCCTCCCACCTTGGCGGCAGCCAGAAAAACATATTCAGGCTGTTCAGCAGCAAAGAAACGGGCAACTGCCTCCTGATTTCTAAGATCCAGCTCCTTTGACGTTTTAACGACCAGATTATTGAAACCCAGTGAATTGAGTTTTCTTACAATAGCTGAACCCACCATTCCGCGGTGGCCGGCAACATAAATTTTATTGGTAGTTTTCACGATCGGGATAAATTGGAGATGAATGATTTGCCTGTATTCAGGGGCCTAACTTTCGTGATATTCGATTACGTCGTGTCCGCCTTCGCGCAGGTACTTATCGCGTGAAAACAGCTTGACATCCGAAGCTACCATTTCACGGATAATATCACTAAGGGAATGGCCGGGTACCCAGCCAAGCTTTGCTTTGGCCTTGGCAGGATCGCCAATAAGCAACTCTACTTCCGCGGGACGGTAATAATTGGGATCAATGCGCATGACCACTTTTCCTTTTTCAACGGGATAGGCGGGGTTTGTGGCCGACTTAACAGTTGCAATTTCATTTTCTTCACTTCCGCTGAATTCCAGTTCGACACCTATTTCGGCAAATGCTCTTATAATAAACTCCCGGACCGTTGTGGTAACACCTGTTGCCACCACAAAATCATCAGGAGTATCCTGCTGCAGCATCAGCCACATGGCTTCAACATAATCTTTTGCATGACCCCAGTCGCGTTTGGCATCGATGTTTCCCATGTAAACACAATCCTGTAATCCAAGCCCAATGCGGGCCACAGCACGGGTAACCTTACGGGTCACAAAGGTTTCCCCTCTCAGCGGAGATTCGTGGTTGAACAGAATCCCGTTTACGGCATACATATTATAGGATTCGCGGTAATTGACTATAATCCAGTAGGCATACAGCTTTGCCACCGCATAAGGCGATCTGGGATAAAAAGGTGTGGTTTCCTTTTGAGGGATTTCCTGCACCAGACCATACAACTCTGAGGTGCTGGCCTGATAAATCCTGGTTTTTTCGGTGAGACCCAGCAGGCGGACCGCTTCCAGAATGCGTAATGCCCCGATTCCGTCTGCATTGGCAGTATATTCAGGAGTTTCAAAGCTCACTTTTACATGAGACATTGCCCCCAAATTGTATATTTCATCGGGTTGTACTTCCTGAATGATCCGGATAATATTGGCAGAATCGGTGAGGTCGCCATAATGCAGCTTAAAGCGGACGTTTTTCTCATGTGCATCGAGGTACAAATGGTCGACCCGCTGCGTATTAAAGAGGGAACTTCTTCTTTTGATGCCATGCACCATATAACCTTTCTTAAGTAAAAGCTCGGCGAGGTAGGCGCCATCCTGGCCGGTGATGCCCGTAATTAGTGCAGTCTTCATCTTTTCTTGCTAAATCTGATAGATATGGGTTTTAAAAGAGGTAAATAACGTAAAAAAGGTAAATTAGTTGCGAAAACCATAGCTAAAACTATCCTTTCCGCCAACGGTTGAATTTGTTAAATTTGTGCAAAACTAAGTAGAAAATTTACGATAAATACCCGGCAAAGATTTCATTGTTCAGCAATAACTTTATTGTACTTTTTACGTTAAACCGAATTCTTATCCGATTACTTCAAAAATCATGAGCAAACCTGTATCAAGCGGAGCAATTATTGACCAGAAAGATATCAAAAAGACTATCCTTCTTTTTGTTAAAAACTGGTATTGGTTTGTACTGTTCCTCGGCCTTGGCATCGGTGGTTCAGTTCTTTATCTCTACAAAGCCACTAAATTTTATGGCGCTTCCGCGGAGATTTTGCTAAAGCCTCAAAAAAATGCCGTTCAGGATGCATTAACCAAGTCGTTAATGAATGGTACAGGCGCATCAAGGGATGAGATTGCAAATGAAATTGAAATACTGAGTTCCTCAAAACTTATTTCAGATGTTATTAAAGAACTGAATCTTGAAATCTCCTACTACATAGAAGGCAGAATTAAAACCGGGGAAATTTATAAAGGCCGTCCCTTTGTTGTTGACGGAAAAGTACTCGACGAATCATTTTATGGAGTGCCATTCTACATTAACATTCTTTCGCGTGATAAATTCCGTTTGCGGGTTGAACACAATGGCTACATCTATCAAAAAGACCACAAGTTCGGAGAGCCGGTTGTAAATGATAAATTTTCGCTTCTTATTAATGTTGATACAACCATTATTCGCGGAAACGTTTCCGGCCTTGCTGAAACCAAATATGATTTTCGAATTAACAACCGCGAATACCTGATAAAAAAATACCGGGATGCGCTCCAGCTGAATATGGGTGAAGAGGCAACTGTGATAACTGCCTATATTGAAGATGAGGTGCAGGAGAAGGCGGTTGACTTTTTAAATGTACTCACCAGGTTGTACATCGAAAATTCGGTTTCGGTTCAAAAAGAAATCAATGAAAATACGCTTGCGTTTATTGACGGACAGCTCAAGGAAGTTGAAGATGTATTGAATGGCGTAGAGTCTAACCTCGAGCAATTTCAGCGCCAGAAAACTACTGTTAATCCCGAAGATGAACAGGGCGTTTACCTGCAGCAAAAAGTAGATTTTGAAAACCAGCGCGCACAGTTGTCCATTCAGCTGCGATCGGTTGATTATTTATATGAGCAACTCACATCGGGCGGCGAAAGTTCTGTTATTTCACCTGCAGTACTTGGCGAATCGCCTGATCCGGGACTCGCTTCGGCTTTTTCTGTCTTGTCTACGTTAATGCAGCGACGCACCAATCTGCTCTTCAGCAACACGCCAAGCAGTCCGGTGGTTAAAGAAGTAGAAGCTCAGATTGCCAATGCCAAATCAGATGTGATTTCCATTGTGATGAACATGCGTCGCAACCTGGTTGTCAAAATCAATTCGCTTTCGTCGCAGCTCGGGCAGTTCCAGGGCGCAATGAACCAGATGCCCTCCACCATAAGAGGACTGGTAAACATTAACAGGAAGGTCGCCATCAACGAAAAAATATACTTATTCCTGCTTGAAACCCGTGCCGAAACAGTTATTCAGAAAGCCGGAATTGTAGCCGATAAATTTTTACTTGAACCTGCCAGCGGTATTGGTTTGCAAAAACCCATCCAGTCAAAAATGCTGATTGCCGGAATCGGAGTGGGTTTGGCACTCGCATTTTTAGTTATTTTCCTGAAGAGCATCTTCTACAACTTTATTAATACCAAGGATGAACTCAGCGATCTGACTACCTTACCGGTGATAGGAGTTGTAGGAAGAACCAAAGAGGCGAAAGATGATTACCTTGTTGTCGAAAAACTTCCTCAATCGCTTACCAGTGAGGCATTCCGTGTAATACGCACCAATCTCTCCTATTTCAGTCCGAAAGCCACCAGCAAAGTGTTGCTGTTTACCTCATCAATGGCCGGCGAGGGAAAAACTTTCAGCGCCATTAATACAGGTACCATTCTTGCCAAAGCAAAGAAGAAGGTTGTCGTAATCGATCTTGATTTGCATAAACCTAAACAGGCAAATGCATTCAACCTGATGAACGATAATGGTATTACCTCCTACCTGGTGGGGAAATCAACCCTACCTGAAATTATTAAAGACACGCCGATAGAAAACCTCCAGGTTATTCTCACAGGTCCGCGTACGCCAAACGCATCTGAGCTTATTCTGGATCCGATGCTTGAGGAGATGATAATGGAATTAAAGAAAACGTACGACTACATTCTGCTGGATACGCCTCCTGTAGGACTGTTGTCGGATGCGCTGGCGCTGATGAAACTATCCGATCTGAATATCTATGTACTAAAAGCCGGATTCTCCAAAAAAGATTTTGTGGACATCGCCCATACAATTGTGGAGAAAAACGACATAAAACACATGGTCTTCCTGTTAAACAATGTAAATGTTAAAAACTTACCATCAGGTTATGGTGGTGGGTATTATAAATAAACTTTTGTGCTGACCCGAATACAGCACACTGCTTTTGATGAAACAGAACAAAAAACAAAATCCGCTTGGATATGCCATCGACAGCGTCAGAATGGTTACCACTCCTGCGCAGAAGAAAAAACTGAGTATACTTGCTGTACTTATTTTCTTTTCGGCAATATTTGATGTTGTAGGTCTGGCAGCCGTTTTGCCATTGCTAAAGGCCGGCACCGACAGCTCTTCCATACATTCCAATCAGTACATCAGTGCGGTTTACAACTACTTCGGATTTTCGAGTGACAACGGATTTCTGATGTTTCTTATAATAGGACTTCTTGCCTATTTTTTGTTTAAAACAGCTTTTGGAATATTTGTCAATTGGCTTCAGGCCCGTATAACTGCCAATGTAGCCGTGCATATTACCGAAAAACAATTTGAGAAGTATTACCGTCTCGATTTTCTGGATTTTAGTAAAATAAAATCGTCGTTGTTAATTCGGAATATGCTTTACAATCCGACGTCCTATGTACAATGGATCATTGCACCAATGATCATGCTTCTTTCGGAGTTTATTATCGTAGTGCTTATCGTAGGTGCCATTGCCTGGTACAACCTGTTTCTTTTCGCTTTTATAGTTGCCACAATCGGTCCTGCAACATTTGTCGTTTACAGAGCACTCAAAAAGAGAGGGATTCGTATCGGACAGGGTATTGATCAGGTATTTCCTCATGCATTGGCTTCTCTTACCGAATCCATAAGTGGTTATGTGGACATTAAACTGGCCGGACAGGAAAAATTTTACCGCGACCGGTACCTTGTCCATCTGAAAAACTATCAGGAGCTGAATCAAAGTTCCTATCTGCTCACGCAAATACCTTTACGTACAAACGAAATGATTGCCCTGGTGGGTATCATCCTAATATTCCTTTATGCGCTGTTTATAGAAGGCGGAAAAACGGATGTAGTAATAATGGTAGGCGTGTTTGCCGCGGCGGCCTACCGTCTGATGCCCTCAATGAACCGGATATTGAACTGTATGATGTACATCAATAAGAATCAGGTATCCATTGATAATATTTACATGTACGATCATCTTGTGCCCGATCCGGTAGCAACCGATTCTCATACAGAGCCAATAACCTTTAAGGATAAAATTCATTTTGATCATATCAGCTTTGTATTTCCCGGTAGCAAACACCCGGTGTTGTCCGATATCAACTTTGAAGTCAAAAAGGGAGAACGTGTTGGCTTTGTCGGAGCTTCAGGATCAGGCAAAACAACTCTGATGAACCTGCTGCTTCGCTTCTACCATGAGAACGGCGGCGGCATTTTAATTGACGGGCAGCGCCTCACAACTTCACACACCAAGACGTGGAGAAACCAGATCGGATATGTTAAGCAGGATATATTTTTACTTGACGGCTCTATCCGCGAAAATATAATATTGGGCGATGAGCATCCCGATGAAGACCGGCTGATGAAGTGTGTAAAACAGGCCTCTCTTGATGTATTTGTGGATACGTTACCAATGGGGCTTGACACACCTGTTGGTGAGCGGGGCAACAATTTGTCGGGCGGACAGCGGCAGCGTATTGGAATTGCCAGGTCGTTGTACCGTAATGTAGACGTGCTTGTTTTCGATGAGGCAACAAGCGCCCTGGATACTCAAACAGAAAATGAAGTAACTGAAGCTATTGATGCGCTTTCTGAAACACATAAAACTATTTTCATCATTGCACACAGAATTACAACATTAAAAAACTGTGACCGTATCTATGAATTGAAAAACGGAAAAATTTCCGGGGTTCATTCTTACCGTGAACTCATAGAAAAAGTGATCTGATTTTTTTAATGCTGTTATATACTGCGGATTTGCAATAAATACAATTTAAAATGATCTCGAGAATTCTGATTGTTGTTGGAACCCGGCCAAATTTTATAAAGGTTACCCAGTTCAAAAAAGTAAATGAGGAACTGGGCAATCCTTTTGATATTAAAATAGTTCATACCGGACAGCATTATGATGATAAGATGGCGGATGTTTTTTTCAGACAATTTGAACTGACTCCCGACTACTTTTTAAACATCCCCGCCGCTTCTGCCAACACTCAGATGGCCGAAATAATGATACGCCTCGAAAAGGTAATTACCGAATACAAGCCCCGGTTGATAATGGTTGTTGGTGATGTTAACTCTACTTTTGCCGCCGCACTTACTGCGAATAAAACAGGCATAAAAATAGCGCATATAGAGAGCGGGCTCAGGAGTTTTGACAGAACGATGCCGGAGGAAATAAACAGACTGCTTACCGATGAGATTACCGATTATTTTTTTGTTACAGAGCAAAGTGGCATCGATCATCTGATTCAGGAAAAAAAACAGGAAGAAAATATCTTTTTTGTAGGAAATACCATGATTGATACACTGGTGGCATTTGAAAGCAAAATCCAGTCGGATGATATACTTAAAAAAATGAAACTGGAAGCCGGAAAGTACGTGCTGATGACCATGCATCGACCTGCCACAGTTGATCATAAAGAGGGACTCACCCATCTTATCGAAATAATTGAATTTATTACCGCAACCCATCACCTGGTATTTCCAATTCATCCCCGGACAACATCAAAACTGGAGCATTTCGGCCTGATGGAACGAATAAGCAACAACAAAAAGCTGTTACTCACCGAGCCGCTTGATTATTTCAGCTTCCAGAAACTTACCGCCGATTGCTCTTTTGTTATTACAGATAGCGGTGGCATCCAGGAAGAAACTACTTTCCGGCAGGTGCCCTGTTTAACACTTCGCCCAAATACCGAGCGACCTTCAACCATTACAATAGGCACTAATACTCTGGTTCCGTTTGATGTTCCTGCTGTAAAAAATATCATCGATACCATTTTTAAAGGAACATACAAAAAGGGCTCTGTACCACCGTTGTGGGACGGCGCGTCTACGAAACGGATTCTTGAAACCTGTATGCAGCTTTTTCAGGAAGATATCCGGACCAATAACATCTATTCTATCTGATGATGCGGTTTTTGAATTATAGGGCCGCGGAGGATGCTCAACTGCTGGCCCGCGTTACCAATGACTGGCCGATTCAGTTCCAAAAAGTGTTCAGCGATTTTCATACGTCTTTTCATAACGACGTGTACAGAATAGCCTGTGATGAGGATTCCGGCGCCATGTTACCCATACGGTTTATAAAGGCCCGTATGTTTCATCCTGCACAAATTATGCATGCTCCGGTCAATAACGGCAATGAGCTTGATGCACCTGAGCAGCTGCTCTTTTTTGAAAAACTGATTGCCGAATTAAAACGGCAGGGTAAGTACGAACGGCTGATTCAGCCGCATCCCTTTGGAATTCTGGCTGCCTGCCCGAAAAACTCAAAGTTCTGCGAGTTCGGAACCTATGTAGTTGATCTTGAAAACCAGAGCCCTGAACAAATCTTATCCCGCTTTCATCCTAAATACCAAAAAGCGGTATCGCATTCGGAACGAAATGGCGCTGAAATAAAATATGGGAAAAATGTACTGGATGATTTTTACCTGCTCTATACTCAAACAATGAACCGGGCAGGGGTCCACTCCGATTCCAAAGAATACTTTGAAACACTATTGGAGATGCTCTCCGAAAGTCACATAGATATGGGTGTTGTTTATGATGAGGGCAATCCTGTCAGCGGTGTTTTTTTATTGTACACCAATTATTCGGCGTTCCTCACGCATGCCGGCTCTGCCTCCGAAACACGCCTGTATGGTGCTACCAAACTGCTCAATTTTGAGATGATGAAACGCCTTCAGTCAAAAGGCGTTCGGAAATACGATTTTGTAGGTGTTCGGCTGAATAATCAAAATCCTTCACTGGAAGGAATCTTCCGCTTTAAAAAAGGTTTTGGCGGCGATCTTAAATCAGGATACCTCTGGAAAACCGATTTACAGCCCTTCAAAGCTTCGCTGTACGATGCATTGTTGAAAATTAAGAGTAAAGGAAAATTGGCTAAAGACATCATTGATCAGGTGAACGGCTGATTTTTATTGGTGAATCTTCAATTCCTGTTAAACCAGTAAAGAAATCAACCATTGCAAAACGGGAATGATATTTTAAGAAATTTGAATCCTTCGAAACGTTTACTTTTAAACGTTCATTTTTCCACAAAAACCCAATGGCCCGACAACTGCTTATCACTTTCGATTACGAATTATTTTTAGGTAACCGAAGCGGGTTCGTGGAAGACTGCATGCTGGAGCCCACGCGTGCATTAAATGCTATCATGAAAAAATATGGCGTAAAAGCAGTATTTTTTGTCGATACCACCTATTTGCTGAGGCTTCAGGAGCAAGCGACTGTTTCGGAGCAATGTAAGATTGATTTTGATGCGGTAGCCGGTCAACTGATTGACCTGGTGCATTCAGGTCATTATGTTTTTCCGCATGTCCATCCCCATTGGCTGGATGCGAAATACATTCCGAAAATAAACCAGTGGCAGCTGAATGATATTTCCAAATACAGGTTTCATACCATCAGTCCGGCCGAGCGGGAAGCAGTATTTACAGGTTCCGTGGAGCTTTTATCAAATCTGCTCTCGCCCCATTTTCGCGGCTATCGGGTGGACGGTTTCAGAGCCGGAGGCTGTTGCATACAGCCGTTCGATGATTTCAAACCTTATTTTGAGAAAAACCGGATCGCCCATGATTTTACAGTCATAGGAGGTATTTATCAGTTTACTGATGTCCAGCACTTTGACTTCTCAAACGCCCCCGACAAGCCACACTACCGTTTTTCGGGCGATATCTGCAAAGAAGATCCTAACGGGCCCTTTACTGAATTCAATATCAGCTCAATGGAGTATCCAACCTATACGAGGCTGTTCCACCGGCTGCTCACCAAGTACCTTTACAAGGTAAAAGGTGACCACACTTTTTATAAAGGAGAGGGGCAGCCCAGCAAAATTATCCCGGGAATCGCCCCAAAATCAGATCTGGGCCATGATATTCACAACTCAAAGTGGGAAAGCCTCAGCATAGAACTGCTCACCCGGTCTAAACTTTTGGCATATTTGAACTTTCTGGATAAGCATCGGTACATGCATTTTATTTCCCATCCTAAAATGATCAGCAGACATAACCTGAAGACTTTTGAAATATTTCTGGCAAATGCATTTTCCAGGTACGATATTGAAACCGATTTCAGGAAAATGCTCGTATAAGGGTTCACTTTATTCCCGAATTAAGTACCCTCACTTTTTATGATTTACCTAACCTATAACGACCAGCCTTCGGGCGTTTATTCCAGTCAAGTAATCGATACAGTGAATTTTATGGGCGAAAGCCATTTCTGCCGCATCAGGCTGGTGGCCTTTATTTCGATGCGGGGATTCAAGACAAATCGTAGTAAAATAAAAGCTGAAAACCCCGGTGCGCTTGTATTGCCAATTATTCCACGAGCCATGCAATCCTTTTTCAGCAAAATTCTCTTTTGGATGATTTGCCTTTCCCGTGGAGAACGATCAGTGATCTGTCGTAATGTTCTTGCGTGTCAGCTTGCTTTTTTCGCCCGCCGGGCCGGACTTGCAATGCGGATTTGCTATGATGGCAGAGGAGCTATAGCTGCCGAATGGAATGAATATGAGGTGGTGCCATCCCAAAAAATGAAAAAGGCCATTTATGGACTTGAGCGGGAGGCAGTTCTGAATTCAGATTTCCGTATTGCCGTCTCACAGCAGCTGATAAATCACTGGCAAACAGCATTTGAATACCATGGAAGTGAACATGTGGTTATCCCGTGTACCGTAAATAGCGGATTCAGGCAGGGACTGCCTTCTGAGAACAAGATAACCGCAATCCGACAAGCACTGGATTACAGCCCGGATGACTTTGTACTCGTATATTCCGGTTCTACAGCCGGCTGGCAGTCCTTCTCCACCTTAGGCCTCATGCTTAAAACCGCCCTGTCGTCCTCACCAAAAGTAAAACTGCTGTTCCTTTCGGGCCCCGACCCGGCAATAGCTGAAATAAAAACCGCATTTCTCGGCCAGGTGGAACGGAAATGGCTTAAACACACTGAGGTAACCGACACCCTGCTGGCCTGCGATGCCGGCATCCTCTTCCGCGAACAAAGCGTCACCAACAAAGTGGCAGCCCCAACCAAATTTGCTGAATACCTTAGCGCCGGATTACCCGTTATTATTTCCGAACATCTGGGCGATTACAGTGACTTTGTGAGGGAACAAAAATGCGGACAGGTGCTGGATGGAACAGATGAGATTAAAATCAATCCTGTTTCCTATGCCGAAAAGGAACGTTTAAACAAACTGGTATTTACATTCTTTACCAAACAATCACAAAAAGAAAACTACCTTAGAGTAGTTTCAGCAATTAACAGTAATTAAAAAATATGAGCAAAATTCTTATCACAGGCGGAGCAGGATTTATTGGATCGGCAGTAATTAAACATTTACAATCTGCAGGACATGAATTATTTGTTATCGATAATCTTTCTTTTGGCAACAGAGAATTCATTTCCATCGAAGACTCCCATTTTATGCTGGCAGATATTCTGGACAAGGAAAAAGTAAATGCCTTTGTGCAATCCGTAAAACCGGAGATCATTATTCACCTGGCGGCAATTCACTTTATACCTTATTGCAATGAGCATCCCTATACCTCTTCTGACATAAACATAAGAGGAACTATCAATGTTCTTGATGCAGCTGCCGCGAACAAGGTTAAAAAAGTATTTTTTGCCTCTACTGCCGCTGTATATCCGATTTACGACGAAGCAGTCGGAGAATTACATGCAACAGGACCTTTGGATATTTATGGATTATCAAAACTTACCGGCGAACATCTTTGTAACGAATTTCACCTTAAGACCGGCATCCCTACAGTAGTATGCAGGTTTTTCAATGCATTCGGCCCTAATGAAACCAATCCGCATCTGATTCCTGAAATACAAAAACAGATACTGGGCGGCAACCGAAAAATCAAACTCGGCAATTTAACACCAAAGCGGGATTTTATCCATACATATGATATGGCCCGGGCTGTTGAAACATTACTTGAAAAAACAGGAGAAGGCCTACACACCTACAACCTGGGAAGAGGTATTGAATATTCGGTAACAGAAATCGTTGACGCTTTTGCCAAGGCTATTGGTGAGCCAATTGAAATTGAAGTTGACCCGGCACGAGTAAGGAAAGTTGAACGAATGCATCTGCTTGCCGATGTTTCAAAATTAAAAGCCTTGGGATGGGAGCCTCGAATCGGAATTGAGGAAGGCATTAAAACGCTTGTTGAATGAGTCGTATCCCTGTATTATTTTGTACCGATGGCATTTTTCCACATGCAGTTGGCGGAATGCAGCGTCATTCTAGGCTTTTAGTAGAAGCGTTAAATGCTTCCGGTGAAGCAGACATTACCGTGGTGCACCCGCACCATGGGGTAACTGTTTTTGCTGCCTCATCGGGGATTAAAGAAATTGCCTTAAAAGAAGCTGATTCTTCAGGCACCTATCTTATAAATTGCTATCACTATTCGAAACAGGTAGCTGAAATCATCAGGGCCATGCCGGATGCTGTGGTATATGCTCAGGGGCTTTCAGCATGGTCGGGAATTTCTGAATTCGGAAACCGGGTCATTATTAACCCGCATGGTCTGGAGCCTTATCAGGGTCTGACGCTAAACGATAAACTCAGGGGGATTCCTTTCCGTATGATTTTCAATTATCTTTTCAACAAGGCAGCCCGTGTTGTATCGCTCGGAGGACGACTTACTCCAATTCTGGAAAGAAGATCGGGTTCAGGAAAAGTAATAGTGCTTCCGAATGCGGTAAATGTTCCTGACCATGAGCCCAGGAATTTTGAACATTCCCCTGTTAAGTTTCTTTTTGTCGGAAGATTTGCTTTTAACAAAGGCATAAATGTTTTGATTGACGCCGCTGAACTATTGATGCAGGAAGGTTATACACAAAAAGTGGAATTCTATCTTGTTGGGAAAGGTCCTTTATGGGATCACTATAACAATAACCGAAGATCTGCGGTAGTACATTATCTTGGGTTTGCGGATGACGATATGCTGAATAATCTGTACAAAACATGTGACGTATTTGTACTGCCGACACTCTTTGAAGGAATGCCTACTGTTGTGCTGGAAGCAATGGCACATGGAATGGCCGTTATTGTAACCGACGTTGGCGCAACACTTGAGATGGTTGGTGCCGACAACGGAACCATCATCGAGAAAAATGACAAATATTCACTTGCAGCTGCTGTTAAATCTTACCTGCAACTTAATCCGGAACAACGTAAAAATCTTTCGAACAGCTCCTGGAAAAAGGTAAGCGAACGGTTTACCTGGCAAAAAGTGGCTGCCCATCATATGAACCTGTTTAAGGAATTGCATTCAGAAATAAGTAAGAATGGGTGATTTTTTGAAACGGAACACTCAGTTTGTGGTCCTCATGGCAATATGGGTGGCTGCCGGGTGGATTGCATCACCTCTTGGACTTGCTGTTGTACCATTGTCAGTCCTGCTGCTGAAACAAAAGCACATGTATGCTGAGCTGATTATTGGTTTCATTTTTATTCTTATTCTTTCTGACAGCAGACAATATCAGCTGGCATTTGCCAAGGATGTAAAGAATTTTTACATATTGTTATTGACAGCATTTTATCTTTTCGACCGTAAACAATTTACGACCAAGAACTCACTTATTATCCCGTTCATCCCCTTTCTCATTTGGTCAACGGCAATGCTGATTAATAGTCCGCAACTGAGTCTTGCGATTCAGAAGACAATGTCGTATGCACTGTTGTTCCTGGTAACGCCGGCCTTTTTCTATAAGGCTTATCAGGATAAGGGACCCATGTTTTTGCGTGACTTCATTTATTTTGTCACACTTCTGCTGATAATCGGGTTAATACTGATTCCGGTGAAGTATGATTTTGTATATCTGGCAGGCAGGTACAACGGAATATTGGGGAATCCCAATGGCCTGGGCATTTTCGCCACCATGTTTTTTATTTTACTGAGTTGTACCCAGATAAAGTTCAAAGAGCTGTTCACTAAAAATGAACTCATATTCATATATGCTATTCTGATGGTTTCAATAGTTTTATCAGGCTCCAGGAATACGCTGATGTCGATTATTATTTTTCTTGCTTTCACAAAATTTTATAAACTCTCTTACTGGTATGGATTTATGGCTGTGATTGGAGCAGCCGTATTATATCAGACAGTTTTTACTAATCTGCCAACGATTCTTGAAGCACTCGGGCTTGCAAAGGCCCTCCGGGCCGACTCCATTGAAAACGGATCGGGTCGAATGGTGGCATGGATGTTTGCCTGGCAGCGGCTTAACACCGACGTGAAATTATTTATTATGGGTGGCGGGTTTGCCTACGATGAATATATTTTCATGATCAACCAGAAAGCTCTTAACATGCTGGGCCATCAGGGAGGTGTACATAACACCTACCTGGCATTGTGGTTAAACACCGGAATCATCGGGCTTACACTTTGGGTAGTCGGATTTCTCAGAACCATATTTAATGCGGTGAAAATCTCATTTACCGCGTTTCCAATAATGTATGCTGCCCTCTTTTCGGGAACGTTTGAAGCCTGGCTGATGGGGTCGTTGAATCCATATACAATTATGTTTCTGTTTGTACTGACACTTATCACAACCGGAAACGAAAAATTCAAAGATCACGAACACTATTCAGCTACAGCGGATCATCCCGGAGAAACAAAACAGCCTTTAAAAGAAATCGAAAAAGTTCATGCAAGCTGAATCGCGGAAGAAGATACTGGTGTTTATTGATTGGTATTTGCCGGGTTTCAGAGCAGGAGGACCTATAAGATCCTGCGCCAATCTGGTTAGCCGGATGGAGTCCCATTTTCACTTCAAAATAATTACAGGCGATACCGATTTAGGTGCCTCACAACCTTATGCGGGAATAAAATCCAATGACTGGAATAAACTTGGCGGAGGGGAAGAGGTATTTTATTGCAAACGAACTTTTCTTTCTCATACCTCACTGGATGCTTTGGTACGTAAAGAATCTCCTGATGTCATTTACCTGAACAGTCTGTTTTCACAGTGGTATACGCTTGTGCCTTTAATTATTGCCAAACGTTACGGTAAAGCTAAAGTGGTGGTAGCTCCGCGGGGGATGCTGAGTCCGGGTGCCCTGAGTATTAAACCGGCTAAAAAGAAACTTTTCCTCACGTTTGCAAAAACGATGCGTTTGTTTCGCAATGTTACGTGGCATGCAAGTACCGAAGTTGAAGTTGCTGAAATAAGGTCGGTGTTTGGTTCCGGAGCGCACGTTATTCATGCCATGAATCTCACTCCCCTGAGAAATAAAATGAGAACTGAACGTAAAAAAACGCCGGGAACGGTAAACCTTGTATACATTGGAAGAATCAGTGAAGTAAAAAATCCGCTTCAGGCGATAGAATCGCTGGCGCTCCTGCCATCCGACAAAAAAGTATCATTCGATTTATATGGTCCGGCAGATAATGCAGAGTACCTTCAGCGATGTGAAGCCGCAATTGATAAGTTACCCGATAATATAACTGCCCGGCTAATGGGTCCTGTCGAAAACGACAAAGTTCCTGAATTGCTCTCCCGGGCTCACTTTTTTTATATGCTGACGTTCAACGAAAATTTCGGTCACGCCATAGTTGAAGCCTTCTCTGCAGGATGCCCCGTCATCATCAGCAATTGCACGCCATGGAAACAGTTGGAGGCCCGAAAGTGCGGGTGGGATCTAAACTTATCCAAGCCGGACGCAATTCAAAAGGCCCTTTCAGCTGCCTGTCAGATGGATCAGCAACAATATGATGAATGGTCTGAAGCGGCAACTGCGTTTGGGGAATCGGTTACTAAAAACGATCTTCACGTAACCAATACGATAAAATTATTCAGCTGATCGAAGTTAGGGAATGAATTCAACATCTGTAAACAAACAAAAAAAAGCCCTATTCCTTTTCACCGAACTGGCCGGCTACATCCTGAATTGCATGAAGGAGCTTGCCGCAGAAGGTTCAGCACAGGTCCATGTGGTACGCTGGCCGGTTAATGCCGTTGCTCCCTTTAAGTTTAAACTTGACGGAGAAAATATTTTTTATCATGAACGTAAAGAGCTTTCGGACGAGGCGTTAATTGATTTTGTTGATAAGCTGCAGCCGGATATTATTTTTTGCAGTGGCTGGATCGATAAGGGTTATTTAAAAATATGCAGCGCGTATAAAGGAAAAATAAAAACTGTATTGACCTTCGATAATCCATGGAGAAACACGCTTAAACAAAATCTCGCAGCACTTGCCGGCAAGTATTACATCCGTAAATACTTTTCACATTGCTGGGTATCGGGCGCTCCACAGCACATATATGCGCAAAAGCTCGGGTTTAATAATGATACTATTACCGATGGGTTTTATTCGTGTGATTACAATTACTTTCACAGGCTATACGAAGAATACCGTCCTGAAAAAATCAAACACTTTCCGAAAAGAATACTTTTTGTGGGAAGGTATACGCGGCTGAAAGGTGTGAGAGAACTCTGGCAGGCATTTGTTAAATTTCAACAGGAACAGCCTGGTGAATGGGAATTATGGTGTCTTGGAAAAGGAGAGCTGGAAAAAGACTTTCCGGTTCATGATAAGATTAAAAATTTCGGATTTGTACAGCCCGATGAGTTAAACCGGTTTATCCGGGGGGCCGGTGTATTTATTTTGCCAAGTCATTACGAACATTGGGGTGTTGTGGTTCATGAATATGCCGCATGCGGATTCCCATTGATTTGTTCAACAACAACAAGCGCCGCAACTACCTTTCTAAGGGAAGGCGAAAATGGATTTTTACATGCACCCTGCAGTGTTGATGCACTGGTTGAGGTGTTTAAATTATTGAATCAAACTCCGGTAGAACAACTGATTGCAATGGGAGATCGCAGCGCTGAATTAGCAGCTGCCATTACTCCTGCAACATGGATTGCTTCTGTAAAAAAATATTTAAACAATTAACTGAATATGTGTGGCATAGCGGGAATATTCGGCTCGGAACGTACAGAATACCTTCGTCAAAAGACAGAGGTTATGACACGTTGCATTGCGCACCGGGGTCCCGATGATGAGGGCATATTTGCTGAAGGGCCTGTAGCACTTGGACACCGAAGGCTAGCCATCATTGATCTTTCACCTGCCGGCCATCAGCCGATGCATCTTTCAGACACATCGTTAACCATTGTATACAACGGAGAAATATACAATTATAAAGAAATCAGAAAAGAGTTAACTGAATACACTTTTGTAAGCGACAGCGACACTGAAGTCATACTGGCTGCTTATAAAAAATGGGGCGAATCATTTGTCAACCGGTTAAATGGCATGTTTGCCTTTGCCATTTTTGATGCCGAAAAACAGGAATTATTTTTATCCCGCGACAGGCTGGGCATCAAACCTCTTTATTATTACACCATAGGAGACACCTTTCTGTTTTCTTCTGAAATCAGAAGCCTGCTTGCATCAGGACTCGTGCCCCGATCCATAAATACCGGCGCCCTTACCGATTATTTCAGTTATCAGACCGTACATGCACCCGAAACACTCGTTAAAGATGTATTGATGCTAATGCCGGGCCACTCGATGAAAGTAACTTTGAATGGAAAAACCATTACTAAATATTGGGGACTGACTGAAAATGTATCGAACGAATCAAAAGGAAAATCATATGCAGAGGTGTGCGAAGATGTTCGTACACTTCTAACCGCATCTGTTAACCGCAGGTTGGTAAGTGATGTTCCTTTTGGTGCGTTTCTTTCAGGAGGAATTGATTCCTCGGCAGTTGTTGGACTGATGTCGCAGCAAATGAGCCGGCCTGTTAAAACATTCAACATAGCATTTGATGAGGGTGCCTTCAGTGAGGCCGTTTATGCAAGAAAAATAGCGGAACGATTTGCCACCGAACACCATGAGTTCAGGCTTACTCCCGGTGACTTTCTCAACTACCTTCCCGATGCGCTTATGGCGCTTGATCACCCAAGCGGTGACGGACCAAATTCGTGGATAGTTTCAAAAATTACCAGGGAAAACGGAATTACGATGGCACTATCAGGGCTCGGTGGCGACGAATTGTTTGCCGGATATCCTGTGTTTAGTCGTACAGTCCGTATCGAACGTATGAAATGGCTGGGATTGTTGTCGAAAGCCGGGCGGACATTTACAGGTAGTATATTGGCTAAATTAAAACAGGGAGCAACCGGAGACAAATTGCAGGAATTCCTGAATCTTGAAAACTATTCTATTGAGCATACCTACCCCATTTCGAGAAGGACAAGCCGGCGCAACCGCATCGCATCGTTGCTGAACGTTCCGCTGGCTCCTGATCAGACACAACAGATCGTTCATAACCTCATGATTAACGGAGGAGCCCGGTTACCTGTTTTGAGTAAAGTCAGTATTTCGGAAATTGCAACTTACATGCAGAATGTCCTGCTTCGTGATACCGATCAGATGAGCATGGCGTCGGCACTTGAAGTCAGGGTTCCCTTTATAGATTACACACTGGTGGAATATGTTTTGGGAATAAAAGATGAATTTAAGAATCCGGTATTCCCCAAAAAACTACTGGTCGATAGTCTGCAAGGATTGCTTCCTGATGAAATTGTTCACAGAAAAAAGATGGGATTTACATTCCCATGGGAACACTGGATAAAAAATGAATTGCGCTCTTTCTGCGAAGACCACATTCATGCGCTGGCGAATCGTTCCTTTATGAACGGAGCGGAATTGAAGAGCCGCTGGAGCCAATTCCTCAGGGGCGAACCCGGCGCCTCCAGATGGCCCGAATTATGGATTTGTGTGGTGCTTGAGCATTGGCTTCGTACAAACCAAATAGAAAACTGACGATATTTGTACCATGCAACAGGGCAGAACTGCACTTTCAACATTTAATAACGCATGGTACAGCCATGGTGCTTCTTCATTCAAACTGCTGATCTGGCACCTGTTTTCGTGGATGTTCTTCCTGAATCACCTCTCCTTTTTCAGCGGACTTAAAGTTACGCTACTGCGGATGTTTGGGGCGCGGATCGGAAAAGGTGTCGTAATCAAGCAATGTGTGCGGATAAAGTATCCGTGGCTGCTCGAAGTGGGAGATGATGTATGGATAGGCGAATGTGTATGGATTGAGAACCACGCGCTCGTAAAAATCGGGAGCAATTCATGTCTCTCACAAGGGGCAATGCTCCTGTGCGGAAATCACAATTATAAAAAAGCTTCATTTGACTTGATTGCCGAACCTATTACCCTTGAAGAAGGTGTTTGGATTGGTGCCCGGTCAACCGTTTGTCCCGGCATAACATGCAGGTCACATTCGGTGTTAAGTGTCGGGTCAGTTGCAAGCAGTGAATTAGCTGCCTATACCATTTACAGGGGAAATCCTGCTTCTGCTGTACGTGAACGCATCATTGTAACATAAACTATTCGGTTTATTCAATCAACGCATCGAACAAACACTATCAAAAAACAAATCATTAAACCTGTAATTGCTGTTTTAAATTTACCGGTCATTACTTTTCTAACAACACACTTTAGCTAAATCACCCTGCTTCATTGAAAATTTCAATTATCACCATTACCTATAACAGTGCAAAAACCGTTGAGGAAACCATCAAATCGGTAGCTGCACAGGATTACCAAGATTTGGAATACATTATTGTTGACGGGAAGTCGAAGGACAGAACGTTGGAAATTGTAAACAAGTATGCTTCAAAGATCAGCAATCTGGTTTCAGAAAAAGATAACGGGTTGTATGATGCATTAAATAAAGGGATTAAACTGGCTACCGGAGATGTGATAGGCATGTTACATTCCGATGATGTATACTCCGATTCAAATGTAATTTCAAAAGTTGCAGCTTTATTTGAAAGCAGTTCACAGCCTGATGCCGTTTATGCGGATTTGGTTTTTGTCGACCGGACGAATCCCGACAAGGTACTCCGCACCTGGAAAGCTGGCGAATATGAGCCGGGGTCGTTTCTGAAAGGATGGATGCCTCCCCACCCGACTTTTTTTGTGAAACGTGAGGTCTACGAAAAACTTGGCGGGTTTAATACCACGTTGAAGCTTTCGGCAGACTATGAATTAATGCTGCGGTTTATCCACAAAAACGGAATCAGGGTTGCATACCTCCCAGAGACAATAGTAAAAATGCGGATGGGCGGTGTATCAAATACCAGTTTCTTTGTGAAACTGAAAGCCAACATGGAAGATAAACTCGCCTGGAAACTGAATGATATAAAACCCGGATTCTTTACACGGTTTATGAAACCGCTGAATAAGGTAAAGCAATATTTAAAAAAGTAACCTGATTTTACAATTTTTGAATTACCGCCCGGACAACTTCCGGGAAATGCTGCAGTTCAAGCGCCCTTACTTTTTGCTCAATCTCTTTAGCCTCTTCATTTCCCGTTAACGGGATTTTGAATTGCGCTATCGTTTCCCCTTCGTCGAATTGCTCATTTACAAAATGAACCGTTATCCCGGTTTCTGCTTCCCGTGCCTGTTGCACCGCCTTGTGAACATTTAATCCATACATACCCTTACCTCCAAAACGGGGCAACAGGGCGGGATGAATATTAATAATGCGGTTTTCGTACTCCTTTATTATACCGGGAGGCACCAACTTTAAGAAACCGGCTAAAACAATCAGGTCAATGCGCCTTTTCAGCAGTTGTTCCTCAACTGCTCCCGATTGCCACGCAGCGTCAGGAAAACAAGTTGCCTCTACTCCTAACGATTGGGCCAATCCTATTACCCCGGCATTGCAACGGTTGCTTGCTACCCAAACCACTCTGGCCAGCGGACTTTGTTCAAAAAAACGGATCAGGTTGGCCGCGTTTGTTCCCTGTCCTGATGCAAAAACCGCAATTCGTTTCATCCGGCAAAGGTATCACTGCGGGCCGGTGGTCGGCAAGAGTACCGCTTAATTTGGTCACCCTATTGATAATCAGGCAACTACATGTTGATGCAATGTACTTTTAATTGATTGATTTACAGTGATTTGGAACCTATTTTAAGGGGCATTGATTTATTTGAACATTCGGCTTAAAATTCGTTACTTTGCGCCTCAACTTTAAATAAACTTTATAAAGCTATGTCAGACATTGCAACCCGTGTAAAAGCGATTATTGTTGACAAATTAGGAGTAGACGAAGGTGAAGTACAAAACGAGTCCAGCTTTACGAATGACCTGGGCGCCGATTCACTTGATACCGTAGAGCTCATCATGGAATTTGAAAAAGAATTCAATATCGCCATTCCTGATGATCAGGCTGAAAAAATCAGCACCGTCGGACAAGCTATCGAATACATCACAGCGAACGTAAAATAAACCGTTATCGCACGCTGATGAAATTCAGGAGAGTTGCAGTAACGGGGCTTGGCGCGCTAACCCCACTTGGAAATAGTGTTACCGAATTCTGGGATGGCCTGATCAGTGGCCGGAGCGGAGCGGGACCTATTACCCGTTTCGATTGTACCAAGTTCAAAACCAAATTCGCCTGCGAAGTCAAAAACTTCGACCCGGCAATTGTTTTGGATCGAAAGGAAGCACGCAAACTTGATCTGTTCAGTCAATTTGGTTTAGCTGCAGCCGTACAGGCTGTGGAAGACAGCGGTTTTACCACCTCTCCCTCTTTCAATCCCGATCGTGTAGGTGTTGTGTGGGGTTCCGGCATCGGAGGCCTCCGGACGTTTATGGACGAAGCCCAGGCTTTTGCCAAAGGCGACGGAACACCGCGGTTTAATCCCTTCTTCATTCCCAAAATGATTATTGATATTGCCGCAGGCCATATCTCTATTCGTTATGGTTTGCGTGGCCCCAACTATGCAACCGTTTCGGCATGTGCCTCATCAACCAACGCTCTTATTGATGCATTTATGCTGGTAAGGCTTGGTAAAGCCGATATCATGGTAACCGGTGGTTCAGAAGCTGCCGTTAACGAAGTGGGTGTAGGAGGATTCAATGCGATGCACGCATTATCGGAAAGAAATGATAGTCCCGAAACAGCTTCCCGTCCGTTTGATCTCGACCGCGATGGTTTTGTTTTAGGTGAAGGCGCAGGTGCGGTAATACTCGAAGATTACGAACATGCACTGGCACGCGGTGCAAAAATTTATGCCGAAATGATGGGGGGCGGCATGTCGGCCGATGCATATCATATTACAGCTCCTCATCCTGAAGGACTCGGTGCCTTAAATGTAATGCGCAATGCACTCATTGATGCCGAAATGCAACCGGATGATATTGACTATATAAACGTGCATGGTACTTCTACTCCGCTGGGCGATATCAGTGAAACCAAAGCGATTGAAAGTGTTTTCGGTGAAAACGCCTACAAGTTAAATATCAGCTCCACCAAATCAATGACCGGCCATTTGCTTGGAGCTGCAGGTGTAATTGAAGCCATCGCTTCCATTATGGCCGTGCGGGAAAATATCATTCCCCCTACCATCAACCATTTTACCGACGACCCGGCATTTGATCCCCGCCTCAACTTTACATTCAATAAGCCGCAAAAACGGAATGTAAATGCAGCAATGAGCAACACATTCGGTTTTGGAGGTCACAATGCGTCGGTGATCTTCAGGAAACTTAATTGATTTTTTTTTTTGAATATTCTCCTGCCTTTCCGGCTCCTGTTTTCTTCCGACAAACAATTGCTCCGATCGCTTCGGAACCTGCTGGGTTTTTATCCCGGAAATCTATCGGTTTACAAACTTGCATTTTCACACCGTTCAGCAGCACAGGAGGAAGTAAATGGTCAACTGATGTCTAACGAGCGGCTCGAATATCTGGGTGATGCGGTGTTAGGAGCTATCATTGCAGACATGTTATTTCGAAAGTTTCCTTTTCGGGACGAAGGCTTTTTAACCGAAATGCGCTCCCGTATTGTAAGTCGTGACCATCTCAAAAACCTTGCTTACAAAATAGGAATTGATGCCTTCGTAAAAAATAATTCCGCTCCCGGTCAGTTTCGCTCCATGTATGGAGACGCATTTGAAGCGCTTATTGGTGCCATATTTCTGGACAAAGGCTATAATGTAACACAGCAATTCATTGTTAACAGAATTATCCGGCTCCATGTCGACCTGCATGAAATTGAACAAGCCGACACCAATTTCAAAAGCCGAATAATCAACTGGGCACAACGCGAAAAGAAAAACCTGGTTTTTGAAACAGTTGATGAGGGTGCCGGCACTCGTTTGATAAAAGTAAGACTGCTGATTGACAATGCAGAAATTGCTACAGGAACTGATTACGTTAAAAAGAAAGCCGAACAAATTGCTGCTGGCAAAGCCTGTGAAATGCTGAATATTAAACAGGAAGCCTAACCACTCCGGCCAACCGGGCAGACATTTTACATTTGCCTTGATTTTTAGGTAATTAGCGCCACTATTTTAGTTATTTTTGATGATCCCGGTTTAACGGGTATTTCAAATAAATGCTTCAAACGTATTCCCGAAAAAAATGTCCTTTCAAAAGCTGCGCGTATCGCTGATTAAAAAGCTCGTTGACCTCAATGAACGGATGTTCTTTGAAAGAAAACTGCTTCGTTTTTACCGGCAGGAGTTATCGGCGTGTAATGTGGTAATTGATGTGGGAGCCAACAAGGGGCAAAGCATTGACTTTTTTCTGAAGCTGAATCCGAAGTGTCATATTTATGCACTTGAACCAAATCCTGACTTGTTCAGAAAACTTACTGCCAAATATTCAGGCAAAGAAAACATTCACCTGTTTAATTTGGGCATCAGTAATCGCTCAGGCGACAAATTGTTTTTTGAAAACATCTTCGATTACACGTCTACATTTGAAGATCTTAATCCCGATTCCGAATACCTCCGTAAAAAGGCACGGGTATTAGGCGTAAAACCTGAGAATATTATAACAAGGCAATACCCGGTCACGGTATTAACGCTTACCGATTTTATTTTGACGCATGTGACAGATACGCATATTGATATTCTTAAAATTGACACCGAAGGACATGAATATTATTGTCTGGAAGGCCTTTTTAACGAAATTAAAAAGCCCGGTATCGATTACATTCAAATTGAGAATCACAATGACGATATGTACAAGGACCGCGTTTCTTATGAGGTAATCAAAAAACTGATGCATATCAATAATTACAATGAATTTGAAATTGTTCCTCATGCCTTAGGTGATTTCGATGAAGTAGTTTACAAACACACCAAACCCTCCTCTGGTAACTGAAACTATTTTAAAAGCATGATCAGCGTTCAGCGTATTACCAGTTTCGACAAAACGGAAGAGCAGGTTTGTTCATGTGTCAGGCCCGAGAAATACGAAGACCTATTCCGTTTAAAAGGAAAGGCAATTGTAGCAAGGGGTGCCGGGCTCAGTTACTGTAATGCTGCTGCTTCTGACAATGCCCTGGTGGTTGACATGCGACGAATGAACCGCATTATACATTTCGATGCTGTAACCGGAACCATTGAAGCCGAAGCCGGAATAACTATCGGCGAGTTAAATGCATTTGCCATTGCCCATGAATGGATAATACCCGTGCTCCCCGGTTATCCTACCATAACGCTTGGAGGTTGTATTGCCTTCAATATTCACGGTAAATCGCAATATAAGGTAGGTACATTTGGCGACTGGGTCAATAGTATTGCACTCTTTCATCCCGCAAAAGGAGAAACAACCTGCTCGGCTGTTTTAAACCAGGAATTGTTCGGGCTTACCGTTGGCGGATTCGGACTCACCGGGATCATTTTGTCAGCTACCATCCGTCTTAAAAAATTGCCGCATCATGGCATGCAGATCGAACGTCATTTTGTTTCGGATATAAATGATGCCGTTAAATTGATGAAAGAGCATTCTGATCAATTTGAATATGTGTACTCCTGGAACAATTTAAATGCAAAAGGATCACATTTCGGCAAAGGCATCGTCTACCTGGAAAAATATGTTACCGGCACTGATGCACCTGTAAAATATAAAAACCGAATGGCACCCGGCTACCGTTTGCCGGCTGTACAAAATAACTTCTTTGTAAAATTGATGTGCAGTACCTATTACCGTCTGGAGTCAATGAAAAGTAAAAAGTATGTTTCAGGCGTTACTGCCGGAAGTTTTCCGATTTACGGGAAAGAAATTTATTTTCATTTGTTCGGCAAAAAAGGTTTTCGTGAGTACCAGGTTTTATTCCCATTTGATAAGTGGGCAGCAGCATCGGATGCCATTCGCATACTGATTTCAAAAATGAATGTTTCTGTTGCGTTAGGATCGCTCAAATTATTTTCGGGACCCACCCACTATTTAAGCTTTGCCGGCGAAGGCGTTTGTATTACCATTGATGTTCAGGAAAGCAAAAATGCAATTGCTTTCTTTGAAAAAATGGATGTGCTGACTATTCAGTATAACGGCATTGTCAATTTGAGTAAAGACAGCAGGCTGAGCGGAGCAACTGTTTCAACGCTGTTTCCGGATTACGAGTCATTTAAGGCTGGTATCCATCGTGCCGATCCCCAAAATTTAATGCAATCGTCATTAAAATCAAGGCTAAATCTCCGGCTATGACAAAAACTGTTTGGGTTATAGGTGCAAGTTCCGGTCTTGGAAGACAACTTTCGGAACAATTGGCCGAAAGGAAATACAAGGTTGTCATTTCATCCCGTAACGAGCGGGATCTTGATGTGCTGTGCAATCACCTGACGCTTACAACAGGTGCCGAAACATTCTCATTCCCCATTGACTTGTCGAACCTGACCAACGAACTCAAGGCACGCCAGATGGTTAATGAATTCATCTCAAAATTTGGTTACCCTGAAGCATCTTATTTTGTTTCAGGTGTTATCCACGATGAGGACTTCACCCTGAAAGCTGCATCCTATTTACCCATACTGATGCAGGTAAATTTTTTAGCTCCTGCACTTCTGATAAGCGAAGTTGCCGGAAGCAATCCCGGTGTGCGTTCCGAAATAATTGTAGCATCAACAGTAGCAGCTTCAAGACCCAGGGGAAAGAATATTGCATACGGGACAGCCAAGAGGGCTCTTGAACAGTATTGTTCAGGATTGATGCATGGCCTTGCCGGCGGTTTCACTGCCATCAGGGTATACCGGTTAGGCTATATGGATACCAATTTGAGTTACGGGCAAAAACTGCTTTTCAAACCGGCTTCAACAGCTAAAATCGCAAAAGCTCTGCTCTCAGGATCGCATAAAAAAGAGGGAATTTATTACCTTCCCCGTTTTTGGCAGCTTATCACCTTTATATTAAATTGCATTCCGTTTGCCATCTATAAAAAAATGAAATTCTAATCATGATTCCTTATTCTGAACGGCCTGATATTACAGTCTTTTTTCCTGTTTATAAGGATGAATCAACCATTGAAACGGTAACCCGGAAGGCAATTGCTGTTTGCGAAGAAGTAGCGCGCGAATATGAGATCATCATTATAAATGATTGCAGTCCTGATAAGTCGGGTGAGATAGCTGACAGGCTTGCACAAGGTAATCCAAGAGTCAAAGCCATTCACCATGATCATAACAAAGGTTATGGAGCGGCATTGAAAACAGGGTTCGAACACTCAAAAATGGAGTGGATCTGTTTTACGGATGGTGATGACGAATACGATTTGAATGATTTGAAGAAAATGATTCGTCTGAAAGATTATTATGATCTGATTATTACATTTCGGTACAAGAAAATTTATTCCAACAAAAGAATATTTATTTCAACCATTTACAATAAAGTGCTGCGCATGCTTTTCAGAACCCGGTTCAGGGATATCAGTACCGGACTCCGACTAATCAGGAAAGAACTTGTAGATGAATTACAGCTCCATTCTAACAGTCCTTTTATCGGAGCAGAGCTCACTATAAAAAGCATGCTGAAAGGCTACCGCATTGGAGAAATGGGTATACAGACCTTCCCCAGGGTAATTGGACGTGGCTCATCAACCAGCATGAAAAACATCATGTATACTATTAAAGACTTGCGCAAAATATACAGGGAAATATTTTCGGAAGATTATGATTTGCCCGAGAACAGGGTTAGAAAAAAGTAACTAAATTACTGCCACCTTTCTTAACGTACAAGAAAATCCAGTAAATGGAAAAGCTAAGACAATTTCTGAACAGTGCCGTTGTATACAAATGGTTATTGTTTCTTAATTTCCTTTCAGGGTTAGCTGTCTTCTGGATATTTCATGCTGAAACCGGTTCCGATATGCATACTTATGTAGGTCTTGCCGACGGCATAAGAGCCGGCAACTACTCCTATTGGTATTTTATTTCGGATGCCTACCCCGACACCTTTCGCAATCCGGGCTATCCGCTGTTGCTGGCTTTCTTCCGGCTATTCACCCATTCGCTGGTACCGGTACAGTTATTTCAACTGCTCCTGTATTTCTGCTCCATTGGAATGGTTTTGAACTTGATTGATAAATTTTGGGGAGCTCTGCAAATTAAAAATCTGTTCCTGCTTTTGTTGTTACCCAGCATTCACGTTGCTTCCTATACACCTTCTGTTTTTCCGGAAATCGTTGTTACGTTCCTCTTACTTGTCATAATCAGGATTCAGTATTTTGGCGACAAGTCAAAATGGAGTACATACATTTCCAGCGGATTACTTTATGGTATATTATTTCAGATCAGACCGGTGATATTGTTCCTGCCTTTTCTGCTGGCAGCATTGGGTATTGTAACAGAAAGAAAGGCATTCCCGTTTGTTAAAAATGGAGTAATGCTAATTCTATTTATCTGCACAATGATACCATACGGTATGTGGAACAAATCACATCACGGCACTTTTAAAATCACTTCCATTGAAGGCGGCGGGGGTGTGTTTCATCTTGGATACTGGTCGTTTAAGTTACCCGACTACACCGAAAACAGGTACTGGGGCAATTATTGTCCGCGCGAGATGATCTCTTTTTCAGATGAAAAGGACAGGGCTGCCAATATTGCTGCCTACAACGCCGAATGGGATCTGATTGATTCGCTGACTGCACCTTATTTAACCGCGAATGATAGTGCAATGATTGCTCTTCAGCCGAAATATCCCTATTTATTTAAAACATTTAGCAGCGGTTACACTCAAAAAAGAGAACAGTTGTTAAAAAAACTAGCCATTGAACATATTAAAGCCGATCCCGTATATTATGCAAAAGAAAAAATCTATTCGGCCATTCGGTTATGGGTAACCGGCATCCCCGTAAAGGAATTCAAGAGTGCCGGTGTGGCAAGGCGTATGTACCTAATATATCCATTCATCATTACCGGTCTCACTTTTTTAGCAGGATTGATTTTTATCACTATGTGCTTCATAAAAAATAAACCATACCGGAAGCTGATGTTGCCGCTGTTGCTCATTACATTGTATTTTGGAGTTATGCATATTCCATTTACCATTCAATCGCGCTATACCATTCCGGTACGTTTTGAGTTATTGTTAATGATTGCCGCCGCAGTTTACTTTCTGTTTCCGTCATTATCCGCTGCTAAAGATCCTGCAAAAGCAGGTTAACACCATGCTAGCTGACCGGAAATTGCCGGAGCAGCCATCCTATATCTGCAATATTCCGGACACGCTCAATTTCCTTTTTCAGCGATTCCGTCTTTTTCCTGTCGCCGTTTGCACGCAACAGTTTTGTTGAATACCGGAGCAAATTTCTGTAAACAGTCTTTTGATAAGCTGAAACTTGTTTATTCCTTGCGATAAATAATCTGAATGCAGCTGCATGATAAAAAAATGCCTCTTCATCGCCTTCTTCAAAATAACATTTTAACAAAATTACTCTGGCATCAAGCTGGTAGTATAAATCCTTAAATTCAACTTTCTGCAAAAGTGCCAATGCTTCAGAGCGATTGCCCGTATTAAAGAGGTAATAGGCTAAATTGTATGTGTACGCATTCTGCCGGTCTTTTCTTGGAAGTATCGAAAAATAATTTTCAATAAACGCTCTTGTCCATTCAACTTCTTCTGCTCTTATACCCACTGCTGTAATATTCTTGTAGTCCCATTGTGAAAGCAGTCCGTCCGTTAATAAAATTCCATCACGAAGAAGTAATTTATAAATTGCCAATAATGTTGATACATACAGCGTGTCCCCGGTGTTGATTCTGCGAATACAAAAGTTCATCAGGTATTGATACAAATCGCGGAGTTCCTGTTGTTCAAACGATCGGCGTGACGATTCAAGTATTTTTTGTAATTGAATGAAATGTTTTTCGTTTTCCGGTGCTGTAAGCGTAAGCCAGACACTATACCATGCAGCCACTGCAGGAACATCAGCGTAGAGTCCGTTCTGCAAAGCCCCGATTATTTCATTTTGAAGCTCAGATGTATATTCAACTGCCAATACATTTTTAATGTTGGTCATTTCACACAAAAACTGCAGTTTTTTCACGATGTAAAAAAGATCCAGATTTCTGTCGGTTTGCAAAATATTGGTTTCACCTCTCGGTTGCCCTGACAAATAGTGTAACAGATGAGTTTCTTCTCTCCTAAAATCAGCAAAAAATCTTTCTGAGGCGGGCAATGCGTCTTCTCCTGCAGTCACTGCGTCCTTATTATATAAGGACAGGTAATTTTTATGGGCGCCCCTTCTGGCCAGTTCACTTGCCAGTAAGCGGCGGCGGGTCTCAGGTTCATTTGATAGTACAGAGTTGGCTATCAGTTCTTCCGCTGCCCGCTGCATGTCGGTAAAAAGATACCTTATCTTCTTTAAATCAACTGGGCCGGTTCCAAAAACTGCATGGTACAATGACTGCTGGTCAATTTTAAAAGACTTAAAATCAGGATAATATGAATTTAAATACAAAAATAACCGTTCCAAATTCCTGTTATTCCTCACCTTTAATGATGCACCCAATCCTTTCCATTCCCTTGA
>DASUFP010000048.1:0-12551 GCA_036274495.1 Bacteroidia bacterium
TGGTAAGCCCGATGTACCAAATGTGACTCCTACCGACCTGTGTATCGGTCAGCCTTCGGTGTACTTTGCTACTGCTACCGGTGCTTCCAGCTTCACATGGGTGCCTTCGGGACAGATTTATGGTACAGAGTTATGCCTCAACGGTTCTTGCTCACAGTTCTATATTGAGTGGGATTGGTACTTCGCTTACATGGAGGTGTTTGCTGAAAACTCCTGCGGTACTTCCGATCCGTTTAACTCCTGGAACTACTGCCGTATCAATGGCAATGCCCTCGATGCACAGGTGTATCCGAACCCAACCGACGGTAAAGCAACTGTTGAGTTCAGCGTAACAAATGCTACCGAATACTCCATCAATGTTACTGACCTTGCAGGACGTGAGGTGGTAAGTAAAGAGGTTGCTGCTGAACGCGGATTGAATCAGGTGGAGATTGATCTCTCTTCTGTTGGTAAAGGATTGTACCTGGTAAATATCAAGGGTCAGGACGGAACCAACGTAGTGAAGCGTCTCGCTGTAGAGTAAATCAATTTAAAGGAGGCTGAAAAAGCCTGAATGCAGAAGCGCCCCGGCCGATGGTCGGGGCGCTTGTTTTATGTATCAGCAAACCATTAACTTACTTGGTTCCACCCAAGAATTAGTTTCATTTTACCATTGATTTTTAGTAAAAAAGGTAGTAAATTTGCTATAATCGGCTGAAGTATACAGTTGATTTCTAACTTATTAGTATTTCCCAAAAACTTATTTATCACCCTATCCTTAACCGGCGTCATAAATCGCTTATAATTAACCCAATGAAAACAAACAAACATATTTTTTCCTTAGGCCTGTGCTTCTTTTTAGCATTATTTGCATCCAACTCCAGGGCTCAATTTATTGATGCTGTTATCCCGGATACTGCCGTAGGATTGAATCCCATCTTTGCCAATAACACCGGTAACGATATACTATCATTTGGCGGCAATTTTTATGCAGTAAATGTTTGGGACGACAACAATGGAATAAATGCCGGAATGTCATGGAAAGTGGGCATCTGGGATGGATTTACAAACATTGGGGGAGGTCAGGATGCAGTAGATCCGGATGTTGTTCTGGTGAAAAACACCGGTGGTGTCGTGTTTGCAATTGTTACGTACTATTCACCGAACACGAATGAATTTAAGTGCGAGGTGTTTCAATACAGCGTTGCAGGTCACATGTTTTTCAATATTAACACAATGGTTCTTGCAAATGGCATGTACAATACATCCATTAATATTGATGCAAATGATGTGGGTGATTTTGTGATTGTATGGGACGAGCCCGGATTCAATGTCAATTGTGTTACAGGAACAACTAACCCAACACCTGCACTCAGTGCGGGAGGTCAGGTTCTGACGCTTGATGCCGGCAAAAGTCCTGATGTTTCCATATTCAGAAATCCTGCTACCGGCGACAATCAGGCGGATGTAGTTTATATCACTTCACTGGGTAAAATCAATGTGGATTTTTACAGGATAGATGATCTTCAAAACAGTGTGGTAATAGCAACTCCTTCTTTCAGATCGCCCAATGCAGATCTTCAATACAGGTATCCGAGAATTGCGACACCAAATTCACTCTATGGTACAAACAATGATTTTACCGTGGTTACTGAGGATACGGATGGGGCCAGCAGCTGGTACATTAAAGGGTTTAATTCGAATGGATGTTGTGTTCCAATGACTCATTTGATGATTTATAACGACGGCACTACCATGAATTCTCCTTTCAACACATCAGACCAGCCAAACACCCGGCCTGTTGTCAGCTATGAGTATGGATATACAAATATTTGGGTGGTTTGGAATTTAGATAATTTAACAGGGGCCTTACCGGCTCCGGGTGCCGCTTTTGCAAAATCACCCATAGCATTGATTGGAAGCAAACAAGGTCAGCTGAATATACCGCAGAGCTACCGTTACGTGCCACTGTCAGTTGTCACAGGGTCAAATTATAATCATGTAAGCTTAGCGGGAAGAAATACCACCAAAAATTTACTGACCTATTATAAAGCGAATGATAATTCTATTTATTCAAAAGCAGTAAATCAACTTCCGATGCCAACACAGTTAAAGTCAGCCGGACCTGTTTCATTGAATAACTGGCTTGATCAGACAACTATGGACGATGGCGACAACGGCACTGTTTACAAACTTGATATAGTAGACTTGTCAGGTAAAGTTGTAAGAAGTTTTTCTGCAACAGCGGGTGATCTGAAGAAAACAGTAATGGAGTTTAAAGAAAATGCGATTACGGGCATTTATCTGGTTACTGTTCGTTCAAATTCAGGTTTGGTCAGCTATAATGGAAAGTTTCCTGTAACCGGTTATTGATACCGGTCCTGTATTTTATCATTTAATTCTCACACAAAACCTTTTCAGGCTTAAAATTTAGTATGCAAAAAATCAAACTCTCTGTTTTTGTATTGTTGTTTCTGATTCCGACTATTCAATATGCCCAGGTTTATAATTTATATTGGGACAAGGCTTTTGGCGGAGATAACCGTGATTGGAATACTAACATAGTTACTGCTGCTGACGGATCCATCTACATTATCGGGGATTCTCAATCTGGCATAAGCGGAAACAAAGCACTGCCCGTATGTGCTTCAGGAATATCAAATTCTGATATATGGTTGATGAAAGTTGATACTGCCGGCAATATTTTATGGCAAAAAGACCTCGGAGGCGACGCGGATGAAAGGCTTCCAAAACTTGTCCCACTGAATAATGCTTCAAAACAATTGCTATTTTCATGTCAGTCGTCATCCGGTGTAGCTTGTGACAAAACCGAACCAAACAGAGATACGGTCCCCATTATTTCTACCGATTATTGGATATGTCTGTTGGATTCAAACGGTACGAAAATCTGGGACAAAACACTTGGTGGTGACAACTATGACGACTACACACAGATAGCCGTGTTATCAAATGGTGAAATTCTTGTTTGTGGTGAATCCAATTCGGATATCAACGGAGATAAAACGGTTCCCAATTATTCAATAAGCAACGACTATTGGGCCGTCAAGCTGGATTTAACCGGTACTATCATATGGGATAAAGTTTACGGAGGAACCGGAGCTGAATTTCTGAGTTCAATCATTCCCCTGCCCAACGGGGCTTTTGTACTTGCCGGTTCTACTACAAGTGATCCGAGCGGGGATGTTTCTGAACCGGGTCAGGGTGGTCAGGATTACTGGATGATAAAAGTTGATAATGCCGGGAACAAGATATTGGATAAACGCCTTGGCGGGTCGGATATTGACAAATGTCTTAATGTTTCGCCAACTCCTGATAACGGATTTATTTTTAGCGGATATACCGTTTCTCCTATAGGCGGAGACGTTAGTGAGGCTCCCAAAGGGGTAGCTGATTACTGGATTGTTAAAACCGACTCGGCCGGAAATAAACAATGGGATAAACGATACGGTGGAACTCTTGGCGCGTATGCTACCTGTGCAGCTCCTGCATTAGGAGGCGGTTACTGGGTTTATGGATATACGAACAGCGATGCGGCAGGTGATGTTACTCAGTCGCCCTATGGTGGTTCTGATTATTGGATTATTCGTACTGATTCTGCAGGCACTCGTCTTTGGGATAGAAGGTTTGGTGGCAGCGGAAACGAATATTCATCTGTTTTTACCACACTTGCGGATAGTTCACTGCTGCTATTCGGATATGCCGATACCGGAGTTTCCGCTACTAAAACCGATTTTGGCTATGGCTGGTGGGATTACTGGATGGTAAAATTTAAATACACTATCATTGGAGTTGGTTTGAACGAAACAGCCAATACACTCCATTCATTTGAAGTTGTTCCGAATCCTTCAACCGGAAATATTCAGCTTAATTATTTCATTGATCATCCCGGAAGATTATCAATAGGAATAGTGGATGTCAGAGGAAAAAAATGTTTTGAAAAGGAAATTACCTCCGGTTCAGGCGCACATAACGAAGCCCTGGACCTTACGGGACTCGACCGGGGAATGTACTTTGTGACTATTGATGCTGAAAACGGTGAAAGGATAACTAAAAAAGTTATTCTGAACTGATTTTCGTTGAAACTCGGAGAACCTGCTTATCGGTTCAAATTTTGCAAGTAAGGGTATTCCCCGATGCGATGATCAGACTGCCTGACCGTAATTTCAACCGATTTATAATACCATATAGCAAAACAGGTTGTTTTGTAAGCCCGGCTTTTTGCCATCTTTTATTCTAACTGCTTGATTTACAGTACACAACGTTTATTCGTTGTAACGTATTGTAAATCAACACTATACAAATTTAGAGGCGACAATTTTACAGTTTTTGTTATTTATCCTTCCTAATTGGTTAAGTGGCTGTTATTGAGATTGTTGAAAAATCGTAAGGTTCAATAGGAATTATTGCAACATTTTGCTATATTTGTTTGTATTAAAGTAGATTGTCCGAATTCCATACTTTTTGAATTTATATCGCCTCTGAAAAAAGTGCTACGCCCTTCTGTTTTTCGTTTACTTTTTTTGTTGCTTTTAAGCGCAATGACTTTCAGCACCCAGAAAGTTTATTCGCAGGTCACTTCAACCGCTACAGGAGGAAACTGGAGTCTTGGTACTACATGGGTTGGTGGTGTTGTTCCTGCTTCAGGTAACAACGTGGTTATAGCCACAGGTGCAACTGTGAATGTGGATGCAACAACAGCAACTGTCGCGAATGTGACAATTAATACGGGCGGTACGCTTACTACCATGAATGCTCCCGGTGCCCAGTTGAATTATTCAGGCAATATGACGGTGAATACAGGCGGTACCCTCACCAACAATGGCGGTATTCTTCTCACCGGAACAAACAAGACATTTCTGCTGAATGGTACTGCAACCTATACGCACAATCCGAGGAATACAACACTTTCCGACGAATCCATATTTACAAACAGCAACGAAACATTCAGCACAACAAGTAATTTAACAATTCAGAAATGGTTTGATCTGAGTATCGGTTTGGGAGATCCCTCCCGTGTTCAATCTTCCGCTTTTGGAAATGTTACATTGTCCCTTGCCGATACAATTCCATGGGAACAAAACGGCAACTTCATGACCTCAGGAGCCACCAGAAGAGTGTGGGGCACCTTTACGGTTACTTCCGGTGCTGTTTCAATGGATAATGGAAACGGAAACACCACATTTCTTGATATTGGCAATGTTACCATTACAGGAACAGGCAGAGTGATTTTCCTTTCGGGATTTAATCGGCCCTACACTATGATCACCGGTCCATTTACCGACAACTCTACCAATGTGAAGCCTACTATATTAATGGATGATTGTTATGGCCCCCTGGTTTGGACATGCAACGGAAGCGCCAGCATCAGTCATAACTTTTTAGGAATTGCCGGCCTGGGGATAAGTCCGGGCGGAAGCATGCAGTTTAATGTAAACGGAAGTCTCACCATTGGAGGAACAGGATATTTTATTCTCATCAACAAAGCCACTGCTCCACTTACCATGACGGTAACCAATTCCACTACCATCAACGGCAATCCAAGTTCAGTGAGGTTTATTGAAGGAAATAATGGTAATCTCATTTTCAGCACAAACAACTTATATATTTCAGGCGGTGTTTCCAACATACTGATGGGTGGAAACGGCCTTATCCCCGCTGCTACCGGTACCGGTACCGTTACCATTTCAAATGAATTTGTTGTTAATGGTCTTTCAAATACAACTTTCGTCGATGCTGCCTCCAGCACCTCCAAGCTGCGTGTGACAGTAGGAGATCTCAGAATTCAGTCAACAAATTCAAACCTGACGCTTGCCCGTTCAAAAGGGGCTGTTACACTTAATGTCATTGACAGTGTTATTCATACCGCGGGAAGATTTATCGGACAAATAGACACCAACGGAATTGTTACAGATTCAATGATTGTGGGCGGAAGCTTCCTGATGAATGATCCAACTGCCGGTGATTATTTCCGCTTTAACTATTCAAACGGCAATACTATCATAAAAACAACGGGCGGATTTACCGTTCAGAATTCTACAACTTCTGTCGGTTATGGATTTGCCGGAATTTATGGCGGATCGGGCAACCTGACATTTACTGTTGGTACCAATGCAGGAGGATTAAATGTTAACGGTGGCAGGTTCGCAGGAATTTACGGTTTCCGTCCAAATATCACTACCGGTTCTGCAACGTTTACCATAACCTACAGTTTTAATCAGACCGGCGGCTTTTTCCGGTGTATCGATAGCCGGGTAGAACCAGGTCCCGCTACCGTAAACTTTTCTGCAGGAAACATTTTTTACAGCGGTGGTAACTTCAGCGGATTTTACGCTGTAAACAATACTGCTTCAACCAACACCTTTAGCACCGGCGGATTGTTGCAAATTTCGTTTAATACTGCTGCAACCGATACGTTTATGTTTAATGGTTACACTTACATAGGTGCCGTAATCAGTTCAGCCAAATTAAATGTATCTGTTGGCGGTAACTTTAATATTACAGGAGCCAACGGTTGTTTTATATCAAGTATGTCTAAAGGGAAGGAAACGTTTACCATAACAGGTAATGTAAACTTCACTGGTGGCAAATCGAGTTTTGACTCCTATCCTAATTCGGGTATTGCCAACTCGCACGCTGTTCAGATGACTGTTGGATCAAACATGGCCGTTTCGGGTGGTGTTACCTATTTATCGGCTCACAATGATACCTTAACCGCTACAGTTGGTGGTGATTTATCCGTTGCTCTTGGTGAATTGATTGTACAAGGCGGCAACTATCCCGGTTCTCTGGATGTTGCCGGTGGCTACACACAAACAGGCGGAATTTTTTATCTGCACAAGAATAACCTGAATGGAGGATTTTATCCTGTAGAAGTTACTATTAACAGCAACAACGATGCTGTCGGAGATTTCAGTCAGACAGGCGGCACAATAAACTTTGATGATAATGCTTCAAGTATTGTTTCCAATACCCTGTTCATCAAAAGCCCGAATATCACCTATGGCGGCACGGGAAGCATGACAATGGCATTGCCCGGCACGAATGATATTCTGGGTGTAATTGCTTATTCCAGAACCGGTGCAAGTTCATTTAACCGTACTTCGGCCACACACAGCATTCAGCAAATAGAACAACATGTATATACCGGCTGTACACTTACCGTTGCTACCGGAAACATGCAGCTGGCTTCTTTGAATAATTTTACAACCAGCATGCTGCTCGTACAAACAAATGCAACACTTGATTTACAGGGGAACCAGATATTCTCCAATCAGTTGCAGGCCAATTGCGGTATGCGTACACAAGGAAGAATTCGTCTGACACGCACGCAGGGCTGGTACGATGGCACGGCGAATGCGTCTTTAAATGCAAATGGAGGTATGACCTTTTTCCTGTTATCGCCAAGCACTATAGAATATTATGGTTCGGATAACCAGGTAATCACAGGAATAGGTGTCGGTACTGCAACTTCATCGGCTCAGAAATACAACAACCTTGAAATAAACTTCCAGGGCACACCCAATACCGAATTTGTTTATCCTACCAATATTCCTAACAGCACATCTGTGGTTGTAAGAAATAAACTAATCCTTACAAACGGGGAATTAAATCTTGACAACGATCACGTGAATACTTCCGGTGGCAGAAGCATCGTGATAGAACGTGACTCTATAACAGCCATTACGCGCACAAATGGATATATAAGAAGTGAAGTAATCGACAGCAGTGCATCCGTTATCTGGCGGGTTGGCAGTAAGCCGGGTCCGCATATAATACCGTTTGGATATGATGCTTCCAATTACATTCCATTTACGTTTGAATTACCGGTAGGCTCTGCAGCTGCTGACACACTTATAGTATCTACTTATCATACACAGGTAAATAACACACCATATCCACCTCCGGTGGCCCATGTAAATGGAATTACCGGCATCGACAACAGTTTGCAGACGGTCGACAGATTCTGGTACATACAGGTTACCGATCCGGTTGCAAGTGCCAATCTCACATTTACAGTGGTACCTTCTGAAATGGCCGGTATCAGTTCACCCCGGGCGCAAAGGTGGATCAATGGAGTTGGAGGTTGGGAATTACCCTACCAGGGTTCACAATCAAATGCCGGAGTTTATACCTATGTAACAGGTGCTACCTCGTTCCCACTCAACTGGTGGACATTAGCGGGGCTGGCAACACCACTTCCTGTTTCATTGCTTGATTTTAAAGGAAACTGTGAACAAAAAGAAGTTGTATTACGCTGGACTACCGGAACCGAGGTAAATAATAGCATGTTTACTGTTCTTAGAAGCAGAGACGGTAACAACTATGAAGCTGCCGGGACAGTGAAAGGCAATGGCAACAGCTCTACTCCTATTTCTTATTTGTTTACGGATATATTTGCACCTGAAGGACTGAGTTATTATATGCTTCGTCAAACTGATTTTGACGGACATTCTACTGAATTCGGACCGGTAGTTGTTGAATCGTGCAAATCGGGATCCCAGTTCAACGTAACAGTGATTCCTTCAAATCCCGCACAATCCGATGTAGTAGTTTCTGTTGTACATCCTGGAAGGTATAAATTTACCTTGTACTCTCTCGATGGGAAGCCGGTCTATTCTACCGAGAAAGTTTTTTCTGATTCCGGGGTTAATATCGCTACTTTAGACCACGGCTTGCTGAGTGCATCCATTTATGTGTTACGGGTCGAAGGTCAGACAGATGCCAAATCTGTTAAGATTGCGCTTGGTTTGCACAAATAATCACACATCTTATTATTGTATTCATTTCGTTCTAACGGATTGATAAATCCCCTTATCGAAGGATTGATCCGCTGCTTGATTCTTTCCGGTTTGAGCTTATAAATGATTATATTTGACCCCAAAAACGGGCTAAAATATTTTGATAACCAACATATTAAAGATTTTAGTCCGTTTCTTTTTATTATCCTGTTTGAACAATTCAATAAGAGTAAAAACCATTCCTCTTCCCATTCCCTTCGTTAACTCCGATGCAACCGATTCTTGAAATAAACGGAATTTCAAAAAAATTCAGGATTTCACATAACGGTGCCGGGTATGTGAATTTCAGGGATGCCATCACTTCCGTTTTTTCGCGGAAAAAGCAGACAACAGAAGAGTTTTGGGCATTACGGGATATTACTTTCAATGTGATGCCGGGTGATGCTGTTGGCATATTAGGAAAGAACGGAGCAGGAAAATCAACTTTATTAAAAATACTCTCTAAAATCACTCCTCCAACTGAAGGCAAAATAATTTCACGGGGAAGAATAGCAAGTTTACTGGAAGTAGGAACCGGATTCCATCCCGAATTAACAGGAAAAGAAAATGTTTTTCTGAATGGCTCCATTCTTGGTATGACCAGGAAAGAAATTGTCAGCAAGTTTGATGAAATTATAGATTTTTCGGGGACAGAAAAATTTGTTGACACACCTTTAAAGCACTATTCAAGCGGCATGCAATTAAGGCTTGCGTTTTCAGTTGCTGCATTTCTTGAACCTGAGATATTAATTATTGATGAGGTGCTTGCAGTGGGCGATTTTGAATTTCAAAACAAATGCATTGGTAAAATGGAAGCTGTTACCAAAAGTGGCAGAACCATCTTATTTGTCAGTCATAATATTAGCGCCGTAAGTGCACTTTGTAAAACAGGGCTCTTGCTTTCGGCAGGAAAAATTGCCAAACAGGGCGCAATCGGAAGCGTAATTCACGAGTATATGATGCATGCTCCTGATACTATCTCAAGGCATGGTGTAGCTATTAGCATTACTTACAATCATCCGGAAAAAATATGGGTAATCAATTCTGCTGCGGAAGTCCGGGTAAAATGGCCGCAATCGAGATATCCAGACCATTGCTACGTGGATCTGGCATTTTATAAACTGGATGGCACAAAAGTATTTTCATTACAAAGTCAGAAACTGATGGAAAGCCATATGTTCAAGTCCGCAAATGAGGAGGCAATATTTACCATCACGAATCCCGGTTTCAATGAAATGGAACTACGGGTGGATGTAGGCTTAAAATCGCATCCCGAAGGAAAATATGATATATTGATTGAAAACGCCGCTACATTACTGCCGAGCTCAAAATATCATCATCCATATAAGGCAAATGATACCATCATTACTCCTATGGCTACATGCCGGTTTGCATAATCATTTGTAATGTCACTTTTATTCCGGATAAAAAAAACAGCAGGTCATTTTAAAGACAGCAAAAGGTTTACCCGAAACTGGTTGCTGATGGGCTTCAGGAAATTATTTAAGCCCTGGTTTGCACTCAATATTTGGGTTACCACACCTTCCGGTGCTAAAATCAGACTGGAAGATGATTTTATTGACGATTTGATTCTGCAACACCTTTACGAAATGCCGGAACTCTTTTTTCCGGCTGCATTTTCTTTCGAAAAGGGTGATCTTTTTCTGGACCTGGGGACACATCATGGAATTTATATTATTGAAATGCTTGTCCGAAATCAAACATTAAAAGCTATTTGTGTGGAACCTGATCCTTATGGATGCTCTGTATTGGAAAAGATGGTAAAAAGAAATAATCTCCTAAACCGTATCGAAATTCATAATACTGCTATAGGAGATTCAACAGGTGAAGCCATTTTAATTGAAAGCGAAGAGGGCTCGTGGGGAAACAGTATTTCCAATGATAAAAATGCGATTGGTAAAAAAGTCAAAACAACTTTACTGAAAAATATTGTCGGAGAAAGGAAAATTAAAATAATTAAATGCAATACTGAAGGAGGTGAATATGTTATCATTCCTCAAGTTCTAAAACTCCGGCTTCAACCTGATTTATTTATTCTGATGACTCATGGAGATGAAATGCAACAACACAACTTGTTGCAATCAATTGAATCAACCGGCTATATCAGAAAGCTGGTGAACCCGGAACCTTCCAATCCGGGGTGGCATTTGATAAAAACCACCTCCTAAATCAATTTTAAGTATCTAATTGATTATCAATTAGATACTACAATCTAATTATTTTAACCTAAATTTATTCTGGTTCAACTCCAAAATAATCCTATTCAAACAAAAAAAATTATAAATACCTCATTTATTCAGTTAATTCGCTAAACCAACTTATAAAATGAAAACAAAACCAATCGTGTTGTTATTGCTCTTTTCAGCAATAACTATGTCATTTATCCTCAGCGATAATGGCAGAGCAGGAGTTACGGGTTCTCCGGGAGAAACAACCTGTAATACCTCCAGTTGCCATGTGGGAAATCCGGTTAATTCGGCAAACGGTTCTATTGAAATAGTAGCACCTACCATGACCAACTGGCAATATACGCCGGGACAAGTGTATCCTATCAGTGTAACTGTATCTCAAACAGGTCGTTCACTTTTTGGATTGGGCTTTGAGTCGCTTCAGTCATCGGGAGCAAATGGCGGCGCACTTACCATCAGCAATGCAACTCAAACGCAATTAAAAAATGCTGTTATAGGCGGTAATCTCCGAACCAGTGTAGTACATAAATTAAATGGTGGTGCATCTGCCAATACACACACCTTCACTTTCAACTGGACAGCACCTGCTTCAACAGTCGGAAATGTTACATTTTATGCTGCGGGAAATGCGGCGAATGGCAACGGCAGTGAGAGTGGCGATTATATTTATACCGTCAACCAGCTTGTAGTTCCTGTAACAAGTGGAATAGTTGAAAACGAGGCTTCATCAGTATTTGCTACCTACCCCAATCCGGTAACGGATGAGCTGCATGTTGATTATTTTTTAGCAGATAAATCCGGCATTCAGATTCAGTTGTATACCCTCGAAGGAAAACTGGTTTCAGCATTGTTTGATGGGGTACAGGATAAAGGCAAACACACTGAAACATTTAGTACAAATTCAAATTATACTTCCGGAGTTTATTTATTACGTTTCAGCAACGGAACATCCGATCACTACAAAAAGATCCTGATACAATAATTGTAATCCAATTTAAATAAAAAAAGGCAGATGTATAGTCTGCCTTTTTTTGCATAGGTACCTGAAAACAAATTATTGATTTAATTGCTCTCAAAAAAGGAAAATAAAAAAGTGATTCCGCCGCGGTTCGAACGCGGAACCTGCTGCTTAGAAGGCAGCTGCTCTATCCAGTTGAGCTACGGAACCGGGAATGTTTAGATCTAAACTGCAGATTTAAGATTGAACAATTTCAAAGAAAAACAAAATTGCCAATAAGGAGAAAAATTAATTCAATCTGCAATCGTCAATAATAATGGTCGGGGTGGCCAGATTCGAACTGACGACCTCCTGCTCCCAAAGCAGGCGCGATACCAGGCTACGCTACACCCCGATTGAAATGTCTAATTAAAAATGCTAAATGAATAACGTTTTACCATTTTAATTATTGGTTCACAAAGATATACTTTGCATTTCCTGAACCACTATTATTTTCAAAGAACTGACGACCTTCCCGATAGCAAGCATCGGGACGCGATACCAGGCGGAGTTTATCCCGACTTGTGTCGGGACTACACCCCGATTGGTTTTGACTTATTGAAATGA
>DASUFP010000049.1:0-52608 GCA_036274495.1 Bacteroidia bacterium
GCTTATTCCGCCCTTTTACCGTACATCGTGGTTTTATCTGCTGTCGGGCCTCTCCTTTACTGGGATCACGCTATTCGGATTCAGAAAACAAAAAAACAATCGCGACAAAAAGCAGCTGGAGCGTTCAAGGGTGGCTTATAAAATGAACCTTCTGAAACAGCAGGCATTGGTTTCCAATCTTAATCCGCACTTTATTTTTAACGCGCTAAACGCCATACAAAGTTTTGTTAATACAAACAATCTGGATAACGCAAACGAATACCTGACCCTCTTTTCAAAACTGATGCGGCAGCATCTTAACAGCGCCGGTAAGGATCTGATTCCTCTTGAAGAAGAATTGGATCGTTTAAAAAACTATCTTGATATTGAAAAACTTCGTTTTGGAGACAATCTTGAATATGAAATAGTGATAGATGATGCTATCGGGTCAATGGATGTGGCCATTCCGAATATGATCATTCAGCCCTTTATTGAAAACGCCATCTGGCACGGATTCAAAGGAATGCTGCATCGTGGCAGGATTACGTTGTCGATTCACTTGAACTCCAAGGACGTTCTGCAGATAGAAATTGCGGATAATGGCCGGGGATTTGGAGAAGTTAAAAGTGAAAATCAAAACAGCAAGGACCCAAGGGGCATTACCCTTATCCGCGAGCGGCTTGAGTTACTGAACGATCATCATGAGCAGGTTTTATCTTTTAAGCCCCTGAACCCGGGATCGGAATATCCGGGTACGGTGGTTACCATAAATCTCAGTCCCAGAATGTACCGGATTGCTCACTCCTTTTCCCGATCACAGGCTTAAAACTACCGTTCCCTCATCCATTCGTACCGTTCCCTCATTTGCTCTTTTTTATTGATGAGCGCCACTGTTCCTTTGTCCTGTTCTTATCCTTTTTCACGGCGGGTTGTTTTTCTTGTTTTTCCAATCCTGTCGCTTTTCGGAAAGACCTTTTCAACCACTCCCGGTCGCCCGGGGGTGGTTTAGCTTTTGCCTGACCCCGGCTCTTTACACATCCATTTGTATATCAAATAATTATAGAGTTTATGGCAATATAACGGATCCTAAACAGGGTGCAGAACAATTGCTATTCATTTTACCGGCCTGCATTCTTTGAATTTGACCCTTTACAGACTCACATTGGCCAAACTTTGTCTTGGATTTCAACTATAAATCATTAGCTTTACTGACAGATACTCCCCCGGGTCATGAAATGCAGTTTTTACTATAGTAAAGGATTTAAAAAAGTAATCCATGCATTTGTCTTTTTGTGGTCAGGATTGCTCCTGTTTTCGATACAGGCTCGTGCGCAGCAAAGCGGAACTCCTGAAACAATTGTTACATCAGTTCCGGCCTTATCAAGCCAGGTTTCTGCAATCAAAAATGCAGGGCAGGATGAAATTAATGGGGGATCTTTTTCCGAAAATGGTTCACTGAAATTCGGCGATTCTATCCCCACTCCCCTATCGCCTCCCCCATCAAATGATAATTGCTCTGCCGGTCTTGGTGCCTTATACACATTATTTCCCGGAGCCGCGTGCACTGCAGGTTCCTTAAACGGCAGTAATCCCAGTCCTGCGGCAACTGTTGAAGCCGGCGAAACATTCGGATGTATGGCAGGACCTCCGACACGTACGGTATGGTATAATTTTACTGCTACTGCCACTGCCATGTGGGTTTCAATCGAATCAACCGGTGCTATTGTATGTTCACAGAATTTCGGACTGCGTGTTTACAATTATTCAGGAACATGTCCTCCGGCCACCGGTTCTGAAGTAGGTTGTAAAGCATACACCGCGTATAGTGCTTCAAATATTTTCAATCTTGTAAATCTTACAGGCCTGGTGATTGGCAATACCTATCTTATTCAGGTAGGACAAAACCCTGCATGCGGACGTTATCCGTTTTGCATTAAAATAGGTGTGCCTACCACCTGCACCACCTGTGGTAATGTATGCGGGCCCATGTGCACGTTTGCCGGACCTGCTGCTCCAACACCTACTCAAATAACCTCATCGTGCACAGGCTACCCTTTAAGTCCGCCCATGAATGAGTTCGATACGCAAACCAACTGCTTCACTTTTACCGCACCTAATGATTCCATAAGTCTGCAAATGATTGTGTCGTCGTACTGCGGCGGTGGTATGTACTCTTTTAATTACACATTGTACAATACCGGTTGCGGAGTAATTCAAACGGGTAGCATCTTTACCAACAACACAATTACAGGATTGGTCCCCGGAACCAACTACCGTATATGCTATACTTTTCAGACAGCTTGTTCTACCGTCGGATCCATTTATCCGTATGTATATACCACGTCTTCGGTTTTACCTGTGGAGTTGCTTTACTTTGATGCCTGGGCTTCCGGCAAACAAGTTGATTTGTACTGGTCAACCGGCAGTGAAATTAACTCTCAGGAATTTGTAATTGAAAAGACCACCGATGGCAGTATTTTCGAAGAAATTGCGCATATTCCAGCCGCGGGAAACAGCAGTGTAACCAACCATTATAAAGCAACAGACACCAATCCTGAAGATGGAGTAAATTATTACCGGCTCAAGCAGGTTGATTATGACGGCAGTTTTACTTATTCAAAACTTATTGCAACGAATTATCTGAGCTCAATTTCCGGGGTGCAATTGCTTACCAATCCTGCCAATGCATTTACTACGCTTAAATTTATTGCTGAAAACCGAACTCCCGTCGACATTAAAATAACAGACGCTGCAGGTGCTCTTATTTTTAAGCAAACTGCCGCTGCAACCAAAGGAATCAACTATGTTCCCATTGATGTTTCAGGGTTCTCTAATGGTTTGTACTTTGTAACCGTATTGACTGATAACAAACAGACCGTTCTCAAGCTGGCAAAGAATTAATCCGGAATACATCCGCGTTACTCAATCTTCAATTCACAATCTGTTATCCATTTATTCCGGTAAGCTAGTTTTATACGTCATATGGGATGCTATGCAAAAACAACGCTTTTTCCGGTAAACGTCACTGCACTATTTTTCACAGCTGTTTTTTTGTACCGGTTTAATTAATTCTACTGCTGTCAATTAAAAGAATTAATGAAACCTACTGATATGCAAAATGAAACAGCTTCCAAGGAAACTTCCAGGCTGGAGGCTTTCAGCGACGGGGTTTTTGCAATTGCAATTACCCTTTTAATATTGGAACTTATCCAGGTATTAAAAACAGACGACGGTAGTGGTTTAACAAAATTGCTTTTTCACCACTGGCATTCGATGCTGGCGTATCTGATAGGTTTTCTGACAATTCTCATTTGCTGGATCAATCACCATCTTGTATTTAATTATATCCAAAAATCAGATAGTCTCCTCATGTGGATTAATGGATTGGTGTTATTTGTTGTGACTTTTACCCCCTTTCCAACAGCCATTCTTGCCGAATACCTTGAAAAGGATAGTCATACTGCTGTGTTTATTTATGGTTGTAATTATTTACTGATGTCGATTGCAGCTTATGGCATTAGCGCCTACACCTATCATAAACACTTTATTCCTGAAAGCAAACGAAAGGAATATTATGCATTTGTTAAACTTTACAAGTATTCCATAATTTTTACATTTCTGAATTTAATTGTCTGCATGATTTCCGTTCCCGTTTCACTGGGATTATATTTTATTTTGTTTATTGTTTTTGCCTTCCCAAGAGAATTTTCGGTTTGGCTGATAAGAGCAAAAAATAAATGAACGCTGCATGCAGCCGGAACAGATTAAGCAGTACCGGCTATTTCAATAAATATGACAAATTAAACACCTGTATGACCATTAATCCGAAGAAAAAGAGTAAACTCGCAAAAAGTGAAATCACATCCGAAAAAAGACAAATGAAAACCCGTTCAATAGTTATTCTGATTGCATTACTAATCACTGCATTTCATACCGGTTTTGCCCAAACCTATGCGCTTTTAGGAGCAGGGTGTAACGATAAAGTATATACAATAGCACCTGATCCCTCAAATCCGAATGGCATATATGCCGGAGGTGCATTTATTAACGCAGGGGGTAATCCGGTGAATTATGTTGCCAAATGGAATGGCTCGGTCTGGTCTCCGTTAAACGGAGGAACCAATTTTGTTGTCAGATCTATTTTATCGCAATCGCCCACAGAGATTTACATCGGAGGTGCATTCAGCCTGGTTGGATCTCCTCAGATTGCATCGTGGGGAGTAGCAAAGTGGAATGGCTCTGCTTGGTCGGCGATGGGCAATGGTATCAGAGGAGATGTATATGCGTTAACAAATTTCAACAGTAATTTATATGCCGGCGGCGCCTTTGATACACTAAACGGATTTAATCCGGCACGTGGAATACTTACGTGGAATGGAACTGACTGGGTGCCACTTGGCGGATCGGTGACAAACAGCATAGGCGGACCGGCAGGATTCAAAGTGAAGGCACTTATTGAATTCAACGGGAGTTTGTATGCCGGCGGATCATTTACAACTGCAGGTGGTGCAGCCGCCGCAAACATTGCCCGGTGGAACGGAACATCGTGGTCGGCAATAGGAAGCGGAACCGATGGAGAAGTAAATGCCTTTGCAGTTTATAATGGTGAGCTGTATGTTGGTGGTGCTTTTACAACTGCCGATGGCGTTCAGGTTAACGGTATTGCTAAAATTTCAGGAAATACTTTTGTTGCGGTTGGCTCCGGATTAAATGGCACGGTAAACAGCCTTACAGTCTTTTCCCCTTATTTGTATTTAACAGGTGCATTTACAACGGCCGGCGGCGTTCCGGCACAAAACATTGCACGCATTAATGGAGCAACCTGGTATAACGTTGGATTGGGTTTAAATTTTGACGGTTATTGTCTGACGCAACAAAACACCGACTTGTATATCGGCGGACTTTTCACTGTTGCAGGAACTATTTTCCCTAACAACATCTGCAAAATTACCGATCCTGCTTTAGGGTTACATGATGCTTCGGATATAATTCCTTTTAGCATTGCTCCTAACCCGACTTCCGGCGAGTTAAACATTTTTTCGGAGACGAATGATCCTGTTTATTCCTACCGTGTATCCGATATCTGCGGAAAAGAAGTCATACAAGGCTCAACCAATGGAAGGCAGAAAGTGTCACTTTCGCTGGATATGCAATTCCTGAATCCGGGAACCTACTTTTTAACCCTGATCACCGGCAAGGGTGAATTTACCCGGACGGTTATCCTCTATTAATAGACGGGGTAGCATAAAAGCGAATGGTTTTGTTTTTATGTAATTGATTTTCAGCATTTTATAATATTTTTCGAAAGTGGCGGGTTGCTGACTGATTACGAATACCCGAATTCACTCCTATAAGGTAACCGTAAATAAAAAGTTGCGTATACCGCTTGGCTTAGTGTCCGCTCTACATGAAACATCAAATTGTCGCATCCGGCATTTTATTTCTAACATTACTACCCTGTTTTTCAAAGGGGCAAAATTCACCGAACACGCTGTTCCCACTCGGAGAAGCAAGCCTGGACGAAGGGTCGGACAATGAGCGGATCTTTCCATCTAATATTCCTTCCGTTTCTACTGCCGCATTACTATTGCCGGCTCCGGGTAACGACAACTGTGCAAATGCAACAGCGCTGATTGTTAACGGAGCATGCACATCAGGCACATTAGCATCAGCATCTACTCAAACAGGAGAAAACATTTCAACATCAGGTCACTGCGGTGCCTCCAATTTTTCCCGCTCTGTCTGGTATCGTTTTACCGCCACCGCTTCGAACATGTGGGTACAAAGTTATCTTACAGGGCTTGCAGGCGGAGGGGGAGGATATTATCCCGGACGGTTTACATCGGTCATTTATAATACTTCAAACTGTTTGCCATCAGCATCCAATGTTTTGTCCTGCGCAAATATGAATACGGTAGGATTCGGCGATGGCATTGTTACAAACCGTTTATCGGGATTAACCGTAAACACTGTTTACCTGGTGCAAATCGGGTACAACAATTCAAACGGTTCTCAGGATCCGGAGTTTTGTATCCGGGTCGGCGATCAGTTTTCGCCCGATTGCAATACATGTGCAACCAATTGCGGACAAGCGTGTGGTTTTGCAACGGCACCAACTGTTGCACAAGTAACTTCTGCATGCACTGCCTACAATTATCAACCCTATCTTGAAGGTGGTGAAACATCTACCAGGTGTCACAGCTTTATTGCGAGTAATACCTCCGTTTCATTTCAGGTAATTGTAAACACCACTTGCGGATCAGGTAACGTATCCAATTTTACATGGTCCTTATATAACAATGCATGCGGCACACCCATTCAAACAGGAACATTATCCGGCATGACATTTACAGGGTTAACGCCGGGTACTTCCTATACCTATTGTTATACGTATACCGTGCCTGCAGGATGTTACCATACTATTCACTATCCCTATTTCGTAGGCGCCGCACCATTGCCCATCAATCTCCTGAACTTTACTGCTAACGAAGGATCAAAAAATGCGGTTAACTTATTTTGGATAACAGCAACGGAAACCAATAATAAACAATTTGAGGTGCAACGGTCTTCTGACGGCATTCATTTTGAAACCATTCATACCCTACCGGGAGCCGGAAACAGTCATGTTGCCGTTGAATACCGTTACACAGACCATGTGCCTTCAACAGGGACCTTTTATTACCGTTTATTGCAAACCGATTTTGATGGCCAACAATCCGTATCAGAGATCATTGCAGTTAACATTTCTTTTATAAATGATATTTCTGTGCAACCCAATCCGGCACAAAATGACATACTGGTTCATTTTCAAACAAAAACAGCAACGCATGCCATCATTTCTGTTTACAACCAAATAGGAATACCTGTGATTGTGCTGCCAAAAATGCTCGGACGAGGTCCGCAGGTTATCCCTGTTTCACTTGCTTCCCTTCCGGGAGGAGTATATTCGGTTAGCGTTGAAACCGAAACGGGAACCTACATTCAGCGCATTATAAAATTATAACTGTACAAACTAAAATAGAAAAGGCCACAAAAAATATTTGCGGCCTTTTTCATATCACACTGTTAGTTTATTCGAGTCCCATCCAGCTCCGTAATTCTCCCTGACCGGGCATAGGTGCTTCTATTTTAAGTTTTTTGCGCATCCCGCCAAGGTCATTAAACAATTTGTTTGGATTCATTGCCTTGAGTTGTTCCTGTGAATGGATTCCCATTTTAGCAAATACCTCATCCCATGGCGAAGGAATTCCAGTCAGCATTTTGTCATTCGATTGCACACTGTGTGATGATTCAGGGCGCATCTGAGGAAAGAAAAGCACATCCTGAATGGACGATGCGTTGGTCATAATCATCGCAAGCCTGTCGATTCCGATGCCCAGTCCTGCTGTCGGCGGCATACCGTATTCAATGGCACGGAGGAAATCTTCGTCCAGCATCATTGCTTCCTCATCACCTCTTTTCCCGAGTTCCAGTTGCTCCTCAAAACGTTTACGCTGATCGATGGGGTCGTTGAGTTCACTAAATGCATTGCAGATTTCTTTGCCGTTGCAAATGGCTTCAAAACGCTCTACTAATCCGGGTTTGCTGCGGTGTTTTTTAGCAAGTGGTGACATCTCCACAGGGTAGTCGGTGATAAAGGTCGGCTGAATGAGTTTTGGTTCGCACATCTCACCAAAAATTTCATCAATAAGCTTTCCGCGCCCCATTGTATCATCAACATTTATTTTTAATTTTTTTGCTGTGTCACGCAATTCCGACTCAGTCATCTCCGAAACATCGATTCCGGTAAAATGTGAAATGGCTTCGTACATAGAAAACCTTTTCCATGGCCGTTTAAAGTCGATGGTATGCTCTCCAACTTTAACCTGCGTGGTTCCATGCAAATCCATGGCAATACGTTCCACCATTTCTTCCACCAGATCCATCATCCACTGGTAATCTTTGTAGGCGACATACAATTCCATCTGGGTAAATTCAGGATTGTGAAACCTGTCCATTCCTTCGTTACGAAAGTCTTTCGAAAACTCATACACCCCGTCGTATCCGCCAACAATAAGTCTTTTCAGATAGAGCTCGTTTGCTATGCGCAAGTACAAGGTCATATCGAGTGTATTGTGATGCGTTTTGAAAGGACGCGCTGCCGCTCCGCCATACAATGGTTGTAAAATAGGCGTTTCCACTTCAAGGTATCCCCTGTTGTTAAGGAAGCTCCTCATGGAGTTGGTAAGTCTGGTGCGTTTGATAAATGTTTCTCTAACATGAGGATTCACGATAAGATCAACATATCGCTGACGGTAGCGTTGTTCAGGATCAGAAAAGGCGTCAAACACCATTCCGTCCTTTTCCTTCACCACCGGAAGTGGCCGTAACGATTTAGTCAGTAATTTAAAAGAAGTTACATGTACCGAAGTTTCTCCGGTTTGTGTTTTAAAGGCATAGCCTTTTATGCCGATGATATCACCTATGTCTGTTAACTTTTTAAATACGGTATTATAAAGTGTTTTATCCTCACCGGGGCAGATGTCGTCGCGTTTAAAGTACAATTGTATGCGTCCTTCGGCATCCTGAATTTCGGCAAACGAGGCATTTCCCATAATTCTGCGGGTCATGATTCTGCCGGCAAGGCTAAGGTTTTTCAGCGTATCGGGGGCAGATTCAATTTTATCATGAATCTCTCCGGAATGGGTGTTTACTTCAAACAATTCGGCAGGGTATGGATCTATTCCCAGTGCCATAAGTTCGTCGAGCGCCTTCCGGCGTAGGGCTTCAAGTTCAGAAAATGCAGTCATGGCGCAAAGATAGAAAAACCGCCCCCTTCTGCATAGCCTCTATTGCAAAAACAGGTCCCGGTCTGGGACCGGGACCTGTGCCTCAAATAACTCCGGTAAACAACCCTATGCTTAGCGGGAGTACCTTTGCTGTTACCAGCCGACCAGTCTGATGCCGGCCGTTACAGGGAACATTTCGGGTCCCTTTTTATCACGGAAAAGGCCAATGAGTGAGTAGGTTCCGAAAACGGTAAAGTTTCCATATCCCAACCGCACTGTTGCATCTGCCTTAAAGGGATTCAAATTAAAATCATCGAATGTTTTAACGGTATAATTTTCGCTTCCGGTTTCTTTAACCAATTTTTGATGCGATCCTATTCTCAGCCCGCCGATTACTCCGGTGGTAAAATGGAATGTCCGTTTGGGATTGGTGCTGGTATTAAACTCGAACAGGAGCGGTACAGTAAGGTATTGAACCACCAGCTTATTCTTTTTATATGCTGAGCCATCAAATGAGGCGGTAAGTGAATCGGCATCGGGAAGAAAAAACGCATCTGATTTGAACCGGTAGTTATTAATGCTAAAACCAATTCCAGTGAGCATCATTGCTCTCTTATCATGACTTAAATTAAATTCCCAGTCAGCCACGTTAAAGTTAACGGCCACCGACTTTTGGATTTTTGGTTCAAGGTAATCATAACCTTCAGGTGGAGTAGTTGAAAAATCTTTATCCACAAGCATGTTTACGCCCAGTTCGAAACCGGCCCAGTGTGCTTTCAGCTTATCTGAGTGTTCCAGTTTTAGTATATCATTTACCTCGTTTTCCGGTTCAATAATCAGAATATGGCGGTTACCAATTGATATGCGGGTTGTGTCGGAATGTTCTGAGTCGACCTGCCCAACATGTCCGACTCCTGTTGAGGAATTGTTTACCACTGCAGGACGGGTAACATAGTTTACAGAGCCGATTCCACTTATATTACTCGTGAGTTCGTCGGTGACATCAACAAAGCATTTTCCGCTTCCGCTTATATTGGCAACACATTTTTTTACTTTGAATTTACCGGCATCAATTTTCCCTGAACCGCTGATGTCAACATTCATTTGATCTCCGGAACCTTCCAGTTCAATTTTACCTGCTCCACTGATATCACATGTTACCGTTTTACATTCAACATCCATTTCAATTTTTCCAATGCCTGAAACGGACAATTCGAGATTGTCGGTTTTAATAACTCCTTCCGATTCTACTTTACCGGAACCGGCAATAATTACTTTCTCGAGATCTTTTACAGTGATCACAATTTCATCATGCTGCGATCCTGTAATAGTCAGCCAGCCATCTTTAGAGAGCGAATACCAAGGTTCGCCATTGCTATTGTCTTCACGTTTGACAGATGGAGTATCTCCTTGTCTTATTTCGACTGATGCGCCGCTTGAAATCCGGATTTTGTTAAATGTTTCTTCTGTTTGTGCTGATGCGGCAGTTGCACCAAAAAGTACAACAAGCGTCAAGAGTGTGTTAAATCGTTTCATTTATTTGTTTTTGTGCTCCGGTGAGGATCTGTATAATTGTGTGACGCTTTACAGATACCGGATGTTACAACTTCTTTTATCTTTTTTCAATCTTAATTCCGCCGGCTTTGAAATTATAAGCCATCATGTCGCCATCCACATCATAGCTGGTTTTAAGGGTCACCTTGTCTCCGAAAACCAGTTCAACACCTCTTGATATAATTCCCAGCCAGCGGACTTTCGGTTTCGCGGAACCCTCAGCAGCAGCCAGCTGTGCAGCCGCTTCGGTACCGGAAGCTTTTTCTATTTCATCCGAAGCTTTCTCTTTTATTGCGGTCCACAATCCCGGATACTGCTGTGAAACACCTGAAGGAACGTTTCCGGCAGATGCCAGTAAAGGAGCAGCCGGTTCAGAAACTCCGGCAGGATAAGCGGGACCATCAATAGCATAAACCGCATTCGGTTCCAGTTCCGAAAGTGCAATGGGATCAATCGTGTTAATAATTTCCGTTTTTTGCGCCAGGCTATTGGGTTGTTGGGTTGTTATTGTATTTCTTTTAGTCCTGTTAACTTTTTGAATGGGGTTAGCGGGAGAAGTTGTAATAGTTGAGGTGCCGGCAGCAGTACTGTTTTGAGCCACTGCAGTCTGCAACGCATGCTTCTGTTGCAGTTCTTTTTCGGTTTGTAAAAGTGCAGGCGTTTCCTGTTGTGCAACCTGTATTTGAGGCCGGTTCAATGTTCTGTTTATCAATAAAGCACCTCCTGAAAGCAATAGCAATAAAATAGCCGCGGCAATGGCATAACGGAATGTTTGGGTACGGTATAAAGGAATAATCACCGGCTGTTTTAATTTCTCCTTCGCTGTAAAGATTTCTGAGGACACGGGTAATCTGGTAAGCTTAATTAGCTTGCGATGACGGCTGAGCTCAGGGTGCTCAAATAAAAAAGCGGTCAGTTTTTCCTGTTCCGTATTGCTCAAATCACCCTCAAGTTCAGCTATCAGGTATTGATCAAGGGTATCGAGTGTTAAAATGTTGCGTTGCAACAGGTGTTTATCTTCAAATGCTTCTTCAGGAACTTCAATGGGATTGTTATTAAAACTTTCGAACTCGTTTTTAAGATCAGGGTGTTGTTCCAGGAAACTGAACAATTCTTCCTGCCGGGAAACATCCAAATTTCCATCGAAGTAATCGATGAAAAAGGGTTCGTAATTATCTCTGGTAATATTCATTTCCTGTTCAGACTAAATTTTCAATTGCTCCCAAATACTCTTTAAGTGCGGTACGTGCTCTGTATATATAAACCTTAACCTGTGATTCACTCAAGCCGGTGATGTCACCTATTTCCTGATAAGAATACCCCTCATAATCGCGCAACATAATTACCGATCGCTGGATTTCCGGTAAACGTCCTACTGCTTTCCGGACAATTTCTTTTACATCGCTGAAGTGTCCGGCTGATGTTGTGGCTGTTTCATGGTGAGGTTCCATCCGAACCATCTTGCCACCTCGTCTGATTTTATCAACCATGGTGCGATAGGCAGTGGTAAACAAATAGGATTTGGACTTTTCATAATTCACTCCTTCGTGGTTCATCCACATTTTTTCAAACGAGTCCTGCACAATATCCCTGGCATCGTCCTTATCGCGGATGTTATGCAGGATAAACCGATACACAGCATCGGAATGCTGATCGACACATTTGTTGTATTCTGCTACAGTCATGTTACGGATTGCTCCGAAAGGTGGTGTGGTGAAAATAAGACGGACACCTGTTACAATATGTTACAGGTGTCCGTAAAAAATATTTATCTTACAAGTGGCTGATAATCAGTATTATGCCAATGTGCGTTTTACGGCAACCTGCTCATACCCCTCTATAATATCGCCTACTTTTATATCATTAAAATTGCCGATACTCAGCCCGCACTCATAGCCCGATGCGACTTCTTTCACATCATCCTTAAAGCGGCGAAGCGAAGAGAGTTCCCCGGTATAGGTAACAATACCATCCCTGATCACGCGGACTTTAGTATTGCGGGTTACTTTTCCGTCGAGTACCATACAGCCGGCAATGGTTCCGGCTTTTGGAATTTTAAATACATCGCGCACTTCGATGTTGCAAATAATTTTCTCTTCAAAGTCAGGGGCCAGCATACCTTCCATCGCATCTTTAACCTCGTTGATAGCATCGTAGATAATCGAATACAACCGTATATCGATTTCTTCCTGTTCAGCCAGCTTGCGGGCGTTTAATGTGGGACGTACCTGGAAGCCGATGATGATAGCATTGGATGCCGAAGCAAGCAATACATCCGACTCGGTAATTCCACCTACTGATTTGTGAATTACGTTTACCTGTATTTCAGGAGTAGAAAGTTTGAGCAGCGAATCGGCAAGTGCTTCAACAGAACCATCCACATCACCTTTAACAATAATGTTCAGTTCCTTAAAGGAACCGATGGCAAGCCTTCTGCCAATTTCATCAAGTGTAATATGTTTGTGTGTACGGATACTTTGTTCGCGCTGTAACTGCATCCGTTTGTTTGCAATATCCTTCGCTTCCCTTTCATCGGCCATCACGTTAAACTGATCACCTGCCTGAACAGGTCCGGGCATACCAAGCATGATTACCGGCTGCGAAGGACCAGCCTTATCCATTTTATTTCCACGTTCGTTATGCAGTGTTCTTACGCGGCCTGCATGACATCCGGCAAGAATAATATCGCCTACACGAAGTGTACCTGACTGTACCAGTAAGGTGGTTACATAACCACGGCCCTTATCGAGCGATGATTCTATAACAGTTCCCATGGCACCTTTATTTGGATTGGCTTTAAGATCGAGCAATTCCGCTTCGAGCAATACTTTGTCGAGCAGCTGATCGATATTGAGTCCTTGTTTTGCGGAAATTTCCTGACACTGGTATTTACCTCCCCAGTCCTCAACCAGAATATTCATTTTCGAAAGCTGTTCCTTAATCTTTTCTGGTTGTGCTCCGGGTTTATCCACCTTATTTATGGCAAACACAATTGGTACGTTAGCGGCCTGTGCGTGATTAATTGCCTCAACGGTTTGCGGCATCACACTATCGTCGGCAGCAATCACAACAATTGCAACGTCTGTCAATTTAGCACCACGTGCACGCATCGCAGTAAAGGCTTCGTGACCCGGCGTATCGAGGAAGGTAATTTTTTTGTCGTTCTCGAGTGTTACTTCATAGGCACCGATGTGCTGGGTAATACCGCCCGCTTCTCCGGCTATTACGTTTGTTTTACGCACATAGTCCAGTAATGACGTCTTACCATGGTCAACGTGTCCCATTACAGTAACAATAGGTGCACGCGGCAACAGGTTCGTCGGGTCGTCGGGTTCTTCCTGTATAGCCTCCGCCACATCGGCCGAAACGAATTCCACTTTGTATCCAAATTCTTCGGCTACTACGCTAAGTGTTTCGGCGTCGAGACGCTGGTTAATGGAAACCATTATACCAAGACTCATACAGGTGGCGATGATACTGGTAACCGGTACATTCATCAACTTGGATAAGTCGTTAGCCGAAACGAACTCGGTAACTTTGATAACTTTATTTTCGGCTTGTGCAGCGGCGATTTCTTCCTGCTGTGCCCGTATTGTCTCCCGCTTTTCCTTACGGTGTTTCGAACCGCGTGACTTTCCTCCTGTACCACTTAAGCGGGCAAGAGTTGCGCGTATCTGATCCTGTATTTCTTTTTCGGTTGGTTCAACTTTCGGAGCAGGCCTTTCAAACTTCTTACCTCCTTTTTGTGGTCCGCTGCGGCGCGGATCACGATCCTCCGTTTTTATCTGCTGTGAAGCTGCATCAATGTTGACTTTCTTTTCGGTACGCTTTCTCTTCTTTTTCCTGCGGTCGTCGTCGGCCGAGGAGGAAGCAACCGGTTTACGTGGCGGCGGCGGTGCAGGCAGATCGATTTTGCCTAAGATAGTAGGTCCGCTTAATTTGTTGCGATCGATGCGGTAAGGAGCATCTTTAACCGGAGGCTCTGCAGCCGGTTCAGCGGCAGCAGGTGGTTCGTCGGCGGCGGGAGGAGGTGTCGGAGTTTCTTCCGCAACAGGTGTTTCAACAACATCAGGAGCAGGAACGGGAGCTGTTTCAGCAGGTTCAGGAGTTTCTTCTGATTTTGTTTTCTTTTTGCCGGCGGTCTTCTTTTTAGGTGCTTCCGGTTGGGCTGCTTCTGCTGCTGCGGCGGCCGCTGCAGCATCGTCCTCTTCCTTCTTTTTGCGTGTTGCTTTTTTCTTAGGTGTTTCCAGCGCTTCCAGATCAATCTTATCGACAATCTTAGGGCCGGTTTTTTCAACCTTGGCTTTTATTACTTCAGCAGCAGGTTTTGCTTCCGCCTTTTTGGTTTTCTTTTTGGTAACAGGACTGCCCTTGTCGGCTGCCTCCTGTTTAATTGCAATCAGGTTACGGGTAAGTTTGTCATCGGCTTCAGCCTCTTTCTCACGAACAATTTCGGCAGTAGGCTTCGCCTCAATCACTACATTGTCTTTCTTCAGTTTTTGGATGGTGATTTCTTCAGCCGTCTTTTTAATCTGTTTGTCGGTCTGGAACTCCTTCTGAAGCAATTCATAGGCATCCATGGTGATCTTGGCATTCGGATTCTTATCCAGCGTAATGCCTTTCTTTGCTAGAAAGTCAAGTGCATGATCGATTCCGATGCTGAATTCTTTAAGCACCTTACTGAGCCTTATGGTTGTTGTTTCTGACATTATGCAGTGTTTCCTGTTTTTAAATTATTATGCTGAATTGCTGAAAGGACTTAGAGGTTTCATTCGAATTCGGCACTTAAAATTCTGATTACTTCTTTTACTGTTTCTTCTTCGAGATCGGTACGGTTGACGAGGTCTTCTATTCCGAGTTCAATTACACTCTTAGCGGTATCGCATCCGATGTTTTTGAGCTCATCAATGATCCATGGATCAATTTCATCTGCAAATTCATCAAGATCCACATCCTCCTCTACATCATCCGAATCGCGGTACACATCAATTTCGTAACCTGTTAAACGACCGGCTAACCGGATGTTGTGTCCTCCTTTACCAATAGCAAGCGATACCTGATCCGGTTTCATATAAACTGCGGCGCGCTTGGTTTCATCGTCGAGTTTAATTGAAGTGATTTTTGCAGGTGAAAGTGCACGTGTAATATAGAGGGTTGAGTTATTGGTGAAGTTGATAACGTCGATATTCTCATTACGCAATTCTCTTACTATGCCGTGTATGCGGCTTCCTTTCATACCAACACACGCTCCTACAGGGTCGATACGGTCGTCGTATGATTCTACCGCTACTTTAGCGCGTTCTCCGGGTTCACGTACAATATTTTTGATGGTGATGAGTCCGTCGAATACTTCAGGAACTTCCTGTTCAAATAACCGCTCAAGGAAAATAGGCGATGTTCTGGAGAGGATAATTTTGGGAGTACCGTTTACCATTTCAACACGCAGCACACATGCGCGAACCGAATCGCCTTTGCGGAAAAAGTCGGATGGTATTTGTTCGGTCTTAGGAAGAATAAGTTCGTTCCCCTCATCGTCGATGATAAGTGCTTCCTTCTTCCACACCTGATATACTTCGCCTGTAATGATTTCTCCAACACGGTCCTTATATTTTTTGTAGATACTGTCCTTTTCAAGCTCCATGATCCGCGCCTGAAGGTTCTGACGCATCGACAATACCGCACGGCGGCCAAAGTCGGCCAGCTTAACCTCTTCGGTAACATCTTCCCCAATTTCAAAATCGGGATCTGTCCGTTTGGCTTCCGAAATCGGAATCTGAATATTAGGGTCTTCCACCAATCCGTCTTCCACGATTGTGCGGTTGCGCCATATTTCAAGGTCGCCCTTGTCGATATTAATAATTACGTCGAAGTTATCATCACTTCCATACTTGCGGCGCAACATGTTACGAGTAACATCCTGAAGGATGCTCATCATGGTAGCCCTGTCGATATTCTTTGACTCCTTAAACTCGGAGAAAGATTCCGTCAATGCAACGTGATCCATTGTTTTCAGATTTTAAAAGATAATTTTAGTTTGGTTTCTTTAATATTGGAGAAGCTGATACGGCTGGCAATTTCTTTCCGTATCCGTTTCTTGTTTTCTTTTTCAACAATAATTTCTGTCAGGCTTATTCCTTCGTCATCAGCAGCATCGAGTTTGCCGTTGTGTTCGCTACCATCGACAGTAATTACTCTTATTTCTCTTCCGATTCTTCTCAGGTACTGGGGCAGCACTTTCAGCGGCTGATCCATCCCCGGAGATGATACTTCGAGTTCACAGGATTCCCAGACACCTTCCGGCTCCAGAACGTTACTGATATAACGATTCAGTGCAGCACATTCATCCAGGGTCACACCTGAAGGCTTATCGACAAACACCGTGATGCGTGATGGCCCGGTCCGGACTTCTACAAGGAAGAGGTCAGAGTTTGTAATAAACTCATTTACAATGCCTTCTATGCGCTGTTTGCTTATCATACCTAATAAAAAAGGGGACATTGTCCCCTCTTTCTATCTAAATTCCAGATGCAAATATAGGAAAAAAGGTTAAAAGCAGCAGGATTTGCCTGTTTTAAAGCCTTTAGACAGGGTTATGAACAGGTTCCCCGGGGCAAGCTACGCCGCCCTCAGCAGCACCTATTTGTATTGTGTTGTTATTTAATGATTTAGGCTAAATATTTAAATCTTCGTTGTTCCAATACCGAATGCCGAAAACAAGACTGCCCTTTTACCCTGTTAATGCATAAATACAAAACGAATAATGTACCGGTTGTCAGATTCAACAGTATTCGGGCAGTATGTAACGTATCAAAATGGTTTATGTCGGTCATTATCAAATAGCCTATTGCAACCAACAGCAGATAGGATCATCAACCCCATTATCCGGCCGGAAAATATTTTTACTCCAATGACTTAATTACAATCCGTTTCCTGCAACCACCAGTTTTTTAGTAGCTATTCCGGACCCGGTGGTCACTTGCAGAAAATACAATCCCTTGTATGGCAACTGAAATTTCCAGGTCCCTTCACCGGTATGTTGTAAATTGACACTTACCTCTTTCCCACACGCGTCAAAGCACTTAAATTCAGGATGAGCGTCTTTCAACTGCAAGGTAAACAATCCTGTAGCTGAAGGATTAGGATAACATTCCATCTGAATCTCCTGGTGCTGATCATTAATCCCTGATGGCAAACAAATAAATGATTCAGTATAGGTGGGGACAGTCACTGAAACAATTTCTGAGTGGGCCATTCCACCCGGAGCACTCAGAAACGGAGAAGTATTCGTAAAGCTTACCGGTGCAATTGTAAAAGCAGGTAAGGAGTCATTACAATAACCTAATCCGTCATGTCCGATGCGGACAAAGTATCCGCTATTCAAAATGCCAACCTGACGCATGGTCATTACAAAATAACCATTCCCCGCAGATGGTTTCACCACATTACCGGTAGGTGAAGTTGTGTTTGTAAAAAATTGATTGGTCCACTGGATGGCCCCATTTCCATCGACTTTTAATATCGCGCAGCTGCTTGTACTCGAAAGACTATTGGTAACGCCCGAAAGGATGAATCCCCCATCATCTGTTTCCATCACATTATATCCGATATCGTCGTTCACACGTACATATGCATTCGCCCATATCACAGCACCCATGCTGTCGGTTCGCAACAGTAAAAAATCCCTGTTATTAATTCCATCCGGATTGATGTCAATAATTCCTGAAACTACCAAACCTCCATCGGAAGTGGACTTAATATCTTTAAACTCACCCCATTCAGCAAAGTGATACACCTTATTCCAGATTATATTTCCATTCTGGTCTGTTTTAATGATCCCGGCATCGAATGCGGTGTTTTGAGAACCGTAATCGGACAAAGTAGTCATCACATAATGCTGACCCGGCACTTCAATAATTTTGTTAATATAACTGTAACCGGATGTTGAATCTCTGTACACTTTACTCCATAACGGCGCACCGTTAGATTGCAATTTAATCAATGTTCCTCTCAGGCTGCCATTGATCAATATATTTCCTACTGCAGCAAAGTTTCCATCTGACAGTTCGATAGCATCATAACCGAAATCGGTATTAGTTGTTCCGCTTGCAGCGGCCCACATGAATGATCCTGATGCATTCAACTTAACAATTCCTAAGTCGTTTCCCTGGGATGTACCGGAAGAGAGATTGCCACAAACTATTACTCCTCCGTCAGCAGTGGAATGGACAGCATTTGAGATGAGCATGTTTGAATTTGAAAGCATCTTTTGCCATAGCGGATTCCCCTGCCCGTCGTATTTCAAAATATAGGTAAAAAACCCGCCATTCAGCGCAACAACAACTCCTGAATCGGCTGTTTGGGCCATATCCTGCATAACTAACTGCTGATTATCAACATTAAAGGTCTTTTGAAAATTTAACTGTGCCGATGCAATGAATGGCAATACAATGCAAATAATAATTGTAAAGCGGGTAATTAATCTGAACATAGGTGATGTGTTTAAGTGTTATGATGGGTTGTTAACTATTAAAAATGGTGCAGCAATTGAGTGGCCGGTTTCCGGATCCGCTCAATAGTAAAAGTCAAACTCAACTTGATTCCATACAGTTCCGCATTAAAATTCCGGAAAACATTTACATGACGGACTGTGCGATCATTTGGTTGCAAAGAGAAAGTTGAATTTAAAGTTAAGGAACAGGATTTTTTTCGACGTATAAATAAACAAAAAATCAGAAAACAAACGGGAAAATCCGTTTTCTTTTACTCATATAATCCCTGTAAGGATCTCCGAAATGGCTGAGCAGCATTGCCTCTTCTATATGCATCCTGTACACCAGTGCGATAAAAATCGGAATGTTCATAATAAACAACGGATACCAGCTATTGAACAACAGAGAAAATCCCAGGAATTCCAATACAAGACCCGTGTAACTCGGATGCCTGACATAGGTAAAAAGTCCGTCATTTTTAATACGGTGGGAAGGTTGCATAGCCACGTCGACAGTAAAGTACCTGCCCAGTTGTACTATGGCAATCCACCTGATGATAGCGCCAACAATAAAAATAACAATACCGGATGCCTGCAGTAATTCGATAGGGTTGTTCCGGGGAAATTTAGCTGACAGAACCATTGAAAAATAAACTGCCGCAAAAATTACCGACCATAAAATAATAACGGAACCTTTGTCACCTTTAACGGCACCCTGCTTTTTACCGGTTCTCTTAAGCAGGAACAGCAGTACTTCCGAAACAGGAAATGCTATAGAAATAATCTGAATCAGTTCCCCCATTTTGCATGTAAAATTTTCATTGATTCCCCGAACAGGAGTTAATGTAATTTTTGCTTTGATAGTATATTATGGCTTGTATCAAAAACCTGCATCAGGTACCCGGTATGGGCATGGTCTCATGTAACTGGATTGAGCATGCTGCATTCCATCCCAGATGCGGGTGTCCCTTTAGCAGTTTTTTGGCTTCTTCCATATTTTCGGCCTGCAATACTGAATAGCCAACCACATTATGAGTTCCCTTTTGGGAGCTTCCGTCAGGGTTTATCAATTGACCGTTTGCAAGGGGAGATCCTATATCAACAAGACTTTTCCCGCAATTGGCGGCCCATGTCATCCAGGCTTCCATTCCTTTTTTTTGTTCTTCCGGAGAGGCGTTTCCCATCTCCATTGTAGCGTCGCTTGGCGCATGATACATTACAATAAACTTTTTCATATTATTAGAATTATGCTGTTTACAAGTAATAAGGCTTTCCGGTTTTTAAATGGCAATTACACCATAGATAAATAATTTCTATTTGAAACAGCAACCTGAATAAGAACTATCTAAATTAGGAAAGATGAAAAGGAATGCGAAAATTAAAACAGTTTTATTTCGATCACATATTGATGTCAGCAGCAATCATTGCAATTAATTTGATGTTAAATAATGAGCCTTACTCCTCCCAGTTCTTCAATGCGATATGGGAAATGATCTCCCGGTGACCCGATAAACATAAAGTTGATCGGTATTTTCCATTCTTCTGATAGCCGGCTGATTAATTCAGGCCCGAATTTTCCTTCCATTTGAATGAACTGGATTTTAATTTCTGGGTATTCGCGGTCGAGCACATCGACATCTCTTATCAGACCTTCGGGAAGTTTACCTCCGGGAGCCGTTACAGAAACAATTTTAAGTTTTCGGGTATGTTCATTTCGTTTGATGTACAGCATTACCTTATTCAAAGTAGCTACGTCGTCGTCCTTTGTAAAAAAAACAAATTCCTGAGAATTGATCCGGCTTATACTTTTCAAGATTCGCGAGTGTGTTTTACCTATCATTTTACGGAATGGCTCAAAGAAGTAGCGAATAACATTCAGCAAGAGCTTCAGTAAAAAAATCCGGTTCAGCATAATAGCAAGTATAAGCACTGCCGGAATAAAATACTCCAGAAAAACAAAGAGGTATGAGGGATTGAGTATGGCATTCCCCAGCATTGCAAGCAACACCAAAAATATGGCTGCAAGCAATCCTATCCAATTGGACCTCTCGGGGCTTGGAAGGTTTTTCCTTCTGACTTTTAGGAGCACGTTACCCACTCCAAAGAGTACCATTACACCGAGAAATGCAATCGTATACTCTCCCGCAAGCGCTTCCAATTGGCCCTGCGTGATAAACAGAATAGAAGTACACAAAAGAAAAAAAGCGATTGCTATAAAATGGGTACTGCCTCTTCTGTTTCGCTTGAGGAGAAAGGGAGGTAATATTCTGTCCAGCGTCATACGTTCGGCCAGACCTCTGACACCAATAAACGAAGTAAGAACAGCCCCGCTTAATACAAGTGCTGCATCCGTTGAAATAAGAAAGGAGAGCCATCGCCCACCGCTTACTGCACCCAAATGTGATAAAAGGGCATCCTGATGATCTCTTACTTCAGCCATAGGTACAATAGCAAGGGCGAGAAATGCCATGAGTGGATTGAAAACACTTACCACCACCCACATATTGCGAAGTGTTTTCCTGAAGACCCCCGGCTTTTGTTCTTCAACAAAATTCGCAGAGCTTTCGAAACCTGAAATGCCGAGCATTGCGGCACTGAATCCGAAAAACATTGCCTGCATTACACTGCCTTTTACAGGAATGGCGTAATTATCTTTCAACACAAAAATTCCATTTTCAAAAAGCCATGCGCCGCAAAATGCCGACAGCGCGACGAGTGAAAATAAATGAAATACAAAAATTACCACTGCAACTTTTGCCGATTCACTTATACCCATTATGGTGAGACCCATAAAGAACAACAACAACAATACAGTAGCAGTTAACACCGGCCAGCCCTGCCAAAGCTCATGGGCATATTTCATGGCTTCGGATGCCGATATAACAGCCGTGGCCATATAGGATAAAATAGTAAGCGCAGCGGCGAGCGAAGCAATCGATTTGCTTGTGGTATTCAATAATGCGTTATAAGCGCCGCCATTGAGAGGCAAAGCACCTACCACTTCTCCGTAAATTTTCCGAAACATAAACAACACCCCTGCTACTATCAACAGCGACACCCATGCCAGCTGACCCGCATAGAGTATTGTAATGGCAGATACATAAAGGCACGAAGAGCTGATGTCGTTCCCGCAAATTGCAGTCGCCGGAAATTCAGATAACTTTTTGGGTGCAGGTTTCATATCAGCTGAGTAACGAACAATACATATTCATTGAATGGTTAATTTGAAGCGGCAATAGCAATAATATCATACTACAGTTGCAGTAACCAGAATTCAATGCGTTCAAAGTTACTAAATCGAATGGGATTCTCTCCCGCGAAAACGGGTTCGAAATTGACTGCTACCTTCTTTTTGATATACGGGGCAGCAGGATTGCAGAGAGGAAAAGCGCCAGCCAGGAAAAAAAAGGGACTGCGAGGTAAATAAATGCCGGCTTTGCATCAGCCGGGGTGAACACACCAGTATACCCCATTATGGCTGCCACCGGCAACACGATTTTGATCCAATCCCAATTTGCGACTGCCGTTTCAGGCCAATTTTGAGTAATCCGGCCGGAGACCAACAACGCTAAAAAAGGGGACAACACCCATCCTGTAAATAGTGTAACCAATAAAATCGAATTATTGCCGCCCCCTGCCTTTAAAACAAACCATAGCGAAGTTCCTGCTCCGATAAGAACAAATCCTGTTGAAATAGAACATAAATTATTATTCATTCGCGCCGTTTAGTACGTTAATTTATTGAGCATTACATATCTATGTCATGCTCATGGTTAACCGAATACTAAATTAACAAATTTCCGTTCCCGTTTATCCCCATTTATTTCAACCCGAATTTATTTTTTGAAGATCATTTATTAAGTTTACTTAAAATATGATGCCATGAAAAAGGTTTATTTTATTCTCTGCTTTTTACTCCCTTCGCTAATTTCATCAGGTCAGTACAGTGTCGACTTGTCAGCTCCGTTTAAGGTATGTCAGTCGGGTGCTACCCAGAAAAACGTACAGGCATTCAACAAAGGTGCAGGAACTTATGTTTTCTGGCTTGATAACCGGAATGGTTTATTTGAAGTTTACGGACAGCGGCTGGATGCTGCCGGCGTTCCGCAATGGACCGCCAACGGCAAAATGGTTGCTACGGCATCGGCTACCATACAAGCCATGCGGGTTATGCCCTGGCAAAGCGGTACGCTTGTAGCATGGATGACGCTTGATACTGTTTTTTGTAAGTATATCAATTCAACGGGTAATAGTGTCTGGGCACAACCCACTGTTGTAGCTACCACTGGTAACGGTGTAATTTATATGGATAATAGCGGGTTCAACATTTTTCCAAATGATTCGGGAGCAACCATTACCCATAGCATTATTTACACCGGCGGATCGGACCTGTTCACTTTTAACCGGGTTGATTTTAACGGTAACCTGAGATGGCCTGTTCTTAATTTTACTACCGGCCTTCAGGGTTATGACTACAGGAGTGCAAGTGATCAGCAAAATGGGTTTTATGTTCTTTCGAAAGGAAACGGGTTAGGCTCTACCATGTTTATTCAGCGATACAATTTCCAGGGAACTGCCATGTGGCCGACAGGTCTGGATGTAACCTCAGGCACTTCGAGTATAGGATTTGGCGGAAACATCAGTATGATTGCTGATTCAGCTGCAAACCTTTATGTGACATGGGACGGAAATGCCGGCTCCGTACAGACTGCCAAAGTTACACCCGGAGGAAGTTTTTCCTGGCCATTTATGCGCTCCGCTGCCAGTTCAAATACTGCAGGCTTTCCTAAACATTGCGATGCAAAACTTGTAAATAACTCCCTGTTTGTTTCATGGATTGAAAATGTGGGAAGTGATGCCTTTTGCAAAATGCAGCGAATTGACAGCGCCGGAGCTATCCAATGGTTACCGGGAGGCGTGGCTGTTGATACTGCAAATGGTTATTATGGGTATACCCGGTTAGCCCTCAGCGACAGCGGAGCTGTTACTGTATTTTTCCAGGGGACTCCCTCAGTTGCCTTAACGGCTCAGCGGGTCAGAAGCAATGGTACATTTACCTGGCAACCCGACAGCAGACTTGTATCGGCTGTAAGCGGTGACTGGGCTTCTTATAATGACTTCACTGCAATTGATGATCCCGGAGGGTGCAATATTGTATCATGGACTACATTCACATCGGCAGATATTGCGGCGGCAAAAATTTGCAGTGACGGCACGCTGGTAAGTACTCCGGATATCACTTCACCCAATGCATCCGTTCATGTATTCCCGAATCCGGCTGCCGACCAGCTTCAATTTACCGGGCTCAACGATAACATGCAGGAACTATTACTATATAACGGTCTTGGAATGTTGGTGGCACATGTACAACTCAACGGATCTGCTAACGAAACAATTGATTTATCAGGCCTTGCTACAGGTGTATATATTTACCGTGTGACTTATAAAGATCAGCATCAACCTTTAAACGGGAAAATCCTGAAAGAAAAATAGCCTTAATTCTGTTTACGGTAATTTCACTTTTTAGAATACGAGAGCAGTACCGCACCGGTATCGCTGAACGTTTTTACACCTGTTAACCGTAATTCGGGCATGGTACTTATTCCATGTACAAGGGGGGTGCCCGTGGTTATAAATACGGGGTCAATCATTACCCCGTATTCATCTATAAGCCCGGCTTCGGTAAATTGATTTACAATACTGCCACTCCCTAAAATGGTGATGTCGGGTCCTGGTGTTTGTTTTATGATCCTGATCCTTTGAATAACATCTCCTCCAATAACGGAGGTATTATTCCAGGAGGCGGTGGTAATTGAATTTGAAATTACCATTTTCTCCGCGGCATTCATACGTCCGGCTACAACCGGATAAAGCTCCTTCCCCATTTTACCGGTCCAAAATTGCGCCATCATATCATACGTTACTCTTCCAAAGAGTAAAATGTTTCCTGATTCCAGTTGTTTTTCAGAGTAGGCACTCCCTTCCTGAGAATGGTGGTGCCAGCTTGTATCTTCATTATTCCCCTTGAAATATCCGTTCAGGGTAACAAAGTTAAAAGAGGATATTTTTCTCATAGCATATAATTTTCGGTTCATGTGAGCATATCAGTCAACAGAAGATTTATTCCTTTTTAAAAATCTTATGTTAAAGAAACTCACTTATTTTTCTCAAGTTTCTTAAAAACAGCCTCAGAAAGAAAACAAAATCCCATAATCGACAGCGACACAAACACGCCATTTCTATCTTTATTAAATTGCAAATGTGCTAAAATAAAAAATGCAATACTGCATAAAATGAACCCGGTTAACGGGAGTATACGAGTACCCTTAATTTTTTTTGCCAGTTTAAATCCTATAAAATTCACCACGGCAAACACCAGGAGAAAATTCAGGCTTCCGGCTGTAGAGATACTTTCAAGGTCAAGTGTGTTTACCAATACAAGGGTCGCGACTGAAGTTATCATTAATCCGACAGGCTGATTCCATAGCTTGGCGAGAAAGTGATGTGGCAGTTCATCATCTTCGGCATTTTCAAAATTAACCCTGCTGCCTCCATACAGGGAAGCATTGATAGCCGAAAATGTACTTATGAGAGCGGCGAAGGTAATAACTGTAAAACCTGCACTGCCAAACATCGGCTTGGCCGCTTCCGCTAATACATAATCTTGTGCGGTTTTAATTTGATCGAATGGTAAGGAACCAACTGTTACTGTTGCAATGGCAATGTATAACAGTATAACAAATAGAACCGAACCATAAAAGGCTCTCGGGATATTGATTTCCGGATTTTTTATGTCGGGAGCTACATTCGCAATCAGTTCGAATCCCTCATAGGCAACGAAAATTACCATTCCGCCGGCAAACAGCTGCAAAGGCGGTTCCCAGTTCGACATATCAAGCTGGCTTAAATTGGTGCTTGAATTTAAACCAGACAATCCGGCAATAATAAACCCAATCAAAATTGTCAGTTTTATAATTACAGCATATGATTCGATTTTACCTACAACTTTTAGGCTATAATAATTCAAAGCTGTTGCGAGCACTATTATTACAGAAGCATAAATATGAAAATCGAGCGATTTACTTCCTGTTAATTCTAACAGATTGGGAGCATAAGATGCAAAAGCAGAAGCATAAAGCGAAAGCATAATGATATAACTTATCCAGAGCAAATTGTTGAGGCCCCCACTAAAGACTCCAACTCCAAAACCCATATTGATAAATTTTACCGTTCCACCCCTGTCAGGATATGTCTTTGAAAGATTTGTATAACTGTAAGAGGTAATAAGTGCGAGCACCCCTGCAAAAACAAAAGCGGCCGGAGTACCTCCTCCGGCCAGTGAAACTGATAGTCCCAAAACCGCAAAAATGCCTCCGCCAACCATCCCGCCGATTCCTATTGACATGGCTTCTTTGAGACCTATTTGTTGTTTTATACGCAATGAGAGCAGATTATATGTTTCATAAATACATTATCATTCAGTATTTCAAATACATCAGATAATTGGGATTTTTGTGATTGGGTGAGATTTTAAATTCATAATTACCTGCAATTACAAACCCCTGTTTTTCATAGAACTTTATTGCTCTTAAATTGCCTGTCCATACATATAGCCACATACCTTGTTGTTTGTGTTCTTTTGAAATCTTCACATTAAACGCAAACAACTGCTTTCCTATTCCCGTGTCGTAATACTTCTGAAGAATATAAATCCGATCTAACTTGGTTATGTTTTTATGATTTAGTTCAGGATGCTCATTGTTGAAATAACTATTTGAAAAACCAACGGCCTCCCCTTTATTATATACGAGGTAACATCTGTTTTCAGGATTTTTGAGCTCCTTACCTATCTGCTCTTCGCTGTAAGCGCGGTCAGTATAATAATTCAGATCTGAGGGAGAAGCGCTGAGCAAATGTGACTCCATAAAAGTTTGCCGGCCGAGGTCCGCCACAATTTTGCAATCATTTTCATGAGCGATGGAAATAGCTATCACAGCATCTGTTATTTGAATTTATTATCAGCATCCGGTTTTAACGGTTTTTCCATAGGACAAAATGAAATTCCGGCTGGCGGTATGATGCTAAATCAACCTTACAATTCATACTCAATCGTATCCATGTAAAGGCAGATAACCTGCATTGCTCCCAAAAGCCTGTTTTAAAGTGCCTTTATGAGTAAAGATATAATAATTTCTTAAACAATTTGAGAGTGAATTACTAATAAAAAGTGATGTATGTCACGTTGAGGATGATTGATTTTTATCATTTTGCAAAACAAAATGGATCATCATCGGTTTGCATTTTTAATTGTATGTTAACGAAAAGAGACTGTTTAGTTTCTCAAAAAAAAATAACGAAATTTACAACCAAATAAAATCTACTATCAGAATATGGAAAATGCAACCGCACAGGGGAAATGCCCTGTTAATCATGAAGCTTTAATGCATAGTGAAGGCAGCGGAACGGGCAATCGTTTTTGGTGGCCTAATCAACTCAATCTGGGTATTTTGCATCAGCATGCACCGGCCTCGAATCCAATGGGACCCGATTTTAATTATGCTGAAGCGTTTAAAAAACTGGATTTTGATGCTTTGAAGAAGGATCTTACTTCACTCATGACCGACTCTCAGGAGTGGTGGCCATCTGACTGGGGACATTACGGCGGACTTTTTATACGGATGGCCTGGCACAGTGCCGGCACCTACCGCACCGGAGATGGACGTGGTGGTGCCGGAACCGGAAACCAGCGTTTCGCACCGGTAAACAGTTGGCCTGATAACGGCAACCTTGATAAGGCAAGGAGGCTCCTTTGGCCCATAAAACAGAAGTACGGGAACAAAATTTCGTGGGCCGATCTGATGGTACTTGCCGGCAATGTGGCACTTGAGTCAATGGGCTTTAAAACATTCGGATTTGGTGGCGGCCGTGTGGATATATGGCAGCCCGAAGAGGACATTTACTGGGGCAACGAGACTGTGTGGCTGGGAGATAAACGGTACAGCGGCGACCGCGATCTTGAAAACCCGCTCGCGGCAGTTCAGATGGGTCTTATTTATGTGAATCCCGAAGGTCCCGGCGGTAACCCCGATCCGGTAGCATCGGGCCGTGATGTGCGTGAAACCTTCGCCCGTATGGCGATGAATGACGAGGAGACCGTGGCACTGGTGGCAGGCGGTCATACCTTTGGAAAGGCACACGGAGCCGGCGATCCGAAACTCGTGGGACCTGAACCCGAAGCCGCGCCTCTTGAAGCACAAGGGCTTGGATGGATAAATAAATTAGGTAACGGTAAAGGTGTGTATACCACTACCAGTGGCATTGAAGGCGCCTGGAAACCCAATCCCACCAAATGGGATAACGGGTATTTCGACATGTTATTCGGTTACGACTGGGAATTGACGAAGAGTCCGGCAGGAGCACATCAATGGGTTGCTAAAAATTGTAAGCCCGAAAATATGATCCCTGATGCGCATGATCCCAACAAAAAGAATCCTCCAATGATGACAACGGCGGATCTGTCACTTAAGTTTGATCCCGTCTATGAAAAAATCGCACGTCGTTTTCATCAGGATCATAAAGCTTTCGCGGATGCTTTTGCTCGCGCCTGGTTCAAACTTACGCATCGCGACATGGGACCCAAGTCGCTTTATCTGGGACCTGAAGTTCCTGCTGAAGATCTCATCTGGCAAGATCCGTTACCTGCGGTAACGCACAAACTGATTGATGAAAAAGATATTGCATCATTGAAGAGCAAAATACTTGCATCAGGATTATCGGTTGCTGAATTGGTATCTACAGCATGGGCGTCGGCTTCAACTTTTCGTGGTTCCGACAAACGCGGTGGTGCTAACGGTGCCCGCATACGTTTAGCTCCTCAGAAATTCTGGGAAGTAAACAATCCGGCACAACTTACCAAAGTCCTTGATAAACTGGAAGGAATTCAAAAAGCATTTAACAGTGAGACATCAGGTAAACAGGTTTCAATTGCCGACCTTATTGTGCTTGGCGGGTGTGCGGCAGTCGAGAAGGCAGCTAAGGATGCCGGTCATACCATTACCGTTCCCTTTACTCCCGGACGGGCAGATGCCACACAGGAGCAAACCGATGTGGAATCTTTTGCGGCACTTGAACCACAGTCGGACGGTTTCAGGAATTATCAGAAAAAAACTTATGCTGTTCCGGCGGAGCATATGCTTGTCGACAGAGCACAATTGTTAACACTCAGTGCCCCTGAAATGACTGTACTCATCGGCGGTTTACGGGTATTGGGCGGAAATGCCGCAGGTGTAACACATGGGGTATTTACAAAACGTCCCGGACAACTTACCAATGACTTTTTTGTAAATCTGCTGGATATGGACACCGAATGGAAGTCTGCGTCAGAAAAGAGTGAAACCTTTGAAGGGCGTGACAGAAAATCAGGCGCAGTTAAATGGACCGGTACCCGTTTCGATCTGGTATTTGGCTCCAACTCACAACTTCGTGCCTTGTCTGAAGTATACGCCCAAAACGGAGCGGAAGCTAAATTCACAGCTGATTTTGTTGCCGCATGGAACAAGGTTATGAATCTTGACCGGTTTGATATTGCATGAGAATGTTCCATGATAAAAAAGGCGGCTCCTTAAAGAGCCGCCTTTTTTATTTATGAAAAGCTGAAGCGTGTTACTTCTTGTTACCTGTAACTACTTCAACATTTCGTCCCAGGGTTTTGAACCGATCGCCATTTGCCTGAACAACCGTTATGGTGATGTGTCCGGTTTTGCTCAAATGAATATCTCTTACAATACCGGATTTACCCTTGTGTGTACCGCCGGTGACAATGCACTTATCGCCATCCTTCAAAGGTGAGGTTGAATTGGTTTTCATTTTACTTATTATGGAATAAACAATTTACACTCTTAATAATCCACGAAAGCCACGGGCAGCATAGTACGACTGCACGCCGTTGTGGTATACAAAGACCGTGTTGTACCGAAAATCTCCGAAAATGGCTCCGTCAAGTTTCCTGATATCAGGAGGGGTCAAGAGCCAGCTCGAAGTTTTCGTATCAAATTTACCAAGCTGCTGCAATTGGCGGTATTCCTCTTCGGTCAGTAATTTTATCCCCATTGCGTCTGCCATTTCAATAGCAGAAGATTTTGGTTTATGTTCTTTCCGGGCATCAAGCGCTTCTCGGTCGTAGCAGAGGCTACGGCGTCCGGAAGGGCTTTCAGGGGAGCAGTCGCAGAAAATATATTCAGAAGATTTCTTGTCAAAACCTATTACATCCGGTTCGCCCCCTGATTTTTCCATTTCGGAGAGCGACCACATTTTACTTCCTGCTTTCTTCAATTCTAGTTGCACGTTGGACCATTGGAGGTCTTTGTGCCGTTTCATATTTTTATCGAACCGCGCTTTCAGAAGATTCAATAAATCATCCTGTTGAGAAGTGGGGAGGTCTTTTTTTATCTCCTTTGCCATGCTATTCCTTTTATGTTGTTGATACTCATAAATTCCATTTTACAAATTGAATTACCTTTCTGTTGTTCAAAATAAAGTATTTTTCGAATTCCATACCAATTTTTTCAATAATTCTTATAGAGGCCTTATTTTCCACATATGCCATACAAACTATTTTGGGAAAATGAAATCGTTTTATTCCTGTTTCCAATACGGCCATTGCGGCTTCTGTTCCATATCCCTTATTCCAGTGTTTTTTAGCATATCTCCAGCCGAAATCCAGTTCGTTATTATATTCAGCAAATCCGCAAAAGCCGGCAAGTTCTCCGGTAGTTTTAATTTCAACTGCAAATCTTGCCCACCCTTTCCGGTTGATCTGAGTGATGCATTTAAGGATATACTCTTCGGCTTCGGGATAGGTTTGAGGCAATCCGTTTCCGATAAACTGCATCACATCCGGATCCGCAACAATATTGGCGTATGGAAGAATATCATCAATATCCCAGCTTCTGATGATTAACCTGACTGTTTCAACAATAAGCATAAGCAACAGTTCGGGATTCGGTATATCCGGTGATTTAAATATTAAAACTTAAGATAATTTTGCCTCACGGTTTGTAAGCAGTATCTCTCCAGTGCCTTTTGCCCTTTTTAGCCAATTCAAATTCATCTTTACTCAAAATATTTTCCTCAAGTTCCATGTCGGTTTTGCAATAACTTTTGAAAAACTCCTCCAATCTTTCCTTTGAATTCAACACCTCGTCAGAAATATAATTGATATCAATATTAATACATACGGCTCCGATCAACCCAAAATCATCACGAAAAATAGGAATAGTGGTGCATTTAAACCTTCTTGCTTCAATGTTCAATTCATAGTTTAGCTTGTCCTCGTTGAGTAATTTTCGTTTTTTCAGATCCAGCACCAAAACCGTTGTACCCATTCCTGTTTTTCGGCCTGTAGTTTCTCCGTTTTCAATTTCGACGAGCGATCGGGTGGGGTTCATTAAATTGTGAAGGAGAATTTCAATTCCCATGTGCTTAAATGTTTGTCCGAGTAATCTTACAATCCGTGCATAATTTTCAAGATATTCATTGTTATCGTTTTCGATTTTAGAACCCTGATATTTTCGAAAGAGTTTATCGTACTGTTTGAGTTCTGTTGATTCCAGCTGGTTTCTGATATTGTTTTGTTCCCCGATAAAAATGAGTTGCCTGGCAGCGGTATTATCCTTATTTTTAAGAAAGTAGTGTACAGCAAGTCTGAAATCCTTCAGGCTAAATTCGGGGAAGTTGTTTTTATCCACCTCATAAGGGTAAAAATCATATTCTTCAAGATTTTTACCGCGCTCACTCATTTTTTCCTTGTATTTACCGATAAAAAAACCCCCGGCGAATAGCAACAGCGATACAATTACCTCAGTTATAACAGGTACTAATATCGAGTGTTCAATTGCTGATTGTAATAACATGGCAAAAGAATTTATATGATTGAATGAATAACGAAATAGACGGGAATGACAAATAAATCCTCAACAAAACTACATTTCCTGTTCCAGCAATTCCTTCAGCCTCGATAAGCTCTCATCCATATCTTTTGCAAAATTGCGCTCGGCCATTGGGATCATTAAATTTACCGGAAAGTTCAGGGTTCCGGCGTTAATTAAATTTACTTTGGTCTGATTTGCCGTAACAATTTCGGTCTCCATAATTACACTTGCTGTTACTTTCATAGGTTTATCGAAGCGAATTTCTGTTTCTATTCTTTCTCCTTCAATGATGTTTTTGATTTCTTTTGCTCCCACTCCCGCATTCTTGTTTCCGCTCCAGCTGTATATATATCCTATTGTCCCGTCTGTACCTTTCGTCTCCACTTTTCTGTCAGGATCGGTTTTAGCCCATTTATTAAACTTATCCTGATTTTTGAGCATCCTTAAAAATTCAAAAACTTTTTGTCGTGGAGCATTAATAATAATTTCTCTCTTCACATAATGGTTCTTTTTCATAAAAAATGCCATAATAAGCAACAAGACAATTATGGAGAAAATTAACAGTAGTACAACTATTAGAACTTGCATATCGGTTTGATTTTAAAAAACAGGATTGGAATATCATTTTATTTATGCAGTATATACAATACCTTTGCGCGGCAATAAAATAAAATTATGAAAAAAATACTTCTTATCTTAAATATTTGTTTAACTACGCTTGCATTTGCTCAAAATCCAAATGTTTCTGAAGCCTCTTCTCCGCTGTGTGACAGCCTCAACACCATTTATGGTTATACTTATTTGAATCATGGAGCTATGTTTGATGTTGTTGCAAAAACAAATAACATCAGTCTTGACCATCTGACGGCTAATATCAAGAACGGGACAATTTCATATTCAATTTATTACAAAACCGGGAGTTTTGTAGGTTTTGAACAGCAACCATCCGCCTGGACCCTCATTGATTCGGCCCTGGTTACATCAAATAACACATTGACTATTAATAATTTGCCTACAGAAATACCAATAAATTTAAACTTAACCCTTAACCTTGGCGACACGGTTGCTTTCTACCTCGTGCAACCCGTTTTATCAAAAGTTTACCTCACATCGACCACGATACCTTGGGCTACTGAATATGTATCCGATAGTGTGCTTTCGATAAGCGTTGCCAGAAGCGTTTACCAGCTCTTTAATGTACCTTTTTCAACACCTCAAATCTGGAATGGAACGGTTGGCTATTGTATTCCCGGCACGGTTGGATTAACGGAACACGGTAATGCGGCGGATGCTATTTCCCTTTCGCAGTTGTCAGGGGAAATTTCGGTGCAAATCCCACAAGAGTTATTGGATCATGCGCATCAATTGGAATTAACTATTGTAGACATGCTCTCCCGATCAGTTGTACATTACAATGTAAATGCTGCCTCCTTTTCTATTAACACCAACAACTTTTCAAACGGAATGTATGTTTGTCTGGTAACTGATAAATCAGGGATTCTGAAACAACAGAAAATTGTAATCAGATAGCCTTAGCCGTTTTTACTTTTTAGTTGTTTGTTTGGCAGATGATACCACCTGCCGGTTGGATTCTTTAACTCAATCGCTTCTCAAAAGAGAGCCATGGAGGTATAGAAAAGAGATCTGCAGACTAAATGAATTGGTCTGATTGAAAAGAACTGTTTTTATTGATCAATAAAAAACCCAAATAACTATTTCGCCTGATGCAAAATAATTATTTGGGTTAAATGCTTATCGTTTAATTTACTTATTCTTTACTGAGGGCTACCTGAGCTTCCCTTTCCAGATCAAGGTATTGCTCCTTCCCTATACCAACAGTAACATAATGAATAGTGCCTCCGTTGAACGTACATGTGGAGGTAGTGTACAATTTACTAACCGGGTCACCGCTGTCATAACCAACACAAAGTCCGTCACCAACAAGCGTAAATTTACCTACCTGTGCTGTCATTGGACCGCTTGCAACTTCCTTGTCGTTAATAAACAATTTCATTGTACCAATGGACTCACCATGCTCTCCCACTTTCTCTTTATTGAATTCCATTCCAAATATGTATTTCCCCGGTTTAAGTGCAGCTGATACCAACTCTTGCTGTTTAATGCCTAGGAAATTATACACGTAATGTAATTTGTGATCTTTAATAAAGAGGGTGTGTCCGCCAAACCGTGAACCGTGAGCAAAGATTACACCTGATGCATTCGCATCTGTAATATCAACGCTGGCAACTATCCTGTACGATTTACCTCTGATGTTAACAGCAACAGCCTCCGGTACAGCGCTGGTGTGAGGATAGTATGTATAGTTGTCTTTGGGCGCCTCCTCTTCCGGACGTTCAGTAGTTAATATTTCTGTAGCAGAACGGTCATCAAGTGGAAATGCAAAGTTTTTCTTTGCCTCTTCATCGTACAATTTTTTGAGGGCTTCAAGCTTATCAGGATGTTCTTTAGCCAGATCTTTTGATTCAGATCTGTCAACATCGGTGTTGTATAATTCCCATTTGTCTTTGTCAAAATTTCCTTTGCCTGTCAGCGGTGCATGCACAGCTACCGCTTTCCAGCCATCCTGCCAAATAGCACGTGTTCCCAGCATGGTGTAATACTGAACATGTTTTTGAGTCGGGTCATCCGGTTTCGCATCAAATGTATATTTCATTGAAACACCGGACAACGGGTACTGCTCAACACCTTTGTACACCTTAGGCATTTCCAATCCGCATATTTCAAGAATAGTTGGAACGATATCTACAGCATGATGGTATTGGTTTCGCACTTCACCACGGGCTTTGATGCCTTTGGGCCAGGTGATCACCAGAGGGCATTCGGTTCCGCCCGCATAGTTTGAATACCTTTTAAACATTTTAAACGGAGTGGAGAGTGCTGCCGCCCATCCGGTAGGATAGTGCTCATAGGTGTTTGGACCGCCGAGTTCATCAATGAGTTTCATGTTTTCAGAAAGTTCATCCGGGAAGCCATTGAAAAATTTATTTTCATTTACCGAGCCGTTCGGACTGCCTTCACCCGAAGCGCCATTATCGGCTGCATAGAAAATTACTGTATTATCATACTGACCGGTTTCTTTCAGATAGTCAATAATTCTACCGATTTGCGCATCTGTATACTCAGAAAAAGCTGCATAAACTTCACATAGGCGGGAGAATAATTTCTTTTCATCAGCACTCAGCTGATCCCAGGGCCGTACAAAATCGCCGGGTGCCGCTACGTCTTCGGGTAACGGATTAAATTCGGTCAAAGTGGTGCCTTTTGGCAGAATGCCTTTTTCAATCATACGAGGCAACACCCATTTTCTGTAGGCGTCATAACCATCATCAAATTTGCCTTTGTATTTGGCAATATAGTCTTTAGGTGCCTGATGCGGGGCATGATTCGCGCCCGGGCAAAACCACATATACCAGGGCTTGGAAGGGTTGGCCGATTTCTGGTCACTAATCATCTTAATAGCCTGATCAGCAAGGTCTTTTGAAAGATGATAGCCCTGTTCCGGACCATAAGGCTGCTCAATTGCATGGTTATCTTCAGTAAGATCGGGGTAAAACTGGTTGGTTTCGCCTCCAATAAAACCATAAAAGCGGTCGTAGCCCTGTTGCAAAGGCCATTGGCTTTTATCGGCTCCGGCCGACAGGTCTGTTTCAGGAACATTATGATCTTTCCCCAGCCAAAAAGTACTCCATCCGTTTTCTCTTAATATTTGAGCCATGGTAGCTGCCTGAGGCGGCAACTGGCAGCTATACCCCGGGAAGCCATTCGCACCTTCAGTAATCGTTCCCATTCCGTTAAGGTTGTGGTTACGGCCGGTATTGATGCAGGAACGGGTCGGTGAACAAAGTGAAACCGTATGCCACTGAGAATAGGTCAGACCATCTGCAGCCAGTTTATCCATTGTCGGCATATTGATTCTGCCTCCGTAAGGCGACCAGGCACCCAGACCGGTATCATCATAAAGAATAAAGAGAATGTTGGGAGCCCCTTCCGGCGCTTTCTTGCGTATGTATGGATCCCAGTCGGCTTTGGAATCCCTGACATCAACATTTATTACACCTTTAAAGGCTGTGGCAGTGTTAGAATCAGCTGATTCCGTTTTCGGCTTTTCCGATTGTTTGCATCCGGCAAAACCTATGGCAACTGCAACAAGAATGAGCAGTTTTTTCATAATTATAAGGGTTTAAATTAGGTCTATACAAATGTATGGTCTATTTTATAAAAAAAAAATGATCCCGGTTATGTTTCGCATAGAAATTTAAAATTCAATGCCAATTTGCTTGTACCTGATAAAGTCTTTTTGTGAAAATCCGTATTTTCAACAAGTGCTGCTGAAGCAGTCGGACACTTACACATTTCAACCTTTGAGATAAGGTTCAGTTTAGATTAGTGACAAGGAAAACGTATTATCGAAACAATACTTGAGGTCGTAAAGTTTTAATATTTTAATATTCCCTTTCACTTGTATTTTAATAATATGCTGGCATCAATTACAGTAATCTGATTACATCTGCTGAATACTTCCTTAAAATCCTGATTTTATCAATCGATTATCACAAATTTTTTCATCTGTTTAACATGATTGTCTTCAGTTATTTTTATGAAATAAATTCCGCTATTCAGATTTTTTCTTGAAATTTCTATATATTTTCCGTTAATGTTATTCATTTGAGCCACTGTTTGCCCAAAACAATTTTCAATAATTAATACCGCATCCTTAAATTCACCTGTTGTTTTCAAAACCGATTCGGAAGAAAAGGGGTTAGGATAAAGGGTGATCTGTTCGTCGGAAATTTCCGAAACCATTGTCGGGGAACAGGAGGTTAATTTGGCTAAAAAGCCATCATAGGTTCCACCTGCAAAGGTATTTTGAAATCCTGCTGAAGCAATGCCATTGGTACTGTATGTAAACCCGGGCATATAGATATTTCCGAAAGCATCAATTGAGGGACAATAAGCCCACTCACCGCCTGTACCGCCAAAATAAGAAGCACAAAGCCGTACTCCGGAAGCAGAAAAAGAAACTATAAAAGCATCGAAATTTGCTGCATAGGCATTCTGAAATCCGGCCGAAGCAATCCCGGATATGCTGTTTGTCCTTCCGGTTATATAAGCATTACCCGCCATATCAGTAGCAACACTCCAGCCTCTTTCGTCTCCGGTATCGCCATAATAAGTGGCCCACAGGCGGCTGCCTGTACTGTCAAACTTTACCAGATAACAGTCATTGGTCCCGCCACCATAGGTGTTTTGAAATCCGTTTGAAGAAATATTTGTGGTACTTTCTGTTGTTCCTGCCAGATAAACATTACCGGAGAAATCTGTTGCAACATTTTTACCAAACAAAATATTTGATATTCCTCCCTCATCACCCGTGCCGCCATAGTAGGTACCCCACTGTAAAATTCCGGCTGAATTAAATTTTACAAGAAATGCATCCGTTGTACCTCCAAGCGTATCCTGAAACCCTCCTGATGCGATACCAATGGTACTTGAAGTCCATCCGGATAAGTATATATTTCCATTATTGTCGGTAGCGATATTATTCCCGTCGTAGCCCTCATCACCCGGGCCGCCATAATAGGTACCCCAAATCCGTAATCCGGAAGCGTTAAACTTTACCAGGAAAGCATCGTATGTCCCGCCCCCGAATGTATTTTGCCAACCCATGGATCCAATACCGAATAATGCAGAATTTGTAAAACCTGATATGTAAACATTACCATCATGATCTGTTGCTATGCCGTATGCCTCTTCCCAACCTGTACCGCCATAATAGGATGACCAAACGCGACTTCCTGAAGAATCAAATTTAACGACAAACGCATCATACGATCCGCCACCGTAAGTGTTTTGAAAACCTCCCGATGCAATTCCTGAAATACTTGATGTTCCTCCGGCTATATAAACATTTCCTGAGTCATCCACCGTTACACAATAAGCATGGTCATTATTATTATTGCCATAATAAGTAGACCAAATCAAATTACCGGAAGGGTCAAATTTTGTCAGAAAGGCATCATATGAACCGCCCCCGTAAGTATTCTGAAATCCCGCTGACGCAATTCCGGAGGTACTGCTGGTGTAACCGGTAAGATATACATTTCCCGCAGCATCTGTAGCCACACTGTTTGCCACATCGTATTGCGAACCGCCAAAATAGGTAGCCCAGACAAGGGAATTTTGAGCTTTAGTACTCGAAAATATCAGAGTAGCGAGAATTGATAAATATAATTTCAACTTCATATTATTTATTTAATTGTGGATTGATGATTTTATCCACTTCAGCTTTTGTTCTTCTTTTTTTTCAGCCTTATTGATGTAGTGAGGATAAACCCCGGCAAACGCCATTTTAAATACTCTGTTGGAATCCATATCAGGAGTAAGTATCTATTTATACAGATTTTGATTAAAACATGCCATTCTCGTTAACCATGTTATCAGGTACTGCCTGACCAAAATCCCAAAGCTCAATGATGCGGTCTCCATCAAATTCAAAAATATGGATAACTGCAACGTCCGGTGAATTGGGTTTTTGCCTGTAGCGTGAATGTGCCGTAACCATGTTACCATCCTCTAAAACCCTTAGTATTTGAAATACACTCTCCGGGTTTTGCCGGGCACTCTCCTGCATTGCCGTCATCAACGATGTTGCATCACCCTTAAAATAAGCATTGTGATGTTTAAAGTTGCTGCCTGCATACTGCTCAAATGCCTTTAATGAATGTCCTTTAGCTGTAAGTTCAAGGAAGTCTGAAGCAATTTCTTTTTTAGTCACTGTACAAATATTTTTTATCAGGTGTAATTCTCGATGAGAATTGATTAATCTAAATGCAATGATAATGATTCATATAAATTATCACGGAAATTTAAATTTACAAATGTGTTATCAAAAGTCCAAATCATTCTAATAACATTCACATTTTCCCATGTCTCATTAATCTGACAACCACTATATTATAAGGTTGAACGTGCGGACCTCAAACCCATTGTGCGCCGCCATGCGGTAAGTTGTCCCGGATGCATTGCTGCATGATTCACACACATAAAAAGCACCAGATCTAACAAAGCTGGCATACACGCACTATTACGCCACTTAATTGTTACAAATAACTCTTCAGAAATTCATTAATTCAACGGGTCATTTTGTAATCACTTCACATATTACAGAAAGGCCCTCGGACTTTTTCATTTACTAAAGAATCTTAGTAATCCTTACCTTTCTGTATAAATGTTCCTGATAGATCAATTCTCCGTAAATTACATTTTCTTTGAGCATGAAGGTCCAGTTGCCATGTCCTTCAACTGAAACCAGTTTGTTTGCATTTTCGTCAAACAAACATTGCAATATTCCCATATCCTGTTCCTCACCATTTACAATCTTACTTGCCTGAATAAATATCGTGTCATTGTCTAGCATTTTTGAAATGGTATACACAACAGTTTCATCATGGCAAGGAGAATTTTTTTGCTGACAAATAGAAACACCTTTCCATTTACCTATAAAGGAGGTTGCGCTTTTTGTATCACCCTGCTGTGCATTAACATGCGTGTCAAAAAGAACCAGGATAAAACAGATCAGTAGTGCCTTGACTTGTTTCATTTTTTAGGTTATTTTAAATAATGACAGCGTTTGGTAAAAAAGCATTTGGATGAACTTCAATAATCAATAAATTGAATGTATTATGTTTATGCCGGTCGGACAGCCACTTAAAGAACCTCCTGTTCCGATAATTATTTAAGTTTAAACCGAATCGGCAAATTAAATACAACCCGAACGGATTCTCCATCCTGAGTACCCGGATCCCAGTGAGGCATGTTTTGGACCACCCTAACGGCTTCCGAATCGAGTCTCTCATCAACGCTTTTAACGATCTTAATATCAGAAACAGATCCATCCTTATTTACAATGAACCGAACCATAACAAGACCCTGAACGCTATTTTTCCTTGCCTTATTAGGATACTTTATCTCCTTCGATAAATACCTGACCAGTTCATCGAGCCCCCCGGGAAATTCAGGCATTTTTTCGTACTCATAATATGCTGTTTCAACTCCGTCCGGATTAAAACATTTCCCTTCGATTAATGAATCGTTTTCAAAAGTATCTATGCGTTTGGGCGTGCCGTCTTCCCAGTAAGACAGCCGTTTGCCATTTATTTTACCATCAGAATAATCAATATCTGTGTGAAGCCTTCCATTCTTATACCATTCCTGAAATTTTCCGTCCAGCTTTTTTTGATCTTGTTTTACGTATGACTTTTTTGAACTTATTTGTCCTGAAATGTAATATACCGTTTCTGTACTGCGGCTGGTATCAATTGCATCAGGAGTAACAATTTCATAAAAATGAGCTTCCGATTTTGAATTGACCTTGAGCAACTCTTTATCAAGGTAAGTAGTATCCTGTCCCTGCGCAAGTTTAACAGAAAAGAACAAAATAATCAGAAGTAAATTCCGGCTCACTTTAAATTTATCTTGTTGTTATTTTTATGTTACCTGTACTTGCAATAACTGATGTGTTTATTTTTCAATAATAACAATACCTGTTAATTTTCCATTGTGGCAATACCTTACCATCCCATTTAATATTTAACTATTTTCTTCGAGGTCTTATGCGCTTCTGACCATACTTCAATTATGTAAATCCCCTTATCAAGATTACTTAAATCAATAGTAAATGCCTGCTTGGCATCATTAAACATACATTGTCCTGAAAATACCGTTTGCCCGAGTGTGTTTTTCACATAAACGGTGGAATTTTGATTATTTGATTGTGCCAACTGTACCGTGATTCGGGCAGTAAACGGATTGGGATAAACCGTTATTATTTCCGGTGCTGTTGGCCACTCCGAGATGCCAACAGTGCAATTTGAATCAGCCTTTGACAGGTATATGTCGCCGGCGGAATCGTATGAATATCCGGGCCGATAGGTCATGCCGCAAATGGTAATCATGCCATCATTGGTTACTTTAACTTCGTTTAACCAGGTCGATGGTCGGTAGCATATCCACTTCGTCACTCCGGCAGTATCAACTTTTGTAAGTACGGAATTCTGCATCATTTGTCCGTATCCTGAAATCAAAAATCCGTCAGCTGTTTTAAACACCGACATCGGCCATGACTTATCATCCCAATGATAGGTCCATGATGAAATGATTCCGCCCATTGAATCCAGCGTTAACAGGTTCACATCCGCATTAGGAATATTGAGACTGTCTAAACCGGTAATGGGATTTATCAATAAGTAATATTTGTTGTTATCATAAATCACATCCCAGTCATCAATTCCATTTCTGCTAACCTGATACTGCCTGGTCCACAATGTATCTCCGACACTATTAATTTTTACCAGCCAGGGAGTATAGTAATCCACTCCCGACATAGAGGTAGCATGACTTTCACAGAGCATGAGCAAATTATTGCTATCGGCTTGAATAATTTTAAGCGGTGTTGTAAAATAATATCCGGTATAATCTTTAATAAATAGTTGATTTCCGGAACTATCCGTTTTCATCAGCCGGACATGACTCCCCGGAAAACTGTAATCATAGATGACAAAGTATATTGAACCATCTGCATCAGTAATCATATCCAACGCCTGGTCATTGATACCAGTTGTCTGATAAACATGAGTATATAAGGTGTCACCCAAAAAATTGGTTTTGACTAAATAAACATCATTTAAGTTGTTGGAATTCAGGTTGCCAGATCTATAAAATCCGCCTGCCAAATAACCTGCATTGGTTTTCAGAACCCGGTAAAACATGCTTGAAGTATTCGGAAAGGTGTCAATATCATAGGTTCTGAACCATAAGGAATCGCCAAACATATTGGTTTTAAGAAGGCAAGCTCCCTGAGCACTGTTGGTGCGTCCGCATAAAACCAGATCGCCGTTTGAATCTTCAATAAAATTAAATGGAGCATCATAAACACTTGTTCCATAGTGGTTTTCAAATATATTTTGCCCATTAAGAAAGGCACTGTCACATACCATGACAAGTGCCAATATGAATATAAGATAAAATACACGAAAGGGACAATCCGGCTCCTTTTGCATCTTATCGGATTTGGTATTCGACAAAGAGTGTGGCCGTTACCAGCACTGTTCCTTTACTTATTGCGATGGAATTGTTGGCATTCATATTTATGTTGGCCGCTCTTTCCTTTAATTCAAAATTCGATTCTTCATCTTTAGGATAAGAGGCCTTAATTTCAACATTCCCTATTTTTAGAATTTCCTTCTTTGATTCAGGCAGCTTTTCCAATAATTTGTCAGCAAGTATCCCTGCCTTTTCCAGTGCTTTCACATAGGCTTCGTTTTTTAAGCTGTCGAGTTTAGAGTGTGAATAGCTGAGACCTCCCAGGTCCAGATTCTGATTCTCCATTAATTCAGTATAAATATCGTCCAGCTTTTCAATATCCTTCACTGTAACATAAACAGTTGTAGAACTTCTGTAACCTTCAAATACATTTGAATTGAACTTCCATGTATAACTTTTACTCATGTTAACAGCTGTGGTTAATATATCATCTTTCCTGATTTCAAATTTCAGCAGTGTATTGATTAAGTTATTGGATTTATCAACCAAACAATTTTTTGAAACTTTAATCGATTTATCAATGCAACTTAGTTCAATGTAAAATGATGCCTCATCGGGAAGCGTCTCAACCTCCCCCTCTGACTTTATCATTATTGTTTTAAATTTTGACACACCACCACCAGAGTGGTTTTGGCAGCTAATTAAAAGCAAGAAACCTAATGCACCAAATAATTTTTTCATATAATTAATTTATGTATTGTGTATCAGCTGAGTTCAGGTATAGAATGCTTTCACAAAATCCCACCTGTTTTCACAAGTGGGATTTGAGGAATCTTATATTGCATTATACTGAACTGAAATATATTAATAGCGTACCTTAGCCTATCTGGTTACAACGACTTTGAAAGTTTGCAAATCATCCTTGTTCATGACTTCAACAAAATAAATTCCACTTGCAAGGTCATTGACTTCAATATCGGTGTTGTCGGTTGCAGTGGCGTCAAGTTCAGTTTTACGGCCGGTCATATCGGTGAGGTAGTACCTTGACTGATCGTTATGCCCCGGATTGTGTATAACGAATGACCCGGATGAGGGATTTGGGAACACTGTTACAACAGAACCATTACCTGATGTCTGAGGAGTTTCATCTGTTTCCCTGCAAGGGGTGTCTACTATTATGTAATTAGATGCCTTAGAACAGCCGTACATGTTGGTTACCACGCATCTGTACTTTCCGAAAAGCTTAGCATTGAACGACTGACCTGTTGCACCGGGAATAAAACCCGAATACCGTTTCCACATATAGGTGTACCCGCTACCTGAATTTGCTGTAAGAAGGACACTGTCTCCAACACAAAATGTTGTTGGTCCGTTGGCGGTGATAGATGCTGTAGGGTACCCATAAACTGAAACAACAATTGCATTAGAAACCCTGGAACAACCATTGCCATTGGTTACAATTACCCTGTATTTTCCCGATTTGGTAGCGGTGTAGGATTGTCCGGTAGCGCCGGCAATCAAATTCCCGTATTTTTTCCATTGATAGGAATAATCAGGGTCATATACGGCCGTCAACACTACATTACCGCCATTACAAAACCCTGTTGGGCCGTTGGCGCTGATAGCAGCCTGTGGTATAGGACTAACGTCCAAAATAGTAGCGGAAGAAGTAAATACGCCACAAGTTGATGTGATTTCCACTGTGTAATTTCCGGCAAAAGTTCCGGTATAACTTGAATCAGTAGCTCCCGGGATCGGAATACCATCGAGACTCCATTGATAGGTATAACCGGGATTGGCATTCGCATGAAACGTAACATTGGTTCCCGAACATATTGTTACCGTTCCGCCGGGACTGATGGCCGGCACAATCGTATTAGCATATACATTAATAAAGTTACTTAAAGCGGAACACCCATTTGAAGAAGCGACTTCGCAGCGGTAGGTTCCCGAAACCGAGGCCGAATAAGATGTGCCTGTAGCTCCCGGAATCGATAACCCGTTTAATAACCACTGGTACGTATACCCCGTACCGGTAGCGGCATTCAGCAACACCGAACCCGCACCGCAAAATGAAGTGGGTCCTGCGGCTGTAATTGAAGCCACAGGCACAGGGTTAGCAGTAATTGCTACAGGAGCAGAGGTGACTACTCCACAGGCATTGGTGAGCGATACCGTATAGCTGCCCGACTGGTTTGTATAAAACAACGTTGCATTGCCACCAGGACTCACAGGCACCCCGTTGTTACTCCATTGAATTAAATCGTTATAAACATAGGGAGGTAGCACAAAGCGGTTGATGCCAAACTGCACTACCTGATCGGAACATATTAAAGTGGCATCGGGATAAATAATGGTTCCGGCCTGGTTAATAGTTGCCGGATCAATACGGATATAAGAGGCATTTGAGGTGTTGCTTCCGCAGGCACCGGAGATAATCACATCGTACAATCCGGTAGTTGTTGCTGTGTAACTTTGAGCCACAGCCCCTGAAATGGCAACTGTATTTTTTCGCCACTGATAGGAATATCCGGATCCGCCGTTTGCATTGAACTGATATAAAACACATGCCGAAGCGGGCACAGGAGATGAGTTGATGGTTGCAAGCAGACCGCCATCACTTACCCGTATACTATTGGTGGTCGTAGAACATGCGGTTGCAATATTGGTTACCACCGAAAAATAATTTCCCGAACTTGTAGCATCATAGGTTGGCCCGTTAGCATTCGCTATTAATCCTCCTAAGTTATTCAGATACCATTTATAACTTAATCCTGAACCGCCGCCATTGTCTAACGTAACACTTCCGGGAGCGCAAAATGCCACCGGTCCGAGTGCAGTGAGCGTGTTGGACGGGACCGGATTAACCGTTATGGTATGGCCCGGAGAAGTGTATGTACCACACGCGTTGGTGACATCAACTGTATAGGTTGTGGTTTGATTGATGTTGAAAGCATAATTAATGCCAGTGGCACCCGCTACAGGTACCCCATTGGCTTTCCATTGTATTGCATCAGCCTGGCCTGTAATCTGTGCTGCTAATTGGATGTATGATCCCGAACACATAGTAGTGGGATTTGCAGAAGTAATATTAACCGAAGGAGCAGACAGAAGCACTTCCATGGCTTCGGAACTTTTTGTGCATCCGTTTTGCGCTGTTACCGTTGCATAGTATGTGCCGTTTGAAGTAACATTTAATGAAGACATGGTTGCTCCGTTTACAAGCACACTGTCTTTGTACCATACAAATGAATTTCCTGATCCCGTATTGCAAAACAGGTCGAGTGAACCCGGAGCACATTGATAAACGGGAAGCGGACATGTCAACTCCGCAATGGGTGCCTGCACAACGGCAAGAGATAGCACATTGGATAAAAATGTTCCGCATGGACCTGTTTCCTCACAGGTATAGTTTCCGGCAACTGTAGCGGGATAGGTGGAGGCGGTAGCTCCTGTTATCGGATTACCATTTAGTTTCCACTGATAGGTTGAAATGCCGGCATTGGTGTTTGCACTTAACAGCAGACTGCTTCCTGAACAGATAGCTGAATTGGGAGCGGAAATAATAGCGCTGTCATTTAAAATGGTCACATTGGACGACGTGGAAGTAATGCTGTCACAACCATTGTAAAAAACACAGGTATACCCTCCGGGTTCGTTTGCCCAGAAATCAAAAGAGTTGGCACCCGGAACAGCCACTCCGTTTTTTTTCCATTGATACCCTGCCCACAGATCATATTGATCGGTATAAAAATAGGCACTGTCACATACATTGTAATTAGCAATACCCGGAGTAACAGGCGGTGGTGTTGTTCCCGCTACTGCCGAATGCACCATCATCCAGGGAGTGGCATTGCTGATACCGCAGGCAGTGGTTAGATATGCCTCATAGGTGCCGGATTCAATTATGTTATTAATTACGCCAGTATTTATGTAAGGGGGAGAGATTAATAACTGGCCATTCAAAAGCCAGGTTACTCCTGTATCGGGCCATATATAACCTGTTGTCACATCAATAAGCGCAATATCTATACTTTGTCCGTTACAGATATTTACAGGGCTTGCACCCAAACTTGATGTAAGCGTAACTTGTGGCGGAACACCTGACTGCAGATAAACGCTGTTTGAAGTGGAGGGGGTATTACAATAAACGGGACTATTCACAATACAACTGTATGAGCCTGTTGTGCTTGGATTCCAGTATAGATATGAGTTGGCTCCCGGTATGTCGACGCCGTTTAATTGCCATTGATATTGTTCTGATCCTGTACCTGTATTGAGGGTTACCGAGAGATAGGTATTAGCAGGGTCGCAGTAAATAGTCGGACCGGTGGTTACAACCGTTGCCGTTTGCATTAACGCGATAATCGAATTTGTGGTTAAGGTACATCCGCCATTGGTCATATAACACGAGTAGGTCCCGGGCTGGGTTGTAAAATAGGATGAACTGTTTGCGCCGGGGATGTTAACACTGTCCTTGATCCACTGATAGGTATTTCCTGTTGCCGTTGTGGCGTTTAATGTAAGTCCGCCGTTCAGGCAGGCATAATAAGTAGAGCCACCGTTGCCGGAGATGTATGCGTTTTCAAGCAAAATGCTCACAGGCACACCCGATGATAATGCCGTACATCCCTGCGGGTTGGTCACTTTTACCGTGTATGTTCCGCTGGACGGGGCTTCAAAAACGGGAGAAGAACCTCCCGAAATAAAACTCCCTGATCTGTACCACTGGTAAGTATATCCGGTTCCTGAATTGGCTGTAAGCGTCACAGTGTTTCCGTAACAAACCGGGGCCGGATTTACAGGTGTGATTGAAGCCGGGGGAGGCGGACCCGAACAGATAGCCCAGGTTACTACCAGTTTAGGCCGCAACAGCGGGTCAGGATTCTCACTAGATCCGAATACCAGTCTACCGCCGTTTCCCTGTGAAAGGAGGTAACCGAAATTGGAAGCAGGAAAGGAAACAGATGACTGCACCAGGTTCCTGACATCAATGTCGAGAAAATCCTGGTCGACGGAATCGGCTACCGGAAATTCCGTGTAATTGGCATAACTATATCCGGGTTGATTATCCCATGTAACCGTTGCCTCGTCCCAGGCCTGATACAAGGCATACAGGTAAGTGTGGCTATAGGCAGCCACCTGATGACCACCTACACCCGGAAGATTATAAGCATAAAGAGAGAGATAAGCAGAAATAACCGTAGCATTTGAGGGAATTGAAGATAAATCAAATTGAATAAGTCCCCGCTTATAGGGATATGACTGACACATAAAATCAAAATCATTCCCGTAGTTTACAGAAGTCTCTCCGGCAATGCTGCTGATTACGGCATCTTTTCCCGCCGCTCCATCCGGCTGAAGAGTTAATACGTTTTGAGCATGAAGAATTGTAACAACACCCGGAATAAAATTAATTACAAAACTCAACAGTGCTATAAACAATGTCTTTAAAGTAGCGCCTTTTTTCATGAGTATGAAAGAATTAAATTTTACTAAATTGAAATACCATCAGGCACTATTGAAATAATTTTTGCAGTGTTAATCTTGATCGGAAGGTGTATGATGGAAAAATAGAATTACCTATTACAAATATAAAATTATTTCCAATAGTTCAAACCTTTGGGCTTCAGGACTCCGACGAACTTTAAGAATTAAAATGCCCGGTTATTTACAATCGGAAACTTTGATAGGTGAATGGTAACAAATCAGGGGTAAAATGCTGAGAAGCGGCGGTCACCTTTAAAGATACCGGAAACCCTGTTGAAAAGTTATTTTATTAAAGAAATTTTGAACTTCCCGGCCAAGTAGAACCAAATGATTAATTCTTTCCAAAATGGAGTACGGCCGGTTCTTTTCACATTTGCATCGGTAGAAAAGGATTATCTCTCTATAGTGTAATTCAGCTCAACAACACCGGTTGCAAATTGGCTGGTGGATACTAATTTTAATTTTGATTTGTGCTGACTTTCCGCAAACAAGGGTATGCCCTTTCCCAAAATAATCGGATTGACAAACAGCCAGTAACCATCGATCAAATCAAGTTCCATAAGTGCATGTGTAGCAGCAGGACTGCCAAATAGTAATATCTCAGGGCCTGATTGCTGTTTAATTGAATTTATATTCTCCGAAAGGTTATCACTTATAATTGTCGTGTTGGTCAACCCTTCCGCATTCAATGTTTTTGATAAAACAATCTTATGGGCTTTTGCATACCAGCTTGAATGTTCAATATCGTGCCTGGAAGCCGATGGCTGGTTTCCTGCAGTTGGCCAGTAGTTTTCCATCATCTGAAAAGTCACCTTTCCATATAATGCTGAATCGGTTTTGCCAATCCTTTTTCCTACAAAGTCAAACAACTCCTCGTCAACTTTAATCCAGTCCATCTCACCGTTTGGTCCTGCAACGAACCCATCGAGGGACATATGCATAAATGAAATTATCTTTCTCATATATTTTTTTATCAGGCGTCAGGAATATTGGGCTCTACCAGCCGTTTCAGTTTATCCAAAGAGTCCTGCCATCCCAGGTAGCACAATTCGGCCGGAATTGCTTCCGGAATTCCTTCCTGAGTCGCAACAACTTCGGTTCCGCAAATAACTTTTTTGAATTGTATGGTTGTTATCATCTGTCCGGGTAAATTCGGGTCATCAAACCGATCAGCATATTTCAAAAATTCATTTGGAATAATTTCTAAATACTCTCCTCCGAAAGAATGACTGTTACCAGTTGTGAAATTGGTAAATGACATTTTATAGTTTCCTCCGGTTTTAAAGTCCATGTTATGAACTTTACATACAAATCCATAAGGGGGCAACCAGGAAGCTATTGCGTCAGCGTCAGAAAATGCCTTAAATAATTTTTCAACAGAGGCGGCAAATACCCGGTGTAATGTCACTTTGTTACCAGCCATTTTATTTCTTTTTATTTTCAACTATACCATTCATAAATCATATTGTAATCAGCAGGTATTCACCAATAATTGCACCGGTCATCAGCTGTTCTTCTGCCTTTTAAATGATTAGCAGGTCAATTAATTTTATTAATTTGTAAACGACTTTCTCATTGATTTACATCAAATACTTCAATCTCTTTTGTATTTCGGGTACCAATGTTTTAAAACGGCAGGGTCAGAAGGTGGAGGTGCGTCATTCATTATTACTTCCGGAAATAATTTGGTTTGAAATCCCTCAAAGTCTTTTGCCCATTCCTTGTGTTGATAAACGCATACAGGTAAACAGATAGAACAATAATTGTGTTTGGCAAAATACGGGAAGCATTTCCCGGTATCCACCTTGTACCGGTAGTTGCCCAAATGATCTTTACCTGCTTCCGGTGACCGTTCATCGGGTATGGCATTGGCAGGACAATAGATCCGACAGGCGCGGCAATTATCGCAAAATGCAGCTATTCCGGCATCAATTGGCTTGTCGGTATGCAGGGGCATGTCCGTTATCACACTTCCTAAACGGAACAACGGACCCATCCGCGGATGAATAATAGACCCGTGACGTCCCAGTTCGCCAAAGCCGGCTTTCAATGCAAGTGGTATATGAAGCACGTCACTATCACCAATGGGATGTTCGACAGTACATGCATATCCTAAACTGCGGATATAGTCAGCTAAAAGAATAACCACTTCCCCAAGGGCAAAGTATATCCTGAGACACTCCACAGCAGAATCATGCGAAGGGACTACCTGAAACTTCCTCCATAACATCCGCTGTCCGACAACTATCGCAAATTTTTCCCTGACTTCTCTCCCCTCATAAATATCTGATGGTTCAATTTCCGCAATTCCAACCTCATCAGCCCCCAGTTCAAATGCCTTTTTCTTTATGGCCGCAGTAGCGGCCTTATCCTCAGGAAAATCTGTTCTCAGGTTATTAACTTCACCTGTAAATCGCGGGTATTGATATTCTCTTATTTGTTCAAGAATAGCATCTACCTCTCCTATTTTGATACTTCTTCCTCCTACCGACTGATACCATTGATCCCAGTTGAAAGCAGGTGGGGAATTTTCAGAACTCTTCAAAGCGGTAAGTTATTTCGGTATCCAATTAGTAAACAGTGTCTTCAGAATACCGCCGTTATTTCAGAGGTATTTTCAGGAGCCAAAGACAAGTAAATATATAAAAAAAGTATTGGAGTTACCTGTAAGGAAGCGACTTCACCCTGATAAACCCGGCACCCAAATCTGATTTTGTACAATAATCTGATTCGTCACTTCAACTTAGATTAAAATCCAGAATGGAATTTTAGGAAATTCATTTATAAAGGAAATTGCCTTTATCATTTAAAAAACAAAAGCGTCAACTTTAACATGTAAAAACAGTAATTTTTCTTTAACTGATTCACCGACATAGTTGTGTTATTGAAAGCCCTTTTAAAAAACAAATCATTGAAATGGTAATTCAAACGAAAATTATTGGGAATTCCGGTTAGCGTTTGGTACAACATTAATTTATTAAACAAAAGCAATATCCACGATTCCTGTTATAAATCATCCCTTTCGGTTAGAGCACTCTCCCAGCCTATAATAGCAGTTTTGCGCGTGTTTCCCCACATATAACCACCTATTTTTCCGGAAGATTGGATTACCCGATGACAAGGGATCAGAAAGGCAACAGGGTTACTGCCTATAGCTGTGCCGACAGCTCTGGAGGCCTTGATCTTTCCAATTTGTCCGGCAACAGTGCCATAAGTGGAGAGTTTCCCCATCGGAATTTTTAACAGTGCTTCCCAAACTTTCAATTGAAAATCGGTTCCCTTCAGATGCAATTTTATTTCAGCCAATTTGTTCCAGTCGTTTTGAAAAATGGAAAGCGCATTTTGCTGAATCGGATCTGATTTTTTATAAAATGCGGCATTGGGAAATTTTTGCTTCAGGTTAAGTAACGCTTCAGCCTCATCATCTTCAAATGCCAATGAGCAAATTCCTTTTGATGTAGAGGCCACCATTATATTTCCAAAAGGGCTTGCTGCAAAACTGTAATAAATTGAAAGATTTTTAGCTCCGTTTTTATATTCGGCAGGCGTCATTCCTTCAATAGTGATAAACAGGTCGTGCAATCTTCCGGTTCCCGAGAGTCCTGTATCAAAAGCGGCATCGAAAAGTGTAGCCTGCTTGTCTTTCAGCAGTTTTTTGGCATGTTCAATACTGGTGTATTGCAGAAACTTTTTGGGTGTTGTTCCTGCCCATTCGGTAAATAACCGTTGAAAATGAAAAGGGCTTAAATGCACATGTTCAGCAACTTCATCCAAATTTGGCTGGGCCTTGAAATTGCTTTTAATGAATTCAATAGCCTCAGCAATGCGAAAATAATTATGGTGTTGCCGACCGTTCATGGATCCTGAATTGAATAAAGCAAAGGTAGAGGCAACTTTACAGATATAAAATCCGAATCTTGCTGAATTTTATACTTAGGATATTAATTAATTTGATAGCAGGACCCGGTTTTATAACCGCTGTTGTAAGAAGTTGGCGATTGCTGTTGATAAACTGTTTGCGCTCACTAAACTTATAGTGGCCGAAACAGTTATTGTTCACAAAGTTCTTTCAGCTTACCGAGTGCCTTAGGGTAGGTCTCCTCCATATAATCTGAAAACTCGTCGGTGATATCCAGGTCAACAATTATGGCAGTAGTTCCATTGCTTTCGCCGAAGGAATAGTTTTCAAATCCATTTGCCCATTTTTCCACTTCAGGGCCTTGTGTAATTTCCTGACCTGCTTTATAAAGTCCATAATGCTGAATCGAAACAAAGCGGTTGGGGATGTTATCGGCTATCCTTGAAACCATACCTCCCTTTTCTCCTTTCTCATCTACTCCGACAAACAGTATTTTGCTACCCTTGTTCCAGCTTCCTTCATAGGTCGATGTCGGGTTAAACATGGCAGTCCATTGCTCATAAGTCGATTTAGTGCTGAGGCCCAGCATAAAATCATAAACCTTTGTCAAAGGCGCATTGACATTTACTGTGAATTGTAACTTTTTCATAACACTCCAATTTAATTAAACTAATTCTTCAATTATTGTTTACCGTTATGCCTGCAAGGGCATGGTACAATCTGAATACCCCGGTAGTTGTGCTGAAGGCCTACTACGAATATACTAAATTTGAGGGGTAACGGCATACCATTACAAAGCCGGAACAGTCCTGTATGGCAGAAAGTTAATTCAAAAGAATTATTTAGTTGTAGCGTTTAATGCTTTTTCAACAGCTTGGTTCAGATCAAGTGAAGCGGCAGCCTGTCTCGGAGGAAAATCTTTAAATGTCGCCATCAAATCATTTATATAACCAATTGCAGGCTGGATGACCCATGATTTTTTCATGATTTGGTGGAATCCGATTTCCCCGTCATATACTTCAAACGGATCTTTTCGGAGATTAAACAACATCGGCATGGTATGTTTAACCATATCCTCATTGTATCTGCCGTTGGGTTTTGTGGCAAACAATAATTTCCAGGGTCCCACACGTATTCCGGAAAGGGAGCTTTCGTACCAGTAATAATAATAGTTTCTTGCGGAAGTATCCGTTTTCCCTTCCCAGTAATTAAGGTTATTTACGCCATCCAAATGTACTTTATAGGTCATATCTCCGGCCACATATCCCGACTTTAATTTGTCGGAAATAGCGGGTTCTCCAACAGCGGCCATAACAGTAGGCAAAATGTCCTCCAGAGATGAAATGCCATTCCGGTCCAGACCGGCCGGAATATGTCCCGGCCAGCAGGCGAGCAGAGGCACCCGGACACCGCCTTCCCAGGTGGTCATTTTTTCGCCGCGGAACATAGTTGTGCCGGCATCCGGCCATGTGGATTGTT
>DASUFP010000050.1:0-63419 GCA_036274495.1 Bacteroidia bacterium
ACAAAATGTATTCAACTGAAATTTCATTACCTGTGTTTTATGATCTTACTGATGAAATGATCGATACGGTTTGTAAGGCTGTCAGTGAATCGGTTGCCTCGGTAGTGCAAGTTTCAAAAGCCTGAGCCCTTTTTGCATGAAGCGGTTGGTAGATCTGTTTTTTTCTGTTCCGGCATTAATCATTTTGTCGCCCCTCTTTATCCTTATAGCTATCTGGATAAAAACGGACGATCCCGGCCCCTTATTTTACCGTCAGGCAAGGGTAGGATTAAAGGGTAAAGATTTCAGGATTTATAAATTCAGAACAATGCGAACAGGTTCTGATAAAGCAGGTTTGATAACCATTGGGTCGAGGGATCCGCGGGTAACGCATTCGGGATATTTGCTTCGGAAATACAAACTGGATGAATTACCCCAGTTGTTGAATGTACTTGGCGGTTCTATGAGCCTGGTTGGCCCGAGGCCGGAAGTAAGGAAGTATGTGGATCTTTATACGGCTGAGCAGATGCGTGTACTTGATGTAAAACCGGGAATCACGGATTATGCTTCAATTGAATATTCAAATGAAAGTGAATTGCTGGCACGTGCAGCGGACCCTGATAAAGAGTATATTGAAACCATTATGCCGGCAAAACTGGAGCTGAACTTAAAATATATCAGAGAGAAGTCGCTTTTTACAGATCTGACAATTATTTTGAAAACAATCAGGAAGGTCTTTCTCTGACTTCCAGACATTCGATCATTTCTTCAATTTCTGCAGATTTTTCGGGCTGGCCTAATTTATCGAATGAAAATGCCAGATTCCTTAACATCCGTCTAACCATATCCACATTACTGCACGGTTCGTAAAACACATGGTTGGGAGCGATGTCAAGTTTTTTTAAAAATTGATCAATATCCTGACGGCCAAATAATGTACCCCTGCTGAAGGCATTTATATAAAATAATATGCCGGCTTCGGGATAGGTGTATTTATGATGCGTAATCCCTTTGTTGTCCTGATAGGCAAGCACAAAATGTTCAGGTAGATTTACACCGTAAATAGGCAGGTCAAGTTGCTGGGCTATCCAGGCATAAATGATACACAACAATAACGGATTCCCTTTTTTTGATTCGAGAACCGTATTAATAAAAGAGTTTTGCGGAGCATGAAAGTTGGCTGTATTACCATTAAAGCCATGTATTTCGAAAAGTACTTTGTTCAGCACAAGCACATGTTCTTCCGGCTCCATTTGTTCGTGCAGTTCCAGCCAGACATCTTTTTTTATTTTATTAATGATAGTTCTGACCTTTTCCTCTTCAAGATCCGGATATTGATACCTGGCTACTATGAGGCAGCCGGTAAGAAGATCATTGGGTGATGACAGCACCCACTGGGTGAGTAATTCTTTAACGGTGCCAAACTGAATTTTATGTACAATATTCTCAATGCGGGTCTGTACAATAGGATCGAATGATTTACTCCAGGCATCTTCCAGAAAAGGGACAGCATCTTTACCTAATTGCACAAGGTTATCACTGATATGCCTGAATACATCCTGATCGGTATCATCCAGCAAACGGATCATAGCGTTTATGGTGTTGCTGTCAATCATTTCCAACAGAATAGGCTTTTAGACTATTCGTAGCATGAAATTAAGGAAAAAAAACCGGATCAGAGTGATTTTATTTCAGTAACCAGTTTGGTAAGTACATCTTTTGCATCACCAAAGAGCATACTGGTTTTAGGGTTGTAAAAGAGTTCGTTTTCGATACCCGCATAGCCAGCAGACATGGAACGTTTGTTAACGAGGATGTGCCGTGCGTTTTCCACTTCCAGAATAGGCATACCATAAATAGGAGAGGAGGGGTCGGTTTTTGCTGCAGGATTCACCACATCGTTAGCTCCTACAACCAGAACCACGTCGGCGGAGGCAAATTCCGGATTGATCTCTTCCATTTCCACCAGTTTGCTGTAATCTACATTTGATTCGGCAAGCAATACATTCATGTGGCCGGGCATTCTTCCTGCAACGGGATGAATGGCATATTTTACTTCAACACCTCTTTCCTCAAGGATGGTTTCCAATTCATGAATAACATGTTGCGCCTGCGCTACGGCAAGACCATAGCCGGGTACTATAATGACTTTTTTAGAATAATTCATTAGTACGGCGGCATCTGCAATTGAAATGTCCTTTATACTTCCTTTGGCTGATTCAGCAGCTGAACCGGCCGTACCACTCGCACCAAATGCACCGAAAATCACATTAGATAAAGGACGATTCATGGCTTTACACATCACAATGGTAAGCAGTGTACCCGCAGAGCCGACCAGAATACCTCCGGTGAGCATAACCTTATTATCATACAAAAACCCGCCAAAGGCTGCTGCAAGTCCGGTGAAACTGTTCAGCAGGGAAATAACAACTGGCATATCGGCGCCACCTATAGGAATCACGAACATGACTCCGTAGAAAAGAGCTGCAGCAAAAAGCAGATATAATAACATTGTACTTTCGGTACCACTGAAAGTCATATAGGCTCCAAAGCCAAACACGCCAATCATAATGGCCGAATTAATGATATTATAGGAGGGAAGCCTTACCGGCTTTTGCATGGTGCCGTTAAGTTTCAAAAAGGCAACAACACTTCCCGAAAAGGAGACGCTTCCAATTATTATTCCCAATACAATTGTGATCAGGGCTCCTGTATTTCCTGTATTATGATGAAATTCCATGAGTCCGATCAGGGCTGCACATGCACCACCCATTCCGTTAAACATGGAAACGAGCTCAGGCATCTTCGTCATTTGTACCGTTTTGGCGGTGCGCCAGCCAATGAGTGTTCCCAAGGCAATAGCCCCAAATATTAACCCGAGTTTCAGGGGTTCTCTGCTGGTGAGTCCCTCATGATTGTATAGGAAGATGGTTCCTGCAATGGCTATTAACATGCCGGCTGCTGCAACAAGGTTTCCTTTGCGGGCAGTTTTGGGGTTACTCATCATTTTGAGTCCCATGATAAAGGTAACCGAGGCTATCAGGTAAGCAATTTCAAGTATATGTTGGGCAATCATGAGCAAAATCGTTTTTCCCTGTAAGTTGTTTCAATTATTATTTCTTTTTAAACATTTCAAGCATACGGTCGGTAACCACAAAACCGCCAACAACATTTAATGTTCCAAGAACCACTGCAATAAACCCGAGAGCAAGTGCTAAAACGTTGCCGGGATCTGTATCGAGCAACACTATTATTGCGCCAACTATAACAACCCCATGAATGGCATTTGCGCCACTCATCAGCGGTGTATGCAGAACTGTTGGTACCTTGCCTATAACCTCAACTCCTACAAAAACAGAAAGTATAATGAAGTATAAAATTTCCTTGTGTTCGGCGATAAATGCCAGCGCTTGTTCCATTTAGTTGAAATATGATTAGATTCTGAAAGGTTACTGTCTATAGATTTTATTTTTTCAGGCGGTACGCTGCATTAGGTTTTCCTGAACAATTACGCCATTATGAACCAGCAGCGAACCTTTGGTAATTTCTTCTTCAAGTTCCCATTTGAAACCTTCTGGAGTAGCAAGCAGGTTCATAAATGCCTGAATGTTTCTGGCATATAGTTCACTCGCGTTCATGGGTAGTAAACTTGGCAGATTTGATTCACCAATGATGGTGACGCCGTGTTTTACAACCGTTTTGTTTAGTTCACTCAGCGGGCAATTTCCTCCCTGTTCAACTGCCATATCAACAATCACCGATCCCAATCGCATGCTTTTTACCATATCCTCTGTAACAAGCACCGGGGCTTTTTTACCGGGGATCAGTGCTGTCGTAATCACCAGGTCGGCTTCGGAAATATGTTTAAACAGCAGTTCCTGTTGTTTTTTAAGAAAGTCCTCAGAAACGGCCTTAACATACCCTCCTTCAGTTTGTATGGATGCATCCCCCTTAACCTCAATAAATTTTCCTCCGAGCGATTCTACCTGTTCTTTGGTTTCGGGTCTGATGTCTGATACTTCCACAATGGCTCCAAGGCGCTTTGCGGTAGCTATTGCCTGTAAACCTGCCACACCGGCACCCATTATAACAACTTTACAAGGTTTGATGGTTCCCGCGGCGGTCATCATTAAGGGAAAAATTTTACCGAGGGCATTAGCTCCCAGCAAAACTGTTTTGTATCCGGCAAGATTGCTTTGAGAAGAAAGCGCATCCATTTTCTGGGCACGGGAAATTCGTGGGATGGCATCTACCGAAAAGGCTGAAATACCTGCTTTTACACAATTTTCAATCAATTCGGGATGTGTCTGGGCCCACATAAAACTGATAAGCACAGCCCCTTTTTTCATTTGCCCGATCTCCTCTGTCAACGGCGCATTTACTTTCAGTATCACATCCGAAGACTGGTATATGGTGTCTTTGGAGGGCTCAACGACCGCTCCGGCCTCCTGATAAGCGGCATCCGAAAAGTTGGATCTTACTCCGGCACCGGCTTCAACCAGAACCACGAATCCGGATGCAACAAAGGCTTTCACCACTTCGGGCGAAAGCGCCACTCTGTTTTCAAATTCTTTTGTCTCCTTGGGAACTCCGAGTTTCATTTCACAATTGAAAATTAGATGATTCGAACCGAAAAAGCCTGTTCCTGTCTGATTTTCAGGCTGGGCAAAGGAATGAATAAAAAACGACTCATCAAAGGCTAAAAGGAACCTTAACAGATCGATTTTTAAGGCCTTCATTGTTGATAAACAAACATTTACCAAACCGGCCCTTTTGGATACGCATTTCAGCCATTTGCCCTACCTTTGCAGGGTTACGGGCTCATATGAAAACCCGGACAAAGCTCGCATGATAAAATACACGCCGCAATTTCTAAAGAAACTGGAAGATGTTTTTGGTGACAATGGCTACACCCTCAGGTACGAACGGGGTAATTTTAAATCGGGATTTTGTGTGCTTGAGGAGCGGAAAATAGTTGTGGTAAATAAGTATTCTTCGCTCGAAAGCCGGATTATCACCATACTCGAAATACTCAAGTCGCTGTCGGCGGATAAGGAGTTTACCGGTGAAAATTTTGATCAGATCAGCAAATACCTTGTCCCATCTTCAAAAGCAGAAGAAGTCTGAAGCTTAAGGTTACATTTTTGGGTACCGGAACCTCGCAGGGTGTGCCGGTTATTGGCTGTAAATGTCGTGTCTGCACCTCACAGGACCCTCACGATAACCGGCTCAGGAGTTCGGTAATGGTATCGGACGGAAGTACTACCATAGTGATCGATTCGGGTCCCGATTTCAGACAACAGATGTTACGCGAAAAGGTTGAGCGGATCGACGGACTCGTATTTACCCATGAGCACAAGGATCACATTGCCGGCATGGATGACATCAGGGCATTTAATTATGTGACCGGAGAAAAGGTAAACGTTTATGCGACATTGAGGGTGCAGATGGCACTTAAAAGAGAATTTCCTTATGTTTTTGACGATTTCAAATATCCGGGTGTTCCTGAGATTAATCTGCATACCATAGATGAAAATCCGTTTTCAATTGGTTCGTTACAATTAACGCCACTGGAAGTATTGCATTACAGGCTCCCGGTTTTCGGATTCAGAATAGAAGATTTTTCGTATGTGACAGATGCGAATTTTATTCCTGACACAACCATGAAGAAACTTAACAGGAGTAAAGTTTTTGTGCTTAACGCCTTGAGAAGGGAACCGCACGTCTCACATTACACGCTTGAGCAGGCACTTGAAATAATGGAACAGGTAAAACCTGATCAGGGTTATTTGACCCATATTTCACATCAACTGGGCAAAAATGCGGAGCTGAATGATGAATTGCCTCCTTATGTTTCCTGTGCTTACGATGGTTTAACCATCGAAATATAATTGCCGGGAATTGTTAAAATAAAACAACCTCTACAGTTATTTTTTTACCAACGACCGTAATAATTTCAGGTTTTTTTCATCCCAGTCATCTTCTTTTGGTGTTTCTATTACTTTAGGAACATTACCGAAGTGATTCATGATGTATTTAAAAGCAGTTGTTCCGATTTTCCCCATGCCGATATTTTCATGGCGGTCGAGATGACTTCCAAGATCACCTTTGCTGTCGTTAAGGTGAAAAACCTTTAATTTATCAAGACCCAGTACAGTGTCAAATTGCTCCATGGTCTCTTTGATACCCGCTTCGGTTCTGATATCAAAACCTGCGGCAAATGCATGACAGGTGTCAAAACAAAATCCAATCCGGTCGGATGCAACAAGATCATAAATGGTTTTAAGATTTTCAAAAGGACCACCAACACTCGTACCTTGCCCGGCGGTATTTTCAAGCAATATCATTACATCCGAATCTGCCGTTTGCTTTAAGACTTTCCGGAGGCCATCGGCAATTTTTTCCATTGCGGCCTGCGGTGATTGTGACCCGGCGGCACCCGGATGTAACACACAAAAGGCCAGCCCAAGAGCGTCACATCGCATCACCTCATCAGTGAGTGCCTGAATGGATTTTTCACAGTTGCCAGGGTCTTCAGCCGCAAGATTTATAAGATAGGAGCAATGCGAAAAGCTTACTTTTATTTTTGAGCTTTTGGCTTCTTTTCTGTACAAAGCAGCTTCCTCGGCCGTTACGGGTTTCGCTTTCCATTGGCGCTGATTTCTGGTAAAAATCTGCATGGTATCAATTTGCCTTTCAGCGGCTTCAGTAAAAGCGTTTTCCAGGCCTCCGGCTACTGAACAATGAACTCCTAACAACATGTTAAATGATTTTGGTTAACGATTTATGCAAATATCCGTAAATTCAAATTTAGGAGTTGTTTTGAAAATAAAATGCGTAACAATTGTTTGTCTTAAAGCAATTTTATCAATCCTATAGAACCGAAAATTCAAATTCATTTTAAAGCCCTCACAGATTAGAGTGAAATTTTATCTTAGGGCAGTTGTTTTTTTTAACGAAGCGTTGTAAATAGGCATTGCGGCAAGTGTTGTAACAATAGCTATCAGCACCAGAATGGAATAGAGCCGTTGATCAATAAGATTATATGAGAGACCGATGTTGGCAATAATGAGTTCCATCAGTCCTCTTGAATTCATAAGACCTCCTACTGCAGATGAAGTGCCCCAATCAAATCCAACAAAATAGCGCATGGTGAGCATGCAACTCAAATGTTTACTGGCAAAGGCCACCACCAAAATTACCAGTGTAGGTTCCAGCACATCCAGTTTACCTAAATGTATCAGGTTGGTGTTTAGTCCCGAGAAGGCAAAGAATACCGGTAATAATGCAATAATGGTGATGTCCTTTAGTCTCATGGAAATGGCTTTGATGAAAAAGTTACGCCTCGGGAGAATTACACCAAAAATAAAACCTCCGAATACGGAATAAAGGCCCAGCACATCAGTGGTCAGCACCGAAACAAAGAAAATTAATAGTACCAATCCGAAGTAACCGGGAGTTAAATCTTCGAATGTATGCACGTTACCTGCTATTTTATTCAGCAGGGGCCTGATCAGATAGAAGAGCATAATTGTCAAAACAGCTGCTCCTGCAATCATGATAGCAACTTTGGAATAATCGTGGCTGGTACACATGATGGTAACAATACCTAAAAATATCCAGCTGATGACATCCTGTATACTGGCGGACAACAAAGAGAGTGTGCCAAGTTTTGTATGTAAGATATTTTTTTCCTGCAATATTCGGGCAAGCATCGGGAAAGCAGTTATTGCAAATGCAACGCCCATAAAAACCGCCATGCTCATGGTAGATATATGAAAAGTGTTTATTTCATTATTATAAAAATATATAACAGCACCACCGGCAATAAAAGGGACTATAATTGCCGAAAAGGAAAGGGCTGCCGAATACTTAAAAGTTGATTTTGTGAAGAGCGATAAATTTAATTCGGCACCAACCAGAAACATGTAAAGCGAAAGCCCAAGGTTACTGATAATGTATAAAACGGGCATGACCTTTTCCGGGAATACATACCCGGATAGTTCGGGAAAAAGATATCCGAAAAGTGTAGGTCCAAGAAGCACACCAGAAATCATTTCGCCAACTACAGCCGGTTGCCCGATATATTTCATTACCCTTCCGGCCAGCTGAGCAAACACGATAATAGTTATTAAGGCAATAACTACTTTTACAAATAATTCGAGGTTCATCATAAATAAACTGCAGTTAAAGGGTGCGCCAGGTCAGAGTGCGATGTATGAAAAATTTAATCCGTGTGTTTATTGAGGACAGTAATTATACAAATAATCTCTATAAGTTTAAAAGTCAGTTTATTATTATTTATTTAATCCATCGTTAGCAACTAAATTTCCAAATTTGATGAAAATCGCATTTCATGGTGCCGCCAGCACGGTTACCGGTTCAAAACACCTTTTTACAACAGCAGCAGGCACAACTTTTTTATTAGACTGTGGCTTATTTCAAGGTCTTGGATCGGAAACGGAACCACTCAACCGACACTTTGGGTTTGATCCCTCCTCTGTCAATTTTATGATTTTAAGCCATGCCCACATCGATCATTCAGGTCTGATACCCAGGCTGGTTAAGGAAGGGTTCAGGGGACAGATTTTTTGTACCCCTGCAACGTTGGACCTTTGCGGGTTGATGCTGATTGACAGTGCTGTTATCCAGGAAAATGATGTTTATTATTTAAATAAAAGACGATCGAGAAAGGGCAAGGAACTGTTAAAGCCGCTTTATGACAAGGAGGATGCCATTGAGGCGTTAAGACGTTTTACAACGGTAGAATATGATAAGTGGTTAAATGTTACAGATGAAATTGCCTTTATGTTTACCGATTCAGGACATGTGCTGGGAAGCGCCGCTGTCAGCCTTCGCATCAAAGAAGGCGGTAGTACGAAGCATGTTTTTTTTAGTGCCGATATAGGAAGGCCTGGCGATCAGATTCTCAGGCATCCGGAACCCTTTCCGCAGGCTGATTTTATTCTTTGCGAGTCAACTTACGGTGACCGCATACACGAACCAATTGTAAATGCGGAGGAACGGTTGCTGAAAGTGGTTGTTGAAACCTGCATTGTTCAAAAGGGGAAATTAATTATCCCTGCATTTAGTCTCGACAGAACACAGGAGATCTTGTATTCACTGGACAAAATGGAAGCTGCAGGTAAATTGCCGGCAATAAAGGTATATGTCGATTCGCCGCTCTCAACACATACAACACAGGTTGTTGAAAGCCATCCTGAATGTTTTAATGAAGATTTAAGAGAATATATGAAGCATGGTGATAACCGGCCATTTTATTTTAAAAATTTAAAGTTTATCAGCGATGTGGAAGAATCCAAATCGCTTAACAACCTAAATGAACCGTGCATCATTATTTCCGCTTCCGGAATGGCGGAAGCCGGTCGTATCAAGCATCACATTAAAAATAACATTGGTGATGCGAATAATACAATCCTGATTGTTGGATATTGCACCCCTTCAAGTCTGGGCGGACGCCTGATGGCAGGGGCCAAAGAGGTTAAAATTTTTGGAGAAGAATATCAGGTAATTGCACGGGTTGAAACCATTGATGCCTACAGTGCACATGCCGATTATAAGGAAATGCTGGAATACCTGAGTTGCCAGGATCCCCAAAAAGTTGAAAAGGTGTTTCTGGTACATGGTGAATACTCACCCATGTCATTCTACAAACAGCGACTGATTGAAAGTGGATTCAAAAACATTCACATCCCTGAAATGGGAGAGGAGGTGCAGATATGAGTTGGTTATTTGGCCTTTGAGAACTCCTGGTCTATTTCCTGATCTGAGGGAAAGAGAATGGTGTTATCACCTGTACGTTTTGCCCAAAACATGTATTTTCCGGTACCTTCACAGGCATAGGCGCTGATGGTATCGCCGGGTGCCATGTTTATTTGGTTGTAGGTTCTCCAGCGCATGGACTTTTCCTGAACGGCTACCTTAACATCCAGTGTTTCGGTGCATACATTTTTCAGGTTAATCCGGTAGCTTCTGGAGTAACTGTAACAAGATCCGCAGTTACTTCCCCATACGGAGCTTGATTTCTGAAGACAGGTTGACAGGTCTTCCTGATTTCCGAATTTCATAGCAGCCGTTTTAGGAGCCTCCCCCGGAAAGGAAAAGATCCATCCTAAAAGGAGCAATGAAATGAACGTTAGCGTCCTGAACTCAGTCATGGTGTCAGCGTTTAAATGTAAATATAGTTATTTGCAACCGTTATTTTTCAATATTATACGGGCTTCATCGTTACCAAGTTTCCTTGAAGTGTTCCAATCTTCACATGCCCCTTGTTTATCACCTGCAAGCTTCTTTGAAAATCCCCTGTTGTTGTAAGCTTCCTGGTTTTTGGGATCAAGCTCCAGAGCTTTGTCAAAATCTTTGATGGCGGCGGCATAATCTCCTGTTTTATTGAGGGCACTTCCTCGTGAAAGATAAGCCCACATGTGGTCAGGATTTAGTCTGATTACACTGGTAAAGTCTTCGATAGCACCTTTAAAATCGCCTGTAAGGTTTTTACAAAATCCTCTTTGAAGCAAAGCCTGTGCATGGTCCGGCTCCAGTTCAAGAACCTTGTTGTACAACTCAATGGCTTCTTTGTAATCGGCGTTGCGGTATAATACGTCACCCTTTTTAAATAATTCCTTTGCTTCGTTATTCTGTCCAAAAGCAACAACAGGAAGCATCCAAAGGAATAATAAGCCGATATATGTTAAGTTGTTTTTCATTCAAATACGATGTCTGATTTATACTTGTTGTCGTTAACCATTCTTATTATGTGTTCAAATGCCTTGCACAATGCTGCAGCACTTTTCGGGTCCAGCTCTTTGGCAAATGATACCCGGCCGTAATCACGTCTTATTTCTCTGATATGATACACCCTGGTAACGCAATCCAGGCCCGTCTTACAATTTACTGATAAAATTTTGTCCTCCTGACTGTACTCAACCTTTTTGGGATCAAGATCCTTACACATTGCCTCGTCCTCTCTAAATAATGTGCCATTATCATAAAACTTAACCTGTAAGGCTCCTTTTACCACATTAACTTCGAACATGGGTCCCAGTTTGTCATTCACATATTTTAACGACTCTTCCATTCCGGGGGTCTGGCCCAGTGATGCCTTAGGAAATAGGAACGCTGTGATTATTAATAATTTAGTTAATTTCATAACAGTTAATCAAGCCATTTTACGCAACAATCGTTTAAAAGTTATTCCAATCCTTAGAAAAACACATTAATAGTTTAAGGTATTGATAATCAATAGAATAGTATGTTTGTAAGATTTGTGAGATTTTAGAGCAAATATTGCATAATTTCTAACCAATAGAAGATTATATTTGGGGTAAACAGTTTTAGCAAACACCTGAAACTGAACTATTATGAGCACTCCGAATTTTTCAACAAGAGGCGATAAAAAAATCCTCAGATCCGTTCTGGCAGTAACGGCTTTGTTCCTAATGGTGCAATTTTCATTTGCTCAGGGACGTCTCGATACGCCGATTCGATTGAAAATTGAAAACGGCAAAACGGACGATGTATCCGTGGTACTGAAAAACCTCACTACAGGCGAAACCAATTCTGTTAATGGTGAAGCTAAATTCAACCTTAGTCTCAAGTTAAATTGTGATTACATCATCTCATTTAACAAACCCGGTTATGTTACAAAACGCATACAGGTAAATACCACCATTCCGGCAGAACGCGCACGGCAGGGGTTGTATCCGTTTCCTTTTGACGTATATCTGTTTAAGCAATATGAGGGTGTAAACATCATTGTATTTAATCAGCCTGTAGGCAAGATTTCATACGATCGTAATATGGATGAATTCGATTACGATACGGATTACACCAAACAAATTCAATCGCAAATAAAAGAGGCTGAAGAGCAGTCAAAGACAATGGCTGCAAAAGAAGCTGAGAAGTCAAAAGAGGACGAGAAGGAAGCAGCCCGCCTTAAAAAGGTTATGGATGCTGAGGCCAAAGAGGCCGCAAAAGCTAAAGAGGCCGAAGACAAGAAAGCGTTGGCTGATGCAAAGGCCAATGAAGATGCTAAAAAGGCAGCCGACAAACTTGCTTTGGAAGAGCAAAAGAATGAACTGAGAGCGCAACGCGATGCAGACAGGAAAGCTAAATCAGACGCCAAACATGCTGAGGAAATGAATCGCATTCAAAAAGGTGCTGCCGGAAGTGAATCACAATCGGCGCTGGCTCATTCCAACGATGCCGATAAATCGAAATCCACCATTGGGGCTTCCGATAATGAGCCTTTTGCTTCAGTAGTTCAAACTGCTTCTAATGAAGACCCGACACCACCGGGCGGATACCAGGGCGAGGGATCCGAAGACCTGGTAATCTCAAATGCAAATGGTTATTTATTTTCCGAACCGGGTCCCGAAAAGGCCGTTGCATCTGTGTTTCAGGAACAGCCTGCATCCAATGCATCCAAAGCCACTTCCGGATCGGTTTCGGGCAATAATGAAACCGTATATGAGGTGATGCCTGAAGTGCATGTAGAGCAAATTGCTGAGATCAATAGAATGGTTACACTTGTAACCGTTAAAAAATCAGATGATGCGGTAGTTTACCGCCGGGTTGTTTACCCCTGGGGAGGCGTTTACTTTTTCAAAAACGACCTTTCTATCAGCGAAAGTTTCTTTTTGATGGCCACGGCCCAGCGCTGATCATCTGTAAGGTTTATCACCTGTTTCCACCCATTTAATTTCTGTTGAACGCCATATTGTACTTGTGAAATTATTCACCAAACTATGGTATTGAATACACTTTCTGGAGCCGGGTCAAAGGCGGGGCAAGAGGATTGGAATCCGGAATTGGATAGAGTTCTCCAAAAGAACTTTATTATAGGGACCTGGATTGCTGTCTGCATGAACAGTCTCTTTGCGACAACTATTTTTTTTCAGGATCAGGTACATGATCTTTATGAATTCGGCATTCGAATGACCTCATCGGCTTTGATGTGTCTGACTTTTTTGATCAGAAACAAGATAAAAATTCCAATCAGGTATTACATAGCCATTCCGGTTTTTATATTGATTGTTCAGGACGCTTATTTTCTGAGCACACTGGATGAGAGTGAAATTACAGGGTATACCCTGGCTCATACTGCAAATTTCATTGGCGCTGCGCTTCTTCTTATTTGGCCGCTCTCATTTTCGCTTGTTTTTTGGTCAGTTATAGCACTTTTTCATATTGGATTTTACATGACATTTTCGGAGGTTCCTGTATACACATTTTTAGAAAATGGGGGATGGCTGCTGATTGGGGTTTTCATTTTAACGGTAACATTTATTCAGGTTCGGTTTTCCGGATTGGTTAACATGATAAAGGTTAGAAAAGAACTGGAGCGTAATAACGAATGGATGCACATTCAAAACAATATCATAGAAAATAAGTCACTGCAATTGCAAAAATCAAATGAACGGTTGAAGGAATTCGCTTATATCGTTTCACACGACCTCAAAGCTCCTTTGAGAGGAATAAGAAACATTGCAGGATGGCTGCATGAGGACAGTGGTCCGTTTCTGAACAAAGAAGGGAAATCTCATTTGCTGCTATTGGAAAAACAGGTTGTAAAAATGGAACAGCTGATTTCATCGGTTCTGGAATACGCAAAAGCCGAAAACCAGAAAAGGGGTTCTGAATGGATCGAACTGGATGATCTTACAAATGAGTTGGTGGAGTCAATTGGCACCGACGGTAAAACGGTTTTCACTTTGAAAATTGGGGTATCACGGATGCTGGGTGCAAAAGTAGTAGTCTGGCAGGTACTTCAGAATCTGGTAAGTAATTCCATAAAACACAATAACAAAGAAAACGGGAAAGTCGAAATTGAAGTGAGGGATACAGGTACCCAGCTTCATTTTACAGTTTCTGATAACGGACCGGGCATCAGTGAAGTGGAGCGCGAAAAAATATTTGAGTTATTTGCCACTACAGGTTCGTCTGACGGATATACCAACACCGGTATAGGATTGCCGGTTGCCAAAAAACTGATAGAAGAGAGTGGCGGAAAAATATGGCTTGAATCGATACCAGAACAAGGTACCAGTTTTCACTTTACGCTTCCGCGGGAATTCTAAACAGGAGCCTGTTTTTAATTCAGGTTATCGAAGAAATACTGCGAGATTTTATTCAGCAGATGAACCCTGTCTTTGCCTTTAACGTTATGTTCATGTCCAGGGTATACAAAATAATCCATTTGAACATTTTTCCTGACTGCTTCCCGCAGATAGAGCAGGGTATGCTGCCATATTACAACATTGTCATAGGTACCGTGGATCATGAGCATTTTGCCTTTCAGGTCGCCGACATAATTCAATAAACTTGATTCGAAGTAACCTTGTGGATTTTCTGCAGGTGTATCCATGTACCGCTCGGTGTACATTACTTCATATAATCTCCAGTCAATAACAGGACCTCCGGCTACTGCAGCCCTGAAAATACCGGGGTTTCGGGTCATCAATGTCGCCGACATAAATCCACCGAAGCTCCATCCATATACACCCATTTTGTTCCGGTCAATGAAATTTTGGTTAATCAGGTATTTGATGCCTTCCAGCTGATCTTCGCGTTCCACTTTTCCAAGTTCCCTGAACGTTGCCTGTTCGAATTCTTTACCTCTGTTATCACTGCCTCTGTTATCCATGGTAAACACTACAAATCCACGTTCAGCCATGTAATAGGCCCACAAATCAGTTCCTGCTGTCCATGTATTAGTGATGAGCTGGACGTTGGGTCCACCATAAACATAAACTATGGAAGCATATTTTTTCCCTGCAACCATATTTGCTGGTTTGATCATACGGCAGTATAAGCTATCCCCGTTTTGATTTTTGATTGTGAAAATGGAAACATCAACCGGCATGTAGTCTGACAATGGATTGCCGGCTACTAAAAGCTTTCTTACGGTTTTCCCGGATCCGGAAATGAGATCAATGTTTCTCGGAATTCCGGGGCCGGTAAATTCATCCAGAACATATTTCCCTGATTTGGAAACATTGCCTTTATGTACGCCGTCACCACTGCTGATCCGGGTTATTTGTTTAGATTTCAGATCTACTGAATAGATATCCCGGTTAATTGGTTTGACAGCTGTTGCTTCAAAAAATGCCTTGGAAGCAGAGCTGTTAAAACCCAAAAAATTTGTCACCTCCCACTTTCCGGTTGTAAGCTGGCTGATCAGTTCACCTGACGAACTGTATAAATATAAATGATTGTAACCATCACGTCTGCTCTGCCAGATAAATTTGGAATCTCCTGCAAATTCAATAGGATTTAAGGGCTGTACGTATTTCGGATCGGTTTCTTCAAACAGGGTTGCTTCAAAAGCTCCTGTAGCTGCATTATATCGGTTCATTTTTAGATGATCCTGTCCCCTGTTCAGTACTGCAACATATACGTACTTTTCATCAGGACTCCATGCAATGTTGGTGAGGTATTGCTCGGCAGGTTCACCGGTTTTCAGAAATACCGTTGAGCCTGTTTGCATATTGTACACCCCTATGGTTACATGATGGCTGGGATCTCCCGCAACCGGATAGCGGATAAATTTTGCAGTAGCCGGTGCTTCATCAATATTTACGATCGGATATTGAGTGACCATCGTTTCATCCATCCTGTAAAAGGCAAGCAAATGTCCTCCCGGCGACCAGTAAGTTCCTTTGTGGATACCGAATTCGTCACGGTGGACCGATTTACCGCACACAATACCGGGGTCTGATTCGTTGGTAATTCTGATGGAGTCGTTGCCGGTAAAAACCCACAAATTATTGTCGAGTGTACATGCTATCGGACCGGCGGGTGAAAATTTATCTGAGTTCTCCATTTCTGAACCGGGCAGCCTGCATATTTTGGAAAGATTCTGCGATTTACTGCTGAATTCATAAGTATACTCCTTGTAGTCAAATGCAAATGTTTCGGGTGATGTCCATGTAATTTCAGGTATCGTTAACAGTGTATCCTTGCGAAGGGGACTGATTAGCGAATTAATCTGAGTCCTGGTAGTGATAATTTTTTCAGATCCTGAAGGTGCCGATTGGACAATCTGCAATTCCTTACCGGATGTTTTAATATACGAGAAAGCGTCACCGGAGACGATCCATTTTAATTGTTCAATGTTTTCCGGAGCAAGCGAAGTTTTTGATTTCAGAACGACATCATCCATCGTCAGCATTTTTTGCTGACTAAAACCGCTTGTATAAATTCCAAAAATGAATGCTAAAGTCGGAACAATGAATTTTTTCATGGATTTAAAAGTTAAAAAAAAAGTGGTGCCAAAGACACCACTTTTCAAATGATAATTAAATTATTTGTCTATGGAAATAAGTTCAACTTCGAATATCAGTGTCTCATTAGGACCAATATCTCCGCCTGCACCACGTTCTCCGTAAGCAAGGTTAGAAGGAATGAACAATTTCCATTTCGATCCAACAGGCATCAATTGTAACGCCTCTGTCCACCCCGGAATAACACCGTTAACAGCAAAACTAACCGGCTGACCACGTTCAACGGAACTGTCGAAAACTTTACCATTGATGAGTGTACCATGGTAATTGGTGGTAACTTTATCTTCAAGTCCAGGTTTCGGCCCTGTACCTTCAGTAATGATTTGGTATTGCAACCCACTGGGTAACGTTACAACCCCGGGTTTTTTTGCATTTTCTTCAAGGAATTTTTTACCTGCTTCTACATTTGCTGAAGATTTTTTATCCTGAATGCCTTGAAAATAGGTTTGAATGGCTGTCTGACACTGTTCAGCATTCAACATTTCGGTTTTGTTTTCGAGAATATCTCTTAAGCCTTTAGCAACTAGGTCAACGTTCACTGAATCGAGACCGTCTTTTTTCATATTCCTGCCGATACTTGTTCCTATTCCATAGCTGGCAGAATCAAGTGCAGTCACGAGTTTCATAGAATCATCTTTCCCTTTTTTCTGCCCATCGCATGAAGAAAAGGAAAATACGGCTGCCAGACAGGCAACCATCAATGTGGAGTATTTCATAAGTCTGTTTAAAGTTTGGGCGAAGATAATATATTTAATTGTTCAGCTTTGGAATAATTATATATATGTCTGAAAATCAAAGATATATATATGTAATTCTTTAAGCTTATAACTTTTGAATTGTTAAATTTGCTCAGTTATAGATTCCGTAACTCATTCCGAAAGCAAGCATGAGATTTTTCAACCTGGTAGATTTTATTTATGGACCGTTGGTGCTGATATTTATTATCATCATCACCCGGTCTAAAAAATACTCGCTTGTCAAAAAATTTCCGGAATATAAGTACTATACAAAAGGGATGTATGTAAAACTGGCCGGAGGGTTGGCGTTGTGTTTAATTTATACCCAATACTACGGTGGAGGCGATACTATAGGCTATTTTCAGGACAGCATGATCATGGTTCGGTTACTCTTCAAAAATCCTTCGGGTTTTTTCTCCGTAATGATCAATGGGCTGGATATGGAAAGTTATTGGGCATACTTTGATTATAATATTGGTTATCCGATGTATTACCGCGACCCCATGACGTTTATGGTTGTGCGGTTTACTACTGTGCTTACTTTACTTGCCGCAGGCAGCTATATTGTTACCACATTATTATTCGCATGGTTTTCATACGGGGGAGTATGGCGGTTATATAAAGTTTTTGTAGCTGAATTTCCCGATTTGAAAAAAGAAATGGCAATTGCAGTACTTTTCATACCGTCGGTGTTTTTTTGGAGTTCAGGTGTGTTGAAAGATACCATTACAATGAGTGCAATTGGTTACTATACTTATGCATTTTATCAGATTTTTATTGTACGTGATAAAATTCTTGGTAATTTGTTTATTATGTTTTTATCAGTGTTCCTTATAATGTCAATAAAGCCCTATATCGCATTTGCACTATTACCGGGGTCGTTGATTTGGGTGGTTAATAAATTTATTTTTAGTTTGAAAAATAAGGTTATAAAAAATATGATCGGACCTTTTATGCTGGTTATCGCGATAGGAGGGGGTTATCTAATATTAAACAGTCTGAAAGGCTTACTGGGTATTTATTCAGTTGACCAGGTGTTGGAAAGGGCGGTCATTTCGAATCAGGACCTGAAAGCAGATTATTATGGAGGAAACTCCTTTGATATAGGCGATTTTGATCCAACAGTATCAAGCATGCTTTCAAAAGCACCGGCTGCTATCAATGCTGCAATATTCAGGCCTTATCTGTGGGAATCACGAAATATAGTTATGCTGGTAAGTGGTTTGGAGAGTATGATGTTGTTGTTCCTGACATTCAGATTCTTTATTCAGGTCCGGCTATTTGGTTTTCTAAAATATCTTACACGAAGTCATCTGCTGGCTTTCTCTTTGATATTTAGTTTATTTTTTGCCTTTTCTGTAGGTATATCCACCTCAAATTTCGGAAGTTTAGTCCGGTACAGGATTCCGGTGCTTCCATTTTACGTTGCCAGCCTGTTTATAATGCAATATTACTACAAGCGTGATCGCAAGTCTGATTCGATTTCAGAACAGGAAGAACTGGAGTATAAGTTTGGAAAAACTGCTGATCAGACTAATCCTGATGATAGTTCATTAACCATTTTTGAAGCAAAATGATCGACCAGATCCGGTTGAACAAATACGATTCGCCGTTGAAAAATCTTTTAACCATATCCGAGACCTGGATGTAATTAAAAATTCCCGTTGTATTTATTGCTGTTTCCGATAACAATTCATCAGGCAGGTACCTGAGTTCATTTTTCAACCATTTTGCCAGAGGAATGGCAAAGCCCTGCTTTGGTCTGTCAAATATCCGTTGTGGCAGATACTGATAAAGAACTTGTTTAAGCAAATATTTTGGCTCCCCCCGTTTGTATTTTAATCCCGGCGAAAGATTGAGGGCAAATTCAACTATCCGGTGATCCAGGTAAGGCACACGGGTTTCCAGCGAAAAACGCATACTGGCCCTGTCAACTTTAGTCAACAGGTCGTCCTGTAAATAATATTGTAAATCGAATATTGCCTGCTGTTCCATAAACGTCAGATTTCGCTTATCTAACTTTTTCATCGGATCAGAAGTGGTAAGAGGCCAGTTGGCACCTGCCGAAACCGCCGAAGACGGTGTGTTAAACAGTTCTTTTTGCCAGTCGGGACTCAGCAAAGGTGCAAGTTCTATTGACGCGAAGAAATATTGTTCCTGAGAAAAAATATGGTGGAACAGATTTTCGCTGTTTTTATAATTCAATAAGGAGCCGATTCTCTTTAACCTGGAGTCACCAAATGAGAGTAGGGAAGACAAAGGTTTTCTTGACAACATCAGCAGCGGGTTCGAAAATCGCCGTGCCCATTGGTGTGCACCATAACCAAAAAATAGTTCGTCACCACCTTCTCCTGAAAGGCAAACGGTTACATGTTTCCTTGCGAGTCGGGAGACCAGCATGGTGGGAATAGACGATGAATCTGCAAAGGGCTCACCATAAGTATGCGTTATTGAATCAACTAATTCAATTGCATCTTTAAAGGATATTATAAATTCATGGTGCGAAGTGCCCAGATAGGTTGCAACTTCTTTCGCATAAATCGATTCATTGTGACTGATTTCTTCAAATCCAATTGAAAAAGTATTTATGCGTGAGCTGGAAGCCATTGTTGCCAGTGCAGTGATAAGACTTGAATCAACTCCGCCACTCAGAAATACGCCAAATGGAACATCACTTCTGAGTTGATATTGCACCGAACTGGTTAACAAATCACTTAATTTAACAATTGCCTGGTCCTCGTTGGTGGTTATTTGTTCTTGAATCTTATCTTCCAGTTTCCAGTATCGTTCAATGGTAAGACCTTTGGAATTCAATTTGAGATAAGATCCGGCAGGAAGTTTAAACACATTCTGATAAATACTGGCCGGTGCGGGTACAAAACCAAAATGTAAAAAATCAAATACGGCTTTAGGGTTAATCTGCAGCTTTATTTTCTTTAAAAGTCTGAAGGATCTGAGCTCGGATGTAAAAGCAAGTTTATTCCCGTCCCAATAATAGTAAAGCGGTTTAATTCCTTGACGATCTCTGAATAAATGGAGTTCTTTTTCCTGCTTATCATAAATGGCATAGGCAAACATTCCGTTTAGTCGGGATACCGATTCGGCACCATATCGGGAGAATAGTTCAAGTATGACTTCTGTGTCGGATGCAGACTTCAGATGAAATTTAGTATCAGAAGCACCTGAAAAAGAAGAAGATTCAGTAAGGCCTACTCCCAATTCCGCATAATTGTAAACTTCACCATTGTAAATGATTACATACCTGTCATTTGCAGATGACATGGGCTGATTGCCTCTTACAGAAAGGTCGATAATACTCAGTCTGCGATGACCTAAGCCACAGATTCCATCATAAAAAAAGCCTTCTGCATCCGGACCTCTGTGTTTCAGCACATCGGTCATCATTCTCAGTTGCTCCTCACTAAATGCCTCAGTTGATGAATAAAATCCTGTAATTCCGCACATGGAGAATGATAATTTGAAAGGTAGTTACTGGAAAACTCCTGTTGGAAATTGTCTTTTATAAGTTTTGCAATTTTACTCTTTTTATTCTGAATCACTGCTTATTTCAGGCAATGTTATTTTATTTACTTGATTCGGAAAGGGTTAATATCCAAAATAGCTGTAGGGTAAGCGCCCAATTTTGCTAACTTTGGAACGCTGAAGAAAGGCGTTCAACTCTCTATTAAGTTATTGATTATTAGTTAATTATTGCCTTCTTCACAACAGTTATGGCTGAATCGGTTATAAAACCCCCTGGAAGGCTGCACCTTGGTTTATCGGAAGTGCTGCATTTCAAAGAGTTATTCTTCTTTTTTGTGTGGAGGGATGTAAAGGTCAAATACAAACAAACGGTACTGGGTTTGGCCTGGGCAATTCTTCAGCCGGTATTAATGACGGTCATGTTTACTTTCCTGTTTGCTTCCAAATTTGGTTCTGAATCCGGGGAGTTGCCTTATACTCTATATGTTTTCAGCGGATTCATTATCTGGAACCTTTTTGCTGCAGGAATAACCGGTGCATCAGGAAGCATCTTATCAAACGCCTCCATTATCAGGAAAATATATTTCCCGCGACTCATTATCCCGTTTTCAGCAATTTTAGTTGCATTGTTTGATTTTACAATGACACTTTTACCTTTTGTAGTCCTGCTTATCTATCACCAGATCCATTTTCAGGTTATCAATATGATCGTTTTGATGCTTGCTTCTGTTGTAATAACTTTAATAACAGCCATCGGAACCGGGACTTTTTTGTCGGCCTTAACTGTCAAATACAGAGATTTCAGATATGTGATCCCGTTTGCTGTTCAGGCATTAATGTTTGCCACGCCTGTATTTTATTCGGCTGAAATGATAAAAGGTTATTGGTATGAGTTATTTTCTGTCTTAAACCCTATCATTCCTGCAATTGAAATATTTCGCAGCGGTTTTACATCCCATCCTATAGCAATTACGACAATTATTGTTCCGTTGACAGTATCTGTAATTTATATGGTTGGTGGTGTTATTTTTTTTAAAAAAGTCGAATATCAATTTGCGGATATTGCCTGATGAAATTTCTTTATAACCCGGTTTGGTTGAATGATGAGTCAATGAAGTACAGACTAACTATTTATTGCGTTTCGAAACCTATTTATGGATTCATTCCCTTAATCTGTCCCGGAATATGAACAAACTCACAATCATATTTACTTTCAGGGACAGAGACGCTGAACGGGTAAAGCATTCACTCGATTCGCTGTCAGCTCAAACGGTCAGGGATTTTGATGTGGTGTTTGTCGATTACGGTAGCAGTTTAATTATCAGTCAGCAAATTGAAAAACTGGTAAAGAGTTATTCGTTTGTCACTTACATATATAACGATACCCGTTATCGTCCATGGAACCGTTCGCATGCATTAAATACGGGAATCAGACTGGCCACTACCGAATTTGTATTTACAGCAGATGTGGACATGATTTTTAAATCAGATTTTGTTGAGCTCTGTTATGGCATGCTGGACCCGGGTAAAGCATATTTCTTTTCTGTATATTATCTCCCTAAAGGCTACGATTTGTCCAGGCTCAATTTTGGACCCGAGGTCGAGAAAAGCAAAGCATATGCTTTGGGATTAGGATTAATCAGTCGTGATGTTTTGGCAAAGATGAATGGCTACGATGAATTTTATTGTTATTGGGGTAAAGAAGATAATGATATTGAAAGCCGGTTAAGAAACGTTGGTGTTGAGACTATCTTTTATGATGAATCTGTTTTGTTGTTTCACATTTATCACGAGACAGTCCATCAGAAGCATGCCCTTATACCTGATAACTGGCTGAATTTTCAGGATAGCTATTACAAATATTCCAAGGATGAACCCATACGTAATCTTGAATTTGACTGGGGTGTAGTTCGTGAAATTGGTTCGAGGCAATGTGTAGAATATATTGAGAATCCGATGTCAGAGTTCATCTATGTTGATGGAAGAAGTGACTTTTTCAGGTATGTCCTGGAGAACCAATTTATTAATTCTGAACCGGGCACTGTTGTTGCATTGTACTATAATGAAACTATTTCTGAAACGTTTAAAAAATCTATTCTTTATAATGTATTGGAAAGAATAAATAGGTTATTAGCAGTTATGCGTTTGCCATTACTTATTCAATCTAAATATCATCAGAATTATGAGGATATATTTAGGGCGCGGGATGAAGTAGCTCATTTTATTTCTGTTTTCAATAAGCAGATTTTTGATTACTCGTATTTAATCAGCGGCCATGAGATTAAAGTAGTTCTCATAAAAAGAGCCAACTGAATTGTAAGTTCCATGGATAGAATAACTTTTATTTATTGCTTCAGAGATCGTGAACTGGACAGAGTTCGGTTATCACTCGAATCGCTTTCACTTCAAACCGATATGCTTTTCAAAGTTATTTTTGTCGATTATGGCAGTGAAATGAATCTTGCAGTTAAGGTTCAAAAGCTTGTAGAATCATATCCGTTTGCATCGTATCTCTACAACAATACCCGTGGAATGATGTGGAACAGGTCACATGCCTTGAATTCCGCAATCAGAATGGCAGATTCTTCATATGTGTTTACCGCCGATATTGATATGATTTTTAAACCCGGATTTGTTAAACAAATTAACGAATTCAAGCGAACAGGTGATGCGTATTTCTTTTCGGCAATAATGCTGCCTCCAAATACACTACCGGGGAATGAAAACCTGGAAAAAAAATACGAACGGACAACCGATAATGCCCTTGGATGGGGACTTATTCCCAGGGAAAAACTACTTGAAATTAATAGTTACGATGAGGTGTATTGTATATGGGGCAAAGAGGATAATGATATCGGTCACCGGCTGCGGTTGGCGGGTGTAAAAGTTAATTATATAAGTGACATCTGGATGTTTCATTACTACCATCCTCCGGTTCCAAATCAAAGAGAGGTTTTACCGGAAGACTGGTTTATGTTTTTAAAAAATTATTTTGATGATTCTAGTCACGATTTAAAACGAAATGAAATTATAGAATGGGGCAAAATACTAAAAGCTGAGGATCGCCCTGCGCTTGAATTAATTGAACACCCTGTTACTGCTTTTATTCCGGTCAATGGCAGATGCCGGTATTTCCGGTATGTAATGGAACAAAAGTTTAGTGAGTTAAATACCGGAGAAGTTCTTAAGTTGATTTTTGTTGATAAAATTTCAGAAACCTACAAGAGGTCTAAATTATATCGTTTGGCGTTAATCATGAACAAATTTTTAAAGCTGTTGCATTTCCCGTATCAATTAGCAACCATTTATGAATCAGGTTTTGAGGATATTTATTTCGCCAGAAATGAATTGATGTATTTTTTGGTTACCCGAAAGACAGAATTAAAAGATTTTGCATATGAATTATCGGGGAAAACGATGAAGGTGATTTTGATAAAGTCATAGGAATCCCAAATGAGAGGAATCAGTAGCGATGAAACAGTAGTAATTATTACCTCTGACGAACCATGGGGGGACGTAATGCATACTCAATTGCATTATGCCTTTCAGCTTTCTAAACATTTTGATGTTATCTATATTAATCCGCCAAGAATATGGAATCCTGCACGGGGTGTTATAGATTATAAAAAAACATACAGGGTTAATTCTAAATTGCTTGTTATTCCTTACAGGCATGTTTTTCCGGTTCGTGTGTTTCGGAAATTATTTACTTTTTTTAATGATATAATGACATCATTATCCATAAGAAAGTTTATTCCTGCCGGAAAGAGTGATATTATATTATGGCGATTCGACCATTTCAGATTTTTTACAGCGTGGTTACCCGGTTCAATTCGGAGCATTTATCATGTCGTGGATCAATATGCAGGTAAGCCCGGAGATAATGTGTTTGCATCCGCTTCCGATCTGGTTGTTGTTACCAGTCCGCGCCTAACGAGCCACTATGAAAAATTGAATAAAAATGTGATCACCGTACCGCAATGTATCCCCGAGGAAGATAATATTACAGACCCGGTTGTGGTGAATGAGATTAGGGAACAATTTGGTCAGTATCTTTTGTTTATAGGAACTTTCTCGCATGAGGTTGATATTGATTTACTGAATAAGATTGCCAGGCGATTTCCTGACAATAAGTTACTGATTATCGGCCCTGTTGTTAATCTCAACCATAACGGGTTGGAACAACTAAAAGCATTTCAATCAAACGCTAATGTTTGTTTTTTTGGCAGTATATCAGGTCTTGAATTGAAAAATTTCATCCGGGGCGCTGCAGTTTGCCTTGTGCCTTACAAATTTAAAAATTCCAGAGCTGTACACATCCGGTCACCTCTGAAAATACTCAATTATATCAGCCAGAAAAGACCGGTGGTAACAAGTATGGAAAGTGAATTGCCTGACCCGGTAAATATGGGTGTTTATTTTGTAGAATCGGTTGAGGAATTTATAGAAAAAATTGATAATTGCCTTCATTCCAATCAGGCTATTGATAAAATTAAGGTCGATACATATCTTGAACAGGTTGATTATTCGAAAAGGATTAATCAGATTTTAGATATTCTTGAAAACAGCACTACCACCAAGCACCCGGTTAAATGAAAATTCTTGTTACATCTGATGAACCCTGGTGCGAAGTCTGGCATACTCAATTACATTATGCTAACCAGCTGAGTAATTATTTCAAGGTAATATATCTGAATCCTCCAACTACCTGGAAGTTTAGCAAGTTGTTTACCTGGAGCCTGAACCCCAAGCAAATTAATAATAATCTGACCGTAATAGAATATGTCAACTACCTTCCTGCTTTTTTGGGAAAACTGGCATTGTTTATTAATGACAGAATGAATGGATACCGGGCTCAAAATGCAAGCGGGGACAAAACCGGACACTTCGATATTGTTTGGCGCTTCGATCCGATGAGGTCGTTTTACCTGTTTCCATCAAATAAGGAGATCAAATATATTTATCATGTTGTTGATCCTTACGCAGGCAAAATGCTGGATGAAAATTTGGCTAAAAGTGCAGATGCCGTTATAGTAACCAGCCCCAAATTTTATCAGCATTATAATCAATTGAATAATAATGTTTTACTTGTGAAACAAGGAGTTGATACAGCTTTTTATGAACACCGGAGAAAACAGCAATATGCCTCAGCGTTCAATGACAGGGTCTTACTGCTGGGAACATTAAGTGACGATATCGACTGGTTGTTTTTGGATTGGTTGGTAAAGGAACACCATTTTAAGTTTCTTTTTATCGGACCCTTTCAAATCAAAAATGAAAAATGGCGCGACCTTATTGCCGGCCACGAACGAACAGGGATGTTTAAGTTATTAGGGCCTAAATCCCCTGAAGATTTTGCTCCTTATTTGTTTGCCGCAAAAGTTGGTGTGATATGTTACGATGCAGGTTCAAATCCGGTAAATAACCTGAGGTCTCCGCTAAAGGTAATCACTTACCTTGCTGCATTTAAACCGGTAATCACAAATATCGATTGTGAGATACCGGATCTCCTGAACAAGGGAATATTTTTTACGGAAGATCGAAACAGATTCGCATCATGGATTGATGATGCTATGTCGGGGAAACTTACCATTGATGAATTTCAAATCAAAAACTACCTCCAATCTGTTTCCTATACGGGTTTAATTGACCTTATCCTGAAATCTGTCGGACATCAATTAAAAGCCAAATGAAAAAAGTCAAGGTTTTAGTTGTGTTATCACAGATAAGAAAGGCCCTGGAGCATGAGTGGTTTGTTGATTTTATGGATCGTTCGAAGTTTGATTTCGAATTTATATTACTAAATGGCAGGGATTCACCTATGTCTGATTTCCTTGAGTCAAGAGCTGTTCCGGTGTACCATTATACTTTTAGATCCAATGCGGATTTGATTCCCATCATGTTTAAGATGGTTGTGCTGATGCGCAGAAACAAGTATGATATAGTGCATACGCATCTCATTGAAGCGTGTCTTACCGGATTATTGGCTGCTAAGATTGCCGGAATACGACGCAGAATCATGACCAGGCATCACTCAGATTTGCATCACACATGGCATCCGCACGCTGTTAAGTACGATAAATTCGTGAATTACCTGGCTACTGATATTGTAGCAATTAGTAGTGTAGTTCAAAATATTCTGATAGCATGGGAAGGAGTTCAGGCCCATAAAGTGCATTTGATTCCGCATGGAATAAATGTCAGTATTTTTGATAATGATGTAAATTTACAGAACAGGATAGAGGATTTAAAACGGAAATACAATTTACAGCAATCGGGTAAAGTAATTGGAGTAATATCCAGATTTACCGAATGGAAGGGGGTACAGTTTATAATTCCGGCATTTAGAGAATTACTGATTCAGTACCCTGATAGTGTAATTCTATTTGCTAATGCAACGGGCGATTACAGGGATGCATTAATGAAACAATGTAAAACAATTCCCGAAAGAAACATACGCTTTATTGAATTTGAAAATGATATCCCGGCATTGTATGGATTATTTGATTATTTTGTACATGTACCGATAAGTCAGGAAAGTGAAGCCTTTGGACAAATTTATATTGAAGCCCTGGCTGCCCGGGTACCCTCAGTATTTACACGGTCGGGGATTGCATGTGATTTTGCGGAAGACAAATGTAATTGCCTTTTAGTCCCTTATAAGAACAGTGAAACGATACTTAACGGATTGATTACATTTTTAAAGGATAAGGCTCTTTGTTTTAAACTTCAGGAAGCAGGATATGAGACAGTTGCAGGGAATTACACCATTCAATTAAAAGCTGCCAGGCTGGAAGAACTCTATTTGAAATGACAAATTCCAATCAATTGGTTTCAGTTGTAATTCCGTGCTTCAATGCCGAAGCATTTTTTCGTCCTGCTATTGAATCAATATTAAATCAAACATACCATAATCTTGAAATAATTTTGCTGGATGATGGGTCCACTGATTCAACTCCACTGCTTTTAGAGGAATACCGGAAGCGCGATTCCCGGATCAGAGTCATTGTAAATCCGGCGAATATGGGTTTGATTAAGACTTTAAATAATGCAATCGACATTTGTTCCGGTGAATATCTGGCTCGAATGGATGCCGACGATATCTCAATGCCCGACCGCATTGAGAAAATAATGAAAAAATTTGATGCATCACCAGAACTCGATATTGTTTCAGCCGGATTTTATTACATAAGTGAACAGGGAAAGGTATTAAGGAGTTTTCCTCCCATGTTTACCTCACCGGGGTCACTCAAATTTGTATCCTTTTTCAGGACTCCTATTGTACATGCCTGTTTAATCGGTAAAACCCGGGCGTTTATTGAAAACAAATATAATCAAGCATACATTCATTCGGAGGATTATGAATTATTCTCACGAATGCTGTTGAAGGGGAATTTGTTTGCAAATATTACAGATTGTTTGTACCAGATCAGAATGAATTCTACGAGTGTTTCTTATGTATATAGTGATGTTCAAAAAGATACACATACCCGCATTTCATTTCGAAATATTAAACAATACTTAAATACTGAACCGGATATGGAACTGCTTGAAATATTGAATTTAAGGTTAAATTCAATGGTAGTTCCTAATAAATTGAAAATGGCTATTGCCTGGTTGGATGAGTTTAGAACTTATTTTTTGAAAAAGGAAGTACTAACAACCAATGATAAAGAGGAAATAAAATTATTCTGTGATATTCATCAGACTGATATGATTTTACAGGCATTAAAATCGAACGGAAGAGGCAACAAAAAGCATAAGTTTTCATATTTAAGAATACTTATTCCTCTTTTATTAAAGCCTCATGTAATCAGCTATCTGAATGAAAAATATCAGTTCAGAAACAGTCAAAAATAAATTTAATTACTGTTTCAGCGATTTAATTACTTGTGGATTATCTCTGAATCGAACCACAATGGAATAAAAACCTCTGGATAAATTGATGGTGTTTAACTGTATTGTGTTAAATCCGGTATACCCGGGTATATTTGTTTTTTGTAATACCCGCTTTCCGATATCATCGTACATTTCAATGTCTACCGGCCCGCTCAGGGGAAGATTAAATGCAATGGTCACCTCATCATGGAATGGTCCCGGAAATGCGCTGAAAACCTCATACTCCTGATTTGTAACAGCACAGTTTTTATCATTAGCGGGATTGTCATCGCTTATCCCATTTGGTTCTGAAGTGGAAGCACAGACATACTTTGTAACACTGCCGTTTTGTAAAATATAGCTGGCATTAAATTCATATAGAAGCGAATTGCCGGGGGCAAGTGTTCCTGACCAGTTCTCAGCAATGGGTGTTGCATCATCTATTAATGCGGCTATCTGAAATGAATTTACTGTCAGGTTACCCCGGTTTTCAACTTTAGCTGAAATGGAAAGCTGGTTGCCGTTTACAGCATAATACACTTTTGAAACGGCAATATCCATAAATGGAACCAGTACTGAAACCACTCCTGAAAAAGATCCAATACATCCTTGTGAGCTCGTAGAATAGAGTGTGACTACATACGTTCCCGTATCTGTAAAAATATGGACTGGTAACTCTGTTGAGTCACTGAAGCCATCTCCAAAATTCCATAAATATTGTACAGCTCCGGTTGAGTTGTTGGTAAAATTAACCGTAAGTGGAGGTGATCCGTAAATGGGATTTGAAACAAATGAGGTGACGGGTTGAGGATGGATCGTTATTTGAAGGGTTGTATCAGAACTGCATCCTAAGGCACTTGTCATAGTTGCTGAAACAGAATAAGTCCCTGAAGTACCGTAATTCGTCTGTGGATTCTGAAGTGCAGATGTAGTGCCATTACCTAAATTCCATTGCCATGACGTAATAGATCCGCTTTGAATGGTTGAGTTATCGGTAAACTGAACAGGCGTATTCTGGCAATTCCCTGAAACAGTTACAGAAGGTAACGGAACAGGTTTGATGATCAGATTTTTGAATAGTTGTTTTGAACAGCCGGTATTGGGATTCAAAACAAGCAGACCAACATTAAATGTATCCACCGTTCCGTACAGATGCAAAGGATTCAACATGGAAGACTGATTTCCATCGCCAAAATCCCATAATAAATTGGCAGGTTGCGGAGGATTTACATTGTCGGAATAGCTAAACACTGCAGCATTCCCAAAACAAGGCTCAGTGTAACTAAAGTCAAAATCAGGTGATGCAATTACATATATCTGGTTAATTATTGTATCGGAACAGCCATGCTGTGTAGTTGTAATCAGCGTAACAGCATAACTTCCGGAATCGGCAAAAGTGAATAAGGGTACTGAATCGGTAGCGGTACCCAGATTTCCGAAATTCCATAACCAGCCGGTGATATTATCATTTAGTACTGATGAAACAGTTCCGTCAAATTGGATTGCCGAACCCGAACAACCGAGAGTTGAAGTAAAATCTGCAACCGGTAACGGGTAAACGGTAACAGAATCAGAGTAGGTTCCGGTGCATAGCAGGTTGTTGTAAACAGTCATTGTTACGCTATAAGTTCCGGGATTCTGGTAATTGTGTGATGGGGAAGTAAGGCCTGAATAAGTTGCGCCGTCTCCGAATGTCCAGGCAACAGAATCAACTGATGTTCCAACCGGAGTTGAAATAAGCGGATTAAATTGTACCGGATTTCCCAAACAAACAAAACCGGCCGTGAAAGAGGCGGTAGGAGAGGGTATCACATATACCTGCTGTGTAATCGACGAGTCGCAATATGTAGGGGAGACTACGGTAAGAGTTACCTGAAAATTTCCGGTGTCTGCAAATGCATGCATTGGATTTTCGAGTTGTGAATAGGTCAAATCACCAAAGTCCCATAAAAATTGAGAAATAGTATCACCACCAACTCCGGAAGAAGTGCTGAAAAAGGAGACAGCATTTCCCATACATACAATCAGTGGTGACCAGGTAAACGCCGGAATTGGTTGATTGGAGATAGTTACATCTTGAATCAGGGTATCTGAGCAACCGTTAGCCGCATTTGCAATAAGTTGCACACTGTATGTTGCTGATGATGCCGGGTACTGATGACCGGGACTGGTAGTATTTGATGTTGTATTGTCACCAAAATTCCAATTGTACGATAATCCTATTCCTCCTCCGATAACAGTCTGATTGGCAAAAGATGCCACTGCTCCGGAACATGTTTCCGAAACAGTAAAAGCTGTTTCAGGTGTAAGCCGTAAAGTAATTGATTGGTTGAGCGTATCGGTGCATCCGGAAGATGCTTCGGTAATAAGGGTTACTGTATAAACACCGCCGGAATCAAAAGCATGTACAGGATTTTGAAGCAGGATAGGGGTTGAACCATCACCAAAGTCCCAGTTCCAGCCCGTAATGGTTGAACTGCCGGTTACTGTTGAATTGTCGGTAAACAATACCGGTGTGCCTGCACATTCATTATTGGGAAAGGTGAAAGCGGCAGTCGGAAGCGGGTTTATCAAGACCGGAACAGTAACAGAATCAACACAACCTGCATCTGAGGTCACCGTTAACGTTACATTGCTGTTTCCCGCGCCCATAAAGCTGTGTACCGGATTTTGAATGGTCTCAGGAAGCGAACCATCTCCGAAATTCCATGACCACGAGGTAATGGTTCCGCTGGTAATGGTTGTAACATCTGTAAATTGCACAGGTGCACCATCACAAATCAACGAATTTGTAAAACCTGATGACGGTGTTTCGTTTACATAGATACTGTCGGAATAATAAGATGTAATTCCGTTTGCTCCGGTTGCCGCAAGGGTAATGTAATGCATACCCGGGTTATCGAATACGGGCATAACTCCTGTCGGTGAATTTGAATAAGCCTGCGAAGGCGTGCACCCGCTATTCCACTTGATACGTGAAAGAGAACCTGCTGCATTTGAAATAAAGCAACTGAAGGATGCAGAATCATCGAGCACGGTAATTTCTCTGGGGTTATTCATCGAACCAATAGTGTCTAAAAACACCTGAACAGGAGTATTTAGCAAATTACCTCCCACTTTAAAATCCTGCAACTTGGCTCCGCTGTTCGATATAACAAGCGCATGCCAGTCCATTCCGTCTCTTACAATTCTCAAACCGCTTGGATTGCCAAACGTTGCAAAATTGGTTGTAACCAAAGGACTGTTCCCCGGCGAACTCCCAAAATTGAGTACCTGTATTTGTCCTAAATTGAAACTTGCCACATATCCAATCCAACTTGATAAATCACAATCGTATTGAATGTCGATACCATATGTAAATGAAAAGGCCGCATTGTTAATTGCAGTGGAACCGGAAGGAGTGTTTGTTATGGAGTTACCAAAATCAATGCGAATGATATCGGATCCTGCATCATTCGTTACAAATGCAAAGTAGTTGGAGCCATCGTATACAATACGCACACTCCTGGGGCCGGCAAAGGGGAACACACCCAGGTCAGTTGCAGTTGCCGAATTAAGAGCTATATCGTTGCCGAAATCAATTTCGACTAAGTGGTTGGAAGCATAATTAGCAATAAGTGCATGGTAGTTACCCGCCTCTTCAACAATATCAATCCCGATGGGCTGGTTCAAACCTCCAATAGCGCCATAGTTGTAAAAAGTCGGAGTGTTGTCAAGTGAGTTGCCGTAGTCGTATCGGCAGAGGCTGTTACCGCCAAAAAAATTCAATACAAAGAGGAAGTAGTTACCATTTTGCCGAACCAGCTTAAGTTGCTGGGTAAAACTGAGATTTGGATCAGTGCCGGGATTAATGCCATCCGGTGTAGTCAGTAGTTGTCCGGGACAAAAATTCCATTGGTAGTTAACACCGGGGACAGGATTGTTTGCAATAGAAACCGGTACTCCGGAACAAACAGTATCTGGTGCACTGAAACCAACTGCAGGACACTGACCGGAACTGTCTGAAACGTAGATCAAAATCAGACTTAAAAAAAGTACAATGCTAAGACGCATAAAGGGTTATGATATAACAAAGTTAAAAGTAGTAAATTTCAAAGATCTTTGTCGATTGAGTAAGACAGTCACATGGTGAGGATTGCATGATATTGGCAATCAACTTTTGTTTTCGGGTGGTTAACGCTATTTTGGTGATTTGGTAAGAAATAAAACGGCTATATGGTGAATTTAGTGGCAGTTACACGTAATAAGGGAAAGATGGCTGAAATACGAAAATTAGCACCCGATAGTTTCGTGATTTCGGATCTCAGTTCATTGGATTTTACAAATGAAATCCCTGAAACCGGGGATACTTTTGCCCAAAATGCATCTCAAAAGGCCCAATTGATACATAAAACCTACGGGGTGAATTGCCTGGCGGATGACTCCGGATTAGAGGTAAAGGCACTGGATGGAAGACCCGGGATCTTTTCGGCCAGGTATGCCGGCCCCGGAGCTACCGACCTGGAAAATATGAACAAGCTGTTGAAGGAAATGGATGGCAAATCGGACCGAACGGCGCGATTCGTTTGCGTTATATCATTGATTATCAATAATAAAGAATATTTTTTTGATGGAACTTTGGATGGTTCAATTGCCATTTCCCCAACCGGTACCAACGGATTTGGCTATGACCCTGTATTTATTCCTGTGGGGGATAACAGGACTCTTGCAACCTATCTGCCCGAAGAAAAAAATCGCATCAGCCACAGGGCAAAGGCCTTTGCCGCACTGAGAAATTTTCTCCGGACAATTGAACTAACCGACAAGTGAAAGCAAGGGTACTTTTTCAACATGGGTCACGTTGATAAGTAGGCCGGGCCTCCGTGAGTGAAATAGCCCTTTTAGAAGGCATTTGCTAACTTTGTAAACTATGAAAATCAGGATAGGAGTGCTTTTTGGTGGTTCGTCCCGCGAACGTGAAATTTCGTTTGCCGGAGGACGAACGGTATATGACAATCTCGACAAGTCGTTGTTTGATGCCGTGCCTGTATTTGTCGATAGTTTTGGGAATTTTATTCTCATCAACTGGGAGTATATTTATAAAGGCTCAATACGGGATTTTTATCCACAGCCCGATGCAGTCCCTGCATCTCCAAACGAATACCAGGTGTATGCTGAAAGTTTAGGCGAATTGTCACCACAGGAGCAGGTCAAACTAATTAATAAAATCGGGACGCGAATTGAACCTTCAACATTGTCAGGTCTCATTGACTTTGCGTTTTTATGTCTGCATGGTTCTGATGGTGAAGACGGACGCATTCAGGGAATGCTGGAATTCTACCGGATACCGTACTCAGGTTCTGGACTTTTATCTTCTGCCATTGGTATGAATAAGGCCCTACAGAAATCGCTGATGAAATCAGCCGGTTTTGATGTTCCGGATTATAAAATCATTAACAGGGAAGAATGGTTTAGTGGTACGTTTAATGCTGACGAGTTTGTTAAAACACTTTCTTTACCGTTTGTTGTTAAGCCTGCCAATCAGGGCTCATCTATAGGCGTATCTGTGAATACTGAAGCTTCCGTAGATCAGTTTATCCGTTCTGTAGACAAGGCTTTTTTTACACGAAGACTTTACAGAAACGAATGGGACACGCTTGATTTTGAAACTAAGGTTGAATGGGTAAGAACGCTTACCGATCTAAGAGAAGGCATCGGGATACCGGTTCGCATAGGAAGTAAAATTATTTTTCATCCCGAGGAATTGCTGTCAAACCTGAATCAGCTCTTTTCAGAGCCCGGTAACGATGTTCTTATTGAAAGTGTGGAAGGTGAAAGTGAAGTGTTGCTGGAGCAGTTTATAAGGGGAAAGGAATTTTCCTGTATAGTTATCGAAGGAATGGATAAGCAGCCGATTGCTTTACCACCTACGGAAATCCGTAAAGGCAATGAGGTCTACGATTACCGTTCAAAATACCTGCCCGGGTTATCCCGTAAAATTACTCCCATCGACTTGCCTGAAGAGGCTATTACATCTATTCGTACGAAATGCGAACGCCTTTTTTCTCAACTCGCATTTAATGTGTATGCGCGTATTGATGGATTTTATACCGACAAGGGTGTAGTTTATCTTAACGATCCCAATACTACTTCAGGAATGCTGCCCTCCTCATTCTTTTTTCACCAGGCAGCCGAAATTGGATTGAATCCCTCTCAGTTTATCACTTACATTATCCGTCGTTCGTTAGATGCCCGAAACCGTGATCTTAAGAATTATAAGATTGTTCCCTGGTTAACCCGTCACCTCGATAGCGCCATCAGGAGTCAAAATGCGGGCAACCTGAAAAAGACTAAAGTTGCCGTTATTATGGGAGGATATTCATCAGAGCGGCATATTTCAGTAGAGAGCGGAAGGAATATTTATGAGAAACTATCCTCTTCTGAAAAGTATCAGCCATTTCCCGTTTTTCTTTCAGGCAGCGACGAGAAACATCATCTTCATCTTATCCCGGTTAATATTTTGCTCAAGGATAATGCGGATGATATTCGTGAAAAGGTCTATCATTTTGACCGGCACCCCGTGCTGGCTCAGATTATTGATCAATGTAAGGGAATTACTCAAAAATTTGCATCTTCAGGAAATATTGAAGCTCCCCGTGAAATCAGCTATAAGGAGTTGTCCGCCATGGCCGATTTTGTATTTATCGCCCTTCATGGCCGGCCCGGAGAGGATGGTGAAGTTCAACAACAATTACAACAGGTTGGTTTACCATATAACGGATCGGGTGTTGCAACGTCAAAAATTACCATTGATAAGTATACAACAAATGAAATACTCATGCAGCACGGAATGCATGCTGCTCGTCATAAAATTGTATCTGAAAAAGAATGGCGGAATGATCCCTCCAAATTTGAAGATGATTTAAAAAAGGATTTTAGTTTTCCATTTATTGTAAAACCTGTTGATGACGGATGCAGTTCGGCAGTTAAAATAGTGCGGAATGAAAATGAATTGCACGCCTACTCAGAGTTAATATTCAGAAAATCTGAAGAACTTGTTCCTGCGGCAGCTAAACTGCTAAAAATAAAATCAAACGAGGAATTTCCGATTAAACGCAGCTTTCTGGTTGAAGAGCTGGTAACTTCGGGAGGGGCGGCCAAATTTTTAGAGATTACAGGAGGATTGCTTACCTATTACGGTGAAAGCGGGAATCTGGAATATGAGATATTTGAAGCTTCTGAAGCATTGTCTGAAGGTGACGTACTCTCGCTGGAAGAAAAGTTTCTGGCAGGTCAGGGTCAGAACATTACCCCGGCACGTTATGGCAAAAACCTGAGCGAAAACCGGCAGATAAGCGAAACTGTCAAAAGAGAACTGGAGAAAGCGGCCAAAGTTTTAAAGGTGGAGGGTTACGCCCGGATAGATGCCTTCGTAAGAATCTTCAGTCCGGAACAGGTTGAGGTAATATTTATCGAAGTAAATTCTTTGCCGGGCATGACACCTGCTACCTGTATTTTTCATCAGGCGGCGATTAACCATTACAAACCGTTTGATTTTATCGATAAATTAATTCAGTTTGGAATGGAGAGAAATAATATGCGAAAGGAGGATTCGAGACTTTAATATGAAGAAGCTGTTCAGATTTCTCAGGTCCCGCACTTTTGTGATTAACATTTTAGCCTCAGTTGCTTTTCTGATACTGTTGTTCGGATTTACATACAAATGGCTGAATAGCTTTACCAAACATGGCAGCAGTGTAAGCGTTCCGGATGTTAGGGGAATGCAGATAGGCCGCCTCGATGATTTTCTGAATAACAAAAACTTAAAGTTTGCGGTTTCCGATTCCAATATATTTGACCTTGAGAAAGTTCCTGGAACAGTGATAGAACAAGACCCGGCACCCAACGAAAAAGTCAAAGAAAACAGGACCATTTATGTGTCAGTAACCAGGTCTACGGCGCCCGGTGTAAATGTTCCTGACTTACTTGATAATTCACTGCGCCAGGCTGAGGCTATTCTAAAATCATACGGCTTAAAAACCGGTCAGTTGATTTACAAACCTGACCTTGCAAAAAATGCCGTTCTTGAAATGCAGATCAATGGCCGTCCGGTTGAAAAAGGTACCGAAGTAACCAAAGGTACTGCAATTGACCTGGTTTTGGGAGATGGATTCGGCAATACGCGGGTAGCGATACCTCAGCTGTTTAATCTTACACTTGAGGAGGCTTTGTTTGTACTGAATGCATCCTCGCTCAATGTTGGTGCCATCGTTGGCGATCAGTCTGTACGTGATTCATCAAGGGCCCGGGTCTACCGGCAATCGCCTGATTATTCAGCATCAGCGACCATAAGCCAGGGAGAATCTGTTGATCTTTTCATCACACAGTCGGAAGCCGTGATTAAACAACATGAGAAACAAGATAACAATGAAGAAGATGAGTAATATTTTAGCAATGGCAAAACGGTTGATGGTTGTTGTATTGTGTCTGGTCAGCATGAAAGCCATGTCGCAACAGGAGATGCTTTTCCCCCTCAAACACAACGCCGTAATTGGTAATGCACTTAAGCAAGCTGCCGAACATAATGGAGTGTACAGAGTTGCAATGCCTTCGGCAGATACCTTATTGCTTCCGTTCTTCGATGACTTTTCAATTCCCACAGTCTGGCCGTCATCCGAAAATTGGGTTGACAGCCTCGCATATATCGGTCCCGGATTTGCCATAAACCCTCCTACAGTTGGTGTTGCAACAATGGATGGATTAGATAAGGAGGGAAATCCTTACGATAATACCTCTATTTCTGCAAACGGACTCTGTGATCAGCTTACTTCCAAACCAATGGATCTTTTTGCTGATGAAAATGGATTGCCTTTCAATGCCTCCGACAGCATTTTTATGATATTCTATTATCAGCGAAAAGGATTAGGTGATGCTCCGGAAGCCAATGATTCATTACGGCTTGATTTTTATAACGTGAATACACTTACGTGGGATAAAGTTTGGATGGAAACCGGAAATGCAACAGGCGACACGTTATTCACCAAAGTAAAGATTTCAATAAACAGTACCGACTATCGTCAGAGAGGCTTCAAGTTTCGTTTCAGCAATTTTGGTTCTAAAACAGGTAATCTGGATATCTGGAATATAGATTATGTGATGATAAATAAGTTCCTGCCTCCTGATTACGATAGTATCCGGGACTTTGCATGGGTGTATCAGGGTTATTCGTTACTGAATAGTTACAGCGCGGTACCCTGGAAACATTATAATCAGTTATCAGGTTCTCAGCAGCAGGCATTGCTGAAGTCAAGTGCGCTGCTAACCTTACGGAATAACAACGAATCAAATCCTTTTCCGGTAAAGGTTCAGGGCGTCTCGGTTGATCAGTATGGTATTTCGCAACCGCTTGTAGGGGGTGGAGGTTTAAACAGCATTCAGATTCCGCTCAACACCAATGTTACCCCACCTGCTTCAGTAGTATCGGGTTTTGCATTTCAGGATCCCACTTCCGGTGAGCTGGCAACGTTTGATCTGACCTACGTGCTCGGACAAACTTCTGGCGGTGTAGTCGATAATTTTCCGGTAAATGATACACTTAAATACCATCAGGAGTTTTATAATTACTATGCCTATGATGATGGTACAGCCGAATTAGGCTATGGTATTAACGGAGCAGGGGGACAGATAGCCTATAAATTTGATGTGCTTCAGGCCGATACCCTTCGCGCAGTAAAGATTTTTTTCACACAACTTGGTCTTTCGGTTACCAATCAGATTTTCAAACTTGCTGTTTGGTCAGGTACTTCCACCCCCAGTGGAGCACCCATCTATCAGCAATTCAATCAAACACCGAATTATACCGACAGCATAAATGGGTTTTATACCTATTTAACCGCTCCAACGTATTTAACACCGGGAACGTATTTCTTTGGTATGGTCCAGAACAGCAGTACTATCTTAAACCTGGGACTGGATATGAATACTCCTGCCGATCAGTCTAAAAAACTCATAAATACAACCGGGAGCTGGATAAATTCTCAGTTACCGGGTATGTGGATGATCAGGCCGGTATTCAGTGGAACTCCCATTGATGTTGGTATTAATGAGAATTTAAGTGCTGAACAATTATCCATTTACCCGGTACCGGCACACAATGAATTGAATATTGATTTAGATCCCGGGTTGGCTCCTTCAACCCAGACAAGCATATATAATGCTGCCGGACAACTTATTTATAACAAAGCATACAGCCGGACCATCTCTGTAAGCGGATTTCCGTCCGGAATTTATTTAATCCGTTTAACCGACCGTAAATCGGGAAAATCACTTTCCAGGACTGTGATGATTGCTGATTGATTCTTGGCAAATGGACCGGGAATTAATAACACAGGATCAGAATGAACAGGAGGAGCTGTATGAACATCACCGGATAACTGTTGACAAAGGACAGGCGCTTTTACGTATAGATAAATTCCTGTTGTCGCGGTTACAGAATGTCTCCCGAAACCGTATTCAAAATGCCGCCGAAGCCGGAAGTATACTGGTTAATAACAAGCCTGTTAAATCCAGCTACAAGGTCAAGCCTGCTGATGTAATTTCTATTGTTCTGGCGCATCCTCCGCGAATAGTAGAGGTAATTGCAGAGAATATTCCGATCGAAGTAGTTTATGAGGATCAGGATCTCATTGTTGTGAACAAGCATGCGGGAATGGTGGTTCATCCCGGGTATGGAAATTATTCAGGCACGCTTGTCAATGCACTGGCATATCGGTTTTTTCCTCAAAAACTAAACCAGTCAATTGATGCTGAAAACGAGAGACCCGGATTAGTGCATCGCATCGATAAAAATACCAGTGGTTTACTTGTGGTAGCCAAAAACGAAAAAGCCATGACGCATCTGGCCAGGCAGTTTTATGACAGAACCATAAAAAGAAACTATGTGGCTTTGGTATGGGGTGGGTTTGAAGAAACATCAGGTACCATCACGGGCCACATTGGACGCAATCAGTCCGACCGGAAAAGCATGGAGGTATATCCTGACGGAAGCCACGGTAAACATGCAATAACCCATTGGAAAGTGATCGAAAAATTCGGATATACTACATTAATCGAATGCAAGCTTGAAACCGGGAGAACGCATCAAATCAGAGCTCACATGAAGTATGCCGGTCATCCGCTTTTTAACGATGAAACATATGGCGGAAGACGCATATTACGCGGAACTACATTTTCTAAGTACAAACAATTTGTTGAGAATTGCTTTGAATTAATACCCGGGCAAGCATTACATGCCCGGTCACTTGGCTTCATTCATCCGGTAACAGGTAAAGAAGTGTATTTTGAGTCAGATCCTCCTGAAGGATTTATCAGGCTCATTGAAAAGTGGAGAAGTTACAGCAGTGACGGTCGGGAGCAACCGGAGCATCAATAAAAACAACACTCAGGGCTTGGTCCCCCTCACAATGAGGTGTCCCGCCAGCTCACGGCTCAAACCTTTTGTGAAGCGCTGTTTCCTGTTAATTAGTTCCAGCATTTTAGCCCAGGTTGACCCTGCAAATTTCCCGAACTTGTAACCAATTCTGACTGAAGCAAACATACGGCCTGTAATTTTAATATTAGTGAAGCCGGTTGCCTTTACAATTCGTTCTTCGCGTGCCGAATCAGTAAAATATCCGGTATGATAATCCTTACCTCTAAGGGTATTGTTAATGAATCTGTCGAAATGATAAAAGAGGTAATATCCTTCGGTAGCAAAAGTATTTACATGTGTAACCAGAAAATTACCACCGGGTTTGAGTACTCTGAATATTTCCTTGTAACTTAATGCAACATCGTCAGGATGCAGATAGCGCAACACTTCTATGCATAACAGATAGTCAAAACTGTTATCAGGAAATGGGAGGGAAGTTGAATATCCTTTCTGGAAATTTACGGTGGGAAAGTTTTTACGTGCAAATTCGAGCATGCCCTCCGAAGGATCAATGCCGGTAACATTAAATCCCTTTTTTTGCATATAATCTGAAAAATGTCCTGTTCCGCAACCTAAATCCAGAATGGAACAACCTGCCGGAAGTTGTTCCAGGTCTTCGGTTACTTCTTCAAAAATCTGGTATCTGCCATATATGAATTCATTTGTAAAACGACCCTTATCAAAGGTCAGGTACCGGCCCTGAAAAATGCTGCTGTCAATATCATGCCGCACTACTGCTTGTTTCCGTGCCTGTTCCCTGTCGGTTGATGGGTTGTTCATAATACGTTTCGTTAAGGTGTTGGGCATAAGAACCCATGGTGTGGTTCGTAATACCGTAATCTTTTTTGAGTTTTGAATAATGAATCAGGATAGATTCCAGCTGATCCAGATTTTTTTGAGTGTTCGTCCCGAAATTATGGGGATGCCACCACAGGTGATATAATTTACCGGTTTCTGCTGCCAGGTCCATGGACTTCTTGATTCTGGAAATTTTGAACGGTTCGAGAAAAGGGAATATCGCCAGATAAGGCCGAAGAAACCTGCTTGATCGAATGTTGAAAGGAAATTCAGAAGCAATTTCAGCTTCATCTGATAAATGATGACCGGTTAGGTTGAAATAGGCGTCCAGAAATCGGAGACTCCTGCGCCACAAACTTATTTCAGATTTTATACGGGGTTTGAAAAGCCAGGACTTCTCATTTCCTCTGTAATTGGTGTATCCGAATTTTTTCAGTGATTTGAGATAGTTGTATCGGAGTTGATTTCTTGGAAACACAAGGCTGACCGGAGTTTGACCAAGTGTTGTTGCAGCTCTTTGAAATGCAGCTAAATCCTGTTCAAATTCAAATATGGTTTGCCCTTTCTCCAGACAGTAGTAGTGGCAAAAGGTGTGACTTCCGACCTCATGCTGTTTTGTTTTAATGATCGACTCGAGTAAGCTCTTTCCATAATGATATGGATCTGACGCCTCATCCTCACCAATAATATTTTCGATGTCCAGATAGGGGTTCAATCCTACGTTTTGATAGGATGGTAAACGAACGGGCAAATGTTCCAAAAGTGATTTTTTATCTCCATAGAAGAGCATCCCCACGGTTGCAAAAGTTACCTTAAAATCATATTTCTCAAAAAGAGCTAACATTCCGGGAATTGCCTGTCTTACACCACGCAGGTTTTCACCATAGTTCGAAAGCGATTTGGTATCCATTACTCCCCACCGGATTTCAAAATCAATTGAAATAATAAAAGTGCCTTTCATTTTGTATGGTAAAAGAGTGATAAATGTTGAGCTGAGCTATTGAATTCAGGCAGTAAAGGAAATATCTTAAAAGGTATGCAGAGAATTGTAAAGTGTATCTCTTTCAACAGCAGTTCTGCCTGCCTGTTGAATCATCTCGATAAGCTGAACGGATGTAAGTGTGGGGTGCTGATCTTCGGCACCGGCCATTGAATAGATTTTAGTTGAATCGTCAATTGTGCCATCCAGATCATCAACACCAAATGCCAGAGCGGCTTGTGCCGTGTCACGGCCAATCATAGGCCAGTAAGCTTTAATATGATTAAAATTATCAAGAAAAATGCGGCTGACAGCGTAGTTCCGTAAATCTTCAGCCATTGTAACTTCAGGAACTGCTGACATTTCATTGTCTTTGTTTCTGAATTTTAATGGAATAAAAGTATTGAATCCACCTGTTTCATCCTGTAACTGTCTGAGCCTGTCGAGATGATCAGCTCTGTTTGCATAGGATTCAATATGACCATAAAGCATAGTGGCATTTGATGCCATTCCTAAGCGGTGTGCTGTTTCATGAATCTTAAGCCAGGTCTCAGTGGAACATTTATCGCCGCAAATTTCATTTCTTACAGCTGTATCAAAAATCTCCGCTCCGCCCCCGGGCAACGAGTCAAGTCCTGCTGTTTGCAGTAAACGCAATCCTTCTTCAATCGATAACCCTGCTTTGCGTATCATGTAATCCAGTTCAACTGCCGTAAATCCTTTAATGTGCAGTTCGGGCCGATAGGCCTTTATTCTTTTAAGCAGAGCCGCAAAGAAGTGGAGATCGAGCTTCGGATGAACACCTCCCACAATATGCACTTCGGTAATGGGTTGTCCGTCGTATTCACATACTTTGGCAAACATCTCATCAGCCGTTAATTCCCAGCCATCTTCTTTGTTTTTATAGGATCGGGAATAGGAACAAAACTTACAGGAAAAAACGCAGACATTAGTTGGTTCAATATGAAAGTTTCTGTTAAAATAGGTGTTGTTACCATTTTTTCTCTCGCGGACCATATTTGCCAGAGATCCAAGAAAACCAAGGGGTGCGGATGTATATAAAGTAATACATTCGGACGTGTTGATTCTTTTCCCAAGCAACACTTTTTCGGAAATGTCCCTGAGTTGCTCGCTAAGTTCGTCCTGAAAAATACCCGGTAATTCGGTTACTGACTGATTCATTTTACAAAAATTGATGGTCTAAGCAAAGTTAATTTAAAAAAATGATTTTAAGAATAAAAAGTAGTTTGTTGTAAGGGGCAGAAAATGCATCAAAATGAGAAAGGTCCGACCGCTATTGGTCAGACCTTTATAATTCTACGAAAGAATGGTATTATTTTCTGTCAACAAAAATTCTGTTGACTGATTTTCTGCCGAGAACTTCAACTTCTATGAAGTAAACACCACCTGCAAGATTTGAAATATCAATGCGGTTGGATGTCCCGAGCAGGTCAATCATGCTTTCAGATACCTTTTGTCCAACACTGTTCATTACTCTGATTCTGGCGTCAGTGGCAGGAGCTCCGGTATTTTGAATGGTTATGAAATCAGTTGCAGGATTTGGAAATACTGAGATTCCTGCAAGTGTGGGAGTGGTTTCAAACAAACCAACAGGGGTACAGCCCTGAGAAGCCAAAATTGCAACTCTTGGTCCCGACATACAGGCATTCATGCGGGTTGATTGTCCCTGAGTGAACATCACCATGCAGTTGTCGTCAACATAATCCATATAGTTCATAAACATATCTCCATTTGGAGCATTCCCTGTGCAATTGGTAACATGGGGGAAACTGGGGCAATTGAAATTATAAGTCATCTGGGTTGGTGTATCTGCAACCTGGTCGTTACCACAGGTTTGATCACCCCAGATGTGACGAAGATTCAGCCAGTGGCCAATTTCATGAGTGGCTGAACGTCCAAGGTTGTAACTTTGAATGGTGCCCGGTGAAGTAGGCCCGCCTACACAGCTGTACAATAACACAACACCATCTGTTGCAGCAGACTGTCCGGGAAACTGAGCATAGCCTAAAAGTTGATTTCCCAGATTGCATACCCAGATATTCAGGTACTGGTCACGTGGCCAGGCATTATCACCGCCTTGAGCAGTAAATTTAGCAGGATCACCGGTCATTGGGAAAGAAGTCACGGTAGTTGGTATACGGAGAATTCCATCAGTGGTGTTTCCATTAGGATCACGCTGCGCCAGGCCAAACTGAATGCCGGTTCCTGTTGGAGCAGGAGGAACAAGTCCTGCCCAAACAGAAGGAGTGTTGGTGATATCGGTATTTTGTGAAGAGTAGTCGTTATTCAAAACGGCCATTTGCGCATTGATCCGTGCATTTGAAATGTTTTGGGCTGCATTGGCATACAGGATGTGAAATACCACCGGTATGGTAATTTGCCCTCCGGAGTTTCTGAATGATCCATTACTGATAATGGCATCAACTTGTTGATCTACCTGTGTCATTCGGGTAGCAAACCCGGGGTCAGCAGCCTCCATTTCGGCAAGATGTTGCATGGTTCCGCATGACCTTCCCTGTGGATAAGCCGCGTTAATGAACAATCCGATAGAGCAAATTGTGAGTAAAACTCTTTTCATGTTGGTTTTTTTAAAGGATTAATGTAAGGTTGAATAAAATGGCATTCGGCCCCATTTCACATACAAATATAATAAACCGCAGCAGGGAAAACCGAGACCTTTAATAATTTTAATAACCACCAAGGTGACTTTACACATAACTAATTGATATATAATAATATAATTACATAATGTCAGGAACCTGTAAAACAGTTTCCAAAGTGTTTTTCATATACATATTGTCACTAAATTTAAATCATGAAACCAAGGATATTACTCGTTGAGGATGAATCCTCACTTCTCGAGACAATTAAGCTCAACCTCGAACTGGAAGGTTATGCGGTGCAAACATCAAAAGATGGTAAAAGTGCACTCAAACATTTCAAAAACGAGCGGTTCAATCTGGTAATTCTGGATGTGATGCTCCCTGAAATGGACGGTTTTACGGTTTGTGAATCCATCAGACTTGTAAATCCGGACATACCTGTGCTGTTTCTGACAGCAAAAAACACTACTGCCGACCGGTTAACCGGGTTGAAAATTGGCGGCGATGACTACTTGTCAAAACCCTTTAATCTGGAAGAATTATTATTGAGAGTTCAGATCCTGTTAAAGCGTTCGATGCGGTCGGCTGATGGCGGACAAATAGTTCAGGAGGTTCAGATTGGCGATAAAACCGTAAACTTTTCTCTGCTTGAAATCATGAATGGCGGCGACACCATAAAACTCACTAAAAAAGAAGCCTTACTGTTAAAATTACTGGTTGAACGTAAGAATGAGGTGGTTTCGAGGGAACACATTCTTGAAACAGTGTGGGGTTACGATATTTTTCCCTCAACCAGAACCATTGACAATTTCATCGTCTCTTTCAGGAAATATTTTGAAAAGGATCCGGCAAATCCAAGATTTTTCCAGTCGGTACGCGGTATCGGCTACAAATATGTCGAAGCAGTTCAGGCCTGATTTTAACGTGGAATCTTTCTGATTTCATCAGGATTTAAAGCTTGTTGACCAAAAAAAACTGTTACATTTGGATTGCTGAACTATTTTCAGAAGTCCAAATCAAAATCTATGAGCGATCAAAAAATTGAGCGCCGTTCCGGAATAGGCTGGAATGAATTTATTAATGAATATGTAAAAACCAATACGCCTGTAATTCTGACAGACGCTGCCGCGGGATGGCAGGCACACAAGCTTTTTAATCCGGATTATTTTAAAAAAAATTACCCTGAAAAAACCGCTTCCATTTCTGATAAAAGGTATACACTTTCTGAGTATATAGACCTGATGCTTGCTTCTACTGAAGCCAATCCTGCACCGTATCCTTTTAAAATTGACATCGAAAAAAATTTCACCGAATTACTTCCTTTCATCCAGCCCGGTTTTTCTGTTTTAGAAAATAACTGGCTCAAATCTCCATTGATAACCAAACGTGTGATGCCGCAGGCCGCTACACTCGAAATTTTCTTTGGAGGCGAATCCGGCTGGTTCCCTTATATTCATTACGATTTATACGGCTTGTATGCCATCGTAACTCAGGTTTACGGAAGAAAGGAGTTTACCGTATATGCTCCGGGACAGGAAGTTTATCTGTATCCCGAGAAAGAACACCCCTGGAAATCTTCCATAAAAGAATATTACAAACCCGATTACAACAAATATCCTTTATTCAAAGAGGCAAGTCCCGTAAGTGATGTTGTAAGTCCCGGCGAAACAATTTTTGTTCCTAAAGGATGGTGGCATACAGCACGGTCTCTTGAACCAACCATTTCCATTGCACAGGACCTGCTCACCCGATATAATTGGGATATTTTTGAACGTGATGTTCTTTTTTACAAGAAAAAAGAGGGTGCACTCAAGGCAGCTGCTTATGCACTTTATATGAAATTTGTAGGGTTATCGCTGCATATGAAGAATGGATAAACTAAAAACTACGACATGGCGAGAGAAAGGGACTTGACAGTATTTGTTGTCAGACTGCTGACAACTGCAGTTTCAGCTGTTATTGTAGGGTATTTACTGCCGGGTATCAGACTCGATTCATTTATGGCTGCTTTATTACTCGCAGCTGTTCTGGCAATTCTAAACGCTTTTGTAAAACCACTGCTTATTTTTCTGACACTCCCTTTTACTATATTGACATTTGGGCTTTTTCTTATAGTTGTAAATGCACTGATTATTTTATTAGCGCAAAAATTGGTTCCCGGGTTTTATGTAGCGGGATTTTGGTGGGCGGTACTTTTTAGTATTATTCTGTCAGTAGTTGTTGCCGCATTTGATTCACTTACAGGAAACCGTTAAGGTTTCGAATGCTAACGGTGACATAAATCGGCGTATGGACAAAAGGTACATCTTCTGATGTCATCCGTTCGCTGAAATGGGATTTCAGGGTTAAACATTGATTCAACAATACCGGTAAGCTGCTCTTTAAACCAGTCTACATTTTCTTTATTAACCGATTCTGCTTTAACAAGTCCCTGGTTTAGTTTTTGAGCAACATAAAATCCGGGTTCAACAATTGCATCAGGGAAATATGACTGGTAAACCAGCGTGTAAAAAAAGAGTTGAAAAAGTGTTTTGTAATCAGGGTTTGTGATAATACTCTCCAGGTTTTTTGCTGAAGATTTAACTTTCCCCGTTTTATAATCTATTATCCGCGTAACTCCGTTTCTGCTGTCGATACGGTCGAACCGACCAAGCAACTTAACATTTCCGAATGAGGTTGGTAAGGTGGTTGTAAAGGATTCTTCAAGGCCTGTAATAGTAAAAGGGGCATCTATCAGGTCATTTTTCAAAATCCTCTTTACCAATTCTCTTAAAGCACCTGCCAAAATTTTGTCGTTACCTTCTAATTTGTCATGAGAGGTTTTAAATTCATGATGTATTGCAGCGTCAACAGCCTCATCAGCATTTTTGATCAACGATTGAATAATAGTTGTGTCAATGGTCGACTCCTTGTAGGGTTTATATAAATTCTCAAGAGCAAGGTGAAGAATGTTTCCAAAGACATCTGCTTCAATTGAATCTGAATCTTTTGATGATTCCTTTATTCCTGCAATGTAGTTGTAGTAAAAACGGAGACTGCATGAAATATAAGTGGTAAGTGCAGTTGCCGAAAGTGTCAGAGTTGAATCATTTGAAATGTAACCTTTCAAACGATCCATTACATTAGAATTTTTGGGTACTGATACCTGTTTGTCTTCGGCAATTTCAATGGGAGTGTTTACAATAAATTGAGACCATTTAAGCCGTTCACCCATATATTTTTTTAATTCCTGTTGCAATTGTAATATATATCTGCTGGGCTCACTGCCGGATAATCCTTTGATTTCAGTATCATAAATCAAGTGTACATTTTTGGCTTTGTGCAGCAGTCTGTAAAAATGATAAGCCGATGAGGCGTCCTGTTCGATGTAAGTGGATAAACCAAAAGCTCTTCTCAAAGAAAAAGGTATAAACGATTTGCTTGCGTTATTCTTTGGCAGGATATCTTCATTGAATGAAAGGAATATCAGGGTTTCGAAATCAAGTGCGCGTGTTTCAAGAAATCCCATTACCTGTAGCCCTCGGACAGGTTCACCACTGAAAGGAAGTTTTAACCCGTTGACAACTTCGGTAATTATTTGCCAGGCGTCGGCTGCCGATAGTTCCCGGTTATAACTCTCAAAGAGCAATTCAAGTTCTTTCAGCTCCGAAGCAATAAAGGCAGTAACTTCATTTTCGAATTTACCTGACTCATTTGTCGTTAATGAATTGATTTTATCAAACAATGCACGCACAAACGAGGCCACTGCCGAAGGGGTTGAAACAGGTTCGGTAAGTATTTGAGCACAGTATTGGCCAACTTTTTGTTTCAGATCGGAACTTTTAATCCAGGGGGAAAAGGATGCTGTTTCGGCAGGCAGCTGTTTTTTGAACAATAACACACCAAGGGGATTGTTGAGCACAGCTTCCAGATGTGAATAGTAAAAAATGGAATCTCCGTCCTTAATTTTACGTGCACCGGTATACAATTCATTCAAAGCCCTGATCAGATCTGCATAAATTGTTTGTTTCAACGGAAGCCCCATTGTAACGTTCACCTGATCCGTATTTTTTGGCAACGAATAGAGCATTGGGAACAATAATCCCTCATCGGGTAATACAATGGCAGTGGTATTAAGATCCGCTTTATTTTTAAGCAACAACTCCTCAATTAACTGACCGGCATATTTCGATTGACCTGACTGTAAAGGGACTCCGGTTACTGTTACAGCTAATGTATTCTTTGAGAACTGATCAGGGAAGAGGGGGGTGTCGGCTAAGTGAGATGTTCTGAAATAGTTTCCGGCTTCGTGATTACGGACCTTCGTAGTGTAATATTGATCTGCATCCCATTCCAACTGAACTGCGTACTGTTCTTTCAACTTATAAATCAGTTGTTCTTCTATTTTTGAAAATCCATAGAATCCGCCAAAAACAAATGATGAATACGGTAATGTAAGTTCTTTATTACTGATTCTTTCCAAAAGCTGTCGGTAAGCCAGCCCCTCATAGGCAAGTTTTTTCTCTAAAAGTAAGCTCCTGAAATCATGATAAATTTGAATCAGCCTGTCCCAGTTTTCAGCAAAGCGGGCCTGCAGGTCTGTCAGTTTTGCAAGATTCATGGTTCCGGTAAAACGCGTGATCCACTCTAAAGCTGACTGATCATCGGCAAATAATTGTTCGAGCTGTCGGATTTCCCGTACACTTATAAAAAGTTCGGTAGGGTCCTCCAGTTGTTTGTCAACTTCATCAAAATCGTTTAATAACATCTGACCCCACGAATGGAATCTGGTAAAGGTTTGTTCCGGCCAAAACTTTCTGTTTACCCTGAACAGCAAAAAGAGCAATTCTTTTTCATCTGCAATTGTCAGTCCGCAGTGCTCAGAAACAAAATCACTTATACTCAAAATGCCGGGTGCCCATTGGGCTGTACCGGTAGCTGTAGCAAGCTTGTTCCTGAAAATCAGACAAGCTCTTCTGGTGGGAAAAATAAAACAGGTGGAACTACCGGTTGCCGGCTGTTTATCAACAAACGACCGAACAATTTTATCGATAAAGGATGAGGTTGAACTGCCCATTAACAGGCAAATGTAGGGGAATCATAATTCATGCTGAATAGTGCTTTGATTTTGTTGAAACTTTTCCGTCTGCAGGTCATATTTCGTGGGAGTTGCACGATACTTTTATGCCAATGAAAAAAATCGGATTAATACTCATGTTTTTTGGCTTACCCGGACTTATGAGTGTGGCATATGGACAGCAGAAAAAGGAGGTCATGGGATATTATGCGGGCTGGAAATGGTATGACCGTAATAAACTGGTTAACCCGCTCACAATCGACTATTCCAGATACACCACAATTGCGTACGCTTTTTTTCAACCCACTCCCGATGGTACTGTCACCTGTCCTGACCCATGGGCCGAAAAAAATCTATTGCTGGGAGCAAATGGAACCTCCGTTCCGAAGCCTACGCTTGTTTCTGAAGCACACAGGAAAGGAGTGAAGGTTATTATTTCGGTAGGAGGGTGGACCTATTCAGATGTATTTCCTTTAATTGCTGCTTCTCCTGCCGCACGAAAAAAGTTAGCAAGGAATTGTTCGGCACTGATAAAAAAATATGGGATAGATGGTATAGACATTGACTGGGAGTACCCCGGATACAAAAAGCATAACGGGTCCGGCAATGATACCGGCAACTTCACCCTGCTGCTGCAGGAAATCCGTTCAGAATTGAATAAATGCGAACAGGAAACGGGTAAAAAAATGTTACTTACGGCAGCATTCGGGGTTTCGCCGGAACGTATTGACGCTATAGAATGGGACAAGGTTACCGGCCTGCTGGATATGATTAACCTTATGTCGTACAATTACAGCGGTCCCTGGGATGAATATACTGGACACAATGCCCCGCTTTACTCAAGCTGTCCCGAAAACAGCGCACTTACAATTGATCATTCTGTCTGCTATCTCACGGCAAATAAACAGGTACCGGCTGAAAAAATAAACATTGGCCTGGCATTTTTCGGTCGGGCCATTTCAACAGACGGCATATCGGGACTCAACAGCCACTCAACAGGTAAGCCGGACCTGATCCAATTTGGTTCCGATCAGGGAGCCCCTGAGTATTATAATATTATCGCTAAACTGGGACTCTATGAATACCACCGCGATGAGAGTGCCGAAGTGCCTTACCTGGAGGGTAAGGCAGGTATCCATTCTTTTGTAACATTTGATGACTCCCTTTCTGTAGCACGCAAGGCCGAATTTGTCGTGAACAGGGGGCTTCAGGGTGTTATCATATGGGAAATCACCGGCGATTATCTTGACAACGGACACGGAAATGGTTTGAGAACCCCTTTAGCCGACGCGGTGTTTAATGTATTTCATGCCTCTCAAACCGGATTTTCCTTTCGGCCGCAGTCAGTGGTCGTTCCATCCGAATCAGAATCAGTGGTAATCCCTGAACAACCGGGAGTTGGAAAAAGTGACTAAATTTGTGCATGTTCAGATGCTCCACCAAAGGTTTATCAGCGGGATTTTTGTTACCTGTTTTACTTATTTTTTCGTGTTCAAGTAAAACAAGTTCTGTCGCCAGCGGAGAATGCTGGAAAACATTGGATGTTTCTGCCACCAGGCCTTGCGAAGGGAAGACGTTCCCGCTTAAATACCGGTTGCTGGAGGTGGATTACCCGGGTCTCCGTAACAATTTGAAACGTCTGGATGAGGGTGCAGCGGGCGATTCTATCGATTTGCCAATTCCATTGCCGGAAGGCAACAATGTATTATACACGCTCTTTAAAGTACAGGTAATGCCGGATGCACTGGCACAAAAATACCCTGACATTCACACTTATTCCGGCAAAAACAAATCAAATGCATCCGAAACTATCCGCCTTGATATTTCGCCGGCAGGTGTCAGAGCAATGATTCTGTCCCCTTCCGGCACAGTTTTCATTGACCCATATTGCAGCGGGGATTCAACACACGTAATAAGTTATTACAAAAAAGATATGCCCGAAAACACTAAACAACCATTCGAAGAGGTGATACCGGGCGACAACTAACCCCTCTTATCTTAACCATTATGAAAAACAATTTAAAGGTATGCTTGCTGTTGGTCGTGTTACTCACTGCAGGAACAAATGTATTTTCTGCCGGCAAGGGACCCTGGCAGCAACTTGATCAAAAAAGAGTGGCAATAACCGGAACAAGGTATATTTATCCGGTTAAATACCTTTCTTTCGGGCTCGACCTGCCGGCCTTAAAAAGCCAGTTTACTACAGTTACCGGAAAAGTAAATGGTAAAACTACAGTTTCCATTCCGGCGCCGGATGGCTCCTGGATGGAGTTCCAGATTTCTGAGGCAGAAGTAATGCATCCGCTGCTGGCTAAAAAATATCCGCAGATTTCGACTTACCAGGGAATTTGCACCACCGACAAAAGTGTGAGTGCCCGGTTCGATTTTACCCAGTTTGGTTTTCATGCAATGGTGATGGCACCTGGCCGCACTTTTTTCATCGATCCTTATTCATTAACCGATACCGGATTGTATCTGGTTTACTTTAAGCGCGATTTTGCAACTGATAAGGAATTTCATTGCCTGGTCGACAATGACGATCATGCCGATGTTCCTGTTGCTTCCCGTTCAAACGGTACCGATCTGAGAACGTATCGTCTGGCTATGGCTTGCACAGGCGAATATGCCGCGTTTTACGGTGGCACTGTTCCGGGAGCTTTGGCCGGTATTGTTACTTCCGTGAACCGGGTTACTGGCGTATATGAACGTGAATTTTCGATTCGAATGGTGCTGGTTCCGAACACCGACACCTTGATTTTTACAAACCCCAATACCGATCCTTATACCAATAACAACGGGAGTACCATGCTCGGACAAAATCAAACAACTGTGATGGCCAGAATTGGAGGTCCTAATTTTGATATAGGCCATGTTTTCAGTACCGGCGGCGGAGGTATTGCCGGGCTGGGTGTTGTTTGTTATTACTCACAGAAAGCAATGGGTGTAACGGGTTTGAATGCGCCAGTTGGAGATCCCTTTGATATAGATTACGTAGCACACGAAATGGGACATCAGTTTGGAGGCAATCACACCTTTAACTGCGAAACCGGCAGTTGCAGTGGTAACCGATCAGGAAATGCAGCTTATGAACCCGGAAGCGGGAGTACCATTATGGCTTATGCCGGTATTTGTTCGGGTAATAATCTTCAAAACCACAGTGACGACTACTTTCATTCAAAAAGTTTCGATGAGGTAATGACGTATACCACCACGGGCATTGGATCCAATTGTCCTGTAATAACCGCTACAGGAAATACACCCCCGACCATTAATCCGGGAGGAAATTATACAATCCCTTATCTCACACCGTTCAGGTTAACCGGAAGCGCTTCCGATCCTGACGGAGATACACTTACCTATTGCTGGGAAGAATACGATCTGGGTCCCGGAGGCAGCTGGAGTGCTCCCATAAATAACGCACCAATATTCAGGTCGTTTAATCCAACTACCGATCCGGTGCGCCTCTTTCCGAAGCTTTCAAATATTTTAAATAATACCCAAACAATCGGTGAGGTAAAACCCTCATACGCCCGGGTCCTGCATTTTAAACTTACAGTAAGAGACAACCGCTTAAACGGGGGAGGCGTTACCAATAACGACACGCTGGTGGCGGTGAATGTGATTAATACAGGTCAGCCATTCGCAATAACCTCACCTAACACAACAGGTATCACCTGGGCAGCGGGCGGCACCGAAACGGTTACATGGGACGTTGGCGGAAGCGACCTTGCGCCAATCAGTACACCTACCGTCAATATTTTACTGAGTACTGATGGCGGACTCACATTCCCCACAATTCTTGCTTCTGGTGTTCCAAACAACGGTACTGCTCAGGTTCCGGTTCCTGTTACAATCACTGCTACTGCAAGAGTCATGGTCGAAGGAAACGGAAATATTTTCTTTGATATCAATGATAAAAATTTTTCCATCGGTACTGTAGGGATCTCTGAATATGAAAGCAGCAATAACTGGAGTATAGGCCCAAATCCTGCTGCTGATCAGGTGACATTTGAAATTCTTGATCCTCTCATTTTAAATCGCTCAGGTTTAACAGCTCAGGTTATGGATGTATCCGGAAGATTGATTTTATCAGCACCCATTAATGATTCAAAGACCATTATCAGGGTAGATAAGCTATCAAAAGGAATCTATTTTGCACGTATTGCCGATAATCAGAATGGAAGGTACGCTACTATTCGCTTTGTAAAAAACTGAATTGTTGATGAAAGAAAAAAAGAGAGCGCAGCCCCCCGACTGCGCTCTTGAAAATTGAATTGAAATAAAAGCTTATTAGTTGCTGGTCATTACCACCAGGTATTTTGATGTGCTCCAGAATTTTTCAGCATCAGTTATCTTAATTTCACTGACTTTGTCGTTTTGTTTCTCAATGGAGTAAGATCCTGCCGGGTGAACGGTAACCAGTTTGGCATCTTTTGTTCCTACCGGAATATTGCTGAGTTGAGTTATATCAATTGGTTTGAATGCTTCCTGATTCAGATTGGTCGAAAGCTTCTCTTCCTTACCAAGTCCGAGGAATCCGCCCTCTTTTGTTACAACCTGCTCATCGCGAAGTTTCTGATAGTTGCCCATTGCAATGTATGCAGTATTCATTTTCTTGGTTTGTGAAGCGATCACTTCAGTATTTGCCGAATCTTTACTGTTTAAGGTGGCTACAGTGGTATTCAGGTTATCAACTTTGACATTTAACGCCACAAGCTGGTCGTTCAGGTTTACAAGCTGAGAATCTTTTTCAGCGATCTGGGTGTTCAATGATGCCACCATTTTTTCAAACTTTCCGATTTTGTAGTTTGAGTTCTTCAGTTTGCGGCTCAATTCTTCAGTTTTGGCTTTGCTGTCGTCCATCAGCTGGCTGATCGCCGCTATCTGAGATTTGATTTGTAATCTCACATCACTGCTTACATCCTGCTTGTCGCCGGTTTTTTCAGCAATCAGATTTTGCTTTGCAGTAATTGCCGATAAGTTGCTTTCAATTTCTTCAAAGGAAGTGAAGAACTCATCAATAGATTGGTCCTTTGCACTGGATACACTCATAAGGGAGTCTTTTTGCATTTGTAAAGCAGAAAGTTCCTTTTCGTGGTTTTCGCAACCAGCCGCTAGTAATGTAGTAACTATGGTCGCGCTTAAAATGATGTTTTTCATGGCTCTCTTTTTTTAAGGTTTCTATCCCTTACTAAAGATTCATGCCAAGAACCAATGCTCCTCCCCTGGAAAAATTAGAAAACGAATTATATATAATTGAAATCCAATTATTTATAAACACAAATGTGCCCTTAAATTTCAATTATTGCATCTGGCACGGGTAATATTTTTTCCTAAAATGGAACATTATAAACAATATTTTCCCAAAATGGCACTTTAATAGTGTAACTTAGAGGCAAGCCGGTATGCATCAGATAAACTCCAGTCAGCGACTCCGTTTTTACATTTTCATTGCCTTTTTGGTTATGAGCGGAATCCTCTTTTATGCCTATCGGATTATGCAGGGTAACATTGACCGCTTGGTGTATACTGTCAGAGAAAGTGCAGTCCCGGACAATGACCTGATCCGACTCAAAGAGATCTGGTCAGGTGTACAGGGAACGGAAAGTGAAGTGCGTTCATATACAATTACCGGTAATCAACATTACCTTGAAAATTTTATCAGTCAGAAAGACTCGCTTCGCAAGTCACTGGACAGTTTGAATGCAACAGGATTTCAGAAAAGCACTGATACATTAGCGTTCATTAAACTTGATTCGTTGGTGGAACTAAAGTTTGTGCTTTATGATTCACTGCTGGAGTTAAGTTACAGCAAAATTCTTAATAGTGCACTTTCAGGACTGGGTAATACCGAGATGGTTCCGGACTCTTTTGAAACGGAAACAAGTGAAGGCAACATACTGCAACGGATGTTCTCATCACGGTACAGCAGAAAAGCAGTTAAGGCAAAAACAGACAGCATCATTAATGAGCGTAACAAACTAGTTCGGGATTATAACAAGAACATCAGAAAAATAAAGGATGAGGAGGCGGCTCAGTTGTCGCGTATCAAAACAAAGGAACTCGCTTTATTGGCAAGTAACACCCGGATAACAACTGAGATTCAGGATATTATTGTGCATCTTGAAGAACAGGCCAACGGCAGAATAAAAGCGAAGGCACTCCTTTCGGAAGCACAGGCTGATGATGCCGCTGATGGCATACGCAATATGGTTGCTGTTGGATTACTGGTAGTTTTATTGTTGTTCATTTTAGTGTTGTTTGATATTGAAGCTTCAAATAAACGGAAACAACAACTGGTTGCGGCACGTCACCGGGCCGAAAATCTTGCGAGAGCCAAAGAAGAATTCATGTCGACCATGAGTCACGAAATCAGGACTCCTCTGACATCCATTCTTGGATTTTCCGAAAAACTCAATAATTCAGATTTAAACGAGAGCCAGGCGAAATTTGCAAATGCTATTTCGGGTTCATCGGAACATCTGCTGGCCATAGTAAATGATGTACTCGATTTCACCCGTATCGATTCGGGCAAACTTCAGTTTGCGGCAATTGATTACAAAATAAAAGATGTTTGTAATGATGTACTGGAAGCTTTAAGCTGGAAGGCTGCAGAAAAACATATTCGCTTGTCACTTGAATTTCCGGTTGCTGAAGAAACAGTTATCAGGGGAGATGCCGTACGCATGCGTCAGGTGCTTTTTAATATTGTGGGGAATGCCGTTAAATTTACCGATTCGGGATCTGTGACAGTTAAGGTTGATATTGGCGACATAACAGGCAAAACCACGCTTCAAATAAGAGTAGCGGATACAGGCATCGGCATACCCAATGACAAACTGAATCATATTTTCGGAGAGTTTGTTCAGGCTGAAAGTTCAACAGAACAGCGGTATGGTGGGAGCGGCCTGGGTTTAGCCATTACAAAACGGATTGTTGAGCAACAAGGCGGTTCCATTTCAGTTACTTCAACTATCGGCAAAGGATCAGAGTTTTATATTTTAATTCCGGTAACAGTATCAAAAGCTGAAGTAAGTGATGCTGATACTCCCGTTAGCATTGCCGCAGATCCTTTGTCAGGTTACACAATATTATTGGCCGAAGACGATGAGATGATCAGGAGTCTGCAGTTACAGACACTTCAACGGTTGGGAGCAAATGTCATTGCGGTTACTGACGGGAAATCAGCTATCAGGGCACTGGAAAACAATAAAGTTGACCTGCTGCTTATTGATATAAGGATGCCTGAAATGGGAGGTCCGGAAACTGTCAGGGTATTGAGAACCGGATTTGAATCGCCTGTTAGTGCAATTCCGGTAATTGCAATGACCGCCAACAACATTGGAAGGAAAGAGCAGGAAGAACTTGAACAAACCGGTTTCAACGATTTCCTTGTAAAACCCTTCAGGGAAAAAGCACTGCTCGACAAAATTGTAAAATCACTTTCCCGCAACAAAAAGCAATCAGCATTTTTATCAACACAAAATGCAGTCGGAACGCAAGTAATTCCACCGGAGCAAATTTCAGAAACTGTTAAGTTATATAACCTGACAGAACTGATAGCCGCTTCACAGGGTAACAAGGAATTTGTTAAACGAATGACAGGCTTATTCCTCACTACTGCTTTTGCTTCCTTAAACAATTTACGTTTTTATCACAAACAACAAAACTGGGAACAGCTGGGAATTACAGCTCACCGCATGATTGGCTCCTATAAACAAATGGGTGTGGTTCAGGCGGCAGCAAAACTGAAACTACTTGAGGAACTGGCATCCAAAGGTGGTGACAATAAAGAAGCAGCTGAACTCATTGCGGATGTTGAGCGTGTTTCAAATTCAGTTTTTAAATCACTCGACAGAGAATTAAAGAGCTGGTCATAGCATGACCATAAGTTTATGGATCAGGAAAATAAAATTAAAATAAGCGTCATTGAGGACGATCAGTGGTACCGGGAATATCTCGGTTATACATTATCTCTTGATCCCGATTGTGAAGTCCATGTGTATGGTTCGGGTAAGGAGTTTTTAGATGCCGGCAAAAATCCGCCCGATATAATTACCGTGGATTATGGTTTGCCCGATATGAACGGTGCTGAAGTGCTTGCTGCTGTCAGGAAAAAATTTCCCGAATGTGAAGTCATTGTAATTTCGGAGCAGGATAAAGTGGATACTGCCTTGCAACTGCTGAAGGCCGGTGCATATGATTATTTTGTAAAAAGTAATGATATCCGGGAACGCTTGCTCAATTGTGTAAATCATATCAAAAAAGGATCCAGTCTAAAAAAGCAAATCTCAAAACTCGAACTTGAAGTTAAGGGCAAGTATGATTTCAGGAAGCATCTGATTGGTACCTCGTCTGTGATGCAAAAAGTATTTGACTTAATCGGGAAAGCTGTTGGTAACAATCTCACAGTAACCATTACCGGTGAAACGGGAACCGGCAAGGAAGAAGTTGCCAAAGCCATTCACTACAATTCAGGATTCAGTAAAGGTCCTTTTGTACCCATAAATATTGCTGCTATTCCTAAGGAACTGGCCGAAAGCGAATTGTTTGGTCACGAAAAAGGCGCCTTTACCGGAGCATCTTCACAGCGTATTGGCAAATTTGAAGAAGCCGCTGACGGTACGCTTTTCCTTGATGAAATTGGTGACCTTGATCCGGCACTGCAGGTTAAGTTATTGAGGGTGCTTCAGGAAAAGACCATTCAGCGAATCGGAAGCAACAGTTTAATAAAAATCCGGAGCAGAGTCATTGTTGCGACGCATAAAGATTTGCTCCAGGAAGTGCGATCAGGACGGTTCAGAGAAGATTTGTACTACCGTATTTTTGGACTTACCATTCAGTTACCACCACTCCGGGAAAGAGGACATGATGTATTGATATTGGCAAATCACTTTGCGGCAGTTTTTTGTAAGGAAAATAACATGAAAACCAAATCACTCAGTGATTCAGCCATTGAAAAGCTGCTGCATTACCGTTTTCCGGGAAACGTACGGGAGCTCAAATCACTGATTGAATTAGCTTGTGTACTTACTTCCGGAAATGTTATTGAGGCTGATGATATACAATTACCTGCCTCAGCAAATGGAGCTGGTTTTTTTACCGAAAACATGACACTGGATGAATACAACAGGAAAATTATCCGACATTATCTTGAAATGTATTCCGACAATGTGATGACTGTGGCTCAAAAACTGGGTATAGGTAAGTCAACTATTTACAGGATGATGAAGGATGAGAAAGGCATTTAGGACAATAACTCACCCGTATTCTTAGCCCATCTTTACACTATGGCAAATAAGTTAACAGATGCCCAAAAGCGCTATATTGAAAAGCTTAAACCCGGCCAAAGAGCAACAGGTAAGGTGAAGACCTTTACCGATTTTGGCGCCTTTGTCAGCATAGGACTTGTAAACGGACTTGTTCACAACAAAAACATCAAATGGGGCAGAGTTGATGATCCCTCTGAACACCTTAGGATAGGCCAGCAGGTGGAGGTAATAATTCTTGAAGTTGATTATGAGAAGCACAGGTTGTCATTAGGTATTAAGCAACTTCTTGAAGATCCTTGGGAGAAATTTTCCGGCCGTTTTAAGTCGGGCGATACAATTGCAGCGAATGTAATTGCACATAAACCGTTCGGGCTCATCATGGAAGTTGTTCCCGGAATTACTGCTTTGCTGCATCATAGCGCAACCGGAGATGATATATCCGATACAGATTCATTTCCTGTTGGTGCAGCATTTGAGGTTATTATTACAGAACTAATTCCTGAAACCAGAACATTAAAAGTGGGTCTTAAATAGGTAAGAGGCCGTTTAATACACCCCATTTTTAGAGTACCCGAATGGTGTTTATAAACCGAGGCATTTCAGCCCGATTCAAGTTGGTTTTTTGCTAATTTTGAACTTCTGATAATCAACGAATTAATAAGTCAATTTCCTCAATTACAATAAGATATGTCACAAGTTGAAATGAAGATGCCCAAGATGGGTGAAAGCGTTGCTGAAGCTACTATTATCAGGTGGCTCAAAAATGAAGGTGATACGGTGGACGCTGATGAATCACTATTGGAAATTGCAACAGATAAAGTTGATTCCGAGGTTCCGGCTATTGCAGCAGGAGTGTTGTCAAAACAATTATTTAAAGAAGGCGATGTTGTTCAGGTAGGAAGCGTAATTGCAATTATCAGTACCAATGGCGCAGTACAGGAGGCTCCGGTAACCAAAACTGAAGCTGCAGCTGAATCTCCAAAAATTGTTAATCCTGTGCCGCCGGTTGTTCAACATGCTCCGTCTGCAGCTCCTGTTACCTCATCAGCCAACACATTTTATTCACCTCTGGTAAGAACAATAGCCAAAGAAGAAAACATTTCTCAGTCAGAACTTGAATCTATTCCGGGGACCGGTGCCGAAGGCAGGGTAACGAAAAAAGATGTCATGTTGTTCCTTGAACGGCGTAAATCCGGAGCCATTCCTGCCACTCCGGCAACTTCGGCAGCTCCCAGGTCCGAGCCTGTTCCAATGGCAGCTCCCGCATCGGTTCCTGCCGCTGTTTCCGTATCAGGTGCTGTTGAGATTGTGGAAATGGACAGGATGAGAAAACTGATCGCGGAACATATGGTAATGTCTAAAAAAACATCACCTCATGTTACCTCTTATGTTGAAGCGGATGTAACAAACTTGGTGCTATGGAGAAACCGGATCAAGGGTAGTTTTGAGAAGAGAGAGCATGAGAAAATAACCTTCACGCCGTTGTTCATAGAAGCCATTGCCAGAGCCATAAAAGATTTTCCAATGATTAACATCTCGGTTGACGGCACCAATCTGTTGGTAAAGAAAGATATCAATATTGGTATGGCGACAGCATTGCCTTCAGGAAATCTGATAGTACCCGTACTAAAAAATGCCGACCGGATGAATCTGCTTGGATTGACTAAAGCGGTAAACGATCTGGCAAACAGGGCCAGGACAAATAAATTGAGTCCTGATGATATTCAGGGCGGAACCTATACGTTGACGAATGTTGGCAGCTTTGGGAACGTGATGGGAACGCCAATCATAAACCAGCCTCAGGTTGCAATTATGGCTGTTGGTGCTATTCGCAAAAAGCCGGCGGTAATTGAAACTCCTTCCGGCGATGCTATAGGCATCCGGCACATGATGTTCCTTTCCCATTCTTATGATCATAGGGTAGTTGATGGTGCATTGGGAGGAAGTTTTGTGAGACGGGTTGCCGATTACCTAGAACAGTTCGATATCAACAGAGAAATATAAATACCGAAAACAGTACCTATTATGAAAGCCCTTCGACAATTCCTTACCATCATCTTACTATCAGGTGTTTCGTTACTAAATGCGCAAACCCGTAAACCGGTTGTTCCGCCGCCCCTTACAAAAGATCAGATTTCGGAATTGAAGAAGGAGGCAAATGCCTATTTTAAAGATAATAACTACACCGCAGCTATAGTACCCTATCAAAAGCTGGTCAACAACGAGCCCGAGGATATGGAATTCAATTACAGGCTGGGTGTGTCGTATGTCAACTCAAATGTTGATAAAACCCAGGCAGTTCAGTATCTGGTAAAGGCTGCAGACAAAAAAGACTGCCCCAAGGATGTTTATTACCATATGGGACGTGCGTTACTTGTTTCCGGGTTGTTTGATGAGGCTATTGATGCATTTGATAAATATAAATCGGTAAACAAGGGATCGGTAAACCCTAAATTTAACCTGGATCAGTATATGGAGTACTGCTATAATGCCAAGGAATATGTGAAGAATCCGCTTGCAGTCAAAATTACCAACCTCGGTAAAAATGTTAACTCAACATATCCCGATTATGCCTGTGTATCCATGGCTGTTGATACGGTGGTGTTTTTTACTTCCAACAGAAAAGGAAACTCCGGTGGAATAGTGGATGGAAACGGTGATATTATACCGGATATTTATTTTAGTTCACGAACCGATACGGTTTGGTCCAAAGCCAAAAATCTGGGTATGAACGTGAACTCCGAACTATATGAAATTTCAACCGGACTGAATACGAACGGTGATAAGCTGATGATTTATAAAGAAAATAACGAGGCAAGTGGTGATATATATTGTTCCCAGTTGCTTGGTAAATCGTGGCAGAAAGCTGAGCTGTTCGATGAGTCGCTGGCCACCAAGGTTATGGAGACAGGAGGATGTTTATCGCCCGATGGAAAACGGTTGTTCTTTGCCGCTGACATGAAAGGTACATTAGGCGGAAAAGATATTTTCATGATGGAGATGGATTCATCAAAAAAATGGTCCGCACCTGTGAACCTGGGCCCCGAAGTAAACACTAAATTCGATGAAGACAATCCATTTATGTGGCACGATGGACATACGTTATTTTTTGCTTCTCAGGGACATAACAGCATGGGCGGATACGATATATTCATGACGAGTCAGCAAGATCCTTCCCAGCCATGGAGCAAACCTTCCAATATCGGTTATCCCTTGAATACGTTCGACGATGATCTCTACTTTACGCTTTCGGCAAATGCGAAAACAGGATTTGTATCTTCATTAAGAAATGGAGGAATTGGTGATTTGGATGTATACCATTTCAGTCTCGAAAAGCCCCTGATTGCAGGGGGCGGCACTTTGTTCAGGGCATCGTTTATTGCACAAAACGGGTTACCCGCGAAAGATGCCTTGTGCAGCATTGTGAAAGAAAGTACCGGACAGGTACTTGGTGTGATGCATGCCTCCGGAACAAATGCCGAAATTTTTATTTTATTACCGCCCGGTACTTATACGCTAAAGGCCCGATCAGCTAAAATGGGCAATCTGGAAGAAGAAATTTCAGTGACCGGTAACGAGGGAGATAACGGCATATTTAAAACCTATAAGCTCAATCCCCGTCCTTCCTCCAAATAATTCTCTGATGCAACTTCAACTGAATAAACCGTTAGCCTTTTTTGACCTCGAAACAACAGGTGTTACCCTTGGTTCGGACAGCATAATTGAAATTTCTATTCTCAAATTGCACCCCGACGGTAAAAAAGAAATGTACACCCGGCGAATCAATCCCGGAAAACCCATTCCGCCTGAAATCACTAAACTCACCGGTATTTCAGATGAGGATGTTAAGGATCAACCCTCCTTTGGAACACTGGCTCCTGAAATAAAGGATTTCCTGACCGATTGCGATCTCGCAGGATATAATTCAAATAAATTTGATGTGCCTTTTTTGGTGGAAGAATTTTCAAGAGCCGGAATCGCCTTTGTTATCAAAGGCCGAAAGCTGGTTGATGTGCAAAATGTTTTTCATAAAATGGAACCCCGCACACTCTCGGCAGCATACAAATTCTACTGTGGTAAGAATCTGGAAAACGCACATTCGGCGGAAGCCGATATTATGGCTACAGCCGAAATTCTGGACGCTCAATTACAACGATACGGAGATCTTGAAAAGAATGTGAACTTCCTCCATGAATTTACAAATTTGCACAAAACCGTTGATCTGGCCGGACGAATGGTTTACGACGCTCATAATGTACCTGTCTTTAATTTTGGAAAACATAAAGGCAAGTCAGTTGCACAGCTGTTTAAGGTGGAACCCTCATACTACGACTGGCTTATGAGAGGTGACTTTGCGGCTGAAACAAAAGATTCTTTTCGGCACATCTGGGATGAGATGAAACTTCAGGAATTGAAAAATAAACTTTCAACTTCCGGATAATAAAAAAGGCTGCCAAATGCAGCCTTTTTTATGGATATGATGAGATTACTGGTTTGAGTTTGTCTCAATGGAAAAGTTGATATATACTTCATTGGCCACAAGCGGAGAACCAAGATCCGGAGCTATGTTAAACTGATCTCGCTTAAACTCCAGTGATCCTGAAAAAGTATATACCTTGAAACCATAAGGATTGTCGACGGCTCCATTGTAGTTAAACGGAACCTCCATAGTCTTTGTAATATTTTTTATGGTTAAATCGCCTGTAGCAGTATATCTGAATGCTCCGTTTGTATTTTCCCTAATTGAAGTTGATTTAAAGGTAATCAGAGGGTATTCGGCAACATCAAAAATTTCGGCTGATTTCAGATGATCGTCACGTTTTGTAAATTGGGTATTGACGGATGCAACGTCTAAAGCAA
>DASUFP010000051.1:0-37516 GCA_036274495.1 Bacteroidia bacterium
ACCACTTCCGACCTGACGTCTGCCGGAGATACTTTCAGGGTCAGTAACGGCTTAATTACCCCTACTATTGATCCTGCACCTACTTCCGCCAATCATACCTGGGACTTCTCAAACCTGCAATGGGTAACACAACAGGTGGATTCATTTGTTACGGTCGGAAATACCGGTGCTATCTATTCACTGGTTTTTTCAAATATCATCATCAACCCTTATCGCTCCAATCAGGCAGTTATTGGCCCTGATCTCCCTTCACTCCCGCAGCTTTCAATAACCGATGTCTATTATTTCTATTACAACTCTTCAAATGCTTATGATATAAAAGGGTATGGGGCCAATTTAAACGGGCTTCAAACCCCGCTTCCCTTTAATAACCTGGACAGGGTGTTGGACTTTCCGGTAAATTTTGGAAACACCGATTCATCCGATTCGGACTATGATTTATCTGTTCCGGGGCTGGGAGGGTATTATCATCAGCAACACCGGGTAAACAACGTTGACGGATGGGGAACGCTTATTACACCGTTTGGAACCTTTAACACCCTAAGGGTTAAATCCGTAATTACCGGAAGAGATAGTCTTGATTTAGATACGTTAGGTGGTTTCGGACTGGATCTTCCACCTACCACTGAGTATAAATGGTATGGTCAGAACAAGGGTATACCGCTTTTGCAGATTAACACCACAAATACATTCGGATTCGAAACGGTGACATCAATTGTTTACCGTGACAGTGTACGCAACTTTCCGTCAGCAATTTCGGAGCAAGCGGAAGCACCATTTTCCTGTAACCTGTTTCCTAACCCGGCAGGAGACCATTTTAGCCTGAACCTGAATTGCAAACAAGTTGCAAATGCCCGGATTGGAATTTATGATATAAAGGGCAGAAAGGTCTGTGATCTGTTTAACGGACAACTTCAGGCAGGCAATTCCAGATTGCTGTTCAAAACTTCCGATTATGCTCTTGCAAAAGGTTTGTACCTGTTGGAAATTAATTTCCCTGATAAGCAAATGATGCTAAAACTTGTTGTTCAATAACCCAGAATTTTCATCATCGATTTTGCACTTTGCTCTTTAGCAAAGAGCCGGGTGGTATAATCACCATTCTCATCCCGGTCAATTAAAACGTGTTTCGGAGCTGGTATCAGACAATGCTGAATTCCCCCATACCCCCCAAGTGATTCCTGATACGCACCGGTATGAAAAAAGCCGACAAATAATTGCTCGCCGGGTTCAAATTTCGGCAAAAATACCCTGTTTCGAACCGACTCCATATTGTAATAGTCATCGCTGTCGCAGGTAACCCCGCCCAGGTTCACCCGTTGGTATTCCCGGTCCCAGTGATTCACCGCAAGCATTATAAATTTCTGTTTAATACCCCAGGTATCCGGCAGAGTGGTAATAAATGAGCTGTCTATCATGTTCCAGATTTCCTTGTCGTTTTGCTTTTTCTCCTCTGTAATTCCATATAAAATAGCTCCGCTTTCTCCAACAGTAAACGATCCGAATTCAGTATAGAGGTTGGGTTCCTTGACTTTTCTCTGTTCACAGGTAGCTTTTATTTGTCTGACGATTTCATCAGCCATATACTGGTAGTCAAAATTAAAATCAAGTGATGTTCTGATTTTAAGACCTCCGCCAATATCCAGTGAGTCAAGTTCAGGACAAAGTTTTTTAAGATCGCAGTACAGATTAATGCATTTGGTTAATTCGGTCCAGTAATATGCAGTGTCCCTGATTCCGGTATTGATAAAAAAATGCAGCATTTTCACTTCTACATTCGGCACCTTTTTGACCACATTTTTAAAATAATCAAGAATCTCGGTTGACCTGATTCCTAACCGGGATGTATAAAAATCGAAGTTGGGTTCCTCCTCTGACGCAATCCTAAGCCCGACCTTTATTTTTTGTTGGCTATAGACCTTTTCGTAGGCATGTAACTCATTGATATTGTCAAGGATAGGTATCACATTGGTGAATCCGTCTTTGATGAGATCATTGATGTAATCAGTGTAAACCGGTTTCTTATAACCGTTGCACAAAATGAAAATATCCTTATTGATACTGCCATTTTCGTACAGCTTCCTGATTATGGGAATGTCAAATGCCGATGACGTTTCAAGATGGATATCATTCTTGAGTGCCTCATCCAATACGAATGAAAAGTGTGAGCTTTTAGTGCAGTAACAGTAAGTATAGTTACCTTTGTAATCCGCTTTAGCCATAGCTACATTGAAGATCCGTTTGGCCTTCTGTATCTGGGAACTGATCTTGGGAAGATAGGATATTTTGAGTGGTGTACCGTACTGGGATATAATATCCATTAAAGGTATTCCATTGAAATACAAGCAATTATCATTTACCTCGAAACTTTCCTGGGGGAATTCGAACGTCTGTGATATAAGGTCGATATAGCGATTCTTCATTGATGTAAGTGGGTTGGATTGATAATAATACGCTAAAGTAAGTAACTTGGATTTATGTTTTTCAAAGAAAGGATGATATGTTATGATAAAATTTATTGAGGTTCGGTCCGAAATAGGGGCAGGTACAAGGGGCGCAAGTTTAGGGGTCGATGCTATCAAGGTCGCAGCACTGGACTATGGGAGTTCGTTGTTCAATCAGCACAGTGTAATTGAAGTTAAAAATGAAAATAACCTCCTTTTTGGAAGCCCCGGAAGCCCTTATGCCAAAAGAATTAAGGGGATTGTTTCTATGTGTGAAAAGGTAGCGCATGAAGTTTCTGTAACACTCAAAGAGAAGAATTTTCCAATAGTGTTGAGCGGTGACCACAGTACTTCCGCCGGAACCATTGCCGGAGTAAGGCAAGCCTTTCCCAAACAAAAACTTGGTGTTATATGGATTGATGCGCACGCCGATCTCCATTCACCCTATACAACACCATCAGGCAACATGCACGGAATGCCAATTGCAGCCTCTTTGGCCGAAGATAATATGGCATCAAAGCTCAATAAACCTGATAAGGACACTGTTGAGATGTGGAATAAACTCAAAAAAATAGGTGGTATCTCTCCTAAAATTACCTACAGAGACCTGGTTTATATATCATTGAGAGACGTGGAACCGGAAGAAACCTACCTACTGAAAAAACATAAGGTAAAGCAATTTACCACCGCCGAAGTAAAACGAAACGGTGTTGAGAAAATAGCACGTGACGCACTGGCGCACCTGAGTCATTGTAATACCATCTATGTTTCGTTCGATGTGGACAGTATGGATTCAAGTATTTCTAAAGGTACAGGTACCCCTGTAAGAAATGGTATTACCGAAAAAGAAGCTGGTAGCCTGTGTGTACGACTTGTGCAAAATGAAAAGGTTTGTTGTTTCGAAATTGCAGAAGTCAACCCAACACTCGATAAAGAAAACCTGATGGCTGAAAATACCTTTGAGATTTTACAACGGGTTGTTAGTCAGTTAACTACGTAAGTATCATGGTTTTTGAACAGGAATTGACCGATTGGGTTATCAAAGGGTTTCCGGATCTGTTTGGTAAATCGGTTCAGAGAGAAAACGTTTCTTTCCAGCTAACCAGAAAGGAATTCGAAGGCGATTTGACGCTGGTGGTTTTTTCGCTAACCAAGTTTTCAGGTAAAGCACCGGAGGAAACCGCTAAGTTGTTAGGTAAATACCTGGTATCACAATCAGGGATTGTTTCAGATTATAATGTCATTAAAGGTTTTCTTAACCTAAGCATAGATAATAAATTATGGTTGAGTAAGTTACAATCGGTAATGAATACACCGGATAATCGGCTTGAGAAATCGATGAAAGCTGATTCCGATAAACCGGTTTTACTGGAATATTCTTCACCAAATACCAACAAACCGTTGCATCTGGGTCACATCCGCAACAATTTGTTGGGATACTCCGTCAGCAGGATTTTACAGGCTAATGGAAATAAAGTAGTCAAGGTAAATGTGGTTAACGACAGGGGAATCCACATTTGTAAGTCAATGCTTGCCTGGAAAAAGTATGGTAACGGCGAAACGCCTGAATCATCCGGCATGAAAGGGGACCACCTGGTTGGCAAGTATTATGTCCTCTTCGATAAGTATTATAAGGATGAAATTCGGGCACTCACAGCCTCCGGAATGGATGAAAAGGAGGCAGAGAAGCAGGCCCCTTTGATGAAGGAAGCACAACAAATGCTCTTAAACTGGGAACATGGTGACCCTGATACCCTTGCTCTGTGGAAAATGATGAACGGTTGGGTTTATAAGGGCTTTGATATAACTTATAAAAGGCTTGGAGTCGATTTTGATAAAATTTACTATGAATCCGATACCTACCTGCTTGGGAAGGAAATAGTAGATCAGGGGCTCAAAAAGGGTGTCTTTTATTCAAAACCGGATGGATCGGTGTGGATAGATCTGACATCAGAAGGATTGGATGAGAAGTTGGTAAGAAGATCCGATGGAACTTCAGTTTATATGACCCAGGATTTGGGTACCGCTTTGAAACGGTTTGAAGAATATAATTTTTCAAGCCATTTGTATGTGGTAGGAAATGAACAGGATTACCATTTTAAGGTGTTGTTCCTGATTTTGGAAAAACTTGGATACAGCTGGGCTTCCACTATGCACCACCTTTCTTACAATATGGTTGATTTGCCCTCAGGTAAAATGAAATCCCGGGAAGGAACCGTAGTGGATGCCGACGACCTGATGGACCAGATGATTTCGGAAGCTGCCAGAATTACAGGTGAACTGGGTAAAACTTCAGATCTTTCTGCTGCTGAATCTCAAAATTTGTATGAACAAATAGGTATGGGGGCATTAAAATACTTTATTCTTAAAGTTGACCCTCAAAAAAGGATGCTGTTTGACCCTGCCGAATCCATAGATTTTAACGGTAATACCGGCCCCTTTATCCAATATACATTCGCCAGAATAAAATCGGTACTTCGGAAAGCCGGCACCGAAAACCAACTTTCTGATTATTCACGGGCATCGGTTTCTGATTATTCCGGTTTAAACACGAAAGAAAAAGAACTTATCAAAGTGATCCTGAGATTTCCGGACGAACTTAATGAGGCTGCAATTAAATACAGTCCGGCTGTGGTGGCAAATTACACCTATGAACTGGCCAAGACCTTTAACCAGTTTTATCATGAATATTCCATAGCAGATGTATCACAGATTGATACTTCACAGTTTAGGTTAAACCTTGCCTCTGAAACGGCAAAACTGATTGAAAAGGCTTCCGGTCTGCTTGGGATCAGCGTACCTGAACGAATGTAAATAGGATGAGACTCTTAACACTCCTGCTTTGTATTGGGTTGCTGCTGTCGAATAAATCCGATAGTCGGTTTGCTAAGGCATCTCCGCCCGCAAGCAAGCTGAAATCATGTCAAAACTTATCTGATGGCGATGTGGTATTGCGGTCAGGCAAAGGATTTATAAGTGACATGATGCGAAATACTTCTATGAAAGAAAAAAGGTTTTCGCATGCAGGATTAATTATTATCCTGAATAATGAACCACAGGTTGTCCATTGTATAGCCTCCGAACAAGATCCTGAAGGAGGTATAGTCATTCAGCCGCTTGCCGATTTTGTCAGCCCTGCAGAAAATAAATCGTTCGCTATATACCGATACCCCATCACTGATAATATACGCCGGCAGGTAAGGAAATCGGTCCTGAGATACAGTTCCGCTCATGTAACCTTCGATAAAAGCTTTGATCTTTCGACTGATAATGCTCTTTATTGTTCAGAATTCGTTTATAAAGTTCTTGAAACAGCATCCGGAAACACAATTGGAATAGAGCCGACCCGTGTTAAAAAAGGTGATTATATCGGCATTGATGATTTATATCTGAATACCAACTGCTCTTTATTAATTGATTCAACCTATACACAATGAAAACACTACGAATAGAGTTATTAATTGCCTTCTTCGGAATGCTGATTTCTTTGAACGGCTGCTCGGGAGGAAACAAACCAAGTGCTGTTGCATCTTCTTTTTTGTCAGCTGTTAATGATAAGAATTATGAGGCTGCACGCAAATATGCTACCCCCGAAACAGGTAAGCTGATTGACCTTATGGAACAACTTCAGAAAATGTCCACCGCTACTGATAGTATTGCACCGGTCGATTTCGAAGTAGTTTCGGAAAAAATTGATGGCGACAAAGCGGTTGTCACATTTAAGGAAAAAGGCAGTGATGATTCGCAAACAATCAATCTGATAAAATCCAATGATAAATGGCTTGTGAGCTTGTCAAAGCAGGATCTGGCAGCCAAGAACACCCAAAAAAATGAAGAGGGTGAAAGCGGAATTTTCGGAGATCCTTCGGATACTTTAGATGTAGCCGACACAACAACTGTGAGTCAAAGTCTTTAACGGATTATCGGAATCATGATTTAAATAAATTTGAATTACCAATAAACTTACAATAGATGTTTGAAAATTTAAGCGATAAGCTGGACAAAGCCTTTAAAATTCTTAAAGGCCAGGGACGTATAACAGAAATCAATATTGCCGAAACGTTAAAAGAGGTACGCAAAGCACTTCTTGAAGCTGACGTGAATTACAAAGTAGCCAAAACCTTTACCGACCAGGTAAAAGAAAAGGCGATAGGTGCTAATGTAATGACAGCCGTTTCACCCGGACAATTAATGGTGAAACTGGTGCACGATGAACTGGCCGCTTTGATGGGCGGCAGCATGACCGACATCAATCTCAAAGGAAATCCGGCAGTTATATTGATGTCCGGACTGCAGGGCTCAGGTAAAACAACTTTATCAGGCAAACTGGCTAATTTTCTTAGAACGAAAAAAAATAAACTTCCCTTGCTTGTTGCCTGTGATGTTTACCGACCGGCCGCTGCCGATCAGTTAAAAGTGCTTGGTGAACAAATAGGTGTTCCTGTTTATTCAGAACCCGGAGTCACCGACCCTTTAACAATTGCTAAAAATGCCATTAAACAGGCATTAACGAACGGCAATAATGTGGTCATTATTGATACTGCAGGCCGATTGGCAGTAGATGAGGCAATGATGGATGAGATTGAACGGTTGAAAAAATCGCTCAATCCTGCAGAAACATTGTTTGTTGTTGACTCCATGACAGGCCAGGATGCTGTCAATACAGCCAGGGCTTTTAATGAAAGAATCAATTTCGACGGCGTTGTGCTGACAAAACTGGATGGTGATACCAGAGGTGGTGCAGCCCTTTCTATACGTTCAGTAGTTGATAAGCCGATAAAGTTTGTCGGAACCGGCGAAAAAATGGATGCCATTGATGTTTTTTATCCTGAGCGGATGGCCGACAGGATTTTAGGCATGGGCGACATAGTAACCCTCGTTGAAAAGGCACAGGAACAATTTGATGCGAAACAAGCTGCCGAGCTTCAAAAGAAAATAGCTAAGAATAAATTTGATTTCAATGATTTTTTGAGTCAGCTTGAGCAAATCAAAAAAATGGGTAACGTTAAAGATCTTATTTCAATGATTCCCGGAATCGGAAAAGCTGTTAAGGATATTGATGTGGATAACGATTCATTCAAAGGAATTGAAGCAATTATAAGATCTATGACACCTGCTGAGAGATCCGATCCCTCATTATTAAATGGCAACCGGAGAAAGCGTATTTCGGATGGAAGCGGAACAACTATACAGGATGTCAATAAGCTGATGAAGCAGTTTGAGGACATGAGAAAAATGATGAAGGCGTTCTCAGGGGGTAATGCAGCTAAAATGATGCGCAATATGCCCATAAAACGATAACGATGAAATTGCTCGACGGGAAAGAAGCTTCTTCAGCTATATTGAATCGCATTAGGGAAAAGGTTGCAGCTAACCTTGCCGGTGGTTTACGTCCGCCTCATTTGGTCGCTGTTTTAGTAGGAAATGACGGGGCCTCGGAAACGTATGTGGCAAGTAAGGTGAGAACATGTGAAAACATTGGATTCAAAAGCACCCTGATCAGATTTGAAAATTCAGTAACGGAAGCTGAACTGATTAAATGCATTCAAAAAATCAATACTGATCCTGAAATTGACGGGCTGATTGTACAAAGTCCCATTCCTTCACATATTTCATTTAATCGTATTACCGAGACCATTTCTCCTGCTAAAGATGTCGATGGTTTTCACCCCCTGAATACCGGTAGAATGGTTCAAAACAGTGAATCCATTATTGCAGCTACCCCCAAGGGTATTCTCATGTTACTGGAACATTTCAAAATAGATACTACAGGAAAGCTTTGTGTCATTCTGGGGCGCAGCAATATTGTAGGAATGCCTATGAGCGTACTTATGGCCAGGAATAGCTGGCCTGGAAATTGTACGGTAACGCTCTGTCATAGTAAAACTCCGGACCCGGGTGTTTTTACCCGTCAGGCAGATATCATTATTGCCGCAATTGGCAGGCCCGGATTTCTTAAGGCAGATATGGTGAAAGAAGGTGCGATCGTAATAGATGTTGGAATCAGCAGAATTGCCGATGATTCCAGAAAAAGCGGATATCGCCTGTCCGGTGACGTCGATTTCGAACACGTAGCTCCAAAATGTTCGTATATCACTCCGGTTCCGGGCGGCGTAGGATTAATGACCATTGCAGGTTTAATGCACAATACACTTATTGCCGCAGGTTATTCTATTAATTGAATCTTCTGTTAAATCATCATTTATTTAATGTCATCAATTGTATCATATCCTGTTATGGAAACTTTCGCCACTTTGCAAGGCGAAGGATTTCACACGGGACGAGCCGCCTGGTTTATCAGGCTTGCGGGATGTGATGTCGGATGTGTATGGTGCGATGTAAAAGATTCATGGGGTGTTAACCCTGAACAATACAGAACCTTAGAGGACCTCATTACTGAGGCTGAAAAGCATAAAGGTAAAATTGTGGTGATCACCGGTGGTGAACCGGCGATGTATGATTTGGATCCCCTGATTTCCGGGTTACAGCAAATTGGTTTTAATGTACATTTGGAAACCTCCGGTGCATATCCTGTTAATGGGAATCCCGACTGGATTACGGTATCTCCCAAAAAGTTTGTCGCTCCGTTAAAAGAAAACATAGCCAGAGCAAATGAACTTAAGGTTATCGTTTTTAACGACAGCGATTTTCAATGGGCCCTCACGCATCATCAATACGCTAACGTGAACTGCAAATATTTTTTGCAGCCCGAATTCGGTAAATTCAAAGCCGTTATGCCAAAAATATTGGAATTTATAGCTGAAAACCCAAGCTGGCAATTATCCCTTCAAACTCATAAATTCATTGGTATTCCATGAACATTTCGCGAATTACATGTTTGATTGTTTTTTTATCTCTGTCTGCCATGGTTATGGGTCAGCCGCGGGGATATTCTACAACAAATAAAAGTGCCATAAAAAATTATGAATCGGCTACTAAACTTTATGATTCTTATCAAAATCAAAAGGCTGAAGTGGAATTAAAAAAAGCTTTGGAAAAAGATCCGAGATTTATTGAAGCATACATTTTACTTGCTAATGTGTATGTGGATATGAACAATTATCCAGCAGCTATCGAGCAATATCTTGCAGCTATTGATGTTAATCCCAATTTTTATCCGACCAATTACTATACACTGGCAAATATTGAACTGAATACAGGAAAATATGAGGATGCTCAACAGCATTATAATAAGTTCCTCTCATTCCCCGGAACCAACCAGGCCTTTCGCTCACAGGCCGAAAGAAAAATCCAATCCTGCCGGTTCGCAATAGAGGCATTGAAACATCCGGTACCGTTCAACCCTGAAAATCTTGGAGAAAACATCAACAGCAAATACGATGAATATTTTCCATCCATTACGGTTGATGACGAAATAATGATCTATACAAGAAACAGACCGGATGTTGAGGGATCAAATCATTACCATGAAGATTTTTATATTTCACATAAAATAAATGGCAAATGGGGGCCTTCTGAAAACGGAGGAAATCAACTCAATACTACGGGAAATGAGGGAGTGCCTAATTTTTCAACTGATGGGAAAATCGTTTTCTTCGCCGCGTGCGGACGACCCGACGGAAAAGGATCATGCGATCTTTATTACAGCCGGTTGAATGGTAATGTCTGGAGTAAACCTATTAATCTCGGAAGTCCTGTAAATACCGGTGCCTGGGAATCACAACCTTCGTTTTCCAGTGACGGCAGAACCCTTTATTTTATCAGAGGTATAGTTACCGGTGAAGGTATCCACGAGCAAGATATATATGTTACTAAAATTGGGGATGATGGAAGATGGACTGTTCCAGCTAAACTCGACAGTAAAATAAATACCGAAGGGGAGGAAGAATTTGTTTACATACACCCCGACGATCAGACACTCTATTTTTCTTCCGATGGTCATGTGGGTATGGGCAACCTGGATATTTATGTTTCAAGGAGGCAGCCGGATGGTTCCTGGGGAGAACCTCAGGATTTAGGTTATCCCCTTAATACCTGGAGAGACGAAAGGGGTATGCTGGTTGGCCCGAAAGGAGATATAGCTTACATTGCTTCTGACCGTGAAGGCGGATACGGAGGACTCGATTTGTACAGTTTTGAATTATACAAAGGAGCAAGACCTTTACAGGTTAGTTTTGTGAAAGGTAATGTAATCGACAATAAAACAGAAGCACCATTGGAAGCTGCTTATGAGATCATTGATCTTGAAACGGGAAAAACTGTCACAAAAGGATATTCAGATAAGATAACAGGAGACTTTTTAGTAACATTAACCGCAGGGAAAGATTACGGACTTAATGTTTCAAAACAGGGGTATTTGTTTTATTCAGATCACTTTTCATGCACCGATCCTGCTGATATTAAAAATGCTTATAGTTTGAAAGTTAAACTGGAAGCAGCGGAACAAGGAAGCAAAGTTATTTTAAAAAATGTATTTTTTGATACCAACGAATTCGCTCTTAAGGCATCTTCCAACTCTGAACTCGATAAATTAGTTGCCTTTCTACAATCTAATCCTGGTGTGCTTGTTGAAATAAGCGGGCATACTGACAGCACCGGAGATAAGCAGAAAAATAAGATTCTCTCAGAAAACAGGGCCAAAACTGTATATCAATACCTGATCAACAAAGGAATCCCTGCTACCTCAATGAGGTTTGCAGGCTATGGTGATTCGAAACCCGTTGCAGGTAATGATACAGAAGAGGGTAGAGCTATGAACAGGAGAACTGAGTTTACTATTTTGTCAGTAAAAAATTAGGCGTCCTGCTTTTTAACAGAACGCCTGTACTAACAAACCATACAAATGAAATATACACTTTCTTTCAATCCCAATTAAAGATAATCAAAGGGATGAATACTTTGTTCGTTTAATATAACTATGACAAAAAACTGACAGTTGGCTGATTTTAACACAAAGGGTACTATAGTGGTTACCTGTTATCCCTATTTATCGGAATATCTGGCACAGGAGCTCAATTCCCTGGGCTTCAGCGAGTGTATTGCAGGACCAACTTCTGTTTCAATAACGGGTACACTGTACGATTGTATAGCCTTAAATGTAAATCTCAGAACAGCCAGCAGAGTGCTTTTTACGTTGTGGAGTTCTCCCTGTTCCGACCTGCAAAATCTCTATCAGCAGATAACTGATTATAACTGGGAAAACTATGTAGCTAAATCAGGTTATTTTTCTATAACATCAAGCGCCCGGCATCCTGAAGTAAAAAATACAATGTATTTAAACATGAGGGTTAAAGATGCAATCGCTGATCGTTTTATGAGACTGTATAATGTAAGACCTGATTCGGGGTCCGCTAAATCTGGAGTATCGGTTCACATTTTATGGAAGGACAATACCGTCACTGTATCAATTGATACTTCTGGCGAATCACTTTCAAAACATGGTTATAGGTTGCATCCCGGGAAAGCACCGCTTCAGGAATGTATTGGTGCTGGATTAATCTTAGCTTCAAAATGGGACAGAAAATCCACATTCATCAATCCCATGTGCGGCAGCGGCACACTTGCCATTGAAGCAGCTCTTATGGTTAAAAGAATTCCTCCGGGATCATTTAGAACTGAATATGCCTTTAAGCATTTGATTGGTTTTGAAAATAAGATGTACGAACAGATTGTGGAGAAAATTCCCAAGGATTATCTTAATGCTGATAAACCAATCATTATTGCATCCGACATTAATCCTGACTACATTGAGGCTGCCAAAGCCAACGCTGAAATAGCCGGTGTGGCTGATATGATTCAATTTGAATGTTGCGATTTTGCCGAAACAGCTGTTCCCGAAGGAGGCGGTATTGTTATAATAAATCCCCCGTATGGCGAAAGGTTAGGTGAAATTGATGACCTGCTGCTGCTCTATAAAAGGATTGGAGAGTTTTTCAAGAAAAAATGCGGAGGCAAATTTGGTTTTGTCCTTACATCCGAGAAGGAACTTGCAGCTCAAATTGGATTGAAAGCTTCAGCGAGAATCCCAATCATGAATGCCGACATCGAATGTCGATTATTAAAATACGAGCTTTATGCAGGTAGCCGTAAAAAAGTAAATCCCGACAGCTGATCGGGATTTACTTTTTTATGATACAGATTTTACTGTTTTTTGTTTAGCAAATTCAGGTTTGTTTTTGCATCCTTATTCTCAGGATCAAGTTCAAGAATTTTCTTGTAATAATCTGAAGCCTTGGCAGGGTCATCTTTTTTGACATAATAAAATGCCAGATACTGATACATTTCTATCAGGTCTTTTTTATTCTTTCCCGGATCAGCAGAAGCTAACGCTTCAGCTTGTTCATAAAACACTTTTGCGCTATCTGATTTTAAGTCCGGATCTAATACTGCATTACATCTGCCTCTCCAGAAAAAACCATGATAAGCGGAAGGCTGCATAGATGCCACCATTGCAAACGCCGAATCTGCTTTCTCATACAGTTTAGCATAATAATAAGAACGTCCCATTAAAAAATAATCAAGTGCAATTGGAGGGGCAGCATCTATCTTCCTTCTATAAGTTTCAGCGCTTTTTTCATAATCACCCATATTGGAATACGACTTTGACATTTCAACTAACGCATCGGTATCAGAAGAATCTGCCTCCCATGCTTGTTCAAAGTACCCGATTGCCAATGAATCCTGTTTGTTTTTTGAGAGTATTTTGCCATAATACAGATAATCCTGACGAATTAACCGGTCGGATGAACCGTTGTTGAACAGCCTTTGTATGGATTCCAGACTTTCAGGGTATTTACCAATTTCATATAAGCTATAGGCTTCGGTACGATTCAGCACAAATGGGTTGATTGCACTTCCTTTAAGTTTAGAAGAAAGCTCGTAACTTATTGCATAATCTTTTGCAAGAAAGCATGCATACAGATACTGCGTAAGCAATTGATCCGTTGAATCACTTAAAGTGAGCGTTTTTTCATAGCTGGCCCGGGCATCCTCGTATTTTTTTAAGTTAAACTGATAATCACCTTTAAGCTTGTACGCGGGGGAGTAATTGGGGTCTCTTTCAATAGCTTTGTTAATATAATCCATTGCTAATGGATAGTTCCTGGCATTCATATACAGCCTTGCTATCCTTACTTCAGGAGCAGGGCTTTCTTTGAACTTGCTTTCAGCATCCTCATATGCTGTCAATGCTTTTCCGCCACCATCCGGTTTTGTTATTAAAATATCTCCTTTTAGTAAGAAGGCTTCTAACTGTACAGGTTTAATGGTGAGACTTTTTTCTACTGCAGCCAAGGCCTTATCCGCATCGGGCTTTTCAATCTTGAAATAGGCAACCGCTAATTGATAGTAATACTGAGCACTTTTCGGACCAGCCAATGCCAAAGCAGTTTCGAAATTTTTTTGTGCCGTTGAGGGGTCATTTTCCGCCATAGCTACCCAACCTAATCCGATAATATTAGACCAGTTGTCGGTTTTTGCATCTTTACCAGAGGTAAATGAAGCAGATGCTTTTTTAGTATCTCCCAGTGACATATTGATATAACCCTGCAGATAATACAACATTCCATTGCCCGGATCTGACTGAAGAGCAGATGCGATCATTTGATCTGCAGAGTGGTATCTTTCGTTTTCAATCTCATAACGGATTGCAGTTTCATTTTGACTGTATCCGGAAATGGAAGCAAGTGCAAAAAGTGAAAGGAAGAGAAATCGAATTGTTTTCATAGTTATTTTAATTTCCATAAATATTAACCGGATGAGGTGGCATATCAGCAGGTGCCAGACCCTCTCGCAGAATTATTCTTTGGCCTTTATCAGAATTAACAAAAGCTGTAAATCCGGTTCCTAATCCTGAACGAGCCTCTCTGCTGAGAATGTAAATACCAAGAATCAACGGATAGGTTCTTTTTGATAATGTTTTAAAGGTTGGAACCACTCCCGCACCTCCTGTACTGTCTGCCACACCAAGCACTTTTGCATTTGGTCCGGGTAAGGTAGTATCAGATAATAAACTGCTGTAGGGTATCACTCCAATTGCCATTGTATCGGACGATATATAATCTATCACATCATGCACATTTTGAAATGCAAATGAGTTAGAGGGGTGGATATTGGTAATTCCAAGTTTTTCCAAAAAAAGCTTTGGGATGCTTGACTTAGGATTATCGAATAACAACTTGCGTTTCGGGGTTAATTTAGAGGTGGAAGAATCAGTTAAAAAACGCTCACGTAATTGATCCAGTGTGAGCACACTATCTGAACATAATTTATTACAAACCAATACCATAGCATCTGCCCCGATCATGTGAGTTCTTGGGTGAATTTTGATATTCAAGAACCATGCCGAATCAGCAGGGTCTGCTTCCCTGTAACCAATCACCATCCTGATACTGTCTGACCGCAATCTTGAATAAGCAACTTCTCCAGGATTGTATTCGGTAAGTACAGTTGCATATTTATACAAAGAATTAAATACGAAAACTTGCTGGTCTATTAAATCCTTAAGTGAACTGTCAACCGCTATGGTAATAATTCCTGCTGTTGGGGTGTCTTTTTCAGGCACCTTATCCCTATTGCAGGAACCAAGTATCCCTATTATTAAAATTGAAATAAATACTAATACTAATCCGCGCATAGCGCTAAGTCATTTTAAAATTGAAAACTTAATTGGCAGATTAAATCTGACCGGAACAGCCATTCCTGCCTGTCTGCCGGGTTTCCAGTCAGGCATTAATTTTACTACTCTCATGGCTTCTTCATCACATCCGCTGCCTATCCCTTTACTAATTTCTATATCAGTTACTGAACCGTTGGCATTTACCGTAAAGGCTACATATACAATTCCGGTGGTATTATTACGTTTTGCAATCTCAGGATATCTGATATTATTTTTCAGGTATTTTGACAGTGCCTCCGGTCCCCCTTTAAAAGATGGAAATACATCCGGAATGATGATATTGTTATGCTGGACAGCTGCTGAAGCAATGCCGGAAATAGCTGCTTCAACAGAAGATTGGTTGTCCAATGTACCTGAAGTTCCTGTTAAACTGATCTGATTCAATAAATCATCGGGAATGGGATCCGGTTTAGATACATCATCAGGTAGTTTTGCAACTACTACCGGATTTGTGATTTCCTTTGGTTTAGCTGTCACTAGCTGTTTTACAGGTTCATGAACTTCAGGAATGAAGGTAACCGGTGGGGGAGCAGTAAATTCGATTTGTCCTTTTGGAATTACCGAATACAATGGTCCGGAATAACTGTGTACCGAGTTGTAAATAAATAGTGCGATCAGAAATCCTGACAGCACAATCAGGGTAATCAAAATTGCAGTTCCCAGAATGTGGCGATGCAGTCTCCTGAGAATATAAGCCCCATAATGTTTGTTAAGTTCTTCGAAGACCAGGTTAGTCCAACCCGGTGAGAAGATGGATGATTTTGATTGCATAAAATTCATGGCTCTGTTTTATTTTCACGATGAATAATTAGGTCTTATTCCATGAACGGATACCAGAATTTTATAGTGCTTAACAAATGTACCTGAGACACAATATGACATAACGGTTATAATTCCGTCGTTACTGTACACAGCAAAACATCAGATCCGGCTGATTATATCAAAGAACGATAAACAGAAATGACCGGTCCGTGAGAACCGATCATTTCATTTACTATACCTTTTATTTAAGTGAAAACTTAACCGGCAGATTGAACATCACAGTAACAGGATTACCGCTTTGCTTACCGGCTTTCCAGGGTGGCATAGCTTTAACGACCCTGATAGCTTCCTCATCACATCCTCCTCCGATACCTCGAAGGAGTTTAACGTCTGATACAGAACCGTCTTTACCAATGATAAATTGAAGATATACAGTTCCTGTAATTCCATTTTCCCTTGCAAAGGGAGGATATTTTACATTTTTCTGAAGATAATTTCTTAATTCACCCTCTCCTCCGGGAAACGTGGGCATTTGTTCAACAATGGTGAAGACCTGGTCAGGTTGTTCAACAACATCATTGCCTTCAAGCAGTGAGTAGTCGACGCCGCTTGTATCTCCTTCTTCCGTTTTAGTGCCTGCTTCAGCGTCCTGCAGCAAATCTTGCGAAGGCGGTGGCTCCTCCTGAACCTCTTCGTCTTTAACAACTACCGGAGGCGTAAACTTGATAGTGTTTTTTAACGGTGGCGGAGGCTCTACCGGTGGGGGAGGAGGTTCATTTTTATCAATCGGCGGCGGTTCGGCAAGTGTAACCTCGTTAGCAGTCACCATTCGATTTTCATCTTCAGCACCACCGAACAGTTTGCTCAAAACAGTAGGAATAATAAATGCACCAAAAAAGATAAGAACCGTTATGATAATGGCATTTCCCAATGTTCTTCTGTAAATTCTTCTGAGAAGAAAGGCGCCATATTTCTGATTTAAATTTTCAAAAACCATGTTAATCCACCCTTCGGTGAAAATGGTATCCTTTGACATCAGGGGTTTCATGATGGAGATCCTCCTTTCAAGTTTTGAATGAGTTCAAGTTCCTGGGGAGCTAAATCAACAATCGCATATTTACCAATGTTGGTAATATTCATCTCGTCAAGGATGTCAACCAGATTGCGGTATTTTGCTTTGTCGTCAGCCTTTATCAAAACCATAAGAGCATCCTTATCCGATTTAATTGCAACCAATTCCTTTTTGAATTCTTCTTCATCAATTTCCTTGTTGTTAAATCGTTTTTTAAGGGAATTGATTTTTATCAACTGGGGATCATTTTTCTCAAGTAAAATTTTTCTTATTCCGGTTGGCTTAAAGTTGGTAACTTCTATTTGAGGATCAGTTATGCCGAAATAATAATAAATTCTGTTGTTTTCGCTCAATATGATAGTCATTGCGGTTGACTCCTTAATCTTGGTGGAATCAGCTGTTTTGTCTTTTACAGGCATGTTGATCTCCATCGTCTTCGGTTTACTCATAGTTGTGGTGAGCATGAAGAATGTAATCAACAGGAATCCAAGGTCAACCATGGGTGTGAAATCAACCCTGGTAGACAATTTTTTGCCTCTGACTTTTTTATGTTTTTTTGAACCTCCGCTATCGGAGGTGACCATTTCTGCCATAATCTTACTTTAATCCCCTACAGGTTGTTCCTGGGAAGTAATGAAGTTGAATTTGTTAACTTTCTTATCTTGTAATGTTGCTATTACCTGCTTTACTACAGTATAAGACGCTTCACTGTCACCTTTAATGGCGACACGGAAGGCAGGGTTGGACAATCTGGCCTGATGCACCCAATCGCCCAATTCATTCCTGGTCGAATCACAAGGGATTCCGGAGGGAACTACTTTTTTACGGGCATCAGGACTAAGGTCAAGGTATTGTTTTAGCTGGCTGATAGGTAAACCGATTGTTCCTATCAGGGCAAATGCATTTTTTTCGGCATCGGTAAATGAAATCTGATACTTTTCACCCATACGTTCAAGCAAAGCTATTCTTGTGAATTTACCGTCGATTTCAAAATATACTTTATCATCAGCTGCAATCAAAATCTGAATGATATCCTTTTCAGGAAGAAGAATCTGACTGATTGAAGAAGGTGTATTGATGTTGACGGGTTCATCAGGTTTAAACTTGGTTGTAAGCATGAAGAAAGTGAGCAGCAGAAATGCCACGTCCGTCATCGCAGTCATATCGATGACAGTACTTTTTCTGGGAACTTTGACAGCTGGCATGTTCTGAACTAGGCGTTTTCTTTGTTAGTGTGACTTGAAGCAAAGGTTTGAACAATACTGTATCCTGCTTCGTCTATAGAATAGGTTAATTTATCAATGCGTGTGGTAAATACGTTATACATGATAATAGCTACCGCTGATGTTGCAATTCCAAGTGCAGTATTAATAAGTGCTTCAGAAATACCGGTCGCAAGTGCAACCGAATCAGGTGCACCGGCAGTTGCAAGAGCAGCAAAGGCCCGGATCATACCTAATACAGTCCCTAAAAGTGCAACAAGAGTTGCAACTGAAGAAATGGTAGAAAGATATACCAGGTTTTTTTCAAGAGCAGGCAATTCGAGGGTAGTCGCCTCTTCAATGTCTTCCTGAATAGCTGCAATCTTCTGTTCTTTGTCCAGTTCACGGTCTTTTTCAACTATCTTATATCTGTTCAATGCCGATTGTATGACATTGGCGAGACTTCCTTGTTGTTTATCGCACAAAGCAATGCAGCCATCAATATCTCTCTTATGAAGATATTCACGCACTTTAACCATAAAGGAATCAATTGCAGAAGTACCGGTTGCTTTACGGATTACGATTAAACGCTCAATGCTGAAAGTAATTACCAAAAACATGAGGGCCATCAATACAGGTACTACATAGCCTCCTTTATATACCATGCCAAGATAATTGCCTGGAATAGGGTGATTACTGGTGTCGCCACCTTCGAAGTTTGCCGGGTTTCCCATTACAAATTCAAATACAACATAAGCTATAACAAGTGCGATAGGAATCACAATTGATGCGAGCTTTGCACTGAAGGAATTGGTCTTAGCGTTTTTATTCATGACATGAATCTTTTATCGGTTTTTTGTTTTTATGTTTCTGTTTATTGAATTACAAAGGAATCAACATCAATTGAAATTAAAGTGATTGTTATGCTATTTCAGATAAATGATTGCAATTTCTTAACATCTGATGCCCGGAAGTAACAATTTCCACACATTATATCCGGTGGCTAAATAACGAACGATATTTCAGTTTTGTATTGGTAAGTACTGTTGTTTTGTATCTGAAATGTCATTTGAGATTCCCTTTTTTAAGTAGAAAGCTGTTCATAACACATCCAGGTAGAATAAACCATATTTTATGGGCAATGCTTTAAAATTAGAAATGAAACACATTTAATAATATAAGATGTTGATTATCAATGAATTTCATTATCAAAAAGAATTGCCTGATTTTTTTTCAGGCGTCCAAAGATAGGTATTTTGTGTAATTCGTCACATCTCCAGCATGCAGTCCGGTTTTTTACCAGCATTTCATTGGAATAGTGCGGGCCCGACGCTGCTTTTATAAATCTATATCAGGGCCGGGTAACTACCTCAATAAAAAGTGAGCGGACCTGTATCAGATGTTCAGATAATCAGTAGTTTTGCATCCCTTTTTGAGATAAGTTGAGTTTAAAGATCTTGTTTGAGAGTAATTAGGGATTATATCATTGTAAATCAAACTTTTATAAAACAATATTAATTAAATGAATTCAGTATTTCTGATTCCTGCTTCAGGTGTAATCGCACTCGTTTTTGTACTGTGGCGATCCAAATGGATTATGTCAATGCCGGAAGGCGATGATAGAATGAAGAAAATTGCAGGATATATCCAAAAAGGAGCCCTGGCCTTTCTAAAAACCGAATACAGGGTGCTGGCGCTCTATGTTCTGATGGCATCAGCACTATTGGGCTATCTGGAATACCAAAATGCAGAAAGTTCAGTCTTTATTATTGTTTCATTTATATCAGGTGCTGTATTGTCGGCATTGGCGGGTTATATCGGTATGTGGATAGCCACAAGAGCCAATGTAAGGACCACTGAAGCAGCAAAAACCAGCCTGCCAAAAGCTCTTGAAATCAGTTTTGCTGGAGGTGCAGTAATGGGAATGGGTGTTGTAGGTTTGGGTTTGCTAGGGCTTGGCAGTTTGTTTATTCTCCTGCAAAATTTATATGGGGATACATTAAATGCAGACCAGCATCTGATCATTGTCAAAATTCTGAATATAGTAACCGGGTTCAGCCTAGGTGCTGAAAGTATTGCCTTATTTGCAAGAGTGGGCGGAGGTATTTTTACTAAAGCCGCAGATGTCGGTGCGGACCTTGTCGGAAAAGTGGAAGCCGGAATTCCCGAAGATGATCCCAGAAACCCCGCAACTATTGCAGACAATGTGGGTGATAATGTTGGTGATGTGGCCGGAATGGGTGCAGACTTGTTTGGATCCTATGTCAGCACCATTATTGCTACAATGGTGTTGGGCACCTTATTGTCTTTTTCAGATGTCAGTTTGAACAATCTCTCGTTTGTATTACTGCCCATGCTTATTTCTGCAGCCGGAATTATTTTGTCCCTGGCAGGCACATTTGTAGTCAGAATTAAAGAAAATGGCAACCCTCAAAATGCGTTAAATCTGGGTAACTTCCTTTCTATTATTCTAACCGGTACGGCCTCTTTTTTCATATGTCAATATATGATTCCCGGACAGTTTTATGCTTCAGACAATCCATCTTCAAGTTATGATGCCACCAGCATCTTTATTTCGATTGTCATTGGTCTAACCGTAGGGACCTTTATAAGTCTTATCACAGAGTTTTATTGCTCAATGGGTAAGCGGCCGGTTAACAAAATTGCCATGCAATCGTCTTCAGGACCGGCAACCAATATCATAGCAGGTCTTGGCATCGGTATGCAGTCAACTGCAATTCCTATTCTGATACTGGTGGCAGGAATCATAGGTGCCTATGATGTGGCCGGGCTCTATGGCGTTGCGATGGCTGCAACCGGTATGATGGCCACCACGGGAATACAACTTGCAATTGACGCATTTGGACCAATTGCAGATAACGCCGGAGGAATTGCTCAGATGTGTGACCTTCCTGAAAAAGTGAGAGAACGAACCGACATTTTGGATGCTACCGGTAATACTACGGCTGCAATAGGCAAGGGTTTTGCGATTGCATCCGCCGCACTGACTTCGCTGGCTCTGTTTGCCGCATTTATGAAAATTACAGGAATCACCGTTATTGATATAAGTGCCCCTCGGGTACTTGGAGGTCTGTTTTTAGGTGCAATGATTCCCTTTTTATTTTCTTCTGTAGCCATGAGTGCAGTCGGAAAAGCGGCTGACAGTATGGTACAGGAAGTTAGAAGGCAGTTTAAAGAAATTAAAGGACTTCTTGAGGGGGCTCCGGGGGTTGAACCCGATTATAAACAGTGTATTGAGATATCAACAAAGGCGGCAATCAGAGAAATGATTCTTCCGGGAATTATAGCGCTGGGTGCACCGGTAATAATTGGGTTTGTTGGTGGCCCCGAAGTCTTAGGGGGGGCATTGGCAGGAATTACTGTTTCGGGAGTATTGATGGCGATTTTTATGTCAAACGCCGGAGGTGCATGGGATAATGCTAAAAAAATGTTCGAAAAAGGAGTGGAGATACAAGGGGAAATGCATTACAAAGGAAGTCATCCGCACAAGGCAACTGTTATTGGTGATACAGTTGGTGATCCTTTCAAAGATACCTCAGGACCTTCAATGAATATTTTGATAAAACTGACTTCTATTGTCGCTCTGATAATTGCCCACGCTATCAAATAATTTACCTGACAAATTACTTTCCGTTGTTGCTGAAAAGCAGGTTAAAGTAGAACACAGGTGACGTTAATCTGCTGCGCATATCAATATCATCAAACATACATGTAATAGTATCCCTGAAGGTTTTGTTTTTGGAGGCCTTTCGTACAACGAAGTTAAACAGCCACGGATACTTACATAATTGCTGCAACGTTCTGCTGATTTTTAATTCGCCCAATAAGCGTTGGTAAACGTTACTCTCATATTGAGAAAGGAAGCTTTTGCTAAAATTGTGCTGCTCTACAGCAGCAGCGGCTGTATCAGCTGCCATCATGCCGGTTATCATTGCATTGCTGATTCCTTCTCCTGTAAAAGGATCAATTAATGATGCAGCGTCTCCGGTAAGCAAAAAATGATCTCCTGAAACAGATCGCTTTTTTGAACCCAGCGGTAACCCCCATCCTTCGATTCCTCCTTCTATTACGGCATTTTTAAAGCGATTTTTCAATGTTGGTTCATTTTCAAGCGCAAATAACATTCGCTCCCGTAAATTAATTTTCTTTTTAGCTATAACAGAAGAAAGCATTCCCGCACCTACATTGGCTCTTCCTCCCGACATTGGAAATATCCACAAATACCCGGGCAGCATGCTTTTAATAAAATGTAATTCAATAAAATTGCGCGGATGCAAATCGGATACTCCTGCATAATATGCCCTGATACCTGCACAGTAATGATTGCGTTCAACTTGAAATCCGTTCAGTTTTTTGGCCGCAACACTTCTGTCTCCATCAGAGGATATAAGCAATTTTGTTTGTATGGTATATTTTACTTTTCCGGACGCAACCAATAATTCAAGACCGGTTGGAATTTTAGTAATCTCCAGCAGTTTTGTGCCTTGTCTGAAATCAGTATAGGAATGGTTAAGTGTTTTATGCAAAAAATGGTCAAAGTCATATCGCTTTGATAAAAACCCCGGAGGAAACACATTTTGAAGTTCTTCCTTTCTGAATGGGATATCAATTGCATTACCATCGGGAGAAGCAAAACGGATCCCATGACTCTCATGAAAATGTTCCCGGTTTTCAACCATTTCATTTAATAAAGAGGCATCCAGTTTTTTTATGACAGGCAGTACTTTGCCGCTAAGCGCATCCCCGCAAATTTTGTCACGTGGGAAAACGGCCTGGTCAATTAAAATATGAGGAATCTCTTTTTTGCCGAGAAAAGCAGATGCAGTTGTCCCGGCTGGTCCAGCTCCACAAATAACAATATCAGAGCTGCAATTCATACTGTCATAATGTGTTAATATTTTTTTGTTGCCCTGTCCATTTCCCGATCTGCTTCTTTTTTCTTTATATCCTGTCGCTTATCGTATAATTTCTTCCCTCTGGCAAGAGCAATCTCTAATTTGGCAAGACCTTTTTCTGAGAGGTATAGTCGAATTGGAATTATGCTGTACCCTTTTTCTTTAACTTTAGATAACAGTTTTTTTAATTCCGACTTATTAAGCAATAATTTACGGTCTCTTTTGGCTAAATGATTGTTATAGGATCCTTCTTTATATTCAGCTATATGCATTCCTTTAACCCAAAGTTCATTATTATAAAATGTGCAATAGGCATCATCCAGATTGGCCTGGCTGTTCCGGACAGATTTAATTTCTGTTCCGGTCAGCACAATACCGGCTTCATACTTTACCTCAAGGGTATATTCAAATGAAGCTTTGCGGTTGACAACTATATTCTGTTCAGGCACGATAAAGGCATTATTGACCCATCAAAGTTCGTGAAAAAAGGATAGTAAAACTCATTTTACTATCATAACCGGAATATCAAGTTTATGTCTGACACTGTTGATAGTGGTTCCGAAAATGAGGTCTTTAAGTCCTTTATGACCGTGTGCACCCATCACCATAAGGTCGGCTCCAAAACCGGCAGCTTTTTCGGTAATGGCGGTGGCCGGGTTTCCAAAGGCGAGCACTGCAGTTACCTTATATCCTTTTTCGACCAACTGCTGTTCATACCTTTTTAATCCATCCATATCAGTTTGTGATTCAAAATCCAGGGTTTCATTTCCAAAGACTCTTGAAGTCGGGGATTCAAGTACATGTATTAGCAGGTAATCTGCAGAATGCCCGCTAAACCTAACTGCCTGAAGAATTGTCTTGCGATCGGCATTTGAGAAATCAACAGCTATAGCAATCCGCTTATAACTTGAACCCGATTTACCTTCAAACAATCCAATATCCAGATCTTTGCCGACAGCAGCGGGTTTATCAGAATGGTCTCTTTTGAATAAGGGAAGCAGCATTGTGTATATTAAGAGCACAAGTGATAAAATGGCTATAGGAATTATTACATAATTCAAAACGGAAGAGGGCAGTTCCGTACCTGCTCTCCAGTCAATTATCTGACCAACCACCAGCTTGGCATTCAATCCTACAATAATGAATGCCGAAATCCATGCAATGGCTTTTACAAAAGGACCGATAGCAAATTCTCCCATCTTCTTTTTGTCGCTAACGAAATGGATAAGCGGAATAATTGCAAATCCTAACTGTAAACTCAAAACAACCTGACTCAAAACAAGTAATTTGCCGGTAGAAGATTCTCCAAAAAAATGCAGGGTAAGCAAAGCCGGAATAATTGCAAGCAGCCGTGTTAAGAGCCTTCTCAACCAGGGTCTGATACGCAGGTTGAGATATCCTTCCATCACTACTTGTCCTGCTAAAGTTCCTGTTATTGTACTGCTTTGTCCGGCAGCAATCAAAGCAATTGCAAATAATACGGGAGCCCATTTTGTTCCCAACATCGGTTGAAGTAATTTGTGAGCATCCTGAATTTCGGCAACTTCAAACAGACCATTTTTAAAAAAAACAGAAGCAGCCAATATCAAAATTGCAGCATTTACAAAAAAGGCCATATTCAAAGCAATCGCAGAGTCAATGTTATTATAGCGGATTGCCTTTTTAATTTCCGGGGGTGACTGGAAAAATTTTCGTGTTTGGACAAGTGATGAATGCAGATATAAATTGTGAGGCATCACCGTAGCGCCAATTATTCCGATAGCGATATAGAGTGCGGTGTCATTGGGGATTCCCGGCACAAACCCTTTCACAATTTCTCCCATATCCGGTTTCGCCAGCAGTAATTCAATCAGGAAGGAGGTGCCGATAATTGCAATTAATCCAATAATAAATGCTTCCAGTTTTCTGATGCCAAAATTCATCAGAAAGAGCAAAATAAATGTGTCTGCAACACTTATTACAACACCCCACATTAACGGAAGTCCGGTTAGTAGTTGCAATCCTATAGCCATTCCCAATACTTCTGCCAGATCGGTTGCGGCAATTGCTATTTCTGCCAGAATATAAAATGATCCGTTAACGAGAGGGGGATAAAATTCTCTGGATGCCTGCGCAAGATCCCGCCGACGAACAAGACCCAGGCGGGCACTAAGCGATTGCAACAATAATGCAATAAGGTTCGACATCAAAAGCACCCAAATCAATTGGTAACCAAACTGGCTTCCACCTGCCAGATCTGTAGCCCAATTTCCCGGATCCATGTATCCCACACTTATGAGATAAGCAGGGCCCAAAAAGGCCAATAGCTTTTTTCTGGGTCGAAGTGAACTGCCAACATCCACTGATGCATTCACTTCTGATAAAGAAGAGGTCGTATTACTTATCTTTTCCACAGATTATTTTGCAAATATATAAATAAAATTTAGACTAATCTAAATTTAGAATTTAATTCCTTTAAAAAAGGGGCACTAATTTGTGATTGAGTACTTTTGCCTAAAGGCAGCTAACCGGTATGATCTATAAATTGTTAATTCGACCGCTTTTATTCCTTTTTGATGCAGAAACTGCTCATAAATTAACCTTTACCCTGCTTAAAATAGCCGGTAAAATCCCGGGGTTTTTCCTTGTCACTAAAATCTGTTACCGACACCAATACCCTGTATTATCTAAAACGGTTGCGGGCTTGCACTTCAAAAACCCTGTTGGATTAGCAGCGGGATTTGACAAGGATGGTACAGCATTTAATGAACTTGCGGCCTTTGGATTCGGTTTTATTGAAGTTGGTACGGTTACGCCCCTGCCTCAGAGTGGTAATCCGCGTCCCCGATTGTTCCGGCTAAGAAAAGACAAAGCTGTCATCAATCGGATGGGGTTCAATAATAATGGTGTTAAATCGCTAAGAAACAAGTTGTTGAATAAACCTAAGGGAGTAATAATTGGGGGAAACATCGGTAAAAACAAAGTGACTCCCAATGAGCATGCAATAGATGATTACCTGACCTGTTTTCATGAATTATTTCCATTTGTGGATTATTTCGTAATCAATATCAGTTCACCTAACACTCCCGGATTGCGTGATTTACAGGAGAAGGAGCCATTACAAAAGCTACTTGCGGCCATCATGAAGGAAAACCTGGTATCGGGTAAATCCCGCCCCGTTTTTCTTAAAATTGCCCCCGATCTCGATCATTCGCAACTCGATGTCCTGATTGAGGCAGTCATTACCTACAAATTGGCAGGTATGATTGTAAGTAATACAACCATTTCAAGAGAATCTCTCAAAACAGGCTTAGACGAGCTGAATGCCATTGGAGCCGGCGGACTCAGTGGCCAACCACTGTTTGATAAATCGACAGAAGTGCTAAAGTATGTGGTTCAAAAATCTGGCAAAGCTTTTGCTGTAATTGCGTCCGGCGGAATAGAAACCGGAAAACAAGCCGAGGAAAAACTCAAAGCAGGTGCCGACCTGGTTCAAGTATATACAGGTTTTATTTATGAAGGGCCTTCAATGGTAAAACATATCAACCAACATCTGGCCGCAACTTCCTTATAACCTTTCGGTTAGAGGATTTTGTATCTTTGCAACCTTAAAAAACAAACTGATCAATATGAAGTCCTATTACAAAATCATTATTACAATACTCTTCTTTGGCGCAACAACATTAGTAAATGGCCAGGGGCACAATTATGGAGAGAAAATAACCGATAAGGGTGCTATACCTGTTACTGAACTGGCTAAAAAAATGGATGGCCAGAATGAACTTGCCATTAAAGTCGAAGGAGTTGTTTTGGAAGTTTGCCAGGTTAAAGGATGCTGGATGACACTGGATTTAGGAAATGGGGAGAAAATGCGGGTTACTTTTAAGGATTACGGCTTTTTTATGCCTAAAAATATTAGCGGCAAAACTGTTGTAATTGAGGGTATAGCAAGTTTGTCAACCACTTCGGTAGAAGAATTGAAACATTATGCTGAGGATGCGGGTAAAACCAAAGCAGAAATCGATAAAATTACCGCTCCCAAAAAGGAGATGACATTCGAAGCGGCTGGTGTAATTGTAAGAAACTGACAGCAACTCGTTTCTTTTAACTAAAATTCAAGCTAGATTTAGCAAATGACTGCCAATGAATCCAATAGGGTTTGGGTTACAGAATGCCCTCGGGATGCCATGCAAGGCATCAATGAGTTTATTCCTACCCATACGAAAGCCGGGTACCTCAACCAATTGCTTTCAGTTGGGTTCGATGTGCTTGATTTTGGGAGCTTTGTTTCCCCTAAGGCAATTCCTCAATTGAAAGATACTGCAGAAGTGCTTGATTTACTGGATTTGACTTTGAGCAGAACGCAGTTACTTGCAATAGTTGCCAATGAACGGGGTGCTCAGGAGGCATGTGTTCATTCACAAATCAAATTTATTGGATTCCCTTTTGCTATCTCTGAAACCTTCCAGAAACGCAATACAAACAGCAGCATCAGTGATTCGTTTCAAACCGTGCAGAAGATTATTGAACATTGCAATAAATCAGGGAAAACTCCGCTGTTATACATATCAATGGCATTTGGTAATCCATACGGAGATGCCTGGAGCACTCAAATTGCGATGGATTGGATTGGGCAGTTGCGAAATGCAGGAGTCAAACACTTTGCACTGGCTGATACTGTTGGGTTAGCTTCACCTGAAGCTATTCAGTCACTTACTAAATCTGTAGTCGATGAATTTAATGACTGTGAAACCGGCATACATTTACATTGTCACCCGGGTAACTGGAAGACTAAAGTTGCAGCTGCTTTTGAGGCAGGATGCAGGAGGTTTGACGTTGCAATCAGAGGATTTGGTGGTTGTCCAATGGCCAAAGATGAGCTGGTAGGAAATCTGGCTACTGAACATTTGCTTGAGTACGTCAAAAACAACAATTATTACACACAAATTGAACCGGAAAAGTTGGAAGCGGCAATTGATGCTTCTTCATCCATATTTCTGGTTCATTGAAATTTGATTAATGATACCATTACAACCATATACGATGTACAGTCGATTTAAGAATACCGGTAACCGGCTTTCTTTGATTGTGTGCTTCTTTTTAATGAGTAATATGCTAATTGCCCAACCCGGTAATAGTGCAAATGGTTATCTGGAAATAGTTGGATCAGTTTTAAAATCAGGCAAAGGTCTTGAGAGCGCTGATATTATTGTGATGAAGGGAAATGAAAAAACAGACCAGTTAAGCACAAATCAGTCAGGTAAGTTTATTATTAACCTTGATTTAAATGCTGATTACACTTTAATTTTCAGCAAAAACGGATTTGTTTCAAAGTCAATTGAGGTGGACACTAAAGTTCCTGTTCAAAATCAGGACATCATTTTTTCCTATAAATTCAAAATTGATTTATTTGAAAAACCAGAGGGAACTGAACAGCCTGATGAAATTTCCAAACCGATAGCAAAAATCGCCTATAGTGAAGTATATGACGATTTCGATTATGACGTAAATTATACAACCGCTCGCAAAGCTGAGGTGGAAAAAGTGAAACAGGAGATGCTGATAGCTGTAGAAAAGCAAAAGCAGGAAATGTTATTAGCTGCTGCTAAAGCAAGAGCCGATTCAATAGCAAAGGTAAATGCCGCAAAGCAGGCTGAAGCCATAGCTCTCGCAGCTGCTGCCGCTCAGCAAAAAGTAATTGAAGAAAGACTTGCAGCTGAAAAACAGGAACAGATGCGAATTGCAGCTGCTGAAAAGGCACGGCAAGATTCTATAAGAAATCAACAGGTAGCTGAAGAAATGGCCCTTGCAAGAGCGCAGGCCAAAGCCAGGGAAGATTCAATTGCAAAAGCTAAAGAAGAAGAAAAAGTGAGGATTGCCGAGGAAGCCAGGGTACGTCGTGAAGCAGAAGCTAAAGCAAAATTGGAAGCCGAAGCAAAAGCAAAAGCGGAGGCTGAGGAACAAGCCCGATTAGCTGCAGAAGAAAAGGCACGGCTAAAAGCAGAAGCTGAAGCAAAAGCAAAGGCGGATGCCGATGAACGGGCCAGGGTTGCGGCTGAAGAGAAGGCTAGAAAAGAAGCAGAAGCAATTGCTGCCGCCGCCGCTGCCGAACAGGCGAAAATTGCTGCTGCAGAACAGGCAAAAAAGGATGCTGAAGAAAAAGCACGGGTTAAAGCTGAAGCAGAAGCCAAGGCAAAAGCCGAAGCTGATGAACGAGCCAGAATTGCTGCAGAAGATAAAGCCCGCAAAGAGGCAGAAGCTATTGCTGCAGCAGCAGCTGCAGAACAGGCAAAAATAGCCGCTGCAGAACAGGCGAAAAAAGATGCTGAAGAAAAAGCTAAGCAGGAAGCTGAGGCGAAAGCAAGGGCCGAAGCCGAGTTAAAAGCGAAACGTGAAGCAGAAGCAAAAGCCAGAATAGAAGCTGAGGAAAAAGCCAGACAGGTCGCGGCGGCAGCTGCATTAGCGGCAGCTGAAGAAAAGGCCCGTCAAGAAGCTGAGGTCAGGGCTAAAAAAGAAGCTGAGGAAAAAGCGCGGCAGGAAGCGGAAGCACAGGCCAGGGCCGAAGCTGCTGAAAAAGCCAGATTGGAAGCTGAGGCAAAAGCCAAAAAAGATGCTGAAATCCGTGCCCAATTGGAAGCAGAAGCTCAGGCAAAGGCAACAGCTGACAGCCTGAAACGGGCACAGGAAGCTGAACGCCTGGCTCAGATAGAAGCTGACAGACAGAAAGCATTGAAAGATGCTGAAGAAAAGAGACTGAAGGATATCGAGGCACAAAAGGCGGCTTATGCCAAATCGCAGCAGGTTACAAAGGAAACATCAACTGCCAATCAGGCAACGTATAATCTTCCCGACACCGATAAAGATTATCCTGAAGGAATATCCGAAGAAACCATTACCGAACCGGCCAGAACAATTTATCGCACCGTTATTAAGAAAGCCAGTAACAAGGATGTTTTCAATAAGGTAGTCTATTCGTGGGGAGGTGTCTTTTATTTTAAGAACAATACCAGTATGTCTGAATCGAACTACGATAGTGAACTTAAGAAAGTAAAAGAATTGCTGAATAAGTGAGTGCTGACTTTTAAAAAGCAGATATTTTTATCTGATTGTCCTTGAGAACTTTTAAAGTGCCAATAATACAGGGTCTATGAAACATTTGCCTTTAGACGTTTCATGTTCGTTGCCCGTATATTCACGATAGATTACTTTTACCGCTTTGTCACCCGGGTAGTTTTTAATCAAAATTGCGTCTCCTGACGGATCAAGTATACCATCTACCGGGTCACTTGAATTCAGGTATTCGATGCTAATAATTTCTGAAGCTTTGGTATCAAGATACATTTTATGCCAGGTATTTCCTTCAGCATCATGAAATACATCAATAGGTTTGCTTTCTGATTGTGCAAATGAAACCTGATGAAAGAAAAATAAAAAAGGCAATAACAGACTAATTTTAATAATCCCAAATTTTTTTATTGATTGGGAATGTTGGTTCATGATACTTTTACCAATGAAGGAAACCGTCTGCTTACAATAAAATATGTTCCGAATAAGGTGAGATTATAAAACAGATCACCCATAACAGTACCCTTAAAAAATGGAATTCCTGCAACATAACAGCTGACGAGGCCCTGAAAGGTTGCGGGATAGGTATTATAAGAAAACCAAACACCGAAATTTGTAACTAAAAAGAAGAGAATGGATGAGCAGAGAGAAGCAACCATAATGGTTTGTCTTTGCTCATGACCTCGTAAAATGGACCCGCCGAAGGCAATCAGGGCAAAACTTCCATAAACAAATATCATATCCTTATAGAATCCATTGCCAAATGTAATTTGAAGTAAAATATCACTCAAAAACAAAATGGCCATTGGGAGTAGTATAGAGAGACGACGGTCACGTAAGTATACACCTCCAAATAAGGCAATAGCACCTATCGGAGTGAAATTGAACGGATGCGGAAACAGACGGGTTAACGCTGCCAACAGCATTAGTCCTAAAAGAAATTTGTTACGAGAAGATAAAATTGGGCTTTTGTTCATGATTATGTTTAATTACTACAAAAATAAGATTTTCTGCCGGATGAAATGTCAATACCTCAAATCAATATATATAATTGATATTCAATACATTATATAATAACCATACTAAAGATTTTTATCAGCCTTCATTCGGTTTAAAGCGTATGATTTAGCCTTATTAGAGTAAAAGAATTGTTTTCGAAAACTATTTCATTCCCGGTTTTAACCTTTGAGAAAGCATCAGCATTTTGAAGTAACTTAAAGTCCGCATTGATAAGTGAACAGGACAATGGAATGGTTTGTGTTTCGCCAAACCACGCAATGGCCCAGGGTTTATCACAGGAAACAATGTTCCCTTTAGGTACCGATTTTCTCAGGTAATGAAATAATTCCAACGCATCAGCATCACAAATGGATGCACTTACAGGTCGATTGACCCTTAATGTACTCAAATTTCCAATTACCAACAGTGTTGCCAAACCACTAGTGACAATTCCGGCAACATTCAATCGTACTGTTTCCTGAATTATTCGTACTGCTTTTACAATATACCATAGAAAGAGTGGAAATAAAGGAAATAGGAATCTGAATGATTCATTATAATCAGGATAGAGCATCAGCATAACCAGATAAAATGTAAAAAACAATTCAAGGACAGATTTTTCTCTCACTATTGAACCCACAAATCCTATAACGAACAGTATTCCTGTGCCTGTTACAATTATTGAATTAGCAAGTGACGGCACTTCGAATTCAAATAGTGATTTAAAACTTTTGTAGTATATACCAATCGATTCAGTTATCCTATAGCTTGTAAACGAATCTACCGACTGATGTATATACCATAAATCAGTGCTTTCAACATTAAAATAGATAAGAGTTGCAATTTTTATCAATACCGGTCCTGAAACGAGCAGACCAATCCTTTTGAGCATCTGTTTTATTTGCATGCTACCATTTAAAAATGCATAAATGGTGAGCAACAGAAATACTGCTGCCAGTACCAATCCGGCACTCTTAAATCCAGTAGTCAATCCCGCTAAAAAAAATGCTGATAGTTTGTTTGAAACATGTTTGTTTGAGTAAAGAACTAACGCAGTTAAAGTGATAAATGCGAACAAAATGTCAGGCAACACTTGATTCACTAATGCAACGGTCTCTATATGGCTGATTAAAAATATTGAAAAGAACCATGCAGTAAAAATGTTTGTGATCTGATTCAGAAACCTGAACGTTTGAAAGCCAAACATACCCAGAAAAAAAGCTGTGATTAATTTACAGTTCATTATTAAGGAAGCAGACCCCATTAAAGGAGTAAGAAGGAAGGAGAAAAGTATACCTTTAACTTCGGGGCTATAACTATTAATACATGTAACAGGTAATTGGTTCAAATTACCCGCAATAACATTAGCCTGACACAAATACTGGGCAAAATCATCTCCCCAGTCTGTACAGGAATCAGCATTAAAAAGACCTATTATTACAGGAAAGGCAATCAACAAAAGACTAATAATTCTGAATAGCAATATTTCGGGAACTTTCCCAAATGTATTTCCGGGTATTTCTTTGGTTTTATTCATTCCAAAAGGCCCATGATGCATCTGCCTGTTCTTCCAGCATGGTGAGGCCATTCAGAATTTTTGAATGGTGTTCGATACCTTTTTTTAGGAAAAGAGTAACAGCAGGATTGTATATCAAATCAAACAGATAATGATCAGGAGTCAGTGCAGCATAAGGAAGATCAGGAGCACTATCAATATCAGGGTACATTCCTAACGGAGTTGTATTGATAATGAGCTTGCTTGAGAAAATTATTTCAGGTGTTAACGATGAATAGCTGATACATCCCTGATTATTATTTCTGCTGACAATCTTGAACGGAAGGTCTAATTTTTTTAATACATAGCAGACAGCCCGCGAAGCGCCCCCGCTGCCCAAAACCAGACAGCTGGTCCGGATTGGTCCGATAAATGGCCGCAATACCGATTCTATTCCGGCAACATCAGTATTGTGTCCTGTCAATTCAATTTTACCGGGATGCTGAAGCCGTTTAATCCGGATTGTATTAACAGCTCCAACAGTTTTGGCCTCAACAGTCAGTTTATTCAGAAAAGGTAAAACAGCTACTTTAAATGGTATGGTGACATTGAGTCCGGTAATGTCGGGATTCGCATTTAGTAAATCCGGTAATAAGCCGATTTCTTCTATTGGAAAATTTTCATACCGAAAATCGCCTTCCAGGCCCTGTTGTCTGAACTTTTCAGTAAAGTAACTTTTGCTGAAAGAGTGGGAGAGGGGATAGCCGATCAGACCTAGTGTTTTCATTCAAAAAAACCGATCAGGCAAAATGAGGTTAACTGACAGAAATGTCCGGATCAATTTCTTTTGACCAGGCCAATATGCCTCCTTTTAGGTTTAACAGGTTTGAGAATCCCTGGTTTGCCTCAAGTTGCCGGATAATAACATTGCTTCTGGAGCCGGAGCGGCAATATAAAACAACCGGAAGTTCCTTTGAAATCAATTCCGGTTGCTCCAATAAAGTATCCATTGGTATATTTTCACCACCTATGTTTGCGGCTTCAAATTCGTGTTCTTCCCGAATATCGATCAGTTGAAAATCTTTTTTTTGATCCATCCAGGTTTTAAGCTCGGAAACAGTAATGTCAGTCATACTTTTAAATGTAATTATACAGACTTAACATCGTGGCTTTTATCTTGCAGAAAATCAAAAAAAGTATCACTGCGTAAACCTAACCGAAGCGATTCAAGGGCAATTATTTCATTTGGCGCAATATTTCCAAGGTTCACATTAGCACCAAAGAGTTTGATAAAATAAACCTGTTGTGATTTGATTGGAGCCTCCCAAATGATTTTTTCTGCCGGTATTTTATTTACTATTTTCTGAATCAAAACAACGTGCGCTTTCCCATTTGGTCTGTAAATACCAACCGTTCCGCTTTCCCTGGCTTCTGCAATCACCTTCCAAACTCCGGCATCCAGTTCACGTTGCATCATTTCAATCCAGCGTACAGGATGAATGATAATACCTTCTTCTTTTGAACCCACTTCAGAAATAACGGTACAGTGTTGCTTCAGTTTCTTAATTAATTTGCATTTAAGGTCGTGAGGCAGGTTAATTGAACCATCGGAAATTTCAGCATATTCGAGTTCGAATTTATCGATCAGCTTAATATATTGATCTACCTCATTACGGATAATATATGCTTCAAATAAGGTGCCTCCAAAATATACCGGAATACCGGCCTTTTTATATAGAGCGATCTTTTCTTTAAGATTTGGAGTTATAAGCGCACTACCAAAACCAAGTTTAACAACATCACAAAAATTGCCGCCTGATGAAATGAGGTTTTCAGCTTCATTTAAGCTTAAACCCTTATCCATAACCATAGTGATTCCGGACTCCCTTGGTTTATCTGTTCGCTCGGGGATTTGACTTAACTCGAAATTCATTTTCATCTGGAATGACCTTCAATAATTTGAATAATTACCGGGTCACTCTTTAACTCAGGCATGATTTCAAAAAGCATAGAAACCTGTAGTCCGTGAAATTCCAAAGCAGATTCGAGACTATTGTAGGCCTCACTGATTAAGCCTGAGGAGTAGAGATTAACAACCTGTCGAAAACGCAGTTCCGCATTATCCGGATGAAATATGAGGGCCTTTTCAACAATATCAACTGCTTCTCTTGACCTGCCGGTGTCGTTTAAAAAGTGAGCATAAGCACCCCAGCCGTCTATGAGTCCGGGATCGTCTTCTATAACTCTCAAATAACACTCTTCGGCTTCATTGATATTATTCAGATTATATTCACAATCACCCAGAAGAAGCCAATATTCACCGTTATTTGAATCCTTTTCTATTGCTTTCCTGATAAAGTGAATGGCCTCATACCACCTCTCTTCAAACTCGAGAGTAAGTGCGATCCCATACCATGCCTGTGCCATTTCCGGGAGCAACTTAACAGACTTTTTATAAAAAGTCCGGGCTTCATCCATTTTCTCAAGTTTTTCATAGCATTCGGCTATGTTATAATAAGTAATGGCATCCGGTTTATAATATTCAAAAGTCTGTTTGTATTTCTGAATGGCCTCCTCATAATGTTCCAGCATAGCTAAAACATGGGCCTGATCCAGATATGCCGGTGCAAAATCCTCTTTTATCAAAATACTGTAATCAAAGGCATGCAATGCCTCTTCGTATTTGCCTAACCGGCATTGAATATCACCCAGGTTATACCAGGCAGCATAGGAGTAGGGATCAGCATTAATTAAACCATTGAAATAGGTTATTCCATCCTGAAGTTTACCCGTTATTCCCAAACATGCAGTTAATTCTTCCATGGCCATTTCGAAGCGGGGATTGTGTTTAATCGCCAGTTTAAAATGTTCAATCGCCTTGGGGTAATTCAGCATGTTTTGATATGTAATGGCCATGCTGAAATAAATCTCATCAATTACATCGGATAGCGGCAATGCCTTTTTGAAGCAATCAATGGCATTTGAAAACTGTCCCATCGTGTTCAATATGTTGCCGCGAATCATATGTACATCGAGGTCATAGGGACTGATCCGCTCCACACGTTCCAGGGTTTCCAAAGCTCTTTGATCCTGCCCTGTGATAGCAAACAGCTGAGCTTGTTTCATTAAAAAATTCACAGAATCAGGGTGAAGGGAAAAAGCATACCTGGCCACTTCCAGTGCTTTACTGTGTTCACCTTTATCGATGTAAAAATCTATTATTCTTATAAGCGCATCGACGTCAAAAAAGTAACGGTCTTTTCGCTTTAGCATCTCTTCAAACCTGCTGACCGACAGTTCGATTTTCTCGTTCAGATCGTCCTGGCTTTCGAAATCATCATCCTCTTCTTCCATATGAATAGTATTTAAAGCCTTACTTATACAAATGTAGGAAAAAGCGAGGCTGGACGCCAGTCCCTGCCAAAAGTTATTCACACGATTCTGTTATATAGCTGATATTGAAACCCTCCAAAACACGGGAAGGCTATCCCAGGTTCTTCAGCTTTGGTCCGGACCGCCAACTGACAACAGAATTCGTAATTTTGATACATTATGTTTTTGAGTAAAATCAGCTTATTAAACTTCAGGAACTATCCTGAGGCCTCTTTTGAGGCCGACCAACATGTAAATTGTTTTACCGGACCGAATGGCAGCGGTAAAACCAATCTGCTTGATGCCATTTATTACTTGTCAATGACCAAAAGTTATTTTTCATCGGCCGACAATCAGAACATACGGCAAGGGGCCAGCCTGTTTATTTTGCAAGGTGATTTTGTCAAAAACGGCATTAGGGAAACCGTTTATGCAGGGGTAAAGACAGGTCAGAAAAAGCAATTTAAAATCAATCAAAAAGAGTATGAAAGGCTGGCAGACCATATCGGATTATTTCCTGTAGTAATGGTTGCCCCAACAGATCAGGAACTGGTAACAGAGGGCAGTGAAACCCGAAGAAAGTTCCTGGATGTAGTGATATCGCAATATGACCACAATTATCTCGAAGACCTGATTCAATATCATCAGATTTTATCACATCGGAATGCACTCTTAAAGGATTTGCAGCGACATCGTGAAAAAGGCGGAGAGACACTTGATATTTGGGACGACCGACTTATAAGTTTTGGTAACCGGATACATGCAAAGAGAAGCGTTTTTATCAGTGAATTCGAATCCCATTTCGAAACAACTTATAAGTCAATAGCCGGGACTTCGGAACCGGTGGCTGTACATTATGAGTCAAGGATGAATCAGGAGGGTTTGCGGCAGTTACTCATCAATGGCAGGCAAAAGGACATAGATCAGGGATTTACAGGTAATGGAATTCATAAAGATGATTTATTGCTTCAGCTTAACGGCATGCCGGCAAAAAAATTTGCATCTCAAGGTCAGCAAAAATCGCTCGTTACGGCTCTCAAATTAGCGCAGTACACCTATCTTGCAGCCCGGGGATTTACCCGACCCATTGTTTTGCTAGATGACATATTTGATAAACTCGACCAGCAACGTGTTTCCAGGTTGTTGCATCTGGTGACAGGAGAACATTTCGGACAGGTTTTTATAACAGACACAGATCCCAACAGGGCTGCTCAGTTTTTTGAAAAAACGGGTGTTCCATTCAAAGTGTTTCATGTACAGGAGAATTCCATTCAACCCTTAACCGTTTTACAAAATGAACAGCAACAGTAACTCAACTACCCTGGGTGAGGTCATCAATAAGTTAATTGACACCTACAAGTTGCGAGATAAATTAAATGAAACCGGGATTCAAAAAGCCTGGGTGGAAGTCATGGGACCTTCGGTAGGCAAAAGAACGGTTTCATTAAAGATTGAAAAAGAAAAACTTATTGTCCGACTGACGTCTGCTCCCCTGCGTCATGAACTTACTTTCAAAAGTGCTGAAATATGTCGGGCACTCAATAAAGAGTTGGGGTCAGCGCTACTGAATGAA
>DASUFP010000052.1:0-2956 GCA_036274495.1 Bacteroidia bacterium
AATCGTCAAGAATGCCTAAAATATTAAGAAGGGTGGACTTTCCCGAACCCGAAGAGCCCATAATGGCTACAAATTCGCCTGATTTTATCTCAAGATCCACCCCTTTCAGCACATGGAGACTGTTGTGCCCCATCCGGTAGCTCTTGTTGATATTTGATAGTTTAATCATAATTAGGTCAAATCTACAAAACGCATTCTTTTGTATTTGATTATCAGCCTTTCATATTATCACATGATGGGGTTAATTTGAAAAAAAGGGGCCCCGGGGGCCATTGCCGATTTTTGAGCTAAAACGCCCCGATTCTTACGTAGTAACCTGATAGCTACCTACTTTATCTTTTCAAAAAGCCTTGCATTCCAATTTTCGCCTCACTATCTTTGAGTATTCAAAACAAAATCCAACTGATGAAAGTAACTAAAATGTTTGCTTTGGCTCTCGTTGCAGGCCTTGGCATTTCTGCCGGTCAGGTAATGGCCCAGAGTAATGATCAGTCTGAGTCTGAAACTCCTGCTGTTAACACTGAGGAAACTACTCCTACTGATGGTACCGAAACGGAACCGTACAATGAAACCGTTACCATCGACGATGGTTCAAATGGTTCAAGCAGCAGCAGTTCTTCTTATGGAAGCGAATCAGGTGGAACCGAACGAAAAGAGCGCTTACGTGTATATTCAGGTAAGCAGGATGGGAATAACGTTATTTCGGATCCCCGCTAAAAATTAAAACTGAAAAGTGAAACCCCGACAGAAATGCCGGGGTTTTTTTATGGCTAACCTTACAAACAGTACCGGTTTTTGAAATGGCAGTGTAATTCATTATTTTCGTGATGACGAATCATTCAGTCTGTTGTTATTACTTATCCTCCTACCGGCAGGGAAAGTAAAATTAAATGAATCTTAAACCCATCTGAAATGAAAACACTGATCTTGCTTGTTATTTTATCTGTTCCGTTTGCATGCTTTTCTCAGGATACTAAAACCACCGCACCAAAAGGTTGTCTGATGTACCTTGACGAAGCGTCGGTAAAAGAGATTTCCAAAGAAGCAATGATCAAGTGGTGTGATAGTACTCCTCCGGAAATTAAATGTGAGGATGGAAAAATATACAAGCTGGTGAATTTTAAGATCAGTTTCCTCACCCTTAAGCCTTTTATGAATCAGGATTTTGGAATAGGCGAAGGAGGGTTTCCTGTTCGGGCACGCGAGGCGGTTGCCGGTGCTAACAGTGGTGATACAGTTATTCTTAAAGAGGTGAATTGTACCGATGCAAATGGAAATGCTTTTCAAATACCCATTCTCTCATTCAAGATCAATTAATCGGGTGCAATGGTACTCGGTCCCGGTCCTGAATTTGAACGATTCTTTTTTTCTCTTGATTTAGGGTTTAAACGGTTTAAGGAAATAACTGTCCTCAATCCCTATGCTGATGAACACATAAAACAGCTCACCGGAAAGTTTATACGTCACTATTACCGTTCAGCGTCTGCACGGGTTCTGGTGCTTGGCATTAACCCCGGACGAAAGGGGGGAGGAATTACCGGAATCCCGTTTACTGACCCTGTAGCCTTGTCAGAAATATGTGGCATTAACAATAACTTAAAACAGGAGCGTGAACTGTCCAGCACTTTTATTTATGAAATGATAAATACTTTCGGCGGCCCTGATTTTTTTTATGACAACGTTTTATTGAGTGCTGTTTCGCCGCTCGGATTTGTGAAAAATGATAAGAATTCTAATTATTATGATGAACCTGATCTTTTAAAAAAAGTAACAGGGTTTATTCAAAATGCATTCAGGTTTCATTCCGAATTAAATGTTACCAGAGATGCGGTGATCTCACTTGGAAAAGAAAATGGTGAGTTTGTAAGTGTGATGAATGAGAAATTGAAGTTATTTAAAAAGGTAATAGTGCTGGAGCATCCGAGGTATATTATGCAATACAAACGAAAACAAATGAAAGGGTATTGCGATAAATACATCAGGATTATCAGTTCATTTCTTTAAACGGTTTTTCATTTAAGTTGCTTCCGTTTCAGTTACCTGATTTACCCCATTTTCTGTCTCTGAGATCCATAACCGGTTTTTCAAAATAATTGTAGAGCAGGGTAGAAAAGATAAATACGGCTATCCAGTAGATCAGATACCAGACCAGTGCTCCGGAAGGTGACGCTGGCATAAAATGGGCAGAAATAACTGATGCAATAATGCCAAGGTTTAACAGATACATGGAATAAGAGACAATGGAAATATGCGTAATGCTCTTTCCGACACGGGTCGAAAAGGATTTGGTTTGTTCTGCCAGTGGAAGAAGCATGGCGGCTCCAAGACTCACAAAGGAAAAGTAAAATGACTTGGCATAAAAACTATTCGGGTCCTGGCGTGAAGCAATAACAGCGTATAAAATCATGAGGCCGCAAACAAAACAGGTCTTGGCATGTTTTTCCCACAGGTCTTTAGCATATATTTTAAACCAGGCAAATAACACGCCATACATTATTGCATCGAGCCGCATCAGCACCACTTTCCTGAATTTGACATCATACCAAAAAGCATCAACCTGCATGGGTAGGTGGTATAATCGATAAACAAGCGGTGAAAAAATAAAGAACAGGATTACCGAAAGGATTGCGAATTTTTTTGAAGTGCCGGGTTTTATGATTGCAATAGTAAACAGCAGGGCAAGAGGTGTCAGCAGGTAAAACCATTCCTCAACGGATAAACTCCACGATTCCCAGAAGAAATCCGTAAAGTACCCTGAAAAGTTATGCAGAAACAAAAAGAATTTCCAGTTAAATTCCTCAATATTGCCTTTGGTAAATCCTGTATACACAAAAAGAGCATTCAGCAACAGCACCAGGTAATAATTCGGCAGCGTTCTGAACCACCTTCTTTTCCAAAACCGAATTAACTTGCTGAATGTTGGCGGTTGGGGCTGATCGAATAACTGAATAAGCAT
>DASUFP010000053.1:0-38260 GCA_036274495.1 Bacteroidia bacterium
ACCTGCTTGAACAAGTATTGCCAGATTGCACCCACTGTCCCGTCCCCCCACTCATCAACCCCAACCCCACCGCGGAACAAATCCTGCCCCAAATTCCCCGTTGCCGGAAGCTCCATAGTATGGTTTGAAGAATACCGAAACATAGCCATCTCAGTCCTCCCCGTCCCCTGATTCCAATAGCTCACCTGGCTATTTTGCCAGACCTGCGGGAATTCGCGCTCAAAATCAACTACCCTCGTCCTCGCCAGCGGCGAGGATGTTAAAAGCAGAATTTTAGTTTTTTCCGATTTTATTTACTACGTCGAAGACATATTTTTACTTGAATACCGCTTAGACATTTTCGGGGCCGGTAAAATTCAGGATGTGAAATGGGTTGATTAAACATGTTATGCGGTGACACCAAAAGAAAAATTCAGGCTTGTAATAAAGTTCCTGCTGAGGCATCCTCGCCGCAGGCGAGGATGAGGTTGTGTTGAAGTGGGATTAACTGCGTTGATCCCCGGCTGGGGGGGGGCCTGCAACACCATCCACCTGCGGCCGCGAAAGCGGCTTTTTTTTTGTTTCGTCCGCCTTCTTACGCAAGCGAGCTTGCGACGTATCTGTCGGAAACAAAAATGTCCCGCAGAAAGGCGGGGCAGGTGGATGGTATTGCGGAGAGAGTGGGATTAACTGCGTTGATCCCTTTGTGGAGGGTCCTGCAACGCATCATTACAACGCACCCTACGGGTATGTTTTCATACCCTTTGTCGTCCTGGCAAGTTTCACTTGCCGGTCACCGCCGGATATGAAAACACCCCGCGAAAAGCGGGGTGCGTTGTAATGCATTTGTTGCGGAGAGAGTGGGATTCGAACCCACGGTACCCTTTTGGAGTACACACGCTTTCCAAGCGTGCTCCTTAAGCCACTCGGACATCTCTCCGGGATGTTTGGTAAGGATAAAATGTGCCCCGAAAGGGTGCCTTTTACCGGGGTGCAAATATAATGAGATCTCCTTATACGCAGAAGCTATTTCCTTTTAATTACGTTATTCCAAATCGGGAACCGTTTCAGGCTTAGGGAGCATTTTATTTATGAGCATGCACAAAAGTATAACTACCCCAGCCGATAGCAACGTATAAACCCACTCTCCGGGAGCAGTACCTATTGTATCCTGGTTAAAACCAAGTGCGTCGTTACGATTGAACCATGCCATCAGCACAGCTGCTCCGTTGTTTACAAAATGCGCCAGCACCGGTAGCCAGATGCTGCCACTCCAAATCAGAAGAAAACCAAATAATATTCCTAGAGCAAAACGGGGTAAGAACCCGTAAAACTGAAGGTGCAGTGCACTGAAAAGAGCAGCACTCAAAAGAATCGCAGTAACAGGCTTTCCGGTAAGGTCGGTGAATAGTCTTTGTATTATACCTCTGAATAAAAACTCTTCTCCCAGTGCAGGAAGTACAGCTACAATAATCAGGTTCTGAACTAAATCGACAGGAGTTTTCATTTTCAGGAATGCCTCCGTTACAACAGCGGCATTTTCTTCACTGGTCTTCATCCAGTTTTCTAATCCGGAGAGAAACGATGGGAGTTGCATTGCCTGATTAAATACAAGCAATGCATTTATCACCGGTACTGCCGAAAACATCAGCAATACCGTTAAAAACTGGACGGGAGCCGGAGCTCTTTTGTTTAACTGTAAATAAGCAACCGGCTTTTTGTCAAATACTATTGCCGCAAACAATGCCGGAAGCAAAAACATACCAATTCCGGAGGTAACCATCTGCAGCATTTTCATAGCAGCAAGCACTACAGGGTTTTCTAAATCATTGAGCAGCGTCTCATTGGTCAGCAGATCGATGCCATAGAGGTACCTTGCTAACAGCATCCCGATCATTGAGAATACCAGGGTCGAAAACAACACCAGGCTCACCAGGATGAGGAATTTACGATACGGCGGTTTGTCCGCGAATATGCCCAATAGCATGATTTTCACTAATTTTGCAGCGAAATTAGCAATTAAAACCGCGTGGTAAGAATAGGCTCCATAGAATTAGGTGATTTTCCGCTCTTACTTGCTCCCATGGAGGATGTGAGCGACCCGCCGTTCCGTTATATATGTAAACAAAACGGTGCCGATTTGATGTACACCGAATTTATTTCTTCTGAAGGCCTTATTCGTGATGCGGCAAAAAGCGTCAGAAAGCTGGATATTTTTGAATACGAACGGCCCATTGGCATTCAACTCTTTGGCAGCGATATCGATTCCATGAGGGAGGCCGGACGTATAGCCGATGCTGCCAACCCTGACCTTATCGACATTAATTATGGCTGCCCCGTAAAGGCGGTCGCCTGTAGGGGTGCAGGTGCTGCTTTATTACAGGATATTCCCAAAATGGTGAAGATGACTGCAGAAATCATCAAAATTGCCACAAGGCCGGTAACAGTCAAAACCCGCCTCGGATGGGATAGCAATACCCTAAACGTGGTTGAAGTAGCGGAACGGTTGCAGGATATTGGTATAGCCGCATTATCGGTGCATGGCCGTACAAGAGCTCAGCTGTATAAAGGCCCTGCCGACTGGACACTCATCGGTGCAATCAAAAACAATCCGCGTATTACCATACCCGTTTTTGGCAATGGCGATGTAGACTCACCGCAAAAAGCGCTTGAGATGAAAAACCGCTATGGAGTTGACGGAGTCATGATTGGAAGAGCCAGCATTGGTTATCCATGGATTTTTAATGAAATCAAAGAATTCCTCAAAACAGGAGTACTCCTTTCGGGTCCCGATATAAAGCAACGTGCAGATACCTGCCGTGAACATCTGAAGAAATCGCTCGAATGGAAAGGCCCCGTTACCGGGATTTTTGAAATGCGCCGCCATTATGCAAACTACTTCAAAGGCGTAGATCACTTTAAGGAGTACCGGATGCGGCTCGTCACCAGCAACCACGCGGAAGAGATTTATGATATTCTTGATGAGGTCGAAAACCGCTATCAGCTTATTGCCGTTTCATAGTTTTCTCAAAGGTTATTCAGACGGAATCAATTTACGCGAAGTGTAAATTGCGGCAGCCAGCCCTATCAGAAAAACGGTAACAAACACACCGGCAAAGTCTAAAGGCTGCATTGCAACCGGATATGCATCTATCACAAACGATTCGGCATTCTCCAGTTTTATCAATCCGAATTTCATCTGCAGCCAGCATACCAAAGCGCCGGCAAGTATACCAACAATTGCGCCGCTCATGGTAATGAGCAATCCCTCATTAATAAAAATCCTTCGTATCATACCACTGCCTGCACCCAGCGACCGGAGTATGCCGATATCTTTTTTCTTTTCGATGATGAGAATGGAAAGCGAACCGATTATATTGAAAATGGCAATGATAAAAATGAAGGTGAGAATCATGTATACGGCCCATTTTTCCGATTTAAGGATACTATAAAGTACCGCATGCTGCTGCAGCCGTGTTTCTACTTTGAATTTTTTTCCTATCCTGTTTCGTATCTGTTCGGCTATCTGTTCCGGATCGGCATTGCTGTTCAATGCAATTTCAATGGTGCTCACCCGTTGGGGTTCACCAATAATTTCGCGTGCAAAACGCAACGGCACTAAAACATATTTGGAATCAAAATCCTGTTGAATGCTGAAAACTCCGGAAGGACGAATAAGCGCATTGTTAAAAGCCTCTTCAGGATTGATAAGAGAAACCGGTTTACCCTTTTTAGGAACATAAATGTTCAGCATGTTAAAAGGATTTTCAAGCGAAAGCGATAAATAGTAGGCAATACTGCTGCCGGTAATAGCAAAGTTGTCGGGGCCGTTTTCCAATACGCCTGTGCCATCGGTAATTTTTTCTGAAACACCCGAAGCACTCAAAAAAGTACTGTCGACGCCTTTGATGGTGGCAATAAATTGGCGGTTACTGTATTTTATTAGTGCGCTTTCTTCGAGTGATCGGGAAATATTTTTAATTCCCGTTATCTGCTCGAGATGTACCGAATCCGGGTCGAATGTTTTGCCTTGTACAGATGTTATTCTGACATCGGGATCAAACGAATTGTACAGCGAAACCACCAGATCGCCAAAGCCGTTGAAAACCGACAGCACAATAATAAGCCCCATGGATCCTACAATAATGCCGGCCATTGATATGTAGGAAATAATATTGATTACGTTGTGCGATTTTTTCGCAAAAAAATACCTTCTGGCAATAAAGTATGGCAGGGGCATGAGTTACTTCCAGGCTTTTACAATAAGTCCTGTTCCGGTTTTGTGATGGGTACTTACATCTAAATAATTTAAAACAAAGGCAAACGGATACGTGATCAGAAAATAAAACGGCAATAACGGATAGCCTATTATCTTAGGCACTTTCCCAAGGAATACAATCGGGTATTTCATCGACAGCCGCCACGATATTTTCCCGGGTGTACCATAGGAGTATCGAGCCTCTACTTTTGAGAATCCTGCCGAATAAATTTTAGTCTTTATCTCTTCAATATTATAACCATCGCGAACATGCTCTTCAATAAATGATGTTTCTCCATCGCCATGTACATCTGATCCTCCCTGGTCCGAAGGAGTTGAAATGAGCAGCATGCCTCCCGGCCGCAGCGACCGGTAAATGTTTTTAAATACCTGAACATCTTCAAGTATATGCTCCATTACATCTACCGAAAGGGTAAGGTCAAACGATTCATCTTTGTAAAATTGTCTCAGGTCCTCTACCTGAAAATGAACATTTTTTCCGCCAATTTCTTTGAAGAACCTGTTGCAATCCGCAACCTGCTCATCTTTTACATCGACCGAAAGAATGGTATAGTCGCGGCTTTTGCTGTGCAGCCAAAAGGTGTATTGCCCGAATCCGGCACCGGCATCAAGTATGTCGGCATTTTTAGGAGCTCTTTGCATCCAGCTGCGCAATTCTTTGTGCACATGCCATGCGCGCAGCAATAATAAATCGAGAAGCCTGTAAAAAGTCTTACGCAGAAACGGGTTTTTGTTGAAAATGGAACCAAGGCTGCGTTTAATAGGATCGTACTCCACAAAGAAATTTATTTGACGTTATGAAATGGGGGAATCGGTTTGGTTAGTTGTTTGGTAAGAGTCTAAAGTTTTTTCAAATAAATTATGAGCAGCTCCATTTTTCTGTGCTCCGGATTATTTTTCATCATCCTCTTCCGGAGCATCCGGCGGGATGTCCAGGTTCTTCATAATCTTGTCAATTTTCTCGGCGTAATCAAGGGAGTCATCAATAAAAAACTCAAGTGAGGGTACAATGCGTGCCTGGTTCCGGATGCGTGTTCCCAGATGCTTCCTTATCTCACGTTCATGTGCATGGAGCTTCTCGAGCACATCGGTGCCTTTCTCATGAAAGGTACTTACATACACCCTTGCTATCGACAAATCGGGGGTAACCTTAACCCCCGTAACTGTCAAAAATGAGCCGCCAAAGTAGTTCCGCCCCTCCCTTTGGAAAATATCGCCGATCTCCTTCTGGATCAGCCTCGCGTACTTCTGCATCCGGGTAGTGTCCATAACCGCAAATGTACGGTTTTTAGACCTTCCTCAACCGCTTTAAAACCATATCATTATATTTGTCCCGTGAAGACCTATTTCCGGATCATCCGGCTCATCAAACCCTATTCGGGATATGCCTTTCTGAATGCTTTTTTTAACATTCTTTCCGTCATTTTTTCCCTCTTCTCGCTAACAATGGTCGCACCGTTTCTGGACCTGTTGTTTCTCAAAACGGATACGGAATACGCCGAACGGCTCGCAAAAGGTATTCCTGAAGTTAAGCTGTCGGCCGAATCACTGGTAGATAATTTCTATTATTATTTCACCCAGATGATTGTTGACCCTGAAAGGGGAAAGCTCTATGCCCTTTATGTTATTTGCATTTTGGTGGTTGTGATGTTCTTTTTTAAAAACCTGTTCCGGTATCTGGGAATGTTTTTTATTGCTCCCGTCCGTAACGGTGTGGTGAAAGATCTGCGAAGCAGTATGCACTTAAAAATAATGCAACTGCCGCTCTCCTTTTATTCCGACGAACGCAAAGGTGATATTATGTCGCGTGTAACAACCGACGCTCAGGAAATAGAGTGGTCGGTGATGAGTTCCCTTGAGGCTACCTTCAGGGAACCTGTTACCATTCTTATTTTTCTTTCGACCATGATTTTTATTAGCTGGGAACTGACACTTTTTGTTTTTGTGCTGCTGCCGCTCGCCGCATTGCTCATTACACGAATAGGGAAAAGTCTGAAACGTACTTCCGCAAAAAGCAAAGAACGGTTAGGACAAATATTATCGGTAATTGATGAGACGTTGTCGGGATTAAGGATTATCAAGGCCTTTAATGCCGAACATATTGTACAGGAAAAATTCGACCACCTCAACCGCCGGTATTTTGTTACAATGAACCGTATGTACCGCAAAACGGATTTGTCATCACCGTTGAGTGAGTTTCTGGGTGCATGTGTGCTGGTAGTTGTATTGTATTTTGGCGGACAACTGGTGCTGGGTGGTTCCGAAACGCTTACGGCAGCCATGTTTATTACTTATGTGGCCATTTTTTCACAGCTTATTCCTCCGGCAAAATCCTTTACCAATGCATTTTATAATATTCAAAAAGGCATTGCTTCCGCCGATAGGATTTATATGATTTTAAATGCACCAAACGAAATAACCGATAAACCGGGTGCAATTGAAATCAAGGGATTTGAAAAGCAGGTGGAATATAAAAACGTAAGTTTCGCTTACCGCCGGGGCGATGCCGGATATGTGCTCAATGATATTAATCTGGTTATTCCGAAAGGAAAAACCATTGCTCTGGTAGGACAATCAGGTTCGGGAAAAACTACGCTTGCCGATTTACTGCCCCGCTTTTATGACCCGGGTTCAGGAGAGGTAACAATTGATGGAATAACACTTAAGGATATGACAATGCAATCGCTGCGATCGCTGATCGGAGTGGTAAGTCAGGAATCGATTTTGTTTAATGACACGGTTTATAACAATATCGCTTTTGGTATACCCAATGCCAACATTGAAGATATTGTTGAGGCCGCCCGCATTGCAAACGCCCATGATTTTATCTCCGAAATGCCCGATCAGTACCAGGCGAACATTGGCGACAGGGGTGGTAAGTTATCCGGGGGCCAGCGGCAGCGCCTCAGCATTGCACGTGCTGTACTCAAAAATCCCCCCATCCTCATTCTGGATGAGGCTACTTCGGCACTCGATACCGAATCGGAACGGCTGGTGCAGGATGCCCTTTCAAATCTGATGAAAAACAGAACTACGCTGGTCATCGCTCACCGGTTAAGTACCATCCAGCATGCCGATCAGATCATTGTGATGAATAAGGGTGTAATTGAAGAGCGCGGTACACATCAGGAACTGCTGGAGAAGAAGGGCTTGTACCGAAAGCTGTACGATCTGCAATCCTTTTCCTGATCAGTTGGCAATTCTGTAAATGGTTCCCGTAGGATTTTTAGGCCCCATGCTGTGCTGGCCTATTATGTAAATTTCCCCGTTCGCGTCTTCTGCAAATGAATGAATCCTGATAGGTACCTCATTTGTTTTTCCCCCGTCAACGGCAGGCAGCTTCAATTCCCATTTATGTTCAGCAGTTTCTTTCAGGCAAAAGAGTTTACCCGACCAGTCGCCGAAAAAATAATAACCTGTTAATGCCGGATATTTTTTACCCCGGTACACATATCCTCCGCATACGCTGATTCCGGTTTCATGGTTGTATTCGTATATGGGTAGCGTTAGTCCGGTTTGAACGCACTGTTCGGGCGGATTGAAACAATGTAGCCCTTCCATAACTCTCCAGCCATAATTTCCGCCTTTTGTTATCAGGTCGATTTCCTCAAACTTATTTTGACCAACATCACCGCAAAAAAGCCTGCCGGTAGTTTTGTCGAATGAAAATCGCCAGGGATTCCGAAGTCCGTATGCCCAAATTTCAGGTTTAAAGGATGGATTTTCTGCAAATGGATTATCAGGTGGTATGGCATAAGGCTTTTTGCCGTCAACATCTATTCGTAGGATCTTTCCAAGCAGGGTAGTAGTGTTTTGTCCGTTTCCCGAACGGCCGTGTTCATCATTTGCACCGCCGCCGTCACCTAATCCGATATAAAGGTATCCGTCAGGGCCAAACACCAGATTTCCCCCATTGTGATTGCCTTCCGGCTCGTCAACTTCAAGTATCCGTTGTTCAACAGCCAGCGCCTGGTTGGGATTGGCAGGATTCACATGAAATTCGGCTACAATACCCTTGTGATCAATACCCTCTTTTTTAAGGGGAGCGCTGTAGTAAACAAAGAACCTTCCGTTTTTGCTGTAATCGGGATGAAATGCAAAGCCCAGTAACCCCTTTTCGCTGTAGGCAAGGTTCAATCCGTCTATTTTACCGGAGATATCCAGGAAGGGCTCTTTCAGCACTTCATTTTTGCTGATGATAAAAATTTTGCCCCTCTGCTCCGCTACAAACAACCGGTGGGTGCCGTCGTGCGGCTCGGCCATAGCCAGCGGTGAGGTAAAGCCGGATGCTATTTTAATGAGTTTAACAGCAGGCTGAGCATAGGCAAACTGACAACAGCAAACCAGGAGTAGTTGAATGAATCGTCTCATGATAACATCGGTTTATTCAAAATTAATCATAATTCTCTGTATGGTAACACTTGTCGTTTCGGCAGGAGTTGTTACTTTTATGAAAAGAATCGGATGATGATGCGCAACTGTTTTAAATTTCTCTTTATTCTTGTTATCGGTTTTGCTTCCTGTAACGAGGTCTACAAAGGCGACGGACCTGCTATCGTGCAAAAACGCGATGTAGGTGAAATAAGAAGAATTGCAATAAATATGAATGCCACGGTAACTGTTTACGATACCTCTGCTTCATTTTGCAATGTAACAGCTCAGGAAGATATACAAAATGGAATTGTTGCCCGAATGGACGGGCATACTCTGGTAATTGGCACTAAGGGAACGCTGATGACCGATATGCCGGTTGAAATAGAAATCGGCATGATCCGTCCTGAAGGAATCGAAGTCAACGGATCGGCAGCAGTAACTGCCATGAACACACTTAAGAATGATAAAATTGAACTTGAGGTAAACGGCTCCGGAGTGCTCAATCTTGATATGGTTGCCAACAAAGCCCGTTCATATGTCTCCGGTTCAGGTATCATCCGGCTTACCGGAAGCGCACAGGAGCATAAAATAGAAATTTCGGGATCGGGACAGGTTGATGGTTTCGGATTCAAAACCCTTAAAACAGGTGCCGATATATCAGGATCGGGACGCTCAAATGTTTTTGCGTCGGAACAGCTTAATGCGCAGGTTTCGGGAAGCGGGAATGTAATTTATATGGGAACTCCCAATATCAGTAAAAGCATTTCGGGATCGGGAACGGTTTCAGCAGCACCCTGATTGTCTGATTTGTAAATGCGCTTACGCTGAAATTGCTTTTTCATTAGTAGGTTTGCGCTACTTTTCAAAATGAAAATCGCGATAGCCGGTACCCGCGGCATACCAAACAAATACGGCGGATTCGAACAATGTGCCCAGTACCTGTCGGAACTGCTGGTGCAAATGGGACATGAGGTTACCGTGTACAACACCCACTATCATCCCTGGCAGAAATCCATGTTGGGTGATGTACACATCGTTAAAAAATTCAACCCGGAAAACACTATCGGAACAGCCGGAAATTTTATTTATGATTTTTTGTGCATGCGTCATGCGGTAAGCACGCAAACAGATGTATTACTCGTGTTGGGCTATACAACGGCGTCCGTTTTTTATCCGTTGATGAGGTGGAAGTCTGCACACCTCGTGACAAACATGGATGGCCTCGAATGGAAACGCGACAAGTGGAACGGATTCATTAAGCGACTGGCAAAATGGTTCGAAAAACTGGGAGCAAACTATTCACCCTGGTTAATTTCCGACAACCCTGAAATTGCTGCATATCTCAAAAAAACATACAACCGCAGTTCGTATTGCATTGCTTATGGCTGCAATAAGTTTACGCATCCCGACCCTGATGCCATACGACCTGTAAAAATTAAATCGGACCGTTATGGTGTATTGATAGCACGAATGGAACCCGAAAACAATATTGAAATGGCTCTCGAAGGATTTGCCGCCTCAGACTGGGATGGTGAACTGATTGTGGTTGGGGATACAGGTACGCGTTATGGCAAAAAAATGAAAGCCTTAAAAGCCGGCGACGGCAGGATTCATTTTACAGGAGGAATATATGACCAGGAGTTGCTGAACAACCTCAGGTATTACTCTTCGTTTTATATTCACGGGCATTCGGTGGGAGGTACCAACCCTTCGCTGCTGGAGGCCATGGCTTGCGGCTGCCTGATACTGATGCATGGAAATAATTTTAATAAATCGGTAACAGAAGGCAATGCGCATAGCTTTGTTACCGCTGCCGGATTAACCGCATTACTCAATCAATGGGACCAAACAATAAGCAGGCACGGATCGTTCAGAGAGGGCAATTATAAGCTCGTATCCGAAAAATATAACTGGAAGGTTATAGCTGAAAAATATGAGGCCTGTTTCAGGGAAATTACCGGAAAAAAATGAATTGTAGTGCGGTTAACAAAATAGCATTGAACGGTGATAAATAAACAAATTCGAAGTAGTAACTTGCGGCAGAAAACAGCGTGACAATGAAAAAACAGGGTTTGGTTCTTTTTGTGGTGATGTGTCTGATGGCGCTGCAAACCATGGCGCAACATTATTACATTCCCTTAAACCGTGACCTATACGACAGGTACGATCCATGGCTCTACAAAGTTGGCTCCGGATTTCACAGCGCCATTAAACCCTATGTGAGTGAAGAAATTGCCGCTGCCGCCCCCATCGACTCCATTGATAATCCGGCCCGCCCCGATACGGCATTCAATAAAAAATGGATAGGCCGAAAATTGCGGTCCGAACATCTGCTTGAAGTTCATGAAGATGATTTTTTCCTTTACGGTGATATCAATTTTGAACTCAGCGGGGGAAAGGCAATGGAAGATCCCGAAAGCAGAAATACGTATATCAACTCACGTGGTGTTTCGGTAGGAGGAACCTTCGGCCGGCATTTTTCATTCGCGTCCACCTATCTCGAATCCCAGGCACGTTTTCCGACATATCTCGATTCGGCGGTAAGAGAGACCTTCGTTGTTCCCGGAGGTGCAAGAGTGAAAAATATGGGCGACAAATTTGATTATGGCACGGCTACCGGTTCAATATCGTTTTCTCTCAAAAAGCATTTCAGTTTTCAGTTCGGGCATGATAAAAATTTTATCGGCGATGGTTATCGCTCCATGCTGCTCTCAGATAACGCGTACAACTATCCTTTCTTAAAAGTAAATGCCACTTTCTGGAAAGTAAAATACATGGTGCTCTATGCTCTTTTTCAGGATGGACCCTATGTAACCAATGATGAAGAGAGCTTCAGAAGAAAATATGCTACCTTTCATTACCTCGATGTTGATATAGGAAAAAGGCTGACCGTTGGAGTGCTTGAAGCTATCATCTGGCGCTACGATTCAACACGTGCGTTTGATATTAATTACATGAATCCGGTCATATTTCTTCGTCCGGTCGAATATTCAATCGGTTCTCCCGATAATGCGCTTATCGGATTTAACATGAAATTTAAACTCAACAGCATGAGTTACCTCTACGGACAGCTGATGCTTGATGAATTTAAAATTGACGAAGTAAGAGCCCGCAACGGTTGGTGGGGTAACAAACAGGCTTTCCAGCTGGGCGTACGAACCATGCAGCTGGCCGGAATAAAAGGTCTTGGTGCATGGACCGAATTCAACTATGCACGGCCTTATACCTACCAGCACCGGAGTACGGCAACAGCATATGCGCATTACAATCAGCCGCTGGCCCACCCGCTCGGAGGGAATTTTTGGGAATCCATCTCGTCGGTACAATACCATTGGCGTGACGTTTACGGCGAAGCGAGATTCTCTTACGCCCGTGTTGGATATGATTACGACAGTACCGGCGCTCCCGTAAATTACGGACATAATGTGCTGCTGAGTTACGAAACCCGTCCCGATGAATATGGCAACAAAACATTGCAGGGTCTGGATACCAAAATAATCGGCATCTCATTAAGAGCATGGTACCTGCTCAATCCTAAAAGTAACATGATGATTGGTGCAGGAATTTCGGTTCGTAACACGTCAAATAAAAATGGTACCGACGATTTAACCCAGTTTAACATTGGTTTCAGGACTGCCCTCTATAATCGTTACTTTGATTTTTAGATTTTTAAATAATTGATTATCAGTTGTTTAAATCATTTTTCAAAAAAGTAACTTAGAAAAAGTCATTAACTCACCAATTAATTGATTGATTTCACCTAATTTTAATGCTAGGCACCCCCCCGAAAGCCTTATATTTGAAGCGTTAACATTTTTGTTATATGATCAATATTGCTTTCGGTTGCATAACCGCTTTCTTAATTACTTTTCTGGCGATTCCGTCCATTATCAACGTGGCGGTAATCAAAAACCTCTTTGACGAACCCGGAGAACGAAAGCTGCACTCTACAAGCATTCCGACTTTAGGCGGACTTGCAATTTTTGCAGGCGTTGTTTTTTCATACACTTTTTGGTCGGCAGGATTTGACAACCTGATAACACAATATATCATTGCGGCAATAATCGTGATGTTCTTTATCGGTATCAAAGACGATATTGTTGAACTTACGGCACGCAAAAAATTTATCGGACAACTGGTTTCAGCGGTTATCATTGTGTTGTTTGCCGATATGCGGCTTACAAGTCTCTATGGCATTTTTGGAATATATGAAATACCCGGATGGTTCAGCGTTATCTTTTCAATATTTACAATTCTGGTTGTAATCAATTCATACAACCTTATTGACGGTGTTGACGGTCTCGCAGCAGGAATTGGAGCTATTGCCTCTTTCACATTTGGTTTGTGGTTTTATAATTACCACCAGATCGCACTGTGCATTTTATCTTTTACGCTCTTCAGTTCTCTGCTGGCATTTTTAGTATATAATTTTTCGCCTGCAAATATTTTCATGGGCGACACCGGCTCACTTATCGTGGGATTAATCCTTGCCATACTTGCAATTAATTTCGTCGAACTTAGTTTCGCTTCGTTACCCGATGCCTTCCCGTTTCGTTCAAGCCCTGCTATGGCAATAGCCATACTTATTATCCCATTGTCCGACACGTTGCGTGTCTTTGTGCTGCGCATCATGCGAAAGCAGTCGCCATTCAAAGCCGACCGCAATCATATGCATCACGTACTGCTCGATTTAGGGATGGGACACCGGGGTGTTGCACTGACGTTGTATCTGGTAAACATCGGTTTTATTTTTATCGCTCTTTTGTTACGCGATATTTCAAGTTTCTTGCTGCTCTCTATCCTGGCAGGTATAGCTGTAATTCTCAGCATTATTCCCATTGCGCTCAGGAGTTCAGCTATTAAAGCGCGCCAGGCAAAAATCAAGGTTTTCTGAGCCATCCGGCCTGTATGGTAATTTGACCCGGCTGAACTATCTTTGCAGCCTCTTTTGAATGCAATTGAAGCCATCCGCTACTTATAACGAAATCCGTTCCGGTCTCAGTCAGGGCAACTTAACCTGTGTTGCTGTTGTCGATTTTTACCTGAACCAAATAGCCCGGCAAAACGGTGAGCTGAATGCTTTTTTAGAAGTTTTTGATGCCGATGCCAAAAGTGCCGCCATTAAAATCGACGAAAAGTTGAAAAACGGAACTGCCGGTAAACTGGCAGGTATGGTTATCGGATTAAAAGATAACATGTGTTATAAGGATCATAAGGTAAGTGCATCCTCCAGAATTCTTGAAAACTTTAAAAGCCTCTACACTGCTACGGCCGTTGAAAAATTGCTGGCAGAAGACGCTATCATTATCGGACGTCTCAATTGTGATGAGTTTGCAATGGGCAGTTCAAATGAGAACTCAGCTTTTGGGCCTGTAAAAAATCCGCTGAACCCCGAAATGGTACCGGGTGGATCATCGGGAGGAAGCGTAGCGGCAGTGGCTGCCGGAATGTGTACAGCAACGCTTGGCTCCGATACCGGAGGATCCATCAGACAACCTGCATCCTTTTGCGGACTGGTTGGCTTTAAACCATCGTACGGCAGAATTTCCAGGTACGGACTCATTGCTTATGCATCCTCGTTCGATCAAATCGGACCCATTACCCGTAATGTGGAAGATGCCGCACTCCTATATGAGGTTATGGCAGGAGCCGATCCCCACGACAGCACCACTTCACAGCGTCCGGTGCACGACGGAAAAGTTACCGAAGAAAAAAAACGAATTGCAGTTATTCGCGAGTGTATGGAGGATCCGGGCCTGGATCCTGAAATAAGAAAGCAGTTGGATTCGATTATTGACCAACTCAAAAACGAAGGACACTCAGTTGAGATGGTAAGTTTTCCTTTTCTCGATTTGATGGTTCCGGTTTATTATGTACTTACAACAGCCGAAGCATCATCCAATCTTTCACGATTTGGCGGAATCCTGTATGGTCACCGCAGTCCGGAAACTACCGACATCGACTCTGCTTTCAGAAAATCGCGAACCGAAGGCTTTGGTGCCGAAGTAAAGCGCCGCATTATGCTCGGAACTTTTGTATTGAGCTCGGGCTATTATGATGCCTATTACAACAAGGCACAAAAAGTAAGAAGGGTGCTGAAAAACAAAACCGAAGCGATTTTTGCCCAACACGATTTTATCCTGATTCCTACCACGCCGGTCACCGCTTTTAAACGAGGTGATATAAAAGATCCGGTGACCATGTACCTCCAGGATATCTATACGGTTCAGGCCAACCTGACCGGGATACCTGCTATAAGTTTACCTAAAGGACTGCATTCCAATGGATTGCCATTCGGCATCCAGGTGATGTCGCCCCGTTTTTCTGAGCAAAGCCTGCTCGAATTTGCCGGTTATCTTCAACGCATTGTTAACTAATTGATTGCCGGGATGTAAGATTCCCGTCTTCTTTAGTGTATAATTTTCTAATTTTGTGCGTTATTAGTTTTTACAAAACCAACTACTTAAAACGAAACGTATTGATAAAGAAAGCATTAACAATTCTGAGTAGCGCATGTTTACTTGGAACTGCGGGTGTTTTTCCTGCTGTGGCACAACAAACAGCAACATGTGCCGGCACACAACCTGGTGACCCGATTGCAGAGATGCTCGACAGTCTGGTTACACTGAACAACGTTATCCGTTACAACAACCTTAGCGAGTTTGGTGACGGCGTAACCACCAGTTCCAATATTCCGCATTACAGCGATGAAATTTATCGTCAGCGGATGAGTAAAATAATTACACCCATTCCTCTCGAGTACAACGAACAGGTATCAAAGTACATCGATTTATATGCCTATCGGAAGCGCGGACTAACATCGCGTGTTTTGGGACTTTCCAATTTGTATTTCCCACTGTTTGAAGAAATTCTCGATAAAGAGGGACTGCCTCTTGAATTCAAATATTTGTCGGTGGTTGAATCCGCGCTCAATCCTATTGCCGTTTCAAGAGTTGGTGCAACAGGTTTGTGGCAATTCATGTACAATACAGGTAAACTATACGGACTCAAAACAACTTCGTATTACGACGAACGACGCGATCCTGTTAAATCCACTTATGCGGCTTGTAAGTATTTTAAGGACATGTATGCCATCTACAACGACTGGCTACTGGTGATTGCTGCATATAACTGTGGTGCCGGAAATGTAAATAAGGCTATCAAACGTTCAGGAGGTAAAACCAATTTTTGGGAAATATCAAAATACCTTCCTGCCGAAACGCGCGGTTATGTTCCGGCATTCATTGCAGTTGCATACGTAATGAATTATTCCAGCGAACACCAGTTGTTCCCGGTTGCTCCCGCATATAACTATTTCGAAGTTGATACGGTCTCTGTAAAACGTAGTGCATCATTAATGAAGATTTCCAAAGCTATCGATCTGCCTTATGATGTTTTGTGTTATCTGAATCCCTTATTTAAGCGGGGAATTATTCCCGATACGCAGGAGCCTAATATTATCCGGCTTCCGGCTAACAAAGTAACAGCATACATTGATGCCGAGCCGGCTATCTTCGGACCCGAAACACCTGAACAACCTGAAAATCTTCTGGCTTCAGCTGAATCGACCAGCCCACAGGCTTATACCTATGAAAGCAAGCGGGTAAAGAAATCCTATTATGTTCGCAGTGGCGACAATTTATCAAGACTTGCCGATAATTTTGGCTGTTCGGTAAATGACTTGAAAAAATGGAATAGGATGTCAGGTTCATTTCTTGCAAAAGGTCAGAAATTAAGTTATTACACTACCGAAAGAGTTAAAGTTCCTGTTCAACAGGAACTCGTTGCCGCCAAAAAAGATACATCAACAGAAACTGCCGCTGCAAAAACTGCTGCCACTACATCAACAGAAAGCAGTGGTAAATATGTATATCACATGGTTCAAAAAGGCGACACCCTGTGGAACATCGCTCAGCGCTACGAGGGTGTAACGGTTGAAGGAATCATGGAGCTGAACAAGCTTCACGATGGTAAAGGTCTCAAGCCCGGCATGAAGTTAAAAGTAATGCAGAACAGCTGATCATCGTTCAATGTCAGCCCCTCCGGATACCGGATGCATTTCGTAGTTTTTCCTGAGAATTCCCGTTAACATTAATGTGCCTTCTTTGGCACCTTTGTAAACATTTCCCTGAGCAAAACCGGGAATATAACCCTGCTCCACAACTTTCTTCATTTCAGCTTCTGAAATATAGTGCTCCAGATTCTGGTTGCTGAAGACTCTGATTTTTCTGAGATTATTGGAAAATAAAATCACCCCTCCGTAGCTGTTGCTGTCGGCATTGGCAAACCAGTTGGTGAGAAAATACAATCCAAGATCATTAAATTGCTGTTTCAGGCAATGTGATGAGTCTATTGAAACAAGGAACAGTTCAATAGTTGTTTTTGAATATAGGGCGGTTAATATGCTGTCGAGGTATTTTTCCTGCTTTGGTGTCAGGCAGTTCTCAAAGTCGTTCACCCGTTCAGCAGGTTTAGCCAATGGCAGCTGCTCCCATCGTGCCGGTATCAATACCAATCCCGGAGTAGCCGAATCACCGGTAGCGACCATGGTTCCCGATGCATGTTGTGGCTGAGCAGTTAGTTTATGGGGAAGAACCGCAAGCAGAACCATCAGAACATAAAAATACGGAAAACTACCTTTGACAATCAGCTGAATTTTTGAATTATCGAATGATTTCATTCCCTGGTGTTGGTTGTTTGTGCAATGCAGGAGAGCAGCTTCCCATTTAATTGTTACAAGGTATCAGGCAAGGCTTCCGACAGTAGCTATAAGAATGGAGACCATCACAAAAATAAGATAAACAAAAGTAACAAGAACCGATTTCAGTAGAGTCATCGGGAATTTATTTTCATATACATTTTTTAATGAGAGCACCAGGTACAAAAACATGCCGGCAAAAACATAAGGTGTAAGATCAAATGCGGTTATCAGCCTGACCAGTATCCCAAACAGTAACATAATAAATAACAGCGTATGAATGTGCAATGAATAAACCAGGTGCTCGGTATAATAAATCCGTTTGCTGTAATAAAATAGTTGCAGCATCAGTGCAAACAAAGGCATCAGAAAAAAGAGTGAAACAGAAATATATTTCAGCCATTTGTGACGAACACCCTCGTCGTCTGATTTTGCCTCCATCGAATTACGTATGACCCGATACATTACGTTTTGAAGAAAACTTTTGGGCCGAGCAGGGTCATTGAGCAAACTGTCGATTCGTTCTTTTGCGAAAACCGCTCCATTTGCTTTATTTTTTGAATCGTTGATAAATATATTGGCAGTTTTGGTTCCCGTTGTATCAATATTAATCGTCGGTTGTGGCAGTGTGGCAATATCGTTACCGGAATAATTAAGTACCAGAAAAAAGATAAAACTCACAAAAATATAAAACCTGACAGGTGGCACATAGCGCGCGCGTTTATCCTGATTGTAATTGATGGTCAGCTGTCCGGGACGAACAAATAAGTCGCGTACTGTCCTGAACAGTTTTGTATCGAAGTGAAAAATAGTTTCAAGTGCTTCGGAAATAAAGTGGGCGAGTGGCTGTTTGATGCTATGTGTAGTTTGCCCGCAGTGAGGACAAAACGAATAGCCTACTGCCAGTGTTTCCCCGCAGTTTTTGCAAACTTCCTGACTGGCTGACGGGTTATTCATGTGTAATTTCAGTTACGGAATTACCGTCGGTGATATAAACGTGGGAATCAATAATGCTGTCGGAGCCGCAATAAGCCATTATATTGACGGGAAGCCTCATCCTTTTTGAAGGTGAGGTAATTGTATCAGCTGTGTAACTCATGTACGTTTGGTAGGCCGTTTTAATCAGATTGGCAAGATTTTGTTCCTCTGAGGTATCCTTTCTTTTTGGGAGAAATAAATTCACATGCATGTTTTCACCTAAAATAAATTGATTGGCGCAATCCGCTCCGGAGCCGACTTCTTGCTTATTCTTTTTCCCCTTGCTGGGCTCCCCCGATTGCAGCGTATTAAAAAACAAAGTATCTGTAACGTACAATTTGGATGTAAAGAGCTGTGCGTCGCTGTTGCCGGTTGAAGACTCAATTTTAGTCCAGTGTGAACCCGTTTCATTATCGGAGGTGCAGCTTTCCAACGCCGGAAATATTACCAATAGTAATATGCCGAATCTGATTCTATGAACCATTAATGTTGTTGCTATATGCATTTTTTATTGAATTAATTTTTAGCTCCAAATATCATCCCGGCCTTTTCTTTCCCTTCCGGTAATGATTTCAGGTTATTGATAAGCTTAAGTGCCCGCTCAATGCGAAGCGAAGACGATTTCACGCTGTTTACAAAATGTATTATGTTTCGCTTTTTTCCGGGAGTAAGTTTATCAAATCGCATGCTGCCGTATTCATCCTGTCGCAAAACTTCTTCCAGTTCTTCCGGCATTGGCATCCCGTAACGACTTGCATCTTCTGTAAATTGAATTTTTATCCGGTCGCCAAATTGGCAACCTGCAATTTTCATTTGTTTTTTATTTAACATGATCATACCCCTCCCTGAAGCGGCTGATAAAATACCGCACGAAAAGATTGTTTTGCCGTTCAAATTGCAAAGAAGTCTTTTTTTCTTCAATGGCCCGAGCGCTTTCATAACCGTAGCCGTAAGCTCAATGCAGTGCATACCCGATAAATAATCAATTTTACCTACCGTTGCTGTATATGTTTTTACCGCCATTGAAATCAAAAATCAACAACAAAAGCAGCCCGTTTTTACCTTAATGAATGGATAACCGGTGAGCTGTCTTTAGTCAAAGATATTAAAATAATAAATTTTCATTACAGAATTTCATAGCACTAAATCCCCTGCGATTATTCATTCAGAATCTGACCCATACAGGCTTAACAGGCTGGTATCCGGTGTTCCTGTTTCCCGTAAAGGGGAGTTCCTGTCACGGCAGATGAATTTCCGGGTAGGTTTTTTATATTTCTCAATTAATAATATCTTCATGATGTTAACAATACATTTGGGCGCTTATGTTTAAAAAATTATTCCGGTTATTAGCCCGAGGCGATGACGATAGTTATCTGGCCTTTTTCTTTATTTTTCTGGTAATAGCGGTCTTTATTATGGGACCACTTGATCTGAACAGCCGGTTCAGATTTTACTCCCAGCCGGTGTTCAGTCTTATGGTAATCACGGGGGTATTTGCTACCACCGGCTCCAGATGGATGCGCTCGGCCAGCATTGGACTTGCGATACTTGACTTTATGGTTTCAGTAATCAACAGCTACTTTGACCGGATTACTTTTGAAGTGCTTGATGTTGCCATTACCGGTGTTGCCCTGATGTTTTTAACCGGAGCCATTCTCACCAGAGTCTTTCGCGATGGTGAGGTAAATTTTTACAGAATCATTGGATCGGTATGTGCCTATATTCTTGTAGGATTAATTTGGGGCTTTGCTTATTACATTTTTTTCCTCTTCGATCCTTCGGCATTTCTCTTCAGTGGAAAAGTTGCGTTACCGCACTCCATAGCCATGTACGATTTATCCTATTTCAGCTTTGTAACACTTTTTACTGTCGGTTACGGCGATATTTTACCCTTTCATCCCTTTGTCAGATCGCTTACAACCCTCGAAGGATTAATCGGTCAACTCTACCCGGCAATATTAATTGCCCGGTTGGTTTCAATGGAAATTGAGATGAACAGAGGGAAGGGAAAGTAATGGGAATAACTTCAATCCACGGCAACTTTACCTCAGAATCGAATGGCATATTCAATTCCCGCAACAAACGATCGTGTGAGTCCGTCAGGACGTGCCTCCCTCACAACAAATGGTGTTCCCATTGTTGTTTCTACAGAATGGTTACCCGAAGTATAGCGGAGGGTAATTGTCCCGTTTAACGTTAGCCCGTCGGAGCCTGCAATTGAAATTTCAGCGTCATTCCGGTCACGGTAGGTATCTTCTTTCAAATGATAAATGGGCAACAACGATGGCGAAAGAGTGATGCGGTTCTGTGCAAACGAAAAATTATAATAGGCTCTTAAAAGGATGTCTCCGTAACGGAAAAATTTATTGGTCGACTGAAATTCAGAGCCCGGAGTGCCTTCGGGATATAAATCAGACAAATATGCATTCTTGTTTTGAGTGAGTGGCTGCTGAAGTCCCGCAACAACTCCCCCTTTCCCAAAGCGATAACCTGCTCCAATAAGCAGGTCGGTGGTACCCAGTCCGGGCTGATAATCCATTGGCAGTATCAGACCCTGATAGTTGATGTTGCCATCGGTAAAAGGAATTTTTATTCCGGCGGTAATGTCAAAACCTGAACCGGAATTGTAACCGGCTGTCACAAACGCGTCGGAGAGCGCCCCCACACCTGCTAACGGTCCGTCATTATACTGGTAATTGAACCTTACTGAGCCATTAAAATGTTTTGAAAATGTACCGGTATAAGCAACCATTCCGTTGTATACCGTTACCGAATGGTCGGCAAACCCTATTCCGAAACCTGCTGTGATTTTATTCGTCAGGTTTGTTGTGTCGGCAAGTGCTTTGGGACGCATGGCGGGCGCAGTACAAAAACCGGCATCGGAACATCCCTGCGCATTAGTGGTATATGATGAAAAAATGATTGAACAGATGACGAAGCTCACCGGTAAAATCTTCCTTAATAAATGTGCACGTTTGACCATAGTGACTAAACAACATTTTCGAACGTTGGTTTATCTATGAAAAAAAAAGCCGGCGAAGCCGGCTTTTTCTCCAAGGAAATTTCACCCCTGGCTCTTATTCAATTTTCCAAGTAATAACCCAACCACACCGGCAACAATTCCATTAAAAACCACTCCTACAATTACATCCACTACCAGAAGTTTATCACTCCAAAGATTCATAGTCCCGTAAAAATAGATGTCCATCGAAAGCACAATGGGCAGGGTAATCATCATCCCCGACATCATACCCGATTTAAAATCCCGTATCCCGGCCCACTTATCAAATACAAGTGCGAAGAGCCAGGCCCAGCAAACGCAGCTTAAAAAAATAGCTATGTAGCTGGGCTCAGCTTTCATGAGGCCCTCGTAGGCAATAGCGTTTGCATTATAAAAATCCATCAGCGCGATTCCGTAAACAAGCCATCCCATTAGAAATCCAAAGATTCCTCCCACCAGGGTGGCAACAAGTACATGTGTTTTCATGGATTTGGTTTTTTGGTTCAAATTGAAATTAAAATAAAAATCCCCGGCCTTTACAGCAGGGGTTAGCTATTTATTCACAAATGAAATTGAAAACTCTTGTAAAGTATTAATAAACAATTATTTATGGATTTGCCAAATCACACAAACCCTGTTGGTATACCACCCGTCAGGCCCTTCCGGGGTAAACGCGGGAAGTTGCAGCGTCCATAATAACCACCGCTGCCGCGGGGCTTTGGCACTTTTTTCTTGATAAAAAAGTGCCCAAAAAATCAAGAAGCAACCAAGCTTCCTCCCGCTCTGTGCGCCTATTCATTTTTCTTAGCATTCAATATGATGCAAGCATCCCGGATGGTTGGTTATTCAGGCGCACATTCACTTCCACCTCACCCCCGCGGTTGCTTCAGGCCTGCGCTTTGTTGAATTTTTATCTTACTACACTCCCAGGCAGACTTATGATCTATGACTTATGACCTATGACCTGTGACCAATGACTCCGCCGCGGCGGATGACCCCTGAAGTAGCATTTCTCACTGCGTTCGAAATACGCTTTAGGGCTTCGCTAATCCCTTTCACTTCCTCTTCAATAATGACGGTTGTTTACGATCAAGGCACCATCGAGATGAATGAAGCCGGGTAAATCCTGCTAAGAATGGTGTATGTGATACCGGCACAAAAACCACCGGGTACGGGTTCATGGTAGATTGTTTTCGATTCGGCGAAAAAAAATTTTTTATCCCGCAATTACAATCAGCCGGGCTATTCAAAAAACTTTAGAGGCTATTGCATGTATCACCGCGGCATTTCCCATAGTGTAGTAATGCAGGCAGGGTGCCTGATGTTTCATCAGCTCTTTTGACTGATGAATACACCACTCTATTCCGGTTTGCTTTACTTCCTGGTCGGTTGTGCACTTTTCAACTTCCTTGAGAAATTCATCGGGGAGATCGATATGAAAGGTCTTCGGTAATAAACTTACCTGTTTCATGGTGGTGAGTGGTTTCAGTCCGGGTATAATTGGAACATGAATATCGTTTTCGCGGCACCGTTTTACAAAGTCAAAGAATTTTGAGTTGTCGAAAAACATTTGTGTTACAATGTAAGAGGCGCCGGCATCAATTTTCATTTTGAGATACCGGATGTCGGTGTTCATGTTGGGTGCTTCAAAATGTTTTTCGGGATATCCTGCAACGCCAATGCAAAAAGAGGAGGGATCTACATTGAGCAACTCCTCATCCAGAAATTTGCCATGATTCATGTTTGACACCTGCTTTACCAGGTCAAGGGCATAGTTATTTCCACCTTCTTCGGGAGTAAAGTGCGTCTCGGTTTTAATGGGGTCGCCGCGCAGCAGCAACACATTGTCGATGCCCAGATAATGGAGTTCAATTAAAGCATTCTCAGTTTCCTCTCTGGAGAACCCGCCACAAATAATGTGTGGAACCGCATCGGTTTTATACCGGTTAATAATGGCAGAACATATTCCAACCGTCCCGGGGCGCTTTCTTATGGCAATCTTTTCCAGATAGCCCCCTTCTCTCTTCTTATAAATATATTCTTCCCGGTGGTAGGTAACATCAATAAAAGGAGGATTAAACTCCATTAACGGGTCTATAAGTTCATAGATGGATTTCACGCTCTTGCCCTTCAGAGGGGGCAGGATTTCCATTGAAAAGAGCGTTTTTTTAGCGCTGCTGAGGTGTTCCGTTACTTTCATAAGTATGCAATATTACAAAAAAGAAAACCCCGGCGTAAGGCCGGGGTTTTCTTTTATAAACCTGTAAGGGTTATTTATTCTTTCTGAGCAGGGTGATTGTACCGCTGTAGTTCTTGCCATTCTGGAGAACCAGTACATAGAAGTAGGTTCCTTCCGGTGAATCTTTACCAGTCCACCAGTTAGCATCATTTTCATAATGATCGCTGGAATAAACCTCATTGCCCCAACGGTTGTAAACTACCAGCTTACTGTTCGGATTCGATTGAATGTTCAGGATCTCAAACAGATCGTTGATGCCGTCGTTGTCAGGAGTAAATACAGTCGGTATGGTTACGTCACATACTTCAGTAACAGTTATTTCATCAGTACTGCGGCAGCCATTTACATCAGTAACCTCTACCATGTAGGTTCCATAAGCACCGTTACTAACTGTAACAGACTGGTTGTTACCGGCAGGCTGACCATTGTATGTCCATACAAATGATGAACCGGAGTTGCCTGCATCAATTGCTGTGTCGCCTATGTCTGTGCAGAAGGTAAAGTCAACACCGAGATTAACAACAGGAAGCGGATTAACAGTGAGGGTTGCCTGACTGCTGCCTGTGCAGCCGTTTCCATCGGTAACAGTTACTGCATAGGTACCGGGAAGATCAGGAACTACTGTCTGTGTAGTTGCTCCGTTGCTCCACTGGTACGTTGCGCCGGGGTTACCTGCATCAAATGCAACCGGAGTACCATCAGCACAAATTGTCTGATCGTTTCCGATGTTTACTGTCACAGCAGGGTACTGGTTGAGTAATGCACTGGCTGAAGCGCTGCAGTTAACTGTGCCGCCGGTATTTGTAACAGTTACAGTATAAGAACCGGGAGCGGTAGGTGTTATTGTTTGAGTAGTTGCACCATTGCTCCACGCATAGGAACTGAATCCTGCGCCGGCATCAAGAACTGAAAACGCTGTGCCTGGACAAACATCCTCATTTGTAAGCGTAACAGCAGGAGCAGCTACAACAGTTAAGTTGAAGTTGTCGGCAGCTGTACATCCTGAAATGGTAGTCACTTGTACTGCATATGTACCAGGTGCGTTAGTTTGAACCGATTGTGTGTTTCCGCCGAATGCAGCGCCATTTAAGGTCCATGTGTAAACACCGTTTGGAACACCTGCATCCAATACAGGGAACGGATCGTTTGAACAGATTGTTTGATCAACTCCCAGATCGATAACCAGCTGGTTGAGTATCTGCAGTTGAACGGTATCGGTTCCTACACAGCTTCCGCCGGTGCTCACTGTGCAGCTGTATGACCCTGCTCCGGAAGGCTGGTAGAATTGTCCGGTTGCACCGGGAATTACAACACCGTTAAGAGACCATGTGTACGACTGAGCTCCGACAATTCCTGAGTTAAGAGGAGGAATCGGGTCAGTAGAACAGATGTTAAGATCGCTTCCAAGGTTGACAACAGGCGAAGGATTTACAGTAACAATTACTGTGTCGGTACCTGAGCATGAAGGAGTAGCTTGTACAGTTACGGTATAAATACCTGAAACGGGTGCTTGTATAGTCTGAGTGTTGTCAGGTAAAGGCGTGCCGTTGAATGTCCATGAATAGGTAGCTCCTGATAATCCTGCATCAAGTACGGGAGTAGGGTCTACATCACAAACTGTCTGGTCGGCACCAAGGCTCACAATAAGATTGTTTAAAACCGTCATTACCGCAAGGGTGTCACCGTTTCCAACATACGTATTGCATCTGTTTGTAAAGGTGTTGTTATCCGTACCGTTTTGGACAATCAGATACAATGGCGATGCAGGTGAAATGTAGTTGCCAAGATCGAACGTAAGCGTATTTGAATATCCGTTACCGCCGGGGCAGTTGGAAATACTGCTGATTGGGAACGTTGTGCCGTTCGCGTCAATAAGCACGAATTCAGAACCGGATTGTGTCAGCGTATTGCAGATAATCTCGTAATTGAAGTTCAAAGTAAACTGATTAATACTGCAACCGATATTCAGATACTCAATCGGGAAGCCCGATGTATCTACCACCAGATAAGGTATCGAATCAAACTCCGGCATCTGTACGCCGCATTCGCTGAGGAAAGTGTTTCCGTCAAATCCAACTTTCGTAAAGGCATATGTTACACCGGCAGTGAGCGGATAGAATACGGTAACAAGAATACTGTCTGTTTGACCGTTAACGCAATTAATAGGAGTAGCGGAAAGCACAGGATTCAATTGTCCTGACGGAGTAACAACACGAATGTCGGTTGGTACTACCGAACCGCACTGAATGGGGTTATCAAGTACGAGGTAGAAGGATGTATCGCCACATGCACTGTGATAAACCGAATCAGGGTTGCCCGTAGGATCCACCGGATCGGCAAATGCAGGAGCGGATCCGATACAGCCACTTACAATGTTCATCTGAATATCGCGGCGCACTTCACCAATCTTGATACCATTGCGGTATTCTTCAACAAGAACATCAATAATCCCTACCTGAACCATGGAAGGTGTAAAAGAGATGGTTCCTGTCACAGGGTCAATGGTAATAGGAGAAGAAGACGCAACAGGAGTAACAGCAGAGTAAGGAGGAATATAAGTCAGGGGAGTGCCACCTGCACCAAGAGCCGGTACCAATGAAAACACAAGTGAATCACCATCGGGATCTGTAGCACCCTGATTGTAATAAAAAGTATTACCAACGCAGAATTGTGTTACCGGAAGACTGGTAAATACAGGTGAGCTGTTGGTAGGAGCATTAAAGTTGTCCAGGTAGGTAGATACCACTTCCGATTCGCCACTTGGGTTTTGAACAGTGGTGATAAGGCCGTTTCTGCAGCACAAGTCGTGAGTGAAATGCCAGTCGGTGCACGGACCGGGAAGTGTAACCAGCGCCTGGTATACCCACTCCTGAACGCCGTAACCGGTACCTCCGTTACATGTGGAAGTTACGGCAGGCAAACAGGGTGAAGGCGGAATTTCAAGTCCTGTGCCGGGGATGGCAGGTAACGTGATGTTACCGCCGGTAAAGCAGCTTGAAGTATAGTTGATGGATAAGCTGGTGGGAGCAGTAATACCACCGCAGTCACGGTAAAATCGCGCGGTAATAAGGTACTGGTTTGGTCCTACATAAGTGTAGGTAATGTCCATACCTACTGCGTGGCTTGCTCGAGCTTCAAAAGATACCGATGTGAGTGCAACCATAATGATTGCCGCTGCCAGGGTAAAAAATCTCTTCATTACTTTTTGGTTTTAAAATAGATGTTTGTGAGGCTGTTTGTTATTTGTGTTGGTTGTTGATATTCTTTACTAAAGACGCCTGTAGTGTCCCAAAGGATGCATTTATCTGATAAGGGTTACAGACCCTTTGAATTGATAGGACCGGTCGTCATCGCCCCGGGCAAAGATAACATAAAAATATGTTCCCTCTTTAGCGGTTTCACCTGATAAATAGGTTCCGTCCCAGCCCCCTTCAATGCCGGTCCAGCGATATACCTGTCTGCCGGATTTATCAAAGATTGCCGCTTCAACCTGGTTCAAATGATCACCCATTATTTCAAAGCGGTCATTCATGCCATCCCCGTTGGGAGTGAATACGTTAGGAATTGTATGCACCATGGACGGAGCTTTAACTTCAATTACCGATTTCGTAACATGCTTTACTCCGTCGGGGTCAATGGTCACCAAATCAACAGTGTAGCTTCCGGGTTCAGTGTAGGTATGACTGAATGCCGGTTCCTTTGAAACGGCTCCGTCGCCGGTGTTCCACGTGGATTCCTTTGCATCTCCGAAATAGGATAACTGAACCTGTAACGGTGCATACCCGCTCGAAGGAGCGGCGGTAATTATAGGTGTGTACCTGTCGAAAACTGTGGGCGATAAGGAGTTAGGGACAGTTGAATTTGTTGTGGTTTTCGAAGGCTGGGTTTTCTGAGGTTCAACGGGTGCTGTTTGCTGTTTTGTAGTCGGCTGAGCCTGTTTTTCGGCAGGTGCTGATGCGTTAGGATTGACGGTGGCAACTGAACCCGCATTTTTGTTTTGAACAGGCTCACTTACAGCCTCATGTTTGGCTGACCCTGAAGCAGCGAGAGTTGATTGAGCCGGTTGGCCGGAAGAAACTTTCTGAGAAGGGGATTCCTGAACAGGTTGTGGCGTTGTTATGGTTTCCGGTTCCGGATCATTTACCTGAACGGAGTTGGTTATTTCTGTAGTTGTCGAGCTGGGAGTTACTTTGGCAGGATCGCTTTTAAACATAAAATAGCCGGCAACCGAAGCGGCAACTACCATTCCGCCGGCCACCCAAAGGCCAAGACTTCCCGAAAAGGTGCCGCCTGAAGAGGCACCTGCTCCGGAGCCACTTCCGCCCGAAGGAGCAGGCGTATTGATTTTGGCGCTTACCGACTCCCAAACTTTAGGACTGACAGGCTCTTCAAAACGGTCAAAGGCGTTTTTGAAAGCTGATTCCAGTAGGTCGTTATTTTTCACAGTGTGTGGTATTCGTTTTCTTTCCGGAGCATTTTTATGAGCTGCCCGCGTGCTCTGGAATATTGTGACTTGGAGGTGCTTTCGGTGATTCCAAGCATGTCCGCAATCTCTTTATGGTGATAACCCTCAATGGCATACAGGTTAAATACGGTCCTGAATCCTGTTGGCAATGCTTTAATTACTTTGAGCATGTCTCTCGCATCCATTGTCTCAAGAACATGATCGGTGACACCCGCCACATGCTCCATTTCGCTGATATCGAATGAGTTGCGAAAGGCTTTGTTTTTCCTGAACTGATCCAGAGCGGTATTTACTACTATTCTTCTCATCCATCCTTCAAGCGATCCGTTGCCTTTAAAGGTCCCGATCCGTTCAAATATTTTTACCAATCCGTCCTGCAGGATATCTTCAGCCTCTTCTCTGCTGTCGCAATACCTCATACAAACACCCATCAGCCTGCCGCTAAAGGTGTCGAACAGGTACCGCTGAGCTTTAGGGTCTTTGCGGATACATCCGCTAACCAGTTCTTCATCTGACATCCTAGACACATTCATTCCGTAGACCCTATTTAATTATAGATAGTTGCATGGCTGTTGACATTTTGATGAACGGAGGGCAGCATTTATACAAATATATTGAAAATCAGCTTAAAATGTTTAGTCCCGGAGGCCATCCACCCGGTGGGTTCGGTACCTATTTTCACTATTTTTGCAGCCCCATGAACCATTTCCGCAATTTCTGCATTATTGCCCACATCGACCACGGCAAGAGTACGCTGGCCGACAGGCTGTTGGAGTATACCAACACCATCTCGAAGCGTGATTTGCAGGCACAGGTTCTCGACGATATGGATCTGGAGCGGGAACGCGGCATTACCATAAAGAGTCATGCTATCCAGATGGAGTATGAAAAAGATGGTCAGAAATATATTCTAAACCTGATCGACACTCCGGGCCACGTCGATTTTTCATACGAGGTTTCACGGTCTATTGCAGCATGTGAAGGGGCATTATTAATTGTTGATGCCGCTCAGGGAATTCAGGCGCAGACTATTTCGAATTTGTACCTGGCGCTCGAAAACGACCTCACCATTATCCCTGTTCTCAATAAAATTGACCTCCCCAGCGCAGAGCCCGAAGAAGTAAAAGATCAGATTGTAGACCTGCTTGGCTGTAAAAGAGAAGAAATTATTCCGGCTTCAGGTAAAACAGGACTCGGCGTTTATGATATTTTAAGTGCTATCGTCGAACGTATTCCTTCACCTAAAGGTGATCCGGATGCTCCTCTGAAAGCATTGATTTTTGATTCTGTTTTTAATTCCTTTCGTGGAATCATTGCCTATTATAAAGTTATCGACGGTGAAGTGCGGACCAACGATCTGGTAAAATTTGTCGCCACCGGAAAAGAATACCACGCCGACGAAATTGGTGTACTTAAACTGGAAAAGGCCCCGCGCCCTGTTGTAAAGGCAGGTGATGTAGGGTACATCATTTCCGGAATAAAGGAGGCACGCGAAGTCAAAGTAGGCGATACCATTACACATGTAGGCCGTAAGTGTGCACAGGCAATTGAAGGGTTTGAAGATGTTAAGCCAATGGTATTTGCCGGAATCTATCCCGTTGATACCGACGAGTATGAAGAATTACGCGGAGCAATGGAAAAACTGCAGCTGAATGATGCATCACTTGTTTTTGAACCTGAATCGTCAGCAGCATTAGGATTTGGTTTCCGTTGCGGATTTCTGGGAATGCTCCACATGGAAATTATTCAGGAACGTTTGGAGCGGGAATTTAACATGACCGTTATTACAACGGTACCTAACGTTTCGTATCATGCCTATCTTACAAGCGGCGAATTTCTGGAAGTAAATAATCCCAGCGATTTCCCGGATCCGAGCCGCCTCGACCGGATCGAAGAACCTTACATCAGGGCAATGATCATCACTAAATCGGAATTTATCGGATCGGTGATGACCTTATGCATCGGAAAAAGAGGAATGCTCATGAATCAAAGTTATCTCACCACCGACAGGGTTGAACTGGTGTTTGAGATGCCAATGGCCGAAATTGTATTTGATTTTTACGATAAATTAAAATCCATATCCAAAGGTTATGCCTCGTTTGATTACCATCAGATAGGTTACAAACCTTCTGACCTGGTCCGTTTGGATATTCGTTTGAACGGCGACCCGGTTGACGCACTTTCGGCTTTAATACACAGAGATCACGCCTATACGTTTGGCCGTAAAATTTGTGAAAAATTAAAAGAACTTTTAACGCGCCAGCAATTTGAAATTGTAATTCAGGCATCTATAGGTGCAAAAATTATTGCACGCGAAACCGTAAAAGCACTCCGCAAGGACGTAACAGCCAAATGTTATGGGGGCGACATTTCACGGAAACGTAAACTGCTCGAGAAACAGAAAGAAGGAAAAAAGCGGATGCGTCAGGTAGGTAATGTGGAAATCCCTCAACAGGCATTCCTGGCTGTTTTAAAACTGGATTAATTGCTGCTTTAATTTCCTTTATTTTTTTTTTTGAGAAGCTTTTGCTTTTTTATTGAATTCAAGACAAAGCCCGACCCGGTACATCAGTTGCGTTTTGGTTTTTAAAGCCTCCTCATCAACAAATACAAAACCCTTCATTGGTCTGCCTGTAAAATCCATTTGCCGGCAACCATCTTTTTCGAGTGCTTCTTCATATTGAGCCGGGTCGATCCGACACATGAGCGCATCGTTGGTAATACCAACACACATTTTACCATCAACCATAAAAACAAGTCCGCCCATCATCCGTTTTTCTTCTACATCAAACCGGTTCGATAGTACTTCTCTGGTACGATTGGCGAGAATTTCATTATAGGGCATCTGCTTTGTTTTTGTAAACCTGCGATGTGTCTGTCAATAGAAAATCAGTTTGCCGGTTTGTGAATAACTGCCACTTGTGATTTTAAGAAAATATACTCCGGCCGGTTCATTTAAATTTACCGAACCGGGATAAGATAAATAATCTGATTGCCATATTTTTTTACCGGATATAGTAAATAGTTCAATGTGAATTGGTGCGGTTGTATGTTTGAAGTCAATAGTGATTGTTCCGGAAGAGGGGTTCGGCCCGATAGTTATGGTTTCATGCTGCGATGGCAGTTCACCTGTTCCCGAAGGTGCATTGTATTCAATAAGTTCACCGCGCGGGAATCCTCCTTCTGATACAGAACAGTCGTGTAATTTTAAATAGGTGCCTGATGAGAGATCGTATTTAATAACCGCACCAAATGAATTGGCGCCGCCGAAATTTGTATTTCCGTAAAGATTGCCGTCAGACGCAATCATTAAACCCCCCATTGGTTTCCATCCTGTGCTGTCGGCATAGTCGTGGAGTTTTGTATATACCCCTGAATTCAGATCGAATTCAAATATAACTCCTCCGTTGTTCGCACCCCCCTGCGAAGTATTGCCATATAAAATACCCGCCGGTGAAACACAAAGCGGTCCCGTTGGCGCACTGCCGTCGGTTCCGTTAAAATAGTGAATAGCGGCAAACGTACTTGTTGCCGGATCGAAACTGTAAATTAAACCATAGCCCAGTGTGCCTCCGCCAAAAGTCATACCGTACAACATGTTGTTATACAAAACAGGCTTTCCCCAGGGGCTGAATCCTCCGGCAAAAATAAAATCGTGTTCAACGGTGAACATGCCGCCCGATAAATTATAACTGAATAAGGTGCCGGATGAATTGAGGCCACCCGCAGTGGCTACGCCATATAGTTTTCCGTTGGGTCCTTCGGCTAATCCGCCTTCAGGATAATATCCGTTGGTACTATTCAAATCTTGCAACTTGGTAAAGATGCCGTTTTGCGGGTTATAACTGAACAGAACACCCTCGTTGGCACTGCCTCCCTGACTGGTTAATCCATAAAAAAGAGAATTTGACGCCAGCAGTAATCCCTGATGCGGATAATATCCCGAAAAAGAATCCATACTGAACAAGGTGGTGTAGGTATTTTGCGCCGCATTGTAACTGAAAATACTTCCCAGGTTACCCGAGACTCCGCCCGAAACAGTTGTCCCGAAAAGAATATTGCCGGGTCCGGTTGATAAGGTGCCATAAGTGCTTCCGCTCGACATGTTGTAAGAACTTGAATAACCGGTGCCGTCACCATTAATCCTGTATAGGGTTCCAATGCCAAATGAGCCGCCAAACGAATTGGTTCCCCAGAGTTGCGGGATCTGTGCTTGAGAAATTGTATAAAACAATATAAAAAACACCAGTGAACTAAAGCGAATTTTCATTTGTACAGGTTTTAAGGATGTTAAGGGTAAGTAAATTCAAATATTGGCCAATTGTCTTATTTGAACATATAGAAACAGACGGAGTCTCTGAATTGACACCTCCTAAATTAATAAAGGATGAATAAAACGCAAAGGAACTTCGAAACAACTGCTTTTGAGGTTCAGCAGACCTCCAGAACCTCAATTTCCCTGTTGTTGAAACGGAATGATTCCCCTGCTGTTTTCCCCTTGAATGTATGACCAATCGGAGAGTCAATCGAAATCGGGAAGCACTCCTGATTATCTGTAATTATTTTTTGAGCGGCAATTGAAAAGAAAAATATTCCTGTATTTGTTTTAACTATACTACCGCCGGCAATAGTCTTATGGCACTTTTCCGGATTTATATTTTTCAGTATTTGAAACTGCTGATTCAAAACAGCTAATCGGCTGGTGTATTGATCAATTTCCTGTTGCAGCATCTCTCTGCCGGTCTCATGTTTGTCGCCGGCACTGCTTTTAGTATCGCTGTTGCGTGAATGAATTGCGGAGTCAAGCGTAATTTGTAATTCTTTTATCCGATTATCCATTTCTTCGCAGAGCAACTTATACAGTTTTTGTTTAAAAAGCAGCAGGCTCATAAGGTGCGTATATAAAAATGCGGAAGAGTGTCAGACTGAATTTAACGGGTATGATACGTTGTTTCAACAGCGACTCCTCTGGTGAGTGTTTGATAAACCACGCAGTAGCGCTCTGTTAATTTTTTAAGCAGCTCTGTCTGATCGTTTGGTAATGATCCATCCAGAAAAAAATGCAGCCGTATCGATAAGAAACCAACCGATATTTCTTTCGCCACTCCAAGTGTTCCCCTGAAATCAATATCACCTTCGGCAGTAATGGTGCTTTTGCCAATATCAATTCCCAGTGAAGTGGCCACTGCTTTCAGGGTAACCCCGGCGCATGCCACGAGAGCTTCCAGCATCATATCGCCTGAACAGAGATGAAGGCCGTCGCCTCCGGTTGCGGCATGTAATCCCGCTTCAGCGATGGCTTTTCCGGTATTTACACTGCAGGTGATGCCTTCACCCACCACTCCTTCAGCTTTTAGCGTTATTAATGCAGCTTCAGGAGCTGTTTTATATTTTTCCTTAATAGGTGCCTGAATGGCTTTAAGCTGTTCCGTTTTCATGCGTTAAAAATACAAACATGAAAAGAAATATCAGGTGTGGTTAACTAAATCTGATTAAGGAACACCTGTTGCTATATGCCAATGATTAAATTATTTCGTGAAAAGTTCAAAATTCACTCAGAAGTTTTAATCAATTTAATGCTGCCGTTCAGGTTATTGCCCGAATAGGTGAGGAAATATATTCCGCCGGAAAGCTGATGGGGTAAAGAGAGATTTATTGAGCTGTTCTCCAAAACCGAAATATTTTTCCATTGAACAATCAGTTCTCCTTTTGCCGAATAAAGGTTCAAGTTCAGTCGACCTGCAGTTGATGCAGAAAAAATATGGATGGTAGTGCCAAAAGGATTTTCAACTACAAAGTCGCCGGTTTGTGTTGTTGCAGTACTTAATCCCGTAGCTGTATTCATAATGCAGTTGTAGGGTAACGGATTGAGTTCAATGGGCTCACCCGGAGTCATGGTATGTCCGGCGAATCCACTGTAGTTTACCGGATACCAGATGCTCCTGTATGAATTGATTCCCGATGGGGTGGTTCCCTGCTGAAGCGGTCCCGAATTGTTTACCGGATTCACATACCGCCATACGATATTTGATAAGGTATCCAGTTCAAAGAAATTTCCCTGAGTTGATTCGCAAACAAGTGTATTGCCGTTTGGTAAACGCTGTGCGCCTCCCATGATGTTTGAATAGAAGTTGGAAGGAGTGGGGGCCGAATAGCTCCAGTCGGTAGTTGCAGGACCAAATGCCATTCCCGGTGTTATGATGTAATTGCCCGATGCATCAACAGGAGGTGCTATTACATCAACGGATGAGGCGCTGCCGCCCGGACGGTTTACCCCATTATTGAAAATCATAATTTTGTTTTCACCCGGATAGCCCGCCGGAATCCAATAGGGACTATGCGGCAGAAAAAGCTTCTGGTCGTTTGCTGTCCCTAAATTGTAGGCAGCAGGATTTCCCCATCTGTATAAAAAATCGCCTCCCTTACCACTGTTGCCGCCACTGTGCGACGCAGCTTCGGCCGTAGTGGTGCTGTGATCTATAATATAAATTTCGCTGAGTGAATGCGAACAAATTACAATCTGATCGAGCTGTTCGTTATAGCTGACAGCGTTAAGATGAATCCAGTCAATTGCACCGGGATTGCCGGCCATATAATTAATATTTAACAGTTCAGGATGATCTGCAATAACTCCATAATTGGATTTGGAAGCATTGAAATGCTGCACCAGGTGATCCCATAAACGCCATTCCCATACAATGTTTGCCGTATTTGACCCTACCGGTTCTATCTCCTGAATTTTTGCACTCCACAATTCAGTACCGACAAACGCGGGGTTTCTTCCTGCATCAATTGCCTCTGTGGGAGTATACTTTTCCCATATTACCACCAGAATATTTCCGTTTGGCATGGGGTAAATATCATGGTTCTGTGTTTCAAGTGAATCGAGAATCTGGTACGACCATAACAAGCTGTCGTCCCAGTTGTACAACTCAATGATTCCTCCCGGGGCGGCGAAGTAGGGATTTTGTATAAACCCCGAACGCAACAAATTTCCATTGGGTAACAGGTAAACCGAAAGTCCTGGGTTGTAACTGCTCGACCATTGATGAATACGCTTGCCGCATTTGTCTATCAGATAGGTAGAGTCGGAACGGGTAGGAGCAAATAAAACGTATCCGTCGGTCGAGCCGGTTGTCTGTGTAAATAAACCTACAGTTTGCTGTGCAAACGAAGCTGACATCCAAAGTATGAACAGGGTAGAAACCAGACAGCGCATAAGCAGTTTTATTGATGTGAAAGATCATTTTGAGTGAGAGAAATGATCCATTCTTTGATATAAACTTACTTATAGAAATCCATCTCTGCAACTGCCCGGTTAGGTCGGTTTTGCATGTTCTTTGTTTAATGCAGGAAGCTTTCGGAAACCAATTTAGAGTTGTTGCCCATGATGCTTTTGGAGAATTGGTTTGAGGTGCTGATAATAAAAAGTAAAATAGTGGTTGATGGGGTTTAAGAAAATCAGGTACTTTATTGTGATAACAAGGAAGTGTTACAGTTTCAAATTAGAAAATAGCTTTGTTGAAGCATACCCCCCCTTTTGTAAAAAAATACAATTGTTTCTTGGTTAACTTTTAACGAGGCAAAATCTTATTCGTACAGTGTTATTTATGTTTCAGAAAAATAGTTAGTGGAATGATCTGATAATTAACACAAAACACAGGATTTGTGTTTTGTGCGGTTCAACAACCAGGTTGGCAGATGGCGCAATAAAACAATGTAGGTATAAGGGTCGTGCTTCGAAAAATACCAGTAATATTTTTTTTCCTAACCGTTAAATTCTTCGAATTGTTTAAGAATTCCGGCTAAAGGATCATCGTCATCCTTCTTCAATGCGCCTCGAGCCAGTTTTTCCCGGTACCGGTTTCAACAACAATAGGCACTTTCATGGGGATGGCATTTTGCATGAGTTCGGTGACGAGCGGTTTTACGCGATCCACTTCATCAAGTGGTGTATCAAATACCAGTTCATCATGAACCTGAAGAATCATTTTGGTTTTAAGTTGTTGCTTTTCAAGCTCGCGATGAATATTTATCATCGCTACTTTAATAAGATCGGCGGCCGATCCCTGAATGGGAGCATTGATAGCGTTTCGTTCGGCAAAACCTCTTACAACGGCATTTGCCGAATTAATGTCGCGCAAATATCTTTTGCGTCCCAGAATCGTTTCTACATATCCGTTTTGTCGTGCAAACTCAATACTCTGATCCATATACTGCTTGATGGTGGGGAACTGTAAAAAGTAATTTTCAATAATGGATGCAGCTTCTTTTCTCGGAATGTTCAGTCGTTGTGATAATCCAAACGCACTTATTCCATAAATAATCCCAAAGTTTACCATTTTGGCATTTCGACGCATTTCGGAAGTTACCTTATCGAGAGCTACGTTGTACACTTTTGATGCAGTAGTGGTGTGAATATCGATTCCTTTACTGAAAGCTTCAATCATACTGGCATCGTTACTAAAGGAAGCAATAATCCGCAACTCTATCTGCGAATAGTCGGCCGACAACAGGGTATATTTGTCGTTGCGTGATATAAAAGCCTTCCTCACCTCTTTGCCGCGCTCGGTACGAATAGGAATGTTTTGCAGGTTGGGGTTGTTTGAACTCAGCCTTCCCGTTGCTGCCACCGCCTGCTGATAGCTTGTATGGATGCGTCCGGTTCTCGGATTTATCATTCCCGGCAGTGTGTCAACATAGGTGCTTTTTAATTTAGAAAGCTGACGGTAATCCAAAACGTATTGTACGGCAGGGTGTCTGTCGGCAAGTTTCGAAAGCACTTCTTCACCGGTAGCATACTGCCCGGTTTTTGTCTTTTTTGCTTTCGGATCAATTTTCAGCTGATCAAAAAGTACTTCGCCAAGTTGTTTGGGTGACGCAATATTAAATTCAGTACCGGCAGCTTTGTAAATAGCCTTCTCAACTTCAGCAATCTCTTTTTCAAGTTGTTTTGAAAATTCATTAAGGGCTTCGGGATCTATCGCAACACCTTCGGTTTCCATTCCTACCAGCACCGGGATGAGCGGCATTTCAACTTCGCTGAATAATTTGGTTAAATCATTTTTCTTTAGTTCCGGCTCGAGTTTGAGTTTAAGCTGTTGTGTTACATCAGCGTCCTCTGATGCGTATTCGGTAATCTTTTCAATGGGTACTTCACGCATCGAAATCTGCTCTGAACGCTTTTCGCCTATCAGGTTTTCTATCGGAATGGGTTCATAATTAAGATATACTTCGGCAAGCAGATTCATATTGTGCCGCATGTCGGGCTCAATAAGATAATGTGCAATCATGGTATCAAACAGGGGGCCCGTAACCGAAATGTCATACCATTTTAGAACCGTCATATCATATTTAATATTTTGTCCGGTTTTCCCGATACTCTCATCTTCAAAAAGTTCTTTGAATTCGGAAATTATTTTATGAGCATCGTCGTATGAGGGCGGAATTGGGATATACCAGGCTTCATGGGGTCGAATGGAGATGCTTAAGCCTACCAGCTCTGCATAATTCGCGTCAATGTGAGTTGTTTCAGTATCGAAACAAAACGATTTGTTTTTCCTTATCTGAGCTATTACTTCCTTCCGCTTCTCTGCTGTATCGGTTAACAGGTAGTTGTGTTTAACATCGCTGATGGTTTTGAGGGCATGAGGCAACGATTCCTGCGGAACCTCAGTTTCACTTTTTTCAAACAGTGTCGATTGGGTATTTTCATCAGCGGATGTGCCGGGCAACTCCTCATTGAGTACCCTCTTGGCAAGTGCTCGAAATTCAAGTTCGGCAAAAACGGCTCTCAGCTTTTCCTTGTCGGGCGGCACCAGTTCCAGCGCCTTTTCGTCAAATGCAACAGGGGCGTCGGTTATGATGGTGGCAAGTTGTTTTGACAAGATCGCCTGGTCAGCATACGTCTTGACTTTTTCGGCCAGTTTGCCTTTCAGTTTATCCGCATTAGCGATAATATTCTCAACCGAACCGTAATCGGCTACCAGTTGTTTGGCAGTTTTTTCTCCTACTCCCGGAATGCCCGGAATGTTGTCGGCGGTATCACCCCATAACCCAAGAATATCTCTCACCTGATCCACCTTTTTTATCTCAAACTTCTTTAGCACTTCCGGAATACCGAGTACTTCGGGTGAACCGCCAAAAGAGGCCGGCTTATACATGAAAATATGTTCCGATACCAGCTGGCCAAAATCTTTATCGGGGGTCATCATATAGGTGGTAAACCCTTTTTTCTCCGCCTCTTT
>DASUFP010000054.1:0-12717 GCA_036274495.1 Bacteroidia bacterium
GGTTGCTTCTTGATTTTTTGGTTCTTTTGTATCAAGACAAAAGAACAAAAGCCCCGCGGCAGCGGAAATTATTAAGGAAGCTGCAATTTCCCGCGTTTACCCCGGCCCTAAAGGGAGCGCGGGAAGTTTTTAAAGCAGCAGCGCGTTTTACAACAATTTTCCTATATTTATTTATTGTAATGACTAAGAAAAATTAATTCCATCTTCACCCAACAGATGCTGATGAACCTCATGCGAATGCTATCGGACCCAAACCGTAATCCTGCCCGTCAGGCGGATTGCTATCGGCTGGGGACGAGCGCAGGGGGTTGGAATTCAAAGTTTATCAAAATACCATGAGAGCATACTTATGTTTTCCGTTGTTGATAATGCTCGCCGGATTGTGTAACGGGCAAGGCAGAAACAACACTTGGTTACTTGGCTATAATACGGGTTTAAATGAAATGTCAAGGTTTGTTTTTGACACAACCGCATATACATATACACAAGAAACCAGGCAAATGCAATTTTATGGTACCGAAGCCACCATCAGCGACGAACAGGGGAACTTTCTGATGAGTTCAAATGGTGTTTGGATTGCCAATGCCAATAACGATACCATGATGAATGGGAGTGGGTTGAATCCTGGATATTTTGTTAATAGTTTTCCAAATGGTTTAGTGGTCGATTATGGAAACATTATACTACCCTTTCCGGGTGATACAAGCAAATATATTTTATTTCATCAGACCGAATCTACATCTGGTATTCCATCAAATGAACTTTTTTATAGTATTATTGATATCACTATGGACAATGGGCTTGGCGGTGTAATAAACAAAAATATTATTGCATACAGTGATTCAATAAGTTGGGGTATTTCAGCATGTCGTCATGCCAACGGTCGCGATTGGTGGGTTTTTACTAACCGAGATAGTAGTGATGTCATCATAAAATTACTTGTTACTTCATATGGTGTTTCATCTGTAGCCCAACAGTCGCTAAATTATCTGCCATGGGCCGGCGGCAATTCTACACAATTGTCATTCTCGCCAAATGGAGCCAAACTGATAACTACTACCTACGACAACCCCTCCAGCAAGAATAGTTATCTCGTTATTTCAGATTTTGACAGATGTACAGGTTCTTTTAGTAACACGCAAACTATACAATTAACCTCAGGATCATATCTCTGGGGGCTTGCGTTTTCGCCAAGCGGCGAGTTTATTTATGCGTGCAGTTCAGGTTATTTGTTTCAGATTAATTCAACAACATTAACTGTTGACACTGTTGCAACTTATGATGGCTTTATTTCAGGATTTCCACCAAATTGTTGTGCAACCGATTTTTGGAGTATGTACCTGGCAGCCGACGGTAAAATTTACATCACCTCAGGCAGCAGTGTGCAGCACCATCATGTGATTAACTACCCGGATAGTGCCGGAGTAGCCTGTGATGTGCAGCAGCATGCCATTCCGCTCAATGTATGGAGCCTTCGTGCCGTCCCCAACCACCCCAACTACTACCTGGGCGCTGCCGACGGTACAGTGTGCGACAGCCTGGGGTTAAATCCGGTAAACGATCCGCAGGTACTGGACAATACGTTTAAAATAAAGCCTAATCCTAACAACGGAAAGTTTGAGATACTTTATATTTTACCACAGGGCGAAAGCGGAATACTTGAAGTTTATAACCTGGAAGGAAAACGGGTCTATCGCCAGACACTTCCGCCATGGAGCACATTGCAAACCCCGGATTTATCGCACGTTGAAAACGGAGTCTATCAGGCGGTGATTACTTCGGGGGGCAGCAGGGCGAGCAGGAAGGTTGTGATTTGTCATTAGTCATTAGACGTTGGTTATAGGTTATAAGTCATAGGTCATAAGTCATAAGTCATCCGCCGCGGCGGAGTCATAAGCATTTCCTGCACTGTATTTCGAGCGCAGGCCTGAAGCAACCGCGGGGGTGGGTTGGTTGTGAATGTGCGCCTGAATAACCAGCAATCCGGAATGCTTGCATCATACTAAAAGCTAAGAAAAAAGCACAGGCGCACAGAGCGGGAGGAAGCATGGTTGCTTCTTGATTTTTTGGTTCTTTTGTATCAAGACAAAAGAACAAAAGCCCCGCGGCAGCGGTAATAGTCATCCTGACCGGCATTGTCCGTATGGGAAAGCAATAAATCAAAGGCCATTTTTTCAACCCTTAAGTATGTCGCTTGGTTGCAACTCAGTTTCAGGGTTAAGCACTATAACCCCGGTTTGCAATGGTACTTTCTAAGGAATAAGAAAATTGATACCACCCTTTACCATTAAGCAGCTGATTTTATTAGCCCCCTCCAACGCACGGGCATTTACCACATAGCCCCGATTGAGGCCGACCTCCCGGTGGCCGAAAGCGGGACAGGCGGTAACTTGAAAATCAGTAGTTTAGCTTCAAAAAAGGAGATTATTGTCTGAACCTTCCTGAACGATATTTTTCACTAATTTTCCGCTCTTTTATCAATAACAGGCTGATAACCTGTTGCAACAAGCCAAATGAACTACTGGTTGGTTAAGTCGGAACCCTCGGTATATCCCTGGGAGCAGTTCCTGAGGGATAAAGAAACCTCATGGACAGGCGTTCGCAATTATGCTGCAAGACTGCACCTCAACGGAATGCAAAAGGGAGATCCGGTATTGTTCTATCATTCGAACGAGGGGTTAGCAGTTGTGGGAATAGCGAAAGTAAAAAAGACTGCTTATCAGGATCCGACTACCAACGACGACAGGTGGGTTACCGTAGATCTGAGGGCTGAAAAGCCATTTAAGAGACCTGTGCCGCTTGCCGATATTAAAAAAGAACCAAGATTAAAAAATATAGCTCTTGTGCGCATTGGCCGTTTATCTGTAATGCCGCTTACTCCTGATGAATACAACACGTTGCTTGAACTGGGTAACGTATAAAAAAAGTTTTATGCAATTAAAAAAATCATTTCCTGCTTTTTTAATCACTTTGCTGTTTTTGAGTTGCAGTGCAATAGCACAGGTTACTACCATTCGCGGATTTGTGTACCAGAAAGAAAATGGCGAACCTGTTTTGTTTACTAATGTGTACCTCAAAGGTACCACCTATGGGGCGGCAACAGATGTGAATGGTTACTTCAGTATTACCAAAATTCCGGCCGGTACCTATACCTTAATGGTCACTTCTATTGACTATGACACGCTTCAAACAGAAGTAACAGTTGCAAATGGTGATATTATTACAAGGAAACTGTTTGTTTCTAAAAGGACTGTTGATTTAAATGCGGTGAATATATCTGCCGAAAAACAAGAACAGAAAACAGAAGTTAAGGTGTCGGTTACCAAAATTACGCCGAAAGAAATGAGTCAGATTCCATCGGTAGGTGGTGAACCCGATCTGGTGCAGTACCTGCAGGTTGTCCCGGGTGTAGTGTTTTCGGGAGACCAGGGCGGTCAACTGTATATCAGGGGAGGAACACCCGTTCAGAATAAAGTTATGATGGATGGGATGGTAATTTACAATCCGTTTCACAGCATTGGTTTGTTTTCGGTATTCGATACCGACATTATCAGAAATGCGGATGTGTATACCGGCGGATTCGGAGCCGAATACGGCGGACGTATTTCATCGGTAATGGATATTAAAACACGCGATGGAAACAAGAAGCGTCTTGCCGGGAAGTTTTCAGCAAATACGTTCACTTCAAAAGTACTGCTTGAGGGTCCCATAAAAAAAGCGAAAAAAGAGGGTGATGCCGATGCGTCGTTTATTTTTTCTGCCAAAACATCGTACCTCGATAAAACCAGTAAATCACTTTACTCCTATGCGGGTGATGACGGACTTCCCTATTCGTTCAATGATTTTTATGGTAAGTATTCCACCAACAACGCCAATGGAAGCCGGTTTAATTTGTTCGGATTCAACTTTACGGATAAAGCTACTTACCAGGGGGTGTCGGATTACAACTGGAAATCGACCGGGGTAGGCAGTAGTTTTATGATTGTGCCTGAATCCTCACCGGTACTCATGCAGGGCAACCTTGCTTATTCCAACTACGAAATAAAACTCGATGAAGCCGATGGCCGTCCGCGCACCAGCCGTATCGGCGGGTTCAGCCTCAATTTAAATTTCACCTATTATATAAAACAAAACGAGGTGAATTACGGACTGGAGGCACAGGCTTTTAAAACCGATTTTGAATATTATAACTTCCTGGGAACAGCCATCGCTCAGGAGGAAAACACCACAGAACTGGCAGCCTATTTTAACTACCGTAAGGTTTGGGATAAACTTGTAATTGAACCGGGTATCCGTTTTCATTACTATGCATCACTTCAGGAACTTTCTATTGAGCCCAGACTCGGAGCCAAATACAACGTGACCAACCACGTTCGTTTGAAAGCTGCCGCCGGTATTTATGCTCAGAATTTGTTGAGTACTGTTTCGGACCGGGATGTGGTTAACCTCTTTTATGGATTTTTATCAGGCCCCGAAAATCTGCCATCGCAATTCAGGGGATCAAGTGTTGATTCGCGTTTGCAGAAAGCCAACCACCTTATCGGGGGAATTGAGCTTGACCTGCCCTTTCATATGACCACCAACATTGAGGTGTATTACAAAAACTTTACCCAGCTGACGAATGTCAACCGCGATAAACTCTTTGAAGATGTTGCTGCAAACAGCAGTCAGCCGGAAATCCTGCGCAGTGATTATATTGTAGAAGACGGTCATTCTACCGGACTGGATTTTTCATTGAAATACGATTACAAGAGAGTATACATCTGGGCGGTGTATTCTTTGGGATATGTTGAGAGAAGAGATGAAATACGCACGTATACACCACACTTCGACCGCAGGCACAACATTAATATTGTTACAAGCTACACATTTGGTAAAAAGCTGGATTGGCAATTTGACGCACGTTGGAATTACGGCTCAGGATTCCCGCTTACGCAGACACAAGGATTTTATGAATACCTTGATTTTTCCGGTGGACTTGGCGCGAACCCTTCACAGGAAAACGGAGCGCTTGGCATTCTGTATGGCCCTATAAATCAAGGTGAGTTACCGGATTACCACCGGTTGGATATATCGGTAAAGAAAACACTGGTGATCGGGAAGAATTCGCAAATGGAAATCATAGCCTCTTGTTCAAATGTATACAACCGCTCCAACATTTTTTATGTTGACCGGATTACAAACGAAAGGGTAAATCAGCTCCCGATATTACCCAGTCTGGGTGCCAACATTACTTTCTGATATTAATTTTCGGATGGTGTCAGTCAGCTGACTTATGCACCGGTGATTTTTCCAATGTGCCTGGTTACGGTATTAAGAGTGCTTTCGTGAATCAGGTTACCGTTTGCATCCAGCTCTTCCTTAGCTCTTGAAATGAGTACATGTCCGGGAATAACGGTCACGTGCATGTGCTGTAAAATAGATGTGAGATGATCGAGTCCGCGAAGATTCCCTGCTCTGCCGGTGGCTACACCTACCAGAGCGGCTTTTTTATTTTCAAATGCAGGCTTAACATCAAAAGTATCTAAGAGCACTTTCAGGATGCCGGGGAAACTGCCGTTATACTCGGGCACTACAAAAACAAAAAAAGACGCACTGTTGAAATAATCTTCCTGTAACCGGGTTATATATTGAGGCCGCTTCGAAAACATTTCGGCTGATATAAATGAATAATCCAGTTCTTCAAGCAGGAGTTGTTTTACCTCATTTCCCGCCGCCTGCAAGTGTTTTGTGTAAATGGCAGCCACTTGCCGTGTAAGGCTGTTTTTTTTGTTGGTGCCTGAAATTACTGTAATCATTAACCGCGGAGTTTGTCGAGCAATGTGTTTAATTGTTCAGCTTCTTTTTTTGAAAGTGTGTGAAAAGTTTTCTCGAAACTAAGTTGCTGGTTGCCGATTTCTTTCAAAAGCGTTAATCCCTTTTGGGTTATGGTAACATTTACGGCTCTTTTATCTGAATCACTTGTACAGCGGTTAACAAGATCCTTTAATCGCAGTTTCTCAACCAACCGCGAAGCATTGCTGCTTTTGTCGAGCATGCGTTCAATAAGCATGTTCACCGTAACGGGAAGCGGATGTTGTCCCCTTAGTATGCGAAGGATGTTATATTGTTGAGTGGTAATGCCAAATGGCTTCAGGCGCCTGTTATTAATGCCATCCATCCAGCCGGCAGTATATAAAATGTTGACAGCCATTTTTTCATATTCTGAATTGAATTTGGTCTGTTGCCGGATCTCTTTTTCGATTTCCATCGGATGTAAATGTGACGCAAAGTTACAAAATATATGTAACAACATACAATTTACCTTGATTTTATTGAAACCGGAGGGATATTGGCTGTGAAAAAGCCTGGAATAGCCTTGAAAAATCAGGCGAACTGCTCCTGTAAAAGCAGCTGCAGATTTTCGGGAAGCACTTCCACCAGCTCTTTCATTTCATCGGCTGTTATATGCCGGCTGAGGACGACAAAAACGGCAACGATTGCATTCCGCACATCCGTTTTATTTGAAAAATCGCCGGCAGCGGAATTGTCATCCTCTTTTACAACTTCCGATATGATATCCGAAACGTGATCGAGTTGTTTAAAATTAAGTGAGACGTTCCAACCGTCAACATATACACTCTTTAGCGCCATTGGCAATTGCGCAATCAGATGAAACGATTCCTCAATTGTTAAACGATGGCGGAGGGCTCTCAACACCGACCGGGTCATACGGGCTGCCTTGTCGGTATCGTTAGTCTTAAGTTCACGGGCTACTTCATCTATAAAATCATAACCTTTACGGGCGTAGGAATAGAAATGGAGGGACATTTTAGGTGATTTTGCAGTAAATATAATGGATTTCTGCTTTTTAAATCGGGCAATGGTCAGGCAAGAATATCCCGGGCAATTACCAGTTTCTGAATTTCGGAAGTGCCTTCGCCGATAGTGCAGAGTTTTGAATCGCGGTAGAATTTTTCAACCGGAAAATCTTTGGTGTAACCATAGCCCCCAAAAATCTGGACTGCTTCAGTTGCTGCGCGCACACATACTTCGGAGGCATAGTATTTGGCAAACGCAGATTCCTTGGTCATTTTTTGCCCACGGTTTTTCAAATCGGCGGCCTGGAAAGTAAGTAACTCAGCAGCTTCGATTTCTGTCTCCATGTCGGCAAGTTTGAAAGCGATTGCCTGAAAAGATGAAATAGGTTTGCCAAACTGATTCCTTTCTTTTGAATATTTTATAGATGCTTCAAGAGCACCCTTGGCAATTCCAAGTGACAATGCTGCGATGGAAATTCTTCCCCCATCGAGTACTTTCATCGCCTGATAAAATCCTTCACCCTCTTTCCCCATCATATTTGATGCAGGAATTTTACAATCTTCAAAAATCATTTCTGCTGTTTCAGAGGCACGCATACCTAACTTGTTCTCTTTTTTTCCTCCGCGGAATCCGGGGGTACCCCTTTCAACAATAAATGCAGAGATCCCTTTTGAGTCGAGCAGTTCTCCTGTACGGGCCAGCACTACCGCAACATTGCCGCTTATACCATGCGTAATCCAGTTTTTGGCACCATTTAATACCCAGTTGTCACCCTCTTTTTTTGCAGTTACCTGCATTCGCATCGCATCACTTCCAGTATTGGCTTCCGTAAGACCCCACGCACCGATCCATTGACCGGATGCGAGTTTAGGAAGGTATTTCTTTTTTTGCTCCTCATTACCGAATTGCAAAATATGTCCGGTACAAAGTGAATTATGGGCAGCCATCGACAAGCCGATTGAACCGCACACACGGGCCAGTTCAGTAATTGCGGTTACATATTCAAAATATCCAAGACCGGCGCCACCGTATTCGGTGGGAACCAGCACTCCCATTAGTCCAAGCTCACCCAGTTTGTGGAAAATTTCAACAGGAAATTCCTGTGATTCGTCCCACTTCATAATATTCGGGCGGATATGTTTTTCGGCGAAATCGCGAACGGTTTGTGTAATGAGCTCCTGGTGTTCGTTGTTTTGAAAATTCATAAGAAAGATGGTGGTTAGGTGATTCTGAGTAGGTTACAACAAAATAAGGGTGTGGTAAGCAAGCCTTTATTCTACTGCTAAATAAGGTGCAATTTTAAGATATATCTCCTCTTTTATCAAGGCAACATTCCGGATATCTTCGGGACGCTTAAAATTACCATGCGATTGCCGGTAAGCAGCCAACACCTTCACCAGTTTGTACGAAAGATAAGGATGACGAAGCGAATCGGAATTGATATTAATCGTATGTATCAGCAATCCATTCACTGTAACCAAATTGGAAAGAACCTTGTAGGCGCTGCTGTCAATGCCATACACTTCAAGTAATTGGGCGGTACTTATAAAACCTCCCAAGGCATCACGGTAGCGAATTATACGGTTGGCAAGTGTTGGTCCTATATAAGGAAGTGCTTCAAGCTGCGGTTCAGTTGCGCTGTTCAACTCGGTTTTTTCTTTTTGATAACTTTTGCGGTTCAGATGCTGAACCGGGACCTCATTTTTTGCCTGAATACGGATATAAGGTTCGAGTTTACGGTACAAATCATCGCCTATGACATAAATCTTCGAGAAATCTTCTTTCTTTTTAAAATTGCCTCCCTTCTCCCTGTAATGCATTACTGCGGAAGCCTGCTTTCCGGAGAGACCCAATAACTGAAGTTTAATTGCATCAGCGGTATTAGGATCGAATTCGAAAAGCGAATCCGGTTTTACGATACCATTCTTTTTGCTATCAAATCCCGAATGCGGATTTTGAATTTTTTTTTGGTTCATCTGTACAATAGTTGCCTGAAAATCCGACAGATCAATTTCATCAGGTGTACGGATAAAGCTATCGTAATAAAGCCAGCTGATTTCAATGGCAACTATCAACAGCAACCAAAATGCGCCTCTGCGTTCACGGGTGGTAAATGTAAAATAGGAGGCAAGTGTCGAACGGAAAAATTTAAATGACATGATGAAAAGTTAAAATGGAAAAGCATAATTCAAAATTGAAACATTTTTTGGAAATTGTCAAGTTCCTTTATGAAAGAACTATAGGAAACAATTCATTATTATGCTGAAACGTATTATAAAAAAACAGGAGTTCCTAAGAACTCCTGTTTTTTTACGGTCTAAAACTATTTACCGGATGGTAAACTCTACTCTTCTGTTTTTCTGTCTGCCTTCGGGAGTATCATTTGTGGCAACAGGTTTTGATTCACCATATCCTTTTGAAGTGATCCGGGATGCATCAACACCTTTTTTCACCAGATAATCTTTGGCGGCTTTTGCACGGCGCTGCGACAGTGCCATGTTGCTTGCATCGGAACCTACATTATCGGTATGTCCTTCAATTAACAACTTAAATGCAGGCTTATTATTCATCAGTTCAGCAAGTTTGTCAAGCGATTCAAATGAAGAAGATTTAATAATCGATTTGCCCGTCTCGAATTGCAGGTTTTCAAACACCTTGTTGACAATTTCCTGTTCCTCGGCAGTTAGTTGCACAATTTCAGGTGCTGTTACCGGAGCAGCTACTTCAACCTTTACAGGGCATCCTTTGTTTGAGAGCGGTCCCGGAGCGAAGGGGCAATCATCTTTCGGATCAGGAATACTGTCGTTATCACTATCAGGACAACCCTGGTAAATAAGCAATCCGGCAACGGTAGGGCAGTCGTCATCCAGGTCACGAAGTCCGTCACCATCGGTATCAGGACAACCGAAGAACTCAGCGATACCCGGAGTATCAGGGCATGTATCACGCATATCAATAATTCCGTCGCCATCACGGTCGGGGCAGCCATTTAAAGCAACTAATCCTTTTACATCGGGGCATTCATCAATGGCATCCGGCACATCATCACCATCGCGGTCAGGACACCCTTCAAATTTCCAGAGTCCGGCAACATCAATGCATTTATCTTTTGCGTCGGAAACTTTATCACCATCCCTGTCAGCAGGTTTTGTTTTTCCGATAGACCATTTTAAACCGGCATAAAAATCCATGCCATACATATCCTTAAGGCCTAACATTGTCCCCATTTTATCGGAACCTACAAAAAAGCTGGCTACACGAACTGCAAGTCCTATGCGCATATCGTTACCTGAATAATCCATATACGAAACAGGTAAGCTGACCTCGAGAACCGGAGACTCATACCGGGGCGTGAATGCCACCATCAGCGGTCTGTCAATACCCGGTCCGCTGTTTTGAAAACCATAAATCAAACTGGTGTTAATGTACCAGCGTTTCTGTACATTCCAGTCGACCTGCAAACTAAGTGCAGTTGGCAATGCCATCGTATATGACGTACTTTGCAGTGAAGCGTTAGGGTCGCCATAAAAAATATTACTGAAAGTTGTGTCAAAGTCTGTGTTGTTTTCAAACTCGTCCTCACTCCAGTTAACATAATAGACAGGTGAATTGGTTTCCAGTTTAAATGCACCGGAGTTTTGATTGAATTTAATTTTGCCAACGTCCAGAAGAGAAGCGCCAAACCTGATTTTATACCTGTTAACTGTAGGATCAATACGCGTTTCGCCATCCATTTCGTATTGCCATGTAACCGGATCTTTTAAAATGTCATATGTAAATCCGATATCAAATCCGAATCCGTTGCCGTTAATAAAATCGCCATAACCATGTGCGTTTTTAAATGAATTGTAATCGGTGCGACCATATTCCCCATAAGAATGTTGACCTTCGGGCGAAAATGCCATGGTATCGTTTTCGCCGGCCTGACTCTCATTTAATACATTATAGTAGGCATCTATGTTTTTTACATATCCCGAACCCACGCCCTGAAGCAGTTTCAGACTGACACCTCCGGACAAAGCCCCTTTATCGTTTTGTGTAAGTACAGTGGAGTAGGAGAGACCGTATTCGAGCCAGCTCAGTAAATTAAATTGAAATCCCTGCGCATGAAAGGTTTGTCCATGCAGTGGATCATACCCCAGACCTTCAACAGCATATTTTCCGACGTGCCCCTGTACGCCATCAGTAGTAATGTACGATCTCGCGGCAGTTGTAATGGCAAACATGTGTTTGTTTTTAATGCTGAACATTACCGAGGGGCCCATAAAGGTTTGTCCGAAGGCAAGACTGTAGGTTTCATCTTTTTCATTTATTTTAAACACGTCGAGGTAATCTTTATTTTCAGCTTTGTCTGAAATGGTTCCGAATCCGAAAAATTTAAGATCCTCTTTGGGAATATACATGAAATCATTTTCAAATGTGATACCCCAGCTGATCAGATTAATATCTGTATTTAACCTGCTGTTTGCCATCAGTGCGGGATTCAGTCCCAGTGTTTGTAGTCCGCCGTAATTGCTGGGGCGGATTCCCAGCATTTCCTGTGCATGTGTCCACTGGACAATAGACAGAAAACCGAATAAGATCAGTAGCCTTTTCATGTTAATGGTAATTAGGTTGGAAAAATTGTGTGGTTAGGATTTACTCCTAAAAATAAAAGAAATGTTTTTGAATAAAAAAGGATAAATTAAATTTTTATTCAAAACATCGTTTTATGCAATAAAAAAACAGCTATTACAACCTATTTGTCCGAAAAGGGAACCAGGCCTTTTCCCTGATTAATGATGTACTTCAGATAATGAATGATAACGGTGCCTCTGGTATTCCTGCCACCTTTTGAGGATTTCGGGTCCTTATTATTAAAATCACCCGTTAATCCTAATGGTATTTCATTTTTTCTGAGATCAAAATTAAAGACGATGGCATCCGGCAGATCATATTCGGCTGCCGTGGGGGGAAAGCTGAAGTTCATTTCAAAAGTACCCTGACTGCGTGTTGTGCTTTCGAGTCGACGTATGACTTTTCTGTTTTTATCAATCCAAAGTTTTGAGATGAGAATATCATCAGTATCGTCTTTAGGAATTACTTTAATAACATAAACCGGAATTCCGTTTAATTCTTCTTCACCTGAATACAAGGCGGTAAAGTCGCCGGTAAAAAGTTGATTGGGTGAAAAGTTCATTCCCTTTTTAGGGAGCAATGAAAAGCCATCGGTTTTAACTTTTACTTTATCGGGCTGAGCAAACCATGCTGTACCTGTTTTAACGGGTATTTTAATAAAATCAACATCTACCTTTATGGTAATGGACGCTTCGTAATCTTTTATTTTCAGAAATTTACCTTGGACTTCATCCAATATTTTATTTGCATCGGGTTCTTGCGATAAGCTGGTAACGGGCCATAATACAATAGCAAGCAAGCCGATTATGTAATAGTTTAATTGTTTCATGAAAGGATATCCTTCTTTTTAAAATGCCAGATCGCTATGCTAACAAATAACAGGGTGTGGAAGTTTAAAATCAAAAACGAATTCAAAATAGCAGATTTGTTCAATGGACTTTCAAAGAATAATTTCCAGTCGCTCATATAATTCGTGAACAGAAAGGGATCCATTGCATTGAACAGTGAAAGATCGATTGCGGAAATAACGATAAATGAAATTATGACTGTCATTGTTAACACAATCGGTCCAATGGAATTGTCGGCAAATACCGAAAACATAAAGGAAAGAGCGGCTACCGTCCACATGGCCACCAATCCAAAACCAAATGCTGCAGCCAACCTCCAAAGAACATCCGATTCATTAAAGATATATACGGTATTGCGCACCACTGCCAAATCGCCGGTTCCCATAATGGTTATTCCTATAACGAGACTCACCAGCGCCATGCAAAATATGAGCAGACCTGTGTAAATCAT
>DASUFP010000055.1:0-22754 GCA_036274495.1 Bacteroidia bacterium
GTGTACCTTTTCTCTACCGATTTTATTTCAAAAGTCGCAGAACAACCCGGGGCTGTAACCGCGTTGATGTATGTGCTTATTTTGGCTGTGTTTGGTACCGCCATTTCGCTTGTCCTTTTCAACAAACTCATCAAAATTTCAGGGGCGCTTTTTGCTTCTTCGGTTACTTACCTTATTCCGCTGGTTGCCCTGGCATGGGGGTTTTTTGATGATGAACCGCTGCAGTGGTATCATATTTTTGGCCTAATAGCAATACTTACAGGCGTTTACCTTATCAATTACAAAAAGAAAGCGGAACGGGTGGCGAAATGATTTTTTAGATTTTTTGATTATTTAATGACCCTTTTTTGTACATTTGCATCCCCTGAATTCATAGGGTATCTACCTCAAAAAAGTAAATCAAGATGTACGCAATAGTTAACATCGCAGGACAGCAAATGAAAGTATCTGAAAATCAATCAGTTATTGTTCACAGATTACCTGCCGGCGAAGGAGAAAAAGTAGTTTTCGATCAGGTAATGCTGGTAGAAAATAACGGCAAAACAACCGTTGGAGCACCTGTTCTGAGCGGCGCTAAAGTAACTGCAAAGGTGCTTTCTCACCTGCGTGGCGACAAAGTGATTGTATTTAAGAAAAAACGGAGAAAAGGTTACCAGAAGTCCAACGGCCACCGTCAGGACCTCACCCGTATCCAAATAGAAGGTATTTCCGCATAATTAATAACCAGAAAACAATAAGTCCCAATGGCACACAAAAAAGGCGTCGGTAGTTCTAAAAACGGCAGGGAATCACACAGTAAACGTCTTGGTATCAAGATATTCGGCGGCCAAATGGCCATTGCCGGTAACATCATCGTTCGTCAACGCGGAACACGTCACATGCCTGCCGACGGGGTAGGAATCGGAAAAGACCACACCCTCTTTGCACTTCGCGATGGTGTTGTAACCTTCCGTAAAAAGGCTGATGATAAATCATACGTATCCATTCAACCTTTTGAATAAGAACAACCATTGATCTATAAAAAACGTCAGAACTAATCTGACGTTTTTTTTTGCTACAATTTTGCAATCAGTGAAAGCATCAGCCGTGTCAGGTCCTTTTCAGCTTCCCCTGCCACCTTCAAAATATCATCCAGCGAAACAGGTTCGAGTTTTTCAGGATCGCATTCATCGGTAAGTACCGAAATGGCCACTACAGGCAGTCCCATGTGACGTGCCACAATTACTTCGGGAACAGTAGACATTCCAACCGCATCAGCGCCGATAAGCCTCAGGAAGCGGTATTCGGCCCGGGTTTCGAGATTTGGTCCGGCTACCGAAACATAAACACCTCTGTTGAGCACGATTCCGGCATCCGCAGCGCATTCTATCGTTAAATCGGCCGACTTGCGATCATAAGGTTCACTCATATCCGGAAAACGGGGTCCCCATTCATCAACATTCGTTCCTATAAGCGGATTACCCGGCAACAAATTGATATGATCGGACAACAGCATAAGTGTCCCTTTTTTGAATGCCGGATTTAATGCTCCGGCAGCATTGGATAATATCAGCTGTTTTATCCCCAACTCCTTGAGCACCCGAATCGGAAAAGTAGCTTTCTCCAAATCGTATCCCTCATAAAAATGAAACCTGCCCTGCAGTGCAACCACTCTCTTTCCCTGAATGGTACCAAAGAGCAATTTGCCTGCATGCGACTCCACAGTTGAAACCGGAAAACCGGGTATTACTTCGTAGGATTGTTCAACCCTGTTTTCAATGAGACCGGCGAGCCCTGATAACCCTGTTCCTAACACTATTCCCACCTGGGGATCAGTATATCCCCGTTGCCTGAGAAACAATGCTGTTGCCCGTGCTGCCTCCGGTCCGTATGCTGTATTCATCGGCAGCAAAACTACTCGTTTCAGACCAATAACATGCTTACGCAGTTGGACATATCCTTCGTACCTTTGCCCTAAACGGCCTTTTATATGCTGCAAATACATACCATTCGCGAAAATCAGGAGTTGGTCATCAAACAACTCGCAGTAAAACAATTTGATGCACGTAGTCTCATCGATCAGGCACTTCAGATTGATACTTCCCGACGGCATATTCAAAACGAACACGACAATCTTTTATCACACCAGAATCAGCTGGCAAAGCAAATCGGTGACCTATACAAGGCAGGTAAAAAACAGGAGGCTGATGATTTAAAAAACAAGAGTGGCGCGCTGAAAGAAGAATCGAAAGCATTGGGGCATAAACTTGAGGAACTCGAAAAAGAACTGTACCAGATTCTCGTAAAATTGCCAAACACACCTTCGGTAGTGGTGCCGGCCGGCAAAACACCGGATGACAACGAAGTGGTTTATTCGTCTCCCGGAGAACTTCCCGTCCTTGCCGATTCTGCACTGCCTCACTGGGAACTCACAACTAAATATGATCTCATCGATTTTGAATTGGGAGTAAAAGTTACCGGTGCCGGATTTCCTGTTTACAAGGGAAAAGGCGCACGGTTACAAAGAGCGCTGATCAGTTTTTTTCTCGATCGTGCTACCGCCTCCGGTTATACCGAATTTCAACCACCAATATTGATTAATGAAGAGTCCGGTTTTGGTACCGGACAACTTCCCGATAAGGAAGGACAAATGTACCATGTGGGTATCGACAACCTGTATCTGATTCCAACTGCTGAAGTTCCGGTTACCAATATATTAAGAGATGAAATTGTACCGGCTGATAAGTTACCTGTAAAGATGACAGCTTATACACCCTGTTTTCGCCGTGAAGCAGGCTCTTACGGAAAAGATGTGAGAGGGTTAAACAGATTACACCAGTTCGACAAAGTTGAAATTGTTCAGATTGCCCATCCCGATCATTCGTATGCAATTTTAGAAGAGATGCGTGAATACGTTGCCTCGTTGTTACATGAACTCGAACTTCCTTTCAGAACATTGAAGCTGTGCGGAGGAGATATGAGTTTTGCCTCGGCGCTGACGTACGATATGGAAGTATGGTCGGCGGCCCAAAAAAGATGGCTTGAAGTAAGCAGTGTCAGTAATTTTGAATCCTTTCAGGCCAACCGGCTTAAACTACGTTACCGTGAAGGGAGCTCGAAACCGGCATTGGCACACACACTTAATGGCAGTGCTCTTGCGTTACCCAGAATAGTGGCTGCATTGTTGGAGAACAATCAGCGCGAAGACGGCATTCACCTTCCCCGCGTGCTGGTTCCTTATACCGGATTTTCTATTATAAACTGATGATTAAACCTGCCGGCAAGTATCTGTTGTTTTTGCTGCTTGCACTGCCATTTGCTGTGGCGGGGCAGGGACAAACCAATGCCGATCTGGCACGTCAGTATGCGTCTACCGGCGAATGTGATAAAGCCATTGTGTATTTCGAAAAATGGTATGCTACCGATCCATACAATTCCTACAAGCCATACCTTTCGTGTCTTACAGAGTTAAAAGAATACGATAAAGCCGAAAAGCTTATTCACAAACAAATAAAGAAAATCCCATCAAATGCATCCCTATGGGTTGATATGGGAAATTTATCAGCTGCTCAGGGTAAGACTAAAGATGCCGAGAACAACTATCAGAAAGCAATAAAATCCTTATTTCCGGATGTTCAGCAAGTATTGAATCTGGGAACCACTTTTTCGGAGGCCCGCATGTATAAATATGCCGAAGCAACCTATTTGCGAGGCAGGGAGCTGACAGGCGATACCTACCCGTACAATTTCGAACTTGCCGATCTCTATGCACAGCAGTCGGAATACCAAAAAATGATTGATGAGTATCTGGGGTTGCTGGAGTTCAACCCCAATTATCTGCCAAATCTCCAGAACGTACTTCAAAACAAAATTGCATTCGACACCAAAGGTGATTTGAGTGATGTAATCAGAACTTCGTTACTCAGAAAAATTCAAAAAGAACCATCTAAAACCATGTACAGCGAATTGCTGTACTGGCTCTTTCTGCAGGAAAAAGATTTCGACAGCGCCCTGATTCAGGCAAAAGCCCTGGAAAAACGAACAGGTGAAAACGGAGGCAGAATACTTTCACTGGGAAAACTTGCCCTGGCCAACAATGAATACGCAACAGCTGAAGCCTGCTTCAGACATGTGATTGGTTTAGGCAAGGAAAATCCGAACTTTATAGAAGCACGCATTAAAGTGGTTGAAGCGGTCAGCCAGGATATGACATCAAAAGGCAGTTACAAAAAAGAGGAACTGCTTAAACTGGAAAAAGATTATGATGATGCTTTTGCAGAACTGGGCCGAAACTACGTCACAGCACCGTTGCTGAGCAGTTATGCTCACCTTGAAGCATTTTATCTTGACAATACAACAACGGCCATTGACCTTCTCAATGAGGCTATTGAAATGCCGCGCATCAGTCCACTGTTTCAGGCCGAATGTAAACTTGAACTGGGAGATATCCTCATTCTTGTTGGCGAAGTTTGGGAATCCTCTCTGCTCTATTCACAGGTAGATAAAGATTTTAAAAACGACGCAATTGGCAGAGAGGCAAAGTTTCGCAATGCACGTCTCTCCTATTTTATGGGAGAGTTTGAATGGGCCGCTGCACAACTGAACGTTTTAAAGGCAGCCACTTCACAGCTCATCTCAAATGACGCTTTGGCTTTAAGTCTGCTGATAATGGACAACACCGGACTTGACAGTTCAACAGATGCCTTGCTGATGTATTCCCGTGCTGATTTGTATGCCTTTACCAACCGAAATGATGCCGCATTGGCAACTATGGATTCGTTGCTCATATTATTTCCCGGCCATTCACTAACCGATGAAGTTTGGAACAAAGAAGCTTCCATTTATTACAAGAAGGGCGATTATGTCAAAGCGGCCTCGCTCTATCAAAAAATAACAGAAACCTATCCTGATGATATTTTAGGTGATGATGCACTGTTTCATCTGGCCGAGATCTATGAAACCAAATTAAACGACAAAACACAGGCGCAATCGCTATACGAAACTTTTTTGGAAAAATATCCCGGATCACTTTATGTGTCTGACGCAAGAAAAAGATTCCGTGCACTTCGTGGCGATACTGTCAATTAGGTGACTCTGTTTCCCGGATGTACACATTTTTTAAGCAGCTGATTATTTTTTAATATAGCCGTTCGATTCAGCGGTACACCTTTACCTATAAATCATGAACCTCAGAAGGATACTTTTGATTTTCATCTCACTGACCATCACCTGTTCGTTTTCCGGATGCTCCGCACTCATGATGCGAATGTATGGTATCAAAAAACAAAAATATGCAGATGACAATACCATTCTGCATTATGCAAAACGCTATAACATTCCTGCAGCGGATTGCTATACGCTTGACACGGGTTACATATCATTTTTATTTAAGATGGATACCATCCTCTTTAAGAAGCAAATCAAAAATCATTACCAACCACTCCAGGCATTGTATTATAACAACACCGGTAATCTGGAAGTATTTCATGTCAATTGCTATACAAGAGGATTCCCCAATTTAAAATGGAACAGAGATGCACTATTTGCAATTTTTCCACCGGGTCAGCAGGCACCGGCCGACAGTATCCTTTCATTGAACCGGCAACTGCAATTGTTGCAGCAACTTCCTTACACTGCATCATTTTCAGCAAACCAATATGATTATGTTGTTATTGTTTACTGGAGCAGGTTCATGGGACGCCAAAGCAAACGATTGATTAAAACCATTCAAAACAACCAACTGCTTGCAGGAGATAAAAAAGTTAAAATAGTATATGCCAATAACGATAACCTGTTTGCAATAACTCACCCTGCAGAAATAAAATAAAGCCTTATTGCAGAACAAACTTTTTTAACCGTTGTTGTACATCTGAATTTAGAACTCTTCAATTGTCCGGTTCCCGCTACTAAAATCATTTTGTTAATCGAATATTAATAACTCTCAACTCACTTAAACAGAGAGCTTTTAGGATGAATATTCTTTTCTGATTGGTCAATACGCATGAATTTTGTACCTTTGCAGCAATCACTGCTGAAATCGGATTTTAATTGATCCGTGATGCATTTCTTATTTTTTCTGACAGCACACTTTATTTGCCTGTCTGTATAAGCTGATCCGCAACAATAGCTTTGCAATTGTAAATGGAGGTACTCCATTGGATTGATTTATTTTTTGCTGATGGAATATACAACACAACGCTCAAAATTGGAAGTTTATGCATCCGCTTGACCTGACTATTTTTATTGTTTATATGGTTGCCCTGATGGCAATTGGTTTTTATTTCATGCGTAAAAATAAAAGCACGGCAGATTTTTTTGTAAGCGATAAAAATATTTCAAGCTGGCACATAGGTTTATCGGTTGTTGCCACCGATGTTGGTGGCGGGTTTTCCATTGGACTTGGAGGCCTTGGATTTGTGATGGGCTTATCGGGTTCATGGATGTTGTTTACAGGACTTATTGGTGCATGGCTCAGTGCGGTAATTCTTATCCCTAAAGTCTATCAGCTGGGTGCCGATAAACAATTCACCACATTTCCGCAATTATTTAATCACTATTACAACCGCAAAGTCGCTCTTGCAGCGGGCATCATTTCAGCCATCGGTTACATGGGATTCACCAGTTCTCAGATACTTGCCGGAGCAAAGTTGGCTGCCGCTTCGTTTGTTGATCTTGACATTACCTCCGCCCTGCTCATAATGGGGATGGTAACTATTGTATACACTGTTATGGGAGGCATGACCGCGGTTATTTATACCGACACCGTGCAGTGGATTGTATTGATGCTGGGGTTGATTCTGGTCGGCATTCCACTTTCTTTTCACGCCATTGGAGGATGGGAGGCCATACATCATTCCATTCGCCCGGAAATGCTGTCGCTAAGCTCCGTAAAATGGCAAACACTGGTCAACTGGGGCATCACAATAATACCTATCTGGTTTGTAGGGATGACACTGTACCAGAGAATATATGCCAGTAAAAGTGAAAAGGCTGCTAAAAAAGCCTGGTTTATCGCCGGTCTGTTCGAATGGCCCCTGATGGCTTTTATGGGAGTACTACTCGGATTATTTGGGCGGGTGGCAGTTGACCAGGGAATGTTTACAGAACTGGGATTTCCAAGTGCTGCAAGTATGGATCCTGAACTGGGGTTACCGCTTTTACTTCGGCAAATTCTTCCGGTAGGACTCATGGGCGTAATGATGTCGGCCTATTTTTCGGCAGTATTATCAACCGCAGACAGCTGTCTCATGGCTGCTTCGGGAAATGTTTTTACAGATATTTTGCTGCGTTTTTTTCCAAATCTGGCACATCACCCCAAAGTACTTCCATTTACACAGGTACTAACGCTTGTACTCGGCATACTCTCCATGTATCTTGCGGCAAACATGAAAAATGTTTTAGAACTTATGCTCTATTCTTATGCATTTATGGTCTCAGGACTGTTAGTTCCACTTGTGGCCGCTATGTTTTTCAAACAAACCAACGGATCCGCTGCATTGGCATCCATGCTCACCGGCGGCACAGTAACTGTAGCGCTTACCAGTTCAAAGATTGCATTACCACTTGAACTGGATGCAAATATTTTTGGTATCCTCACTTCTCTTTTTGTTTTTCTGATTGTTTTATATTTTACAAATCCCAATAACAATGAATTCCATTCTGATTACAGCCCGGTCGGGAGAAAATGAAAAATTTTCAAGTCAGCAAATTGCAAACTTCCTCGAAAAGCATCTGGATCAATTTGGCGATAAAAACGAGGACATTCTCAAAGCCATCCAATATGCTTTAAATCCTGAAAAAGGCGGTTTTATATTATTAAGAACAACAGATGAACAAATAATTGGTGCCGTAGTAATAAATGAAACGGGCATGGATGGATATATACCTGCAAATATACTCGTATATATTGCCACACACAGAGACTACCGGGGACAAGGAATAGGAAAAAAAATGATGCTCGAAGCTATGACTCTAACACAGGGAGGTATTGCCTTGCATGTGGAACCCGATAACCCTGCCAAAAAGCTTTATGAAAAACTTGGTTTCACAAATAAATACTTAGAAATGCGTTTTATACCCGGCAAATAATCATCAAAATGTCAATCGACTATTCAACACTCCGGCAATTCAGGAGGATATTGCATGCAAACCCTGAAGTATCGGGTAACGAAAAAAACACTGCGCGACGCGTCCTCGCCTTTCTCAGCGAATGCAAACCCGATGAACTGCTGGGCGGTATAGGCGGTAATGGGATCATCGCCACATGGGAGTCAGGGAAACCCGGAAAAGAACTGGTTTTTCGCGCCGAACTAGATGCACTGCCTATTCAGGAAATAAATTCATTCGAGTATGCCAGTCTGTCTACCGGTGTATCGCACAAATGCGGTCACGACGGACATACTACAATCCTCTGTGGATTGGCGCAATACCTTCAGCATCATAAACCGGCAACGGGAAAGGTTCGGTTGCTGTTTCAGCCCTCAGAAGAAAACGGGGAGGGTGCCCAGGCAATGTTAAATGATAAGAAATTCCAGGAAGTCAATCCCTCCTGTCTGTTTGCACTACACAACCTTCCCGGATATCCGCTCCATGAGATTGTTGTAAAAGAGGGAACATTTACGGCATCCGTAAACAGTATTATTATAAATCTGGAAGGCAAAACGTCCCACGCAGCCGAACCTGAACATGGTTTAAACCCTGCACTGGCAGTGGCTGACATTCTTCGGGAAACGGCCGAACTTGTCAACAACAATCCTGAAGAAATCAATATGCGGGTGATAACGCCTGTGTTCGTTGAATTGGGAGAAAAAGCATATGGTATTTCAGCAGGAAATGCTTCGATTCACTTAACCCTGCGCTGCTGGGATGATGACCATTTGCAGCAGCTTGAAAACGAAGTGCAGGATGTCGCACAAAAAACAGCAAAAGCGCACAAACTGAAAATTGCTTTTGAATTTACTCAAACCTTTCACGCAAATGTAAATCAACATGAGGCTACACAGCGCGTTCGCGAAGCAGCGGACTCACTAAACTTAAATATTACCGAAAAAGCATTTCCATTTAAATGGGGAGAAGATTTCGGGCTCTTCACAACAAAATTTCCCGGATGCATGTTTGGACTTGGCTCAGGAACAGATACCCCTGCTCTGCACAATCCCGATTATGATTTCCCCGATACCCTTATTGAAACAGGAGTAGGAATATTCTCGCAAATTATCAAACAAGAGCTAAACATCACCGAACCGAATGTTTAATACATCCTCCATTGAATTGAGTGCCGGAGCACTGAGAAACAACCTTCGGTTTATCCGAAAATTACTGAATCCCGGGGTACGGTTATGTAGTATTGTGAAAGGAAATGCCTATGGACACGGATTGGCTGAATTTGCGCGAATGGCCATGAATGAGGGTGTCGACTATTTTGGCGTTCACGCTGCAGAAGAGGCGTATCAGCTAAAAAAACATATCCCCGACCTCCCTGACCTGTTTATCATGGGAGCAATCGATGATCAGGGGGTTGACTGGGCTGTCGGTGAAGGCGTCGAATTTTCTGTCTTTGATTTTGAAAGACTTCACACCGCTCTCGAAGCAGCAAAAAGACATAACACTCCGGCCATTATTCACATAGAAATGGAAACCGGCATGAAACGGACAGGATTTGATTTTAGTCAGATACCGGAATTATGTGAAATACTGCAAACAAACAGAACTCACCTGACTTTTCAAGGACTCTTTACCCATTTCGCAGGAGCCGAAAACCAGGCCAATCACTTCAGAATAATTGCTCAAATAGAAGCATACGGCCGTGCCAGGCAGGAGTTCGCCGAACGCGGGTTTAATCCAAGGTACCATCATACATCCTGTTCAGCAGGATTGCTCAACTATCCCGAAACACAAGGAAACATGGTTCGCATCGGGATTATTCAATATGGTTTTTGGCCAAGCAGAGAAACGCACATACGGTTTTGTGGTGACACAGATAACAGTCCCGATCTGCTGAAACGGATTATCAGATGGAAAAGTCATGTAATGTCAGTTTCGGTAGTCAGCAAAGGCTCCTTTATCGGTTACGGAACCTCCTATCTGGCACACAAGCGCATGACAATTGCGATTATCCCTATCGGCTATTCCCATGGATACAGCAGGAACTTAAGTAATGTCGGTTCGGTTTTAATACATGGTAAAACGGCACAGGTGGTGGGCACAGTCAATATGAACAGCTTAACCGTTGATATTACAGCCATTGAAAACGTAAAGAAGGGAGATGAAGTGGTGTTGATCGGCAGACAAAATGGTAAAGTAATTACGGTAAATTCATTCAGTGAACAGAGTAACCTGTTAAATTATGAATTACTGGCACGGTTACCGGTATTTATTCCAAGAGAAGTTACAACCTGATTATGGCATTTATTAAATTATACAGGGATAAACTCAAACACAATTACACCTACCTCGAAAAGCTTTTCAAGAAGAATAATATCGATTGGGGTGTAGTTACTAAATTGCTGTGCGGCAATAAAATTTACATTAAAGAGCTGATTGATTTAGGAGTTCGTGAGATGCTGGATACACGCATCAGCAATATTAAAACCATAAAAGCACTTAATCCCGATATTCAAACGGTATATATTAAACCACCTGCCAAAAGAAGTATCGCCAATGTGATAAAATATGCCGATATAAGTTTTAACACCGAATTCTACAGCATCCAATTACTGAGTAAGGAAGCTGTTGCTCAAAATAAAAAGCATAAAGTAATTATTATGGTTGAAATGGGTGATCTGCGCGAAGGAGTGATGGGCGATCAACTGATTGACTTTTACGAACAGGTATTTCAATTACCCAATATCGAAATTATTGGAATAGGCACAAATCTTAACTGTCTCAACGGGGTTATGCCTAACCAGGATAAACTCATCCAGCTGTGTTTGTATAAGCAGCTGATCAACTTAAAATTCAAACGCGACATTCCCTGGATCTCAGGAGGAACCAGCGTTACCTTGTCTTTGTTGTTGAAGAAACAAATTCCTCAGGGTGTTAACCATTTCAGGATCGGCGAGGCACTGTTTTTCGGAAACGATCTTTTTACCGGTCAGCCCTTTAAAGGGATGAAAACAGATGTACTGAAACTGTTTGCTGAAGTGATAGAACTTTACGAAAAACCATTAACCCCATCCGGCGAGCAGGGTGAGAATGTTGCAGGGTACATTCCCGAATACAACCCCGATGATTATGGAAAATCATCATTCAGGGCCATTCTCGATATCGGACTGCTTGATATAAACCCTGCCTTTTTACTTCCGGAAGATGAGCATGTAAAAATTATTGAAGCCAGTTCCGATATGCTGGTCCTCGATTTAGGCGCTAACGAATCAGGTTACAAGACAGGAGACCTGGTTTCGTTTAAATTACGGTATATGGGAGCACTTGGACTGATGAATTCCAATTACATTGAAAAACATGTGAGCGATTAATTTCATTTTTTTATTACTTTCGGCAGGTCTTTCGGTTCATGCAAAGCATTGTCAAAATTTGTAATTCATGAAGGAATCAAATCCTAATGGACGATTAGAGGGCTTTAGCGACGGCGTATTTGCGATTGCCATTACTTTGCTGATTATTGACATCAAATTACCGGCAACCGTAAACTTTGATAACGTTTTCGGATTTTGGTTAGCCCTAAAACACATCACACCATCCATACTTGCATTTTTACTCAGCTTTATCATTATATTCATTACCTGGGTAAATCATCATGCCTGTTTAAAATTACTCCATAAATCATCGAATTCATTTGTTTATGCCAATGGATTCATGTTGCTCACTGTCGTGTTTATTCCATTCCCCACCTCTCTTTTGGGTGAGTATATTTTAACGGATTATGCGGCGCCTGCCGTAATTCTCTACAATGCAACCCTGGCCATGCAGGCCATCAGCTGGATACTGTTTACCACAGCAGCAATAAAGAACAAACTACCCAGAGATGAAGTTGCAACACAAGTGTTTCGTGAAAACCACAAATTCGGATACTTTGCCTTTGGCTTGTATACCCTTTGCGCCCTTTTTGCAATCTGGTTTCCATTGCAGGTTGCAGTTTTCACTACTGCAACATGGGTTTTCTGGTTTTTATGGGGAAAACGTGAAAATCAGAACTGAATTTTTGTCAGTTATGTCATGCTGTATTATTTGCTAAACAATATTCGGGATGGAATTGCGTTATGTAGGGCAACCTGAATCTAACACATGAATTCTAATCACTTATTGCTAGCCGGCATTTGTATAGCCCTCTTTTTTTCAGCTTGTAAAAAAAGTAACGACAATCAGCCTGCTGTTACTATTCCCGCAACATATCCCGATTATTCATCCTTCAACGTAGGAAACTATTGGGTTTACGAAGAATTTTTATTGGACTCAACCGGCACTGCAACATCACTGAACAGATTTGATAGCTGTTATGTAGAAAAGGATACCATGATAAACAATCAAACCTATTTCAAAATCTGTAAACTCAAATACAACAACCCAACGCAACCGGAGATATCATTTCAGCGTGATTCACTTGATTATATTGTAACATCGGAAGGAGAAATACTCTTTTCTTCACAGGACTTCACAACCGTATTCTCCTCCTATTACTTTATAACACTGCCATCAGACACACTTTGTCTGATAGAAAAAAAAATGACCGATAAAGATCAGACTATCACAACACCAGCCGGAATATTTACCACATCCAATGCCAAACAAACCTTTTACATGTACCCGAACTGGTCCAATTTTGGGACGGTACGCGTCCGCAATAACCGGTATGCTGAAAACATAGGGCTGATAACTGAAACATTGCCATTTTATGTTTCTGACCCAAATTACATCGAACGTAAGCTGGCCAGGTATCATTTGAATTAATGGTTATGAAATTACTTTGAAAAGTGTAAACGGACACATATCTTTAAATTGTCCATTTTCAATTCCTTAATAAGGCGCACGTTATTTGTTAGAAACCATCACGATAGTTTATAAGGACACCCAACCTATTACGATCTTAACCTATATATCAAAATGAAAAAGACACTAAACGCTTTAAAAAACTTTGCATTCGCAATCCTTTTGGTAATGACAACCGACACCTCAGTTGTTGTAGCACAAAACAATCCGGTCAAACTATCATCTGCTGCTCAGGTAGGTAATAAGCACTCAGGAAATATTGACAAAAATGAATTGATTGAAGCGGGTAAACTCACATTGAATGAACAATACAATACAACGTATGCTATCCGATCGTTTCGGATTACATTAGTAAGATTTCAGCAGCAACCGGTTGAATTATCCAATGAATCAGGCGGAGAATTTACTCCTGAAATGATTGAATTGATAAAAAGCGCAGAGTCCGGTAACAAAATCTATTTTGAGTATATAAAATGCAGCAACCTTGATAACTCAACAATGCTTTCCTTATCCGCTCTTTCATTTATCATAAACTAACAACTCAATATTGCCGGTGATTCTATTGGCGGGCATCGGAATTTCTGAAATAAAAATTCCGGAAGAAACACTAAAGTCACCTCCCTCTTCTTCTGCCGTGTGCTTTACCTGACGACCGGCCTCCGGATGAATTAGCTTTGCCGCTTCTTTTACGATCGGGTTGATTTGGCCGACGCGTTCCGGACCTGCTGCCTTCGACTTCATTTTTATGGGCACCGGACTTTTTCCCGGTATTCTTTTCATTATGCAATTTAGTTTTACGCTGATCGTTCGAATTTGAATCTTCAAGCATCGAAGTCAGGGTTTTTAACTCTTCAGGAGTGAGATCGCGCCAATCGCCCAATGGTAAGTTTTTTAAACTTACATTCATAATGCGGACCCGCTCCAATTTGGTTACAGTATACCCGAAATGTTCACACATTCTGCGGATCTGCCTATTCAATCCCTGAATCAATACAATTCGGAAGACATTTGGACTTTCTGCAACTATTTTACACTTTTTAGTGGTAACACCTAACATAGGCACCCCATTGGCCATACCCTTGATTACATCTTCAGTTAGCGGCTTATCAACAGTAACTACATATTCCTTCTCATGTTTGTTACCGGCCCGTAGTATCTTATTCACCATATCGCCATTGTTGGTCAGAAAAATGAGACCCTGTGAATCCTTGTCTAAACGGCCAATAGGGAAAATACGTTTACTGTAATTTACAAACTGAATAATATTGTCTCTTACACCTTGTTCGGTTGTAGATGTTACACCTACCGGTTTGTTCAAAGCAATAAACACCAGGTCCTCTCCTGCCAAAGGCTCCAGCTCATGTCCGTTAACCCTTACCCTGTCGCCGGCTTTAACCCGATCGCCAATGACAGCACGCTTTCCGTTTATAAACACCTGGCCCTGCTCTATGAACCGGTCAGCCTCCCGGCGGGAACACAATCCGCTTTCGCTGATAAATTTATTTAATCGGAGCGTATCGGAATCAAACATAGCATCAAACAAATATGAATACCTGAAAATTAACGGACAATTACATGCAAACATATCCTGAAAACAAATACCATAAAAGTTTTGCAGTTTTCAAGTTACTAAAAAGTTGTCCTAAGCTTCAATTATCTTCTTGATTTCCAGTACAGATATCACAAAAAACAGCCGGTTCATTCAAAGAAATCTGTGGCAAATTGATTAAATTTGCCTTCCAACCCCATCCAATGATAATCTATAACGTTACCATCAACATCGATAACGATGTCAGGGAAGAATGGCTCGAATGGATGCGTACCGTCCACATTCCCGATGTCCTCAAAACGGGCCAATTTACCGGGCATAGGATAGTAAAAATTCTGACCGATGACGATTCTGAAGGCACTAACTACTCAATTCAGTATTTTTGTGATTCGATGGCCGATTATGAAGTATATCGCGATAAATTCGCTCCCGCCCTCCAACAAGTTGTAATCGAATTGTATAAGGATAAATTTGTAGCCTTCAGAACGTTACTTGAGGTGATTGAATAATGAAACTGGCAATTTTCCTGGCCCTATTGATCCCTTTTGAGCAAACCCAGCCTCAAAGCACTAACGACGCCTATACCATTTTTGAAAAATCGCTTTCGGCAATGGAAGCGGTAAAGACGGCCTCTTACACTGTTAATATCAAAGAAAGAATCAAAGACAGGTTTGTATACGACCGGTACAATGTGAAGATGCAGTCGGATCCGTTCAGAACCTATGTGTACAGTATTCAGCCCAATCCCGGAGCAGAGGCATTGTTTCTGGAAGGCTGTAACAATGGAAAATGCCTGGTAAACCCCAACAGGTTTCCATATATCAATTTAAATCTGAGTCCCCATTCGATGTTGCTTCGGAAAAACCACCAGTACAATATTCTTCAAATGGGTTTCAGTTATATGAGGAACCTGCTTTCTCATTACGAAACACTATACGGAACCGCTTTTGTAAATATGATTGCACGCACACCCGATACCGAATCGGAGGGAGTCAGTTACATCAACCTTGTAATCGACAATCCGGATTACGGATACAAAAACTACACTGTGTTAAAAGGAGAAACGGTAGTGTCTATCGGCGACAAGCTGCACATCAACGACCATATGATTCTGGAACTAAATCCGAATATCGATAACTACGAGGATGTATATCCGGGTCAGATTATAAAAGTCCCAAATTCCTTTGCACGAAAAATTGTTTTGCGCATCGACAAAACCACCCTGTTGCCGATGGCACAAACGGTTTTTGATGAAAAGGGATTGTATAGCGTTGTAGAATTCCGCAATTTCATTCTTAACCCGGTTTTGCGACCTGAAGACTTTTCGAAAGATAATCCCCAATACGGATTTTGATGCGGTCGCCTGTACGTCCCGTTAAGGCGCTGGGCCAGCATTTTTTAAAAGATCCGGAGATTGCAGGTGATATTGCCAACACTCTGATTGACGAAGGCACATTTGATACCGTACTTGAAATTGGTCCGGGCACAGGAATGCTTACCCGATTTTTACTGGAACGATTCGGCAACAGGCTACACGTAATAGAGGTCGACAACCGTTCGGCAGAGCACCTCACAAATACATTCCCCGAACTGGGAAACCGGATACACCGCAGTGACTTCCTTAAGTTTGATATTGAATCACTGCATGCAAAGGGTCTTGCCATAATAGGGAATTACCCTTACAATATTTCAAGCCAGATCCTCTTCAGAGTCCTCGAATATTATGTTCAAGTCCCGATGTTAGCCGGTATGTTTCAAAAAGAAGTTGCCATGAGGATTGCCTCGGGACCCGGGAGCCGCGACTATGGCATCCTAAGTGTTTTGCTACAGGCACATTACGATATTGAATACCTCTTTTCGGTCCCCCCACATGTTTTTGAGCCCCCTCCCAAAGTACAATCAGGGGTGATTCGACTGACATTGAAAAAGGACAATCTGCTGGGGTGCTCACCCAGATCGTTTAAACATGTTGTAAAGACCGCTTTCAATCAACGCCGAAAAACACTTAAAAATTCCTTACTGAAACTGTCCGGTGGTCTTACCGAATTTCCCTATTCAACTTTAAGACCGGAGCAGCTCGACTACCGCAAGTTTGTTGAGTTGGTTCATTATTTTGAAAATCAGGGGCTGCAAATCAGTTGAAAATTGTTCAAAATGCGGGCAACGAAGCCACCATTGAACCACCCAAATATTGTCCATTAAAGACGCTCAATAAGAGGAAAAATAACTACTTTTGCACCTGTTAAAATGCATCCTAAGCTTGTTAGGTGAGGTTACTGAATGAACAAAAGCTGCTGCCCGGAAATGTCGAGAGACGCCAATGGGTTGAACAGGCTTTGTCGGAATAAGGCATAGCATAACGCAGCTTTCCTGAACAAAGGAATAAGTCATTCTGAACTAAAACTAAACGAGGGGCTTTAGATCGCAGAACGTCCAGCCAGCCGCTTTTCGACCCTACCCCGGCACCTACTGTGCACGAATCGCTGCGCCTGAATTCCCGGTTTTTCACCTCAGGACGTCGGGTGCAATACTGCAAATGGAACTGGCTCATTCAGATATTAACGAACTCCTTTTATCCCGCAACACCGGCGGGCTGAAAGCACTTTTTACGGATTGGGTTCCGGAAGAGCTGGCCGCTTTATGTCGTGAATTGTCCCCTGAAGAGCAGGCGCTGGTATTTAATGCCATTGACCGCGACAGGGCCTTTGCCACGTTTGAAAACCTCGAGGTAAATGATCAGAGGGTGTTGCTTGATTTGTTGCCCAACCGATTGGTTGCGCTGATCCTGAACGACATGTCGGCGGATAACAGAACGGCACTCCTCGAACAACTGGAAGCCGAGCAGCTAAACCGCCTTCTTAAGCTGCTTACTGTAAAAGAAAGGGGTATCGCCTTGCTGCTGCTCGGTTATCCCGAGAATTCGATTGGCCGTCTCATGACACCTGAGTACCTCACCATCAGGCAGGATTGGACGGTTAAAGAAGTACTGGACCATATCAGAGAAACGGGAGAAGGGAGTGAAACACTTGACACCCTTTACATAGTTGACCAGAAGGGTATTTTGATTGACGATATTCAGATAGGTGCAATTTTGCTGGCTCCTCTTGATGAGAAAGTGACGAATCTGATGGACGGCAAAAAAGTTTCATTACTCGTTACGGATGATGAAGAGTCTGCCATCAATGTCTTTAACGAATTCAACAGGGTTGCCCTTCCGGTGACAAATGCCCAGGGTGTTCTGCTGGGGATTGTAACCATTGATGATGTTCTTGAGCTTGCTAAAAAAGAAGATACTGAAGACATTCAGAAATTAGGAGGTGTGGAAGCGTTTGAAGAATCCTATATGGAAATTCCGTTATGGAAAATGATCGGCAAAAGAGCCCCCTGGCTGGTGATCTTATTTCTGGGAGAACTGCTGACCGCTTCGGCAATGGCCTTTTTTGAGCATGAGATCTCAAGGGCTGTTGTGCTGGCATTGTTCATCCCTCTTATTGTATCCAGTGGAGGCAATTCAGGTTCACAGGCGGCAACACTTATCATACGTGCCATGGCACTGGGCGAAGTAACGCTGAGCGATTGGTATACAATTATTAAGCGGGAGCTGTTGTCGGGCTTAACCCTGGGGTTGCTGCTTGGGTTATTGGGCTTCACACGAATTGCCGTGTGGAGCATTTTCACGAATCTTTACGGACCCCATTGGTTAATGGTAGCTGTTACCATAGGCCTTTCGTTATCGGGAGTTGTGGTATGGGGTACTATAATGGGTTCAATGCTTCCCCTGATATTGAAACGACTTGGTGCCGATCCGGCGACCTCATCGGCGCCGTTTATTGCCACACTTGTTGACGTAACCGGTCTTGTTATTTATTTTAGCCTCGCAGCGCTGATTTTGAGCGGAACCTTGTTATAGTAATATGCTTCTGTCTGATGAGCAAAAGCGGCAACCTATCACATTTCTAACATGCACAAAAGGGCAACACTGTATATATTTATTAAGCTCTATTGAATACCAAAGCAATTAAATGAAACACGCCGTACTTTTCATCGATTCGGTTCATCAGGCCCTGAGTGATCAGCTCGAAAAAAATGGGTTTGATTGTATTGACGGCACAAGCTGGGACCTGGAAAAAATTTACGATCAGCTTCCCCATTTTTACGGAATAGTCATCAGAAGCAGATTTAAAATAAACAAGGAGTTTCTGAAGAGACCCCATCAGCTTAAATTCATTGCACGTGCCGGGTCCGGAATGGAAAATATAGATGTTGAATTTGCCACATCACAAAACATTACCTGTATCAATGCACCTGAGGCGAATAAGGATGCGGTTGCGGAACAGGCTATTGGAATGCTGCTGATGTTAATGAATAAACTTGCAATTGCCGACAAGGAAGTAAGAACAGGTATGTGGAAAAGAGGTGAAAACAGAGGTTGGGAATTAAATGGAAGCACTGTATCTATCATTGGATTTGGCAACAACGGCAGCGCTTTTGCAAAAAAACTATCCGGATTCGATGTTTCCATTCAGACCTACGACCCGTTTGTGACTGTTAACAGTAAACTCTTTCCTTATGTCAATCAGGTCGATATGCAAACCATTTTTGACAAAACTGATATTATTTCATTTCATGTGCCGCTGAATAAGGATACAGATTATATGGTAAATGAAAACTACCTTTCTTCTTTTAAGAAAAACATATGGCTGATTAACACTGCAAGAGGAAAAATATTAAAAACAGAGGCACTTGTTAAAGGTCTCGAATCGGGAAAAGTCAGAGGCGCCGCATTAGATGTTCTCGAGTATGAATCAACTTCCTTTGAACAGCTGGACGCATCACAACTACCCGAATCATTCAAATATCTAATAAGGTCCGACAAAACTGTATTATCACCTCATATAGCCGGATGGACACATGAGTCACACAGAAAGATTTCAGTTGTACTTGCCGAAAAAATTTTGAAGCTGGTCTGAATAAATGAATAACCTTTTAATTTATTTTTCTGACAAATTAGGGTCCGGCAGTTTACCACTGCATCACTTCTACTTTATAGAACTTGAAAAGTGAACAGCGTTGATTTCATCTTTACAATTGATTTAATTGTTGATCAGGTATGACTATTGAATTACCTTTCCGATTGTACCGACAAACTGTACTGATTACCGTTTTCCTGATGAGTCTGGTGTTTTTGATAGCGGAAATAATCAACGATCGGTTCTGGCTCCCGGATTTCGAAGTTTATTATAAGGCAGCAGAAAGATTACTAAGCGGAATTACCTTATATCGTCATCCTGAAGACCTGCATTACATATATAAATATTCTCCTGTTTGTGCCGTTTTTTTTGTGCCATTCAGTTTAATTCCTTTTTATGCAGCAAAAATAATTTTCTGGTTTTTCCTCACCGGAGTAATTGCTTACGGATTCATCGCCTGTGCAGAGCTGAGTACCTATTCTCAAATCAGATCAGAAAAATCAGTCAGCATAGCTATTTTGATAGCTATATTTTGTCTTGCGTTGCATTTTTTGAGGGAATTGCATTTAGGTCAGGTTAACCAGCTGCTTTTTGCCGGGTACCTTATCATGGCCCGCAGTTATTTGCTGAATAAGGAAAAAACGGTTTCAGTATTTTTTGCACTAACCTTTTTCATAAAGCCATTTGCCCTGATATTTATTCCACTATTCATTTTCAGGAAACAATACAGACTGATACTAAAGATAATCATATCCATTGTTGTATTAAGCTTTACCCCACTGCTTTTTAACACTTCAATTGAACATTTCATTAGCGAGTATTTCAATTGGTTTCACGAATTAAGAGTAGAGATGAGCCATAAACAAGGATTGTTTACAGCAGGGAATCTGACTATATTTTCAATTGCCGCCCGTTACACTCCTCTTGGTTTTCTGATTACCAATGGAATCAATATCCCGGCATTTCAACTCTTAACCCTTACTATAATTGCCGGATGCTATTACTGGTTCATTAAAAACGAGAAGCCTCCGGTTCACGGAACTATAGCCGATTTTGGCCTACTTATAGCTACCATACCTTTGCTGGCTTACACCAGTGAAAACGCGTTTGGGTTTGCCGAACTTACAGTTGTTCTGATTTTGATGAACTGGCAACGCATCACCCTTCCATTCCGCATCCTGGCAATCACAGGATTGGTTTTACTGGGTGGAAATTTCGCCGAAGTCATCGGAAGAAAATTATCTGTCATTGCCGATAATCTTTCATTGGTTTCCATCGGGACCATTTTTCTGATTGCTGTATTGTTTCGGTTGCGGTACAAACAAATCGTTTGATTTTTCCCGGGTTTTAACTAAATAAAAAGCCTGCACCATTGAGGTGCAGGCTTTGCAAATGAATTAACCTATACTAATTATTCAAAATATGTCTTAAGTAATTTGCTTCTGGAATTATGGCGCAACCTCTTAATTCCGTTGTCTTTGATCTGACGTACACGCTCCCGTGTCATATCCAGCTTCATGCTGATTTCTTCAAGAGTATGTGCACGCGGATGACCAATTCCATAAAAGAGTTTCAGTACATCACTTTCTTTAGACGGAAGGGTATTCAGGGAGCGGATGATGTCCTGCTGCATCGACTCAGCAATCATATCCGTATCAGCCGCAGGTGAATTCGGATTATGCAGTACATCCAGCAAACTGCCCTGATCGTCTTTGGTATCGAATGGGGCATCCATTGAAACAGACCTTCCGGATACTCCCAATGTATCAGAAACCTGATCTTCTGTCATTTCAAGAATACCTGAAAGCTCCTCCGGAGTTGGTTCACGCTCGTACTGCTGTTCGAGTTGCACAAAGGCCTTTTTAATTTTATTGAGTGCCCCAAGCTTGTTTAATGGGAGACGAACAATACGAGCTTGTTCGGCAAGTGCCTGTAAAATACTCTGGCGAATCCACCAAACAGCGTAAGAGATAAACTTGAATCCTTTGGTTTCATCAAATTTCTTAGCCGCTTTTATCAGTCCGAGGTTACCTTCGTTGATTAAATCCAGAAGGCTAAGTCCTTGATTTTGATATTGTTTAGCTACAGATACGACAAACCTGAGATTGGCTCGCACTAATTTATCGAGGGCCGACTGGTCCCCGTCACGGATACGGCGAGCCAATACAGGCTCTTCGTTCGCCGTAATCATCTCTTCTTTGCCTATTTCCTGCAAGTATTTCTCGAGGGACGCGCTATCGCGGTTGGTAATAGACGGGGTAATTTTGAGTTGCCTCATTTAGGATTGGTTTTAGGTATTAAATCAGAATTAGAACAAAAAAAATGCCATTTGGTTTTTTATCTTCATCACATAACAATGTGGCAGTTAATTGCACCTTTCAGCATGCATTTTAACAGTTTTTGACCAATTCTTTTTATGCCGGTTTAAAAATAATTACCATTTGTGCAAAACTTCTGATTGACACTTTTTATTTCAACTCAATTGAAATTTTATTATACTGATATTCAATATATTATACTTATCAAATCTAAAATATTCTAATATTCAGTAATTTAGATTTTCAACGGTTCCTAACCTCCCCAAAACCAACTATTTCATGAAAAAATTAATGATTTTTTGTGTTTTTGCCACATTGGCAGCTCCTCTTGTTGCCGGACCCGGTACAGGCACAAAAAACACCGGTAATGTTGCTTCATACACAACCTTTAAACTTGCCCCCGGAGTAACGGCAGCTGACATACAGCCCGGCAAATTAATCATCAGACTTAATCCGTCACTTCGAATGGCAGCAAGCCAAAACAGCATAGCTCAACCATCACTGGAATCTGCCTTGCAGGCTATCGGATGTACTTCGTTAACAAAAAAATTCCCACAAAAATCTGAACCTGCTTCAGCGTACAACAGATATGGACAGCGGATGGTTGATTTGTCGCTTATTTATGAGGTTAGTTATTCTTCAAACGCACCGGTAGAAAAAGTCATAAACTGTTTACTGCGCACAGGAATGCTGTTGTATGCCGAACCTAAATACCTTCCGCATCTTCACTACACACCAAATGATCCTAATTTAGGTTTGCAATACTTTCTGGGTAAAATTCAGGCGTACAGTGCATGGGATATAAGTACCGGTGATACAAGTGTTGTAATTGGCATTACCGATACAGGATCCGATCTGAACCATCCTGATCTCGTTGCAAATATTAAACACAACTATGCCGACCCCATAAATGGCACTGACGATGACGGCGATGGTTACATAGACAATTTTACCGGCTGGGATCTTGGTGAAAACGATAACGATCCTTCGGTA
>DASUFP010000056.1:0-4893 GCA_036274495.1 Bacteroidia bacterium
TAAAAACTGAGGGAGATGACTGCACCCCCAGACTTCCTTCGGTGCCGCCGAGGTCAATTGCAAACGACTCAAAATATTTAAAGAAAGCAGGAAAGGGCATTTTTTCGACGCCCGGAACAAGTTTCGATTTGTGGTGTAACTGTAAAGGTCCGTTGCCGGTTACCAGCATGGCGGTGTTAAACGAATCATAATACAAAGCAGTATCCCTGAACCTGCGGGCAGTTGACGATTTTAGATTGCTGTCGGGATAGAGTTTGTTACTTGCAAGTCCTATGACCCATTCGGCACCGCCAAGGTCCTTAGAAAACCGTCGCAGCAAATTTACGTGAGGGTGGTGTTCCAGCTCTTCCTCCCAGATACCATCGGGCAATGCGGTTTCAGGAGCAACAATAAAATCTGTTGTCGAATCGGTTACGGTAGAAGCAAGCTGCATTATGCGGGCAAGCTGATCGGAAGAACTCATACCGCTGAATTTTTCATTGTACGGATCGATATTCGGTTGTACAACTGCAACATTAACCGGATCTGTTTTTTCAGAATAGGTTGCATATCGTATCTGAGAATATGCAAGAGGTATAAAGAAAATACAGCACAATAAGATTACATTTTTCCTGAAATCGATTTCATTGTGATGCAAAATGCGTTCAGCTATTAAACGGTAAATAAAAATATTTACAGCCAGCATCCAGATGCTTCCACCCAACACGCCGGTAAATTCATACCATTGAATCATTTTCGGCCATCCTGCAAACCCGTTTCCCAATGTGAGCCAGGGCCACGATAAATCCCAGTTCATGTGTAAATGCTCAAAGGTGACCCAGAAGCAGACGAGTGCCAGGTACCCAAACCGGCCTTTTGTGCGCATTCGTACCTTGTGAAACAACTGAAACACCAATGCCATAAATAAGGCGTTGCAAACGATAGCCGCAACAGCACCAAAAAAACTGGCGTACCTTACCCACCAGGTAGTAAGCAAATTGAAAGTCAAAAAACAGAGGTAAACACTCCAAAAAAAAGCACCGGCTTTTTGGTTACTCCCTTTTCTGTATTCACTATTTTCAAGATGTAATAACGGAACCAGCCCTACCAGTAATAGTGGCGCAAAACCGGCTGATGGCCATCCGGCGGCCAACAGCAAACCACTTAAAATTGAAAGGAGTATGGGCCTGAACGTTTTCATAGACAAAATGCCAGTGCAAATAAACACAAATTAGTTTGAGTTGATCAAAAAATCCGTTTAATCTGTTTCAGTAAGAAAGGGCGATTTAATATTTGATTCCGGCTGATATCGGTTGTAAAGTGGTTTTCTGCCTTTAAGCAGACAAAATTTTTCCGGTGATGCAATCAAATCTGTCAGCAATACCATTTCATCAAACAACATTGTTTTTAAAAGTCAATTATTCCAATGAGCCCGATTAAATGCCGGTCCGAATGAAGATGATACGCCTGAGGTAACCGGCCGCGAGACTTATAACACCGGCATCGGAAACGAAAGTTTCTCATTCATCGATCTCACAAATTGGAACAAAGGAGTGTATGTAATTAGAGTAACAGTGAACAATCAGCCTGTAAGCATGATATTCATTTGTCAATAACCGGCGACGGAAGATTGTTAAAAAAAACCGAAGTGCTTATCTGAGCAGGTACATTTTACCCCAGCCCTTTTTGAAATACTTGTCGGCTTCGGTTTCACGTTTTTCTACAGCGGAACCGTTTAGCACGGTAATTACCCTGTACAGATAGACCCCGTTTGCCAGCTGGTCACCATATTCATCTTTACCGTTCCACGCATATTCGGTCACATTACGGCCAATGTGTATAGGACCCAGTTCATCCGTTGTAATTTCCCGCACTATTTTTCCGGTAACGGTCATAATCTGAATTTTGAAGTACTCCGGTATTTCCGATCCCGTTAAGGTGAAAACAAAACGGGTGGATGTACTGAACGGATTCGGATAATTGATCATTTCGGTAATAGTCGAGCGATTGATTACCTCAAAAGTGATTCTGTAATTGTTGTCGCCGGATAAATTACCCGATGCATCCGTTGCCTGAACATACAATTCATAAATGCCATCCTTTAGCAATTCGGGCTTAAACTGAATATTGAAAGTGTTATCCGGTAAGGTAGCAGGACACCACTGTAAAATGGCTGTTGCAGTTCCTGTGCACGGAGCAGGATCGAACCGGAGCTTGGTCTGTACCCCGTCAGGATCCTTCAGAAACAGTTGCCAGTCGGATGTATCATTGAGCGCAAGGAATTTATTTTCGTCTTTTAGCTTCACAACTATCAACGGTTTTCCCGATACAATATCGCCATCCAAAATATGTGTTCCGTCGAATGTTACATCAAGAATCGGATTGGTGATATCCTTATCGACCTGAAACCTTATTTCCGCAAGGTTATTAAAATGGTACTGTTCCGGCTGATCGTTATCAGGATTGGCTTCAATCCAAAGTGAATTGAGTCCCGGTATACCTGAGGTGCTGAGTGAAGTGGAGCAAATCAGCGTATCACCCGGGTCGAGCTTTTTGTATCGCGGTTGTGCTATCTGATGCAGAGCGTTAGCGGCATCGTAGTAGAAAAATTTTGTAAGCACCGAATCAGCTGAAACATTGCTGATATTTTCAATTGCCATTTCAACATTTACCTGATCTCCCTCCTGTAACGTATCTTTATTGAGTACAAAGTGCTTCAGCGGATTGAGCGCGAGTTCCATGATTTCATCATAGTATACCTGCCAGCGCTTTAAACGCGGAGGAGAAAAAAGCACCTCGTCCTGCAGGTAAGCCCTCAGCATGATTTTAGGAAATTGATTGTGATCGATCCAGCTGATATTGGTGTCGGCGGTGGAGGGCTGAATGCCCGTGGCCAATACCACTTCCTGTCCTGCCGGTGTTAATCCTATTATATCAATTGCTGCAGAATCGGCTGTCGGCCCTGTTTCGACCGGCTCCTGCTCCCAATGCAACGACGTCCACTGAGCCGCAGGTCCTATTTCAACGGAGTTGGCAAATCCTTTTGACCAGTTTCCGCCGAGAGAGGCCGAAAGAGTAATATAGGTCCTCATGCTGTCGCCTATTGCCTCCTGGGTATAACTGTTGTTACCCTTTTTGGTAAAGAATATCCAGGGCTGCCCATCCTGCAAATAGGTAATACTGTCACTTCCCCATCCGGTGAATACCTGTTTTAGCGATGGATCCCATTGCGAAAAGAGTCCATTGAAAACAGTGTAGGCAATCACATAATTACCGCTTGGAATGGAGTCTTCGAGCATCGTTTTCATCAGGTCCCGCTGGGCAGGATCGTTCATTCTGAATATAAAATAATACTCGGCCCGCTGGCGGCAATTACCCGGATCGTTTGGTATGTAAATATTCGCATTCCCAAAATACCTTGTTCCGGTGTCCCATGGTTTTAATGAGATGGAGTCAAGCACCACAATATGCACCGAAGGCGTAGTTCCGCACATCTGATAATCGATTACTACGTTGTTAATCTCATAGTCGGGATTCTGGGTGGCTGTGGGCGCCTGATAATTCCGGACCACCAATGATGAAATAGAATTTACAAACGAAAAAGTGTTGCTAAGTGTATTTGAATAAACAACATTGGTGTACTTGTCCTTTTTAAACTGAGAGTAGTGCGCCTGCGACCATCCGGTTTTGGAAGGAATGTGAATAAATGAACTCTCGTTCCACTTCGGATGTATGGTGTCGGTAGCCATTGAATCACGGCTTACCCTCCAGTAGTATACCAGGTCGGGTTGTACCGTAAACGGCAGCGACCACTGTATTACACCACCGGGGCTGCTGATAATGGTTTGGTGCAGCGACGGGCTGTTAAAGGTATCTACAGTATCAATTTGAAAAACATAAGGCAGCGACGGCGCAAACGGATTTGCCGTTGAAGCCTTTAGTGTGATTGTATTGTTGGGGACAATTGCAAATTCAGTTGGATAAACCGGAAGTATGTCAGATGATTGAATCAGCAGTGGCTTATTAATTACTGAATTATTCGTATCGCTGTATTCATCAATCGTGTTAAAATAATCTACATAGGCATCAAATAAATTGAGCCCGGTTCCTCTCGAACTGTTTACGGCCATCCTGAATGTGAGCGTGTCAGTGAACGTTACCGCACTGATGACGGTATCAATTTCCAGGTTCGGGCCGTTGTCGGGAAACTTTCGCACCAGATGCACAGTGGATGGTATATTAACAACGCGTCCCAGATTATGAACCACTACATGCACATCAAATGAATCGGCTTCAGCAGTTACGGTAGCAGGACTAAAAAATACGTCCGGATTATTGATTACATATTCAGCCTTTGGATACGAATTGATGACAAGCGCCGGATCGCCGTGCAGTGTCATTTCCATGCATACCGATTTGTACATGAACCTCAAATAAGGGTTAGCGGTAAATGCAGGGTCCGTGATAATTGAATCGATGGTATTTCGCATGCTGTTACCAACCGTTCCGCCGTAATTGTACACTCCAATTTGCCGGTACAACTGTTTGGTATATGGCTCCAGATTTTCAAGATACCCGACACTCGGTTCCGCAATAAAACCAATTGAACCTTTATCAGGCAACAACACAAAATCTTCCGATATGAGTCGGTCGGGAGTATGAATGTCGCCGACAAAGCATGAATTGGCAACAATAAGAGGATACCTGTCCTTGTTGTTGTAATTCTGAGGGATATCTGTACTGATATCGAACGTTGTTCCCGATGCGTGGGCAACAAAAGTCATCATGGTTACACCCGAATCGATTAATGCCTGCAAATACGCGCTTTGATTTACCTGAATGGGGGCCGAAGACGTTTTGAGAAACTCCGTTACATTTCCTCCAAAGAGAGAATCCTGAATGATATTGGCAAAC
>DASUFP010000057.1:0-34868 GCA_036274495.1 Bacteroidia bacterium
TATCACCTCTCCGGCACCCTCATTAAGAACCTGACACAATCCAAGGCAGCCCATTACCGAAACCGGATGATCGGATTTGTGTTTCAGTCGTTTAATCTGCTCTCCTTTAAAAATGCACTTGAAAACGTGGCACTGCCACTGTACTACCAGGGCATTCCCCGAAAGGAGCGGAATAAAACAGCCATGGAATACCTTGAAAAAGTCGGACTTGCTGCCTGGGCACACCACATGCCTTCCGAGCTGTCGGGAGGACAAAAGCAGCGCATTGCCATTGCACGGGCAATTATTACCCAACCCGACATCATATTAGCGGATGAACCAACGGGGGCGCTCGACTCGGTGACCTCCGGAGAAGTGATGGAATTATTCAGGGTGCTCAATCAGGAGGGAATGACACTGGTTGTTGTTACGCACGAAAATGAGGTGGCACATCAGGCACAACGGATCATCAGGATTCGTGATGGTGTGGTTGCCCCGGAACACGAAAAAGCGGAAACTTCGCAACAGGATTATGTTTGACCGTGACAAATGGCTTGAGATTTTTGATACCATCAGCAAAAACAAGCTGAGGACATTTCTTACGGGCTTTAGTGTTGCCTGGGGAATTTTCATGCTGATTATTTTGCTTGGATCAGGTACCGGACTGCAACACGGTGTAGAGAGCCAGTTCAGAAGCTCCGCAACAAACAGCATATTTTTACGTGGAGGTGTTACATCCATGCCTTATGCCGGACTACAACCCGGAAGGAACATTGATCTGGAAAACAGTGATTATGATTTCATCAAAAAAAATTATAAAGATGTTGATCACATAACCTCCCGCTTTTTTATAAAAGGCACTATCACCGTAGCCTATAAAAACCAAACCGGTTCATTCGAAATAAGGTCCGTTCACCCGGACCACGCTTATCTTGAAAACACTATTATTCTGGGGGGGCGTTATATTAATGATGCTGACCTGAAGGAATATAAAAAAACTGCCTGCATCGGCATAACTGTTAAGCAGCAGCTGTTCGGAAAAACAAATCCTATAGGGAAATACATCACCATCAACGATATTGCTTTTTTAGTGGTCGGATATTATGAGGATGAAGAAGGCGATTATGAAAACAGATTGATTTATCTTCCCATAACCACAGCTCAACGCTCCTTCAATGGTCAGGGGAAAGTAAGGCAGATATTATTGACAACGGGAGATGCTACCGTGGAAGAATCGGTTGCTATGGCAGATCAGATGACGGCACAGCTTGCCCAGCGCCATCATTTTGATAAAACCGATTCAAAAGCATTATCGGTTTGGAACAACTATGAAGCGTTTAAGCGTTTCAGTGACCTGATGATGAACATCCGTATTTTTATTTGGATAATAGGTATCGGCACCATCATTGCCGGTATTGTCGGTGTAAGTAATATAATGATGATTGTTGTTAAAGACCGGACCAAAGAAATAGGTATACGGAAGGCACTTGGTGCCACCCCCGGTTCAATAATAGGGATAATCATACAGGAATCGGTTTTTATTACCGCCATAGCGGGATACATTGGATTGTCGGCAGGTGTTGGAGTACTCGAACTGGTATCGAAAGCAATACCCGATTCCGACTTCTTTAAAAATCCTGAAGTGAATATTACCGTAGCTGTTACCTCAACCGTAGTATTGGTAATAGCCGGTTTAATTGCCGGATTTGTTCCTGCCCGAAGGGCTTCGATGATAAGTCCCGTAGAAGCTTTAAGAGATGAATAAAATTAATTCAGAAAAAACCAATTCCTTGCAAAGCAACCCACACAAAAACCAAATCCATGTTTGATCGCGACCGGTGGCAGGAAATTTATGTAACCCTCAGCAGTAACAAGCTGAGGACCTTTCTAACGGCATTCGGAGTGTTCTGGGGCATTTTTATGCTTGTGGTAATGCTTGGTTCCGGCAACGGCCTACGTAACGGTGTCAACAAGGATTTCGCGAACATGGCCACCAACAGCTTTTTCACCTGGACACAACGCACCTCTATGCCCTACAAAGGTTTTAAAAGAGGCAGGAGGTTTAATTATAACAATGCTGATGTTGTTGCGCTCAAAGAAAAAGTTACAGATGCCGCCATTATTGCACCACGAAATCAACTGGGCAATTACGGCGGCGCCAACAATGTTCACTATGGACTGAAAACCGGGTCCTTTTCGGTTTATGGCGATTATCCGGAAATATTTCAAATTCAGAATTTTCAGGTTAACGAGGGAAGACTGCTGAATCAATTTGATCAGATTCAAAAGAGAAAAATTGCTGTTATCGGAACACATGTAAAAGATATTCTGTTTAAAAAAGATGAAAACCCGCTTGGAAAATATATCGAAATTAGCGGTGTCTTTTTTCAGGTTGTAGGAGTCTTCAATACTCCCAGATCCGGTGACAGAGCCGAAGAAGATGTAAGCAGTATTTTTGTGCCGTTTTCAACTTTTCAAAGTGCTTTTAACTACGGTGATGTTGTAGGCTGGTTTGCGATAACTGCCAAACCCGGAGTCCCGGTAAGTCAGGTTGAAAACAGTGTCCTTTCACTTTTGAGAGAGCGCCATTCCATACACCCCGACGACCAACAGGCTACCGGTCACTGGAACATGGAAGAGGAATTCAATAAGATGAACGGATTGTTCAATGGTATTGACCTGCTTATATGGGTGGTTGGGATCGGAACGTTGCTTGCAGGGGTTATCGGAGTCAGTAACATTATGCTTATTATTATTAAAGAGCGCACCATGGAAATAGGTATTCGAAGAGCCATTGGAGCTCCGCCGGTTGATATTGCCAGGCAGATAATTCTTGAATCGGTAGTTTTAACGGCTATTGCCGGATATATAGGACTTGTAATAGGAGTTGGCATTATGGAGGCTGTTGCTGCCGCAGTTGGCAGTTCACCTGACGGCGGAGGAATGTTTACCAACCCGACCATCGATCTTCCTGTTGCCTTGAAGGCACTTGTATTACTCACACTATCCGGTGCACTTGCCGGTTTGATACCTGCATCGCGCGCACTTAAAATTAAACCCATAGAAGCACTTAGAAGCGAATAAAACTTTATGAAAAAAATCATCCGTATTGTAGTTGCAGCCATTCTGGTCGCCATCTTTATCTGGACGCTTTACTTCCTCTATCAGAAGTCGGAACCCAAACCCGTAGTCTACCAGACCGAACAGCCATTTAAGTCAACCATCATAAAAAAAACTGTTGCTACCGGAGCGGTGGTGCCCAGAAAAGAGATTGCCATAAAAGCTAAAGTGTCGGGAATTGTTGAAACCATTTACATTGAGGCAGGGAAATTTGTGAAAAAAGGTGATCCTATTGCCAAGGTTCGCATCATTCCGGATATGGTTAGTTTGAACAATGCCGAAAGCAGGGTTAACAGGGCAAAAATAAGTTTCGAAAATTCTAATCTGGAATTTAACCGCAGCAAAACGCTATACGAGAACAAGGTGATCCCTGAATCGGATTTCCTGACTGCCCAACTAAACCATAAAACAGCTGCCGAAGAACTTGAAGCAGCCGAAAACAACCTGCAGCTGATTAAGGAAGGATCAACTAAAAAAATGGGTAATTTGTCGAATACAGTAGTCCGTTCAACCATTGCAGGAATGGTTCTCGATGTTCCCGTAAAGGAGGGTAATTCTGTTATCGAAAGCAACACCTTTAATGAAGGGACAACTATTGCCTCGGTGGCAGATATGGGTGAAATGATTTTTGAGGGAAAGGTGGACGAATCGGAAGTTGGTAAAATAAAAACCGGAATGGATCTGATTCTCCATGTTGGTGCTATTGAAGGTAGTGAATTTAAAGCAAAGCTTGAGTACATTGCACCAAAAGGCGTCGAAGAAGAGGGAGCCATACAGTTTCAGATAAAGGCCGCGGTTGAACCCGATAAGGATCATTTTATACGGGCAGGTTACAGCGCCAATGCAGATATAGTCCTGGACAGACGCGATAGTGTGCTGGCCATCCATGAGAGCACCATGCAGACCTCCGGCGACACATCATTTGTGGAAGTAGAAAAATCACCGGGTATATATGAGAAAAAAGTGATCAAAACCGGTCTCTCTGATGGAATAAATATAGAAATCCTTGAAGGCCTCAAAGGAGATGAAAAATTAAAAGGAACCGAAATTTCAGATAAAGCACAGCATGCTGGAGAATAGAATATCTGCACTTTAAGGAATTGAAACCGTCTTAACGGTCATCATTACTGAAAGAAACCCGTACTGTTGAATGTGCGGGTTTTTATTATTTTTGACAACAAATGGCGAACAAAGTAACTGTCGCTTCCGGTCAAACACAATCAAAATCCCTATAACGTGCTTTTTAATTCGTATCAGTTCCTGATATTTTTCCCGGTTGTCACACTCCTTTATTTTTTATTGCCGCACAAATTCAGGTGGCTTCACCTGCTTGCAGCGTCCTGCTTCTTTTACATGTCTTTTATCCCGGTTTATATTTTGATTTTGTTTTTCACCATCATTATCGATTATTTCGCCGGAATACTTATCGAATCGCATTCGGGACCGCATAAAAAAAAATACCTGATTGCAAGTCTGGTTGCCAACATTGGTGTGCTCGCGGTTTTTAAGTATTACAATTTCTTCATTGACAATTCCAACCAGCTGTTAGCACACTTTGGTTTTACTGCTTGTCACCTCCCCTATCTTTCCATCCTGCTGCCAATAGGATTATCTTTTCATACGTTTCAGGCGATGAGTTACACCATTGAAGTATATCGCGGACATCAAAAAGCGGAGCGTCACATGGGCATTTATGCCCTCTATGTTATGTTTTATCCGCAATTGGTTGCTGGACCTATAGAACGGCCACAGAATCTGTTGCATCAATTCCGTGAATACCACCCTTTTGATTCACAAAAATTACTCGAGGGCCTCCGGTTGATGGCCTGGGGCTTTTTCAAAAAAATAGTGATTGCCGACAGACTTTCTCTTTACGTAAATGCTGTGTACAACCATCCTGACGATTACCACTATCTGAATTTATTGATAGCAACACTGTTCTTCTCTATTCAGATTTACTGTGATTTCTCAGGGTATTCCGACATTGCAATAGGAGCTGCCAGAACCATGGGCTTCCATCTGATGACGAACTTTAACAGGCCTTACTTTTCAAAAAACATCCAGGAGTTCTGGAAGCGCTGGCATATTTCACTCTCCACCTGGTTTAAAGACTACCTGTATATTTCATTAGGCGGAAACAGGAAGGGATTAAAAAGAATGTACTTCAATTTATCAGTAGTATTCCTGTTAAGCGGTTTATGGCACGGAGCCAACTGGACATTTATAATTTGGGGAGCACTGCATACCCTTTACATCATATCCTATCTGATAATCAAAAACCATTCAAAAATAAAATGGCCCGGCTTCGTCAACTCCCGTTTACCCGGAATGCTGTTTACCTTTATACTGACAACCCTGGCATGGGTGTTTTTCAGAGCAAATAATGTACACGATGCAAACACCATTATTTCTCATATTTTGACCATGGATACCAAGAATGCATTTGTATCGGTTGTTCAGTCTGCTTCGTCAATCGAATTCGGACCTTCTTCTTTTGTGATTGCGTTATCCATGATCTGCCTTATGTTTGTATTTGAAAGATTAGTTCCGGCAAATCTCTTTTCACTCAATAAAAAACCGCTGACAGATATAATCTTTCTCAGTTTTATATCTGTGCTGATCATTTCACTTGGGGTATTTTATAATAACAGTTTTATATATTTTCAATTCTGATGAAACGACCGCTGATTATATTGTTTTCATCACTGGCTGCAACACTACTGTTATGTACAGTCATATATCATTTTTATACAGCAGGGATAACAAAATTTGAAGTTCACAAAAGGGAGCGGCTGAAGGAGATTTTTGAAAAATCAACCCGGTACGATGTACTGTTTATCGGATCATCCAGAACACACACTACTATTAACCCGGCTGTTACCGACAGCATATTACATGTTTCCTGCTACAATGCAGGTGTTGAAGGTGGATTTATCAATGACTTTTTAATGACCTACAAAGGCTATCTCATCCATCACCCGCCACCCGGGTTATTATTTTTATCATTAGATTTATGGTCTCTGGAGTCACAGTCAGGGATATTTGATTACATCCAGTATTTCCCGTTCATTGATAATCCGGAAGTAGCATCCTATTTCCGTTCAAATGGATACAATACATCAGCTTATTCAGCATTTCCATTCTTAACATTAATACATCTGGATGATTATACAAGAACCAACGCCATAAAGGGATTTTTGGGGAAAACCGAAATTCCGGCAGGGGAATTTCAGTTTGCCGGGTACATGAGTAACTCCGATAAAACGATCGCCAATTGGGTCAACACACCTCCAACAGACTCACTAAAAACCCTGCAACTGAAAAATTTATCCTCCATAACAGCTCTCATAGAAATATGTCAAAAGACAGGTACCAAATTGGTAATATCCTATGCACCGGAATACCAACGAAAACTACAGATGAGGTATACCAATGCTGACCGGTTCTTTAATGCAGTTGATTCTGTTTGTATAAAGCATAACATACCTTTTTACCGCGACGACACTTTGGAAATGTCTGCCGACCCGATGAACTTTGCCAATCCGGGCCATGTAAATACTGCTGGAGCTTATTTGTATTCAAAAATTGCAGCGCATCAATTAACAAAATCGTTTCCGGATTTGTTTCCGGATATTCATAATGCCAACTAAATGCTGTTAGTATGAATTTGATAAGTAAATATATTCAGGGTTCGGAGGTCTTTGCCCGGCCTATTTTGAATCATCTCAGGACAATTGTAAATACCGCATGTCCTGAAGCTGACGAAACCATCAAATGGAACTGTCCTCATTTTGTTTATAAGAACAAAATCATCTGCAGTTTTGCCGCCTTTAAAAGTCATTGCGCTTTTACACTACGATTGGCAGATAAACTACACGACCCTAAAAACATATTACAAAAGGGTTCATCCCGGGAGGCGATGGGCCATTTGGGTAGGATTACCAAACTGTCGGATTTGCCTGCCAAAGGCGATTTAATAAAGTTTATAAGAGAATCCAAACAGTTAATTGATTCAGGAAACACCTCTGTAACAAGAGATAACGGGAAACTACCTGTAGCCTCAGCAGAAATGCCTCAAATTTTGCTAAAATCACTAAATTCATCTGTGAGATTAAAAGCCGCGTTTGAGAAATTACCCCCATCACATAAAAAAGAATATATACTTTACATCAACGAAGCAAAGAAAGAAGAAACGCGGATAAGAAGGTTAAATAAGGTAATAGCCAAATTAAAATAAACGTTTCGATTGTAAATACTTTCACTTCCAAATTATTTATAACCATGACTAACGAGAAGCTTCAGAAAATCAGCTCCATCATGATCATTTTTTCGATCGGTGCAGCTTTCATGTATATTGCTGCCAGTTTTCTAATTCCAATTGCATGGGCATTTTTGTTTTCATTTGTGCTGCACCCATTGGTAGTCCGTATTGAAGCCAAGGGGCTTTCCAGATCGCTCTCAACCACTATTGGCGTTTTGCTGTTTGTAATAGTAGCCGGGGGATTACTCTATGTGCTGGTATACGAGGCTACCGTAATTATCACATCCGATGCCGCTGTTTATGAACGGTTGGGTATGCTGGTCACCAGGATTCAGGAATACAGCTTGAGGGAATGGGGAATTGACATTTCACAGCAAAGTACTGTTTCAAGCAGCGAAAGGTTCAAATCCATAATAACTACCGCAGCATCCGCTTTAGGTACAATAGGTGAAAACCTGTTAACCATAACATTAATTCCTATGTACCTCTTCTTTTTGCTTAATTACAGGGCACTGATCCGTAAATTTATCAGAAGCAAATACACCGGAAAAAAATTACAGTTCATCCGGAATTTTGTTCATTCAGGACAAATTTCAGTCGAAAACTATATCATCGGAACCATGGTGCTTACCCTGGTTACAGGGGTAATGACGCTGATAATACTATATCTTTTTGGTATCAAATACGCTTTGTTCTTTAGTGTCTTTATGGCCATCCTGAACCTTATCCCCTATATCGGTAACCTGATAGCCTTTGTTTTTGTACTCATTTATGTTTATATCACTAAAGAATCCGTGACAACTGCGCTAACAGTCGGAATAATATTGTATTTGTCAAATTTGATTCAGGAAAATTTCCTCAGACCTATACTAGTGGGTAATAAAATGGAAATGAATGCCATGGTTGTTTTTACAGGCGTCATAATAGGTGGTGTATTATGGGGCGTTTCGGGCATGGTACTCTTTATCCCGTTTTTAGGTATCCTGAAGTCGTTGTTAATCCACGACCCTAAGCTGGCTGCCTATGCTGTATTTTTTGAGGAAGACAACAAACCCTATTTTGAACCCGACACGCCCGAGTCTTCCTCTGAAGAATGATACATTACGGAATTGACCATTCTAACCTTACAGCAGAATACAATTTTGCTTTTAACGTTAAACCATTTACTTTTATTACATGGTTTTACAGGCCTCAGATTTCCAGAGATATCTTAATCTTGCTGTTGAAAAGTCCAGGACAGGCAACGATTTTAGCACTATCCGATCGGCCCTATTAAGTGCCGGTGCCGATGACTCTACTGCCGACACTATTGTAGGTCAATTGAAGTCGGCACACTATTTACGTCGCAGGAAAAGGGGGTTTGTACTGACTGCTGTCGGAAGCTTTATGCTTCTTACAGGGTTTCTGCTCACCGTTTTTTTATTTCACCACAACTCTGATTTTAATACAGTGATGTATGGAATGACTTCCGTTGGAGTATTGTTATTGCTTTTGGGGATGGTTTTGGTTTTGGGATGGTGATGTTTTACAGGTCACACACTCAAAATTTTAAACAGTGTTCCTGAGCGTGGTAACAGTTACAGAATTGATGTGGAACTATCTGTGAAGGCCCCAAAAAGTCTTAGTTTCCAAGTACTTTTGCAAGCCCCTCCCATCCGGGTAATCTGTCGGCAACCAGTTTTAATATAGCAGCCAGCGGGATAAACAGAATCATTCCGGATGCACCCCACACAATTCCTCCTGCAATTATAACAATAAGAGTGACAAGGGTATTGAGTTGCAACCTTCGCCCGACGGCCCAGGGGAAAATAATATTTGCTTCCAGGTATTGAACAAAGGTAAAAACTGCAATAACGCCTAACGGATACCAGATTGATTGAAAAGCAATCCAGGCATAAACAACAGGCATAGCTCCCGCAATCACAATACCTACATAGGGAATTATTGTCATTACAGCTGTCAGAAAACCAAATACAATCGGATGTGGAATGCCTAAAATTAAAAGGCCGCATGTATTCAATATCCCGACAATTAAATAGACCAGAATCATCCCTTTGATAAATCCGTAATAAGTACTTACCGATAGCCTGATCACATCATAAACCTGTTTACGCTGACCGGCAGGAAACAACAACGTAAGTGATTCAACAAGCAATTGCCGGTAATGCAGAATGAGGTAAACATAAACCGGTATCAGAAATATCATTATAAGCCCTAACCCAAGATTGATGGCAGTAGCACTCATTCCGGGCGAGGGGTTAATGGACAACCCTGACCTGAGAGCGATCATCCAACTATGAATCAGCTGAGGATTGATTTCGGTTTTGGTAATAAGCATTTGCTCTAATGAATTACCCATTTCAATTAAGCTCATCTTGATTACCGGCCAGTCATGTATAAAAAGTGCGATGCGGGAAACAATAAACGATACTATCAGTCCTGCAACTATTAAAAACAATAACATAGCGGCCACTATTGAGGCATCTCTGCCCCACCCTTTTTTTTCGAACCACACTGCAACGGGCTGCAATAAAAAACTGATAAAAATGGCATAACTCAAAGGAATAAACAGCGACCTGCCATAATGTAAGATCACACAGCTCAACACCAGCAGGGCAACAACCTGGTACAACCGGGTAATCGTCCCGGAGTGCTCTTTTTGCATATATATTTTTTGCTTGAGGGACGAAATTTACTTAAAAAAACGATCTTGAGGAAGAGGTCAATTGCTTATGCGTCAACCGGTGTTATTCGAAAATGTACAACCCCTTTCAAATCAATAGTCGTTAATAAGCAGGCGCAACGTCAGCCACGCAAAGGTATCCTGTCCTTAAACCGGTCAATCAGATTGGACAGGCCGGAACAGGATTACGATTTTTTTTCGGGGTGATGAATCAGGTACTGATAAATGAGCCCCTTTTCTTCTTCTGTAATTTTAGCACGCTTCTGCATCTTATTCAGATTCCGGGTCCATCTTTCCGCATCGTATTCAGCAGGACGGTGCAATTTGTGGCAATTTCCGCATTTTGAAGCGTAAAGTGCCCGGCCTTCCGTTAACTGTTCTAAAGTAGCATCGTTAGAAGCCATTTCCTGAGTGGGTACATAAAGCGATGTCGCACATCCGGTCAGGCCGATCAGGATAAATGCGAATAAAGTCTTTTTGATTGTCATTTTACAAAGTTATGGAAAAGACCAGTCGCGCGTGCACTTTTTCCTGACCTGCAAGGTACCTGCCGGAGCCATAGTTTTCAGGATTTTTGAGGCCTGCAACCTGAGGCATAAGTGTGAAATTAATCCAAAAACCATCAGAAAGATACGAAATGCCGGGGCCTGCATAGAGCACACTGTATTCCAGTTCACCCTCATCAAAATGATTCAGATTGTTTAATTCAAATCCAACATTCCAGTTGGTGTTTATATGGTAGCTGAACCCGTAATCCAGATTTAATTTGGACTCAAATTCCTGCTCAACTTCCGAATTCATGGTTTGTCCGTCTGTCTCATTTTCAACTTCCGCTTCCCACTCCATTTCAGAAGAAATATTAAGCGCCTGGGTGGTATTACCAATCTGTTTATCAAGTATAAATTTAAATTCGAGTTCAAATTCAGATGGCGCTACTGTAATTTCTCCATACAACGCCGATCCGATTGCATTGGCAGCCGCATCCGATAGTTTATATTTCCATTCGTTACTGAAACTCCAGTCACTTGACGTTTCTATAACCGACTGTTCCGTTCCGCCTTCTGAGGTAACAACCTTTTCTTCAGCGGCGTTTTTTATGTTCAGATAAAAGGCTGTCTGCAGGTTCTTTGATAAGCCTGTTTCAAATTCGATGCGTGAATCAAGCGCCCTGTAAAAATTATCCCTTGATGACCGTAAGGTATTCCAAACTTCTATCTCCCGTTGCCCCTTGTTTAGTACTCCCGACTGGTAGGTATAGGTAAAAAGACGATCCTGTGCATGCAGGCTTGCTGTTGCCAGCACTAAAACCAGAAGAGCTGTTAATGTTTTGTTCATTTTCTGAATCCTTTCTTGATGTAAATAATGGGGACAAAAATACCTTATTTAGATTGATTCTAAATAAATATGATTAAAATCACATTTATTGATTTATAAAACTGTTTTTCAATATATTATATCAATAAAAACGTGGGGATGTGTTGTTAAAAACTTCTTTTTTTTCAACAACCAACTCTAAAAAAGGCCTATTTCGACAGCGCCCGGGCAACTCCGGATTGAACAAAAAAGTACAGATATTTGCAATCACTCACTGCGGGAGTAGCTCATCTGGCAGAGCGAAAGCTTCCCAAGCTTTAGGCAGCGGGTTCGAGTCCCGTCTCCCGCTCAATTGTGTGACACCGTTTCCAAACAATGAACAAACCACTTACTTATATCAGTTACAACCCAACAGTTTTTAAGCATGGTAGGCATTTCTAATTTTGAAAGCGATTCAGCGGGAGCCTTTATTTCAGATCTCTTCACAACAGGCTACGGACTGCTGGAAGTGGCTTTGGACAGGGTTTTGGATGAGGATGAACCGGCAAGCCTTACCGATTGTGAGGAAGCGCTGGTGGCTGCCGAATTTATTGCCGGATTGAGTGGCAATCCCGCATATGATTTTCCGGAGGATGGCAGAGACTGGCTGCGGGAGGAACTTCCGCCCGGAAGCGAATCGTTTGATCTTGTAATCGGATTAAAAGACAAAGCGGCAGATGTAATAGACAGGATTGTATCTGACTCGGAGCTAAGGGAAATGTGGGAAGGCAATGTTAATTACGATGAATGGTTCAACAACCTTGTTGACCTGCAAAACCGCTTATCTGACCCTGCTGAAGACTGAAAGGGTTAGACTTTTCAAATAATAGATAGTCCTATTCCTAAAAAGGATACTGCCCGCTGATTGTTTATAACGCGTTGCGGCAATCGCTCGGGAGAGGCTTGATTTTTCAGAAATTTACACTTACAAAAAGCGATTTTAAACCATGGCCGGAAGCACATTTGGTACATTGTTCAGGCTCACCACCTTTGGCGAATCCCACGGGGTTGCAATTGGTGGTATTATTGAAGGATGTCCTGCAGGCATTGAAATTGACGAACAACTGATTGCCTTGTGGATGGATCGTCGCAAACCCGGCCAGTCGGATGTTACCAGTCCGAGAAAAGAAGCTGATATTGTTGAACTGCTATCCGGAATTTTTGAAAATAAGACAACAGGTACCCCCATCGGTTTTCTGATAAGGAACAAAGATCAGGCATCTGCCGACTACGACTACCTTAAAAGCACTTTCAGACCCTCACATGCCGATTTCACTTTCACCGAAAAATATGGAATCCGTGATCACCGTGGTGGCGGGCGTTCTTCGGCCCGCGAAACAGCCTGCCGGGTGGCGGGCGGGGCAATTGCCATGCAATTATTACAGCTGCACAATATTTCGATTCACGGATGGGTTTCATCGGTAGGTACTATTACCGCTCCTGATAACGTTGAAATAAACGATGCTGCCATCTTTGGAAACAGTGTAAGATGTCCTCATCCGGAAACCGCGGCTAAAATGGAAGCTCTGATCCGTGAAACCGCACAAAGCGGCGATAGTCTCGGAGGTGTGATATCCTGCGTGGTGAACGGGCTTCCGGTTGGACTTGGGGAACCCGTATTTGACAAATTGCATGCTGATCTGGCAAAAGCCATGATGAGCATAAATGCAACGAAAGGCTTTGAATACGGTATGGGATTCGCCGCTTCGCGTATGAAAGGTTCAGAACATAACGATGCATTTATCAAAAACGATACAGGAATAACTACTGCAACAAACCGTTCAGGAGGAATACAAGGGGGAATCAGCAATGGTCAACCCATTCTCTTCAGAACCGCTTTTAAACCGGTTGCAACCATTATGAAAGACCAGGTTACGGTAAATGCTGCGGGTGAACAAACCGTTCTTAAAAACAAAGGAAGACACGACCCCTGCGTTGTTCCCAGAGCCGTACCCATTGTTGTTGGCATGACTGCCCTGGTAATTGCCGACCACCTCCTTCGTCAGCGTTCTGCTCAACTATAAAAACCACTTTATCCATGAAAAAGATCATCAGGATCTCATTAATTGTAATTATTGTACTTATTGGTGTCATTGTTGCCATTCCCTTTGTCTTTAAAGATAAAATCCTGAGTGCTGTAAAGGATGAAATCAATAACAACATCAGGGCTTCGGTTGATTTTAATGATTTTGATATCACCATTTTCAGCAGCTTCCCCGATCTTACCATTAAACTGGGTAACCTGAGTGTTGTAAACCAGGCTCCCTTTGAAGGAGATACACTGGCAGCAATGGATCTTGCGTCAGTTACACTGGATATAATGTCGGTGATCAATGGTGAAACAATTCGTATAAAAGGGGTAGAACTAAAACGGCCCCGGATCAGATTGCTGGTGCTTGAAAACGGACAGGCGAACTGGGATATCACGAAACCCTCAACCGATTCTACGTCAACCGATGGTAAACCCTCTAAATTCAAAGCGGGACTTGATCGCTATGGAATAACAGACGGCTATGTTTATTACAATGACCGTTCTCTTGGTTTCAGCACCGAATTGATTGACTTGAACCATTCGGGTAAAGGCGATTTTACGAGCGATCTGTTTACCCTCAGCACACATACAACAGTAGGTGCCACCAACCTCACTTATGGAGGAATACCCTATATCTACAAGGCGCATACAGCTATTGAAGCTGATTTGAGTATGGACATGGCTCACTCAAAATATACCTTTAAAAAGAACAGCATCAAACTGAACGAACTGCAATTTGGTGTGGACGGATTTGTTGAAATGCCTTCGGATGATATTACCATGGATTTGAAATGGAACGTCCAGGTGAACGATTTCAAAAACTTTATGTCTATGATACCGGGGGTTTACCGCGACGGATTCAATAATGTAAAATCAAAAGGCCGCCTGGCCATGGACGGAACAATCAAAGGAATCTATAATGAACATTCAATGCCCGGATTCACGCTGAATTTGTTGATTGCCGACGGCATGTTTCAGTACCCTGATTTACCAACCGCACTTAACAATGTACAGGTATCTCTTAATGTATCCAACCCTGATGGCGTACCTGATCATACCATCATTGATCTTTCCCGCATGCATGTTGAAATGGCAGGAGATCCCTTTGATGCCAGACTGGTGGTAAAAACCCCCGTTTCAGATGCCGATATCGATGCACGTCTCGAGGGAAAAATTGACCTGAGCAGTATTTCTCATTTCGTTCCGCTTGAACAAGGCACCGTTCTTAAAGGATTATTGCAGGCTGATGTTACAGCCAAAGGCAGAATGTCGGCCATTGAATCAAAAAAATACGAGCAGTTTAATGCTGCAGGAACACTTACCTTAAAGGACATCGAGTATTCCGGAACCGATTTTCCCGATGGCATTAAAGTTGGAGCATGTGAGCTCATCTTTAACCCGAAAAATGTAACACTGAACTCATTTGATATGCAGTATGGCAAAACCGACATCAGGGCTACCGGATGGGTCGATAACCTGATTGCCTATACGTTTAAAGAGAACCAGCTGTTATCCGGCACACTGGATATTAAATCAAATGTGATTGATATAAATCAGTTGTCGGGCAACTCAACCGATTCCGCTTCCGCAGATACCGCTGCCATGAGTGTTGTTGAAGTTCCGGGCAATATTGATTTTACCACAACCATTAGCGCCGGCAAGGTTTATTATGACAACATGGTGCTTGAAAATCTCAAGGGAAATATTTCAGTAAGAGACCGGTCACTGGGAATCAACGGACTTTCGTTTGGTATGCTTGAAGGAACTATATCCATGAATGGTTTATATGACACCAGAAATCTGAACAGCCCGGGATTCTTTTTTGATCTGGGATTGAAGCAACTGGATATCAGGAAAACATACGACACCTTTGTTGCGGTACAAAAAATGGCACCTGTGGCCCAGCGCTGCAACGGTAAGTTTTCATCCGACTTAAAAGTACGCGGAACACTTGATAAAAATATGAATGCAAATCTGCAGTCATTAACCGGAGGGGGCAAATTAACAACGAGCAATGTATATCTTGAAAATTTTCCTCCGCTTTTAAAAGTTGCTGATGCATTAAAAATGGATCAGTTTAAAAAGATGGATGTCAGTAACCTCAATTTGTCGTATACTTTCGAAAATGGAAGAGTGAGTGTTGCGCCATTTGATATGAATATTGCCGGAATAAAAACCACTACGCAGGGCTCCAGCGGTTTCGATCAAACGATTGATTACACCATGGATTTAAAAATTCCGACCGCTATGATGGGTGGTGCTGCCACCGGTGTAATGAATAATTTACTGGCTCAGGCAAATAAAGCCGGTGCCAATTTAAGTGTTGGAAAGGAGGTTCCTGTTGCCGTTAAAATTGGCGGTACCGTAAATCAACCAACTGTAGGCACCAATTTATCGAGCACTGCAGCATCGGTTACCGACGATTTAAAACAGCAAGCCATTAAAGAGTTTGAGCAAAAGAAAAAGGAACTGGAAGATCAGGCACGCGCTGAAGCGGAACGACTTAAAAAAGAAGCCGAAGATAAGGCAAAGGCGGAAGCCGACAGACTCAAAAAAGAGGCTGAAGAGAAAGCCAAACAGGAAGTTGAAAAGCAAAAGAAAGAGCTGGAAGAAAAAATTAAAAAAGAAGCGGAAGACAAGCTGAAAAACCTCTTTGGAAAACCAAAATGATGAGATGGATTATACGGAGAAGTTTATTTCTTTTCGGTTTCCTTTTGCTGTTTATCAACACTTGGGTAGCCGGACAAAATCTGAAATTGTGCCCGCCGGCTGCTTCCAAAAAAGCTGTTAAATACCTTGACGAAGCCAGGAAAGCACGCAAGGATAAGAAAGATTACAAGGAAGTAAAGAAAATTCTTGAGTTGTCCCTCAAAGAAGATTCGTCTTATGCAGAGGCCTGGCTTGAATTGGGTAATATAGCTTACCTGAAAAAAGATTATCCGGCAATGAAAAGAGGGTATCAGAAACTTATTGAAGTTTGTCCTGATGCCAGCTCCGAGGCGTATTACAGGATGGGAACTTATCTCTTTGAAACCAAAAAATATTCAGAAGCTTCTACATACCTGAAGGGATTTCTTGAATTTGGAACGGATAACGAAAAAAAGAACACAGAAGCCGAGCTGCTGCTTTTCAGAGCTGACCTGATTGCACATCCTGTTCCCTTTGATCCGAAACCAGTAACAGGAATTTCCACCGCCGATCCCGAATACCTGCCTGTTATTTCACCGGATAATGACCTCTTCTTTTTTACCCGCAGGTATGACGAACACAGTAAAGGTGCCCTGACACCAATGAGCGTGGAAAAATTTATGATGAGTAAACGGAAACCCGACGGAACATTTGAAAGCGGCGATCCCATGCCGCTGCCGTTTAATCAGAATTCAAGTAATAATGAGGGTGCATCAACCATCAGCAAGGATAACCGGTTACTTATTCTTACCATCAACAACAAGGGTAACTTCGACTTGTATTCTTCAGAACTGGTAAAGGGACAATGGTCCATTCCCAAAAACCTGGGCCCCAATGTTAACGACCCCAAGCAATGGGATTCACAACCCTCTCTCTCCCCTGACGGCAAAACCCTCTATTTTGCATCGTACCGCGACTCCGTTTACGGCACTTGTGACATATTCAAAACAACACTTACCCCAACCGGATGGAGCCCTGCAGTACCTTTATCAATTAACACCTACGGAAACGAAAAAACACCTTTCATCCACCCCGATAACACAACTTTATATTTCTCATCGGACAGTTTACCGGGAATGGGCGGCCTTGATATTTTTATGTGCAAACGAACTCCCGGAGGACAGTGGAGTAAGCCTGTAAATCTGGGATACCCTATTAATACCGATGCCGATGAAGTTGGTTTTTTTGTGAGCACCGATGGTGAATACGGATACTACGCCAGTAATCAATTATCAGGATCAGGAGGCTACGATATCTACTCTTTCGAAATGCCAAGTGATAAAAAACCTGAGAAAGTACTCTTTGTAAAAGGACAATTGAATGGTGAAAAAGGAGAAGAAATACCGCTCGCAGCCAAAATTGAATTGAGAAACATCGCCACACAGGAGGTAATTGATGTTGACTATGACTCAACAACAGGTAAATATGCTTCTGTGGTATTGTTCAACTCCGATTATATCATGACTGTGAGAAAAGAAGGGTTTGCATACAATTCGGAATATTTTTCAACCAGCGACACCACGTTGTCGGGCGTAGTTACCAATGATATGGATTTTAAAGAAATGGAAGTGGGTGCAGCATACAAACTCAATGATATTTTATTTGATACCAACTCATCCGAACTGGCGCCCGAATCCAAACAGGTAATTGCCGATTTTGCATCCTTTTTAAAAGACAATCCGAAAGTTTCAGTTGCGATTCACGGACATACCGACAATCAGGGCGATCCGGCGGCGAACAAACTACTGAGTAACAACAGGGCAAAGGCTGTATTTGATCACCTGGTTACACTCGGTATATCCCCTTCTCGCCTTTCGTACAAAGGCTTTGGTCAGGACGTTCCTGTAGCCGGCAATGATACTGTTGAGGGAAGGGCAAAAAACCGCAGAACCGAATTTGTAATTGTCAGTAAATAATTTTCAGAAAAGCAGTTCCATCTGATCGGGATCGGTAATCTTTTCGTAGTCGTTGGGAACAGTGAATACGGCCGAATCAGCAGGTTCATGTACAATTTCTTTGGCGGTAAGTTTCATAACAATATTATCGAACCGAATACTGTATTCCATCAGCATACCTTCAATTTCTTTATAGGGAGTACTCCAGTTAAAAGCCGATTTGCCAAGTTCATCAGTATAGTAAACAGGATAGCTGTTGTCGGTACTGTCAGTAATCATTGCCTGCCTGCATTTGACTCCGGCAATCTCTTTTACCTCATCGGTATAACGCACATTCAAGGGGGCACGTCCCGAAAAACTCTGGTCAACCTGCTGGCCATTCATAACCATTGCAACTTTTTTACCCATTGCACTTATGAGGGTTGAATAGGTTCTAGCGGCAGCATCACTTATCATACGGGTCTCCATCATACCCATCCCCATTGATATTATTGTGGCAGTTTGATTGCCTTTGTAATAAGTTGTGATTTCCGATGGCATCATTGTTTTCATCATGGGATCCACATCATCACCCTCCAGTGAAACCTGGTAGATAATATGCCCTTCTCCCGGCGTGCCTTCAGAATGCGAACAGCCATAGTAGGAAAACATGGAAAGCAACAGATAAGACAAAAATGCCGCTCCGGCAACAGATTTTGGTTTTATGTTCATCATGATAGTGTTCAATAGACTTCGCCGCCAGCAGGTTTGAGAAATGATTACTACTAAGATATTAAAATATCAGCAACTTCAAGGACTGTTTGGGGTAAAACTTCGTGTATACCCTCGTAAGCATGTCTTTTCACAGAAACCGATCCTGCTTCGAGTCGTGCAGCCTGCTTTTGAAACGTTTCGGCCGATATAAAATTATCGGTGACACTGAAGACCTGCAAAACCGGTACATTCACCGGCCACCCCTGCTCCAGCACATCCGGAGCTATTTCGCCCGCCCATGCCACAAATTTATTTATGCCACTTCCATTTCTGAACTTAATCCACCTCGATCCGGTGGCAACCCCCTGGGAATAGCCAATTACAATAATCTCACGGTAACCGGGAGCCAGTTCGCCGGTAATTACATCCACCAGCCTGTCGAGATAACCCATCTGATCAGCTATTTCCTGAGTCCTTTCTTCCCTGGTCATCCAGGATGCAACTACATCACCAAAGAAACCTTTGCTGTAAAAGCGCGACAAACCCTCCGGCGCCACCAACAGGGTTCCCGGAGCTGCCAATCCCTGAAAAAGTGATAAACAATTTTTCGCAGACATCCCATACCCATGTAGTAAAATAACTACCCTGTCGGCTTTATGGTTATCATTGCCTGACACCCAGTAACGAGCTGTTTTTTCAACTGTTAAATTACGGCTGAGCGTTTCCATATCTTAAAAACGAAGGTAGTAATTCTAATGTTCTTCCTATTTTTGAAAATTAAATATCATACAATGAACAATCGCAATGTATTAATCGCACTTCTTTTTACCCTTCTTGTACCTACAGTTACCCATGCTCAAAATCAGGAACTTAAAGTAGATGATATTTTCTCCGGAACCAGGTTCACGGCCCGGTCACTTCCCGAGCACTACTCCATGCAAAACGGAAATTACTATACCCTGCTTAATTCAGAACATGCTGCAGTTTGCATTATCCGGTATGCATACAAAACCGGAGCAGCCGTTGACACCCTGTTTAATGCATCAAAAGCCCTGTATAACGGAACTCAAATAACTCCTTCAGGATACGCCTTCAGCTCAAACGAAAAACAACTGTTGCTTGAAACAGAAACAGAATCCATTTATCGTCATTCTACCAAAGCAAATTATTTTGTTTATGACATTGCCAAAAACAGTCTTACACCGGTATCATTATCCGGCAAACAACAGTATGCCCAATTTTCACCCGATGGTATGTTAATCGCATTTGTCAGAGAAAATAATTTATACATCAAAGATATTGCGAAGAATTCAGAGATCATGGTAACAAGAGATGGAAAACAAAACGCAATCATTAACGGTGCAACCGATTGGGTTTATGAGGAAGAGTTTTCATTCGACAGGGGTTTTCAATGGTCTCTCGACGGAACTTACATTGCCTATTATCGCTTCGACGAATCGCAGGTAAAAGAGTTCGAACTCACTTACTATGGTAACCTTTATCCCGAAACACAACACTATAAATACCCAAAGGCGGGAGAAGTGAATTCAACAGTTTCAATATTTATTTATAACCTGAGCGCAAACAAGACGATTAAAGCGGATGCCAACAAAGAAGCAGATCAGTACATACCAAGGATAAAATGGACAACCGATCCGTCCAAATTATGCATTGTCAGGATGAACAGACTTCAAAATCACCTGGAATTACTGCTCTGCGATGCGGCGTCAGGCAGCTGTTCTACCTTGTTTACCGAAGACAATAAATCCTATCTGGAAATTACTGATGACCTGACGTTTTTATCAGGGAATAAAGAATTCATCTGGACCAGTTCAGGTAGCGGGTTCAAACAGATTTTTCTTTACGGAATGGATGGCAGACTGATCAGACAGATTACCAATGGGAAATATGATGTGACAGCTTTTTACGGATACAACCCCCGTAACGATGAATTCTACTATCAGGCTGACGGTGTTAACCCTATGAGCAGAGAGGTGTATGCCACCAACCGTCAGGGGAAAACGAGAATTCTAAGTCAGGTTTCAGGCATTTCCACTGCTACATTCAGCGCAAACTTTAATTATTGTTTCATTACACGGTCAACAATCGGGGTTCCTCCTACCACCATCCTGTATACTGCAAAAGGGAAAAGTGTTCGCACGGTAGAAGAGAACAATGAGGTTAAAGATGCGTTAAAAAACTTCAAACTTTCGGATGTCTCCTTTTTCAACTTTACAACAACCGAAGGCATATCGTTAAATGGCTGGATGATAAAACCCAAAGATTTTGATCCGCAAAAAAAGTATCCGGTAATACAGTTCATGTACGGTGGTCCCGGGAGTCAGACGGTTGTCGATTGCTGGAGCGGTTATAACCTTAACTCGAAAAACTATTTGTGGTTTCAGTTACTGGCTCAAAAGGGATATATTATTGTTTCGGTTGACAACAGGGGAACCGGTGGCCGTGGTGAGGCATTTACCAAGTGCACCTACCGGCAACTGGGCCATTTTGAAACCATAGATCAGATAGAAACAGCGAAGTGGCTGGCAAAGCAACCCTATGTTGACGGCAGCAGAATTGGTGCCTGGGGGTGGAGTTTCGGAGGCTATATGACATCGCTGCTCATCACCAAAGGAGCTGATTATTTTAAAACGGCTGTTGCTGTTGCGCCGGTTACTAACTGGCGTTTTTATGACACTATTTATACAGAACGCTATTTACAAAAACCTTCCGAAAACACCTCCGGTTATGAGGATAACTCACCGGTAAATTTTGCCGGAATGCTGAAAGGAAATTTTTTACTGATACATGGTGGTGCCGACGATAATGTACATGTTCAGAACACAATGGAATTTGTGACCGCTCTCGTAAATGAACACAAACAATTTGAACAGTTTATTTATCCAAACAAAGCACACGGAATCGGAGGTGTTCGGGTACAGCTGTTCCAGATGATGACCAATTATTTTATCGAAAAACTGTAACTGCCGGCACTATACGACATCGGACAAAAAATAGCGAAAACCCCCAAGAGGACATTTAAATTATAACCAGGGAGATAAACAGCAATTGTCTGTTGCTAAAAAACCGTACTTAAATTACTAACGCCGCTTGCGGGTGTACCCTATTCCCAGCACACCAAGAAGGCTTCTCGTAACCTCCTGGGTAAAACTTCGCATAACTTGTCTGCCAAGGGCACTTCCGGCCACCTCTTCAAGAATGGTTTTTTCATGTTGCTCCCTTTCAGGTTTTTGATTCTTAAGTTCTGAGGCAGGAGTTATTCCCTTTAATTTTTGAGTGAGTATTTCAAAAGCACTCTCTCTGTCAATCTCCTCATTGTATTTTTTTGCCAACGGCGAATCATTAACGAGTGATTCCATTTCCTTTTCGGAAAGCACATCCATTCTCGAACGTGGAGCGCATAACATAACCTGTGCAAGTGGCGTTGGAATTCCTTTTTCATTTAACCCGGTCACCAGCGCCTCACCTATCCCCAGAGCAGTCAACAGATCTTCGGTCTTGTAAAAATCGGAAAGGGGATAGTTTTCCGCAACCGACTTTATGTTTTTACGGTCGTTGGCCGTAAATGCCCTCAATGCATGCTGAACCTTGAGGCCAAGCTGTGATAAAATGTCAGCAGGAACATCGGTGGGTTGCTGTGTGCAAAAAAACACTCCCACCCCTTTTGATCTGATCAGCTTAATAACCATTTCGATCTGATTCAACAAAGATTTGCTCGCCTCTTCAAAAACCAGGTGTGCCTCATCAATAAAAATAACCAGCCTGGGCTTCTCAAGATCTCCTGATTCGGGAAAAGTAGCATAGATTTCATCGAGCAAACAAAGCATGAATGTAGAAAACAACTTGGGTCTGTCCTGAATGTCGGTAAGCCTTACAATATTGATGTAACCGCGTCCCCGGGGATCAGACCTCAGTAGATCGTTCACCTCAAACGACCGCTCACCAAAAAACATTTCGGCTCCCTGTTGTTCAATTTCAAGTATTTTCCTGATTATTGTTGAGGTAGTCGTTTTTGAAATGGCTCCGTATTTTTCTTCAACTTCTGCTTTACCCTCATTGGTAAGGTATTGCAATGTTTTGCGGAAATCTTTCAAATCAAGTAATGGCATACCGGCATCGTCACAGTATTTAAATACCATGGCCACAACCCCCGACTGAATATCATTTAACTCAAGAATGCGGGAAAATAACACGGGCCCAAACTCGATGAGCGTTGCTCTCATCCGTGTGCCCTGTTCATTTGATATGGAGTACAGCTCTACCGGAAAGCCCTCGGGCTGCCATTCAATTCCGATTTTCGACTGCCGTTCGGCAATTTTAGGATTTGGGGTACCGGCCATTGCCAAACCGCTGAGATCACCCTTAATATCCATAAGCAGGCTGGGAACACCTTGCCGGGATAATGCTTCCGCCATCCCCTGCAGTGTTTTGGTTTTACCCGTTCCGGTTGCACCTGCAATGAGTCCATGCCGGTTAAATGTACTCAAGGGTAATTTTATGGGAGCACCGGCACACACCTCACCATTCAACATGGGGGCTCCTAAAGTAATGGTTAAGCCTTTACTGGAATAAGCGTTGTTTATGGCATTCACAAAATCTGCTTTCATCGACTGCTCAGGGTTGAAGTGTTATAATATCGAAGGTGAAAGAAAAGGGATCGCACCAATCAGTAATCTGCGGAATAAATGTTTTATCTCCGGCAATTGCTAAAATGTTAAGGCTCCTCTCCTGCAACGCACCATCGGGAAACAATCTGTTTAATATCCAGTCAACCTGAGAAACGGTTACCTCTTCTTTCCTCCGCACCGCCCTGAATAATTTTTCCGTAAAATGATCTATCCCTTTTCTGACTTTCTGTTCTTCCGCTTCAAGTGAGGCGCTGAGTGTCGGGTCAACTGCTGCAACAACAGGTGAAACCGTTTTAAAAGCGTCACCCATTTCTGATTTCAAATTATTAAAAGCTTCCTCAATGGCATCAATACCCTTTATGACTTTTTTCAGCAGTGCCTCCCGACCCAGAAAAAGATCTTCGGTGTTTACCTCCGCCTTTTTCATTTTCCGGATAACCTGTTCATCCAGTATCATAAAACTATTGCGGGGCATGAGAACCGGAAACGGTACCGTATAATGTTCGAAAGTGGATCGCAGCTCGAGCCAGTATGCAATTTCGCCCGGACCTCCGATGTATGCCAGATTGGGCAATATTTTTTCCTGATACAAGGGCCTAAGCACCACGTTTGGACTGAATCGTCCGGGATGCGTTTTAATTTCGGTTTCCAGTTCACCGGCAGTAAACACCTTTTGGGAACCTGAAACTTCATAACGTCCCTGCTCACTCTTTATGATTCGACCTCTGTAATCCGGCTCCAGATAAAACAAATTAATTTCTCTTGGTGTAACCTGCACCTTATAGTTTTTGCCTAAGCGCTCCGCTGTCTCAGATACCAACGTATATGCCGAATGGTTAAAGACATCGTCCAGCATTTCTTCAACAAATAAATTTTTGAGTGAAGCATCATTACCATCGATTACCAGCAGGTTGCTTCCTGCGAAGAGCAGGTGCACGAGCTTTCTGGTTGCTTGTGCCAGGTTGGAACCGGACGTATAACAAGAAGCCATTTCCCTGAAAAGGGCCGAATTACCGGCAGCATTTTGTAACTCTTCAATAAAAGCATGCATACGGTCCGTAGGGATTGCACCACACGCAACGGGCGGGAAACCGGGATTCCATGCTAATTTTTTTTCGGTAAGCTGAACCGATTTGATTTCCTCAAAATCGTGATCTTCTGAGGCCATCCAAAAAACCGGGACAAACTTGCGGTGAGGATACTTCTCTGCAAGTTCTGATGCCAGCTTTATGGTTGTCGCAATTTTGTAAATGCTGTATAGAGGCCCCGTAAAGAGGTTCAGCTGATGACCGGTTGTAACCGTAAACGTATTTTCATTGCCTAGTGCAGCAATCACTGGCTGCACTTCTGTTAAGTATTCGGGTGCCTGTTGCTGATATTGATTGATCAATGCTGTGGTCAGTACCGAACGCTGTTGCCGAGGATAATGTTTCTCCTCAGCGGCTGTTTTAAAGGATTCCCTTACGGGAAGATAGCTATAGAAAGGACGTACTTTTTCGTTGCCTGACAGGTAGTCGAGAAAAAGACCCGAAAAACTTCCGCTCCGTTCATAGGAAATACTGGTTTTATTCATGGTTTCAAATGTACAGAAATCGAAAAAAGAATATCCTCCGGCACTAAATGAATGGATCAATGAGCACTACTTATCTAAAGCTCTTACCGGTTTCTTAACCCGCAACCTTGTGCAATGCAGTAAGCAGCTCCCTTACTTCGGAGGCATTTCGGCGGGCAACAGGAATGGTATCTTCTGTTTCGCCGAACAAAAGCCTGTAGCCCTGGGAACTGCCTGCAACTTTTGTAACTTTTGAAAGGTTGACCAGATAGGCCCTGTGCGGCCTGACAATGCATGGAGTACTGTTTAATGTTTCGAGACGTTTTAATGTAGAACGTATCAGAGCTCTTTTCACGATTCCATTTTCAACATACACAACATCTGTATAATTATCGGCTGATTCGGCAAACAGAAACTGGTCACAGGAGAGTCGCAATTCATCCTTACCGTTATCAGAACTGAATGAAAGAATCATCTGTTCAGGTGGTGCGCTAAGGGGGGCTTCCAGCGAATGATTAATACTCTTTACGGTTTTCAGGTTATGCTTAAGCAGCCTCATCCGGTTGATAAGGGTCAGCAGCATAACAGGAAAAACAGCAATCACAAACGTGTAAAACTGAAAATACAAAAACGAGGTGCCGCTGATTCCCGAAAAGCCAAGCAGGTTGGAATAAAACAAATTGCCAATGCCAATCAGCATAATCACAAATGTTACCCATATAATTTGTTTCCCGACCGTCCAAAGTTGTTCATCAAAAAACTGAGGAAATGCAACTTTAATAACCCTGTCGCAAAATAAGGCGACTAAAAAAGTGATGAGTCCGTATCCTGCAAAAACAAAGATTAATTCACTGAACGGAAGCTGAAGTCCGCTTATACCAAAAGGTTTAAAAATAAACAGGAACAACGCAACAAATACTCCAATAAGGCTGTTGTGTTTCAGCTGCAGTTTTGGTTCATCCTGCAACGGATATAATTCAGAAAAAACAGAAAATATGTTTTTCATAACAGTCTGAATTCTCAGACAATAACTCCATATAAGTCAAATTCTTCTGCCGAAGTTACCCTTATATTGGCAAAATCTCCAATCCGGAGGTAATTATTTTGAACTTCCACCAGCACCTCGTTATCCACCTCCGGGGAGTCGTATTCTGTCCTACCTACATAATATTCCCCATCCTTACGGTCGATGAGCACCTTTAGCGTTTTTCCCACCAGGGCGGCATTTGACTGTACAGCAATTTGTTGCTGAACTGCCATTACCTCCGCTACCCTGCGCTGTTTTTCATCTTCGGGAACATCATCTTCCAGGTCAAAAGCATGGGTATTCTCCTCATGTGAATAAGCAAACACCCCTAACCTGTCGAATTTCATTTCTTCGATAAACTGAAGCAGACACTGGTGGTCAGCTTCTGTTTCTCCGGGATATCCCGAAATCATAGTAGTTCTGATGGCAATGCCGGGCACCCTTTCACGGATAGCTCCAATAAGTTCTTTGGTTTTTTCAAGTGTGGTACCTCTGCGCATCGATTTAAGCATATTGTTACTCGCGTGCTGCAAAGGGATATCGATGTATTTACAAATTGTTGTTTTTTCCCTCATAACGTCGAGTACTTCCATAGGGAAACCCGAAGGAAATGCGTAATGGAGCCGTACCCATTGGATCCCCTCCACCTCCGACAGCACCTCCAGCAGTTTGGCGAGTCGCCGTTCACCATAAATGTCGAGTCCGTAATACGTTGAATCCTGAGCAATCAAAATAAGTTCGCGGGTTCCCTTTGCAGCAAGTTGTTTCGCTTCGGCAACCAGCGATTCCATGGTTCGTGAAATGTGCCTGCCCCGCATCAGCGGTATGGCACAAAATGAACAGGGTCTGTCGCAGCCTTCCGATATCTTCATATAGGCAAAATGCCGGGGAGTAGTCAGCAGCCTCTCGCCTACCAGTTCATGCTTGTAATCGGCGCCCAGCGTCTTTAAAAGCAGTGGCAGGTCTCTTGTTCCAAAATAGTGGTCAACATTGGAGATCTCTTTTTCGAGATCAGGTTTGTAGCGTTCCGACAAACAACCTGTAACGATAAGCTTTTCAATCTTACCCTGCTCTTTCAGCCGGGCATAATGCAAAATGGTGTCGATGGACTCCTGTTTTGCATTGTCAATAAATCCGCAGGTATTTACAATCACAATGTCATTTTCTCTGGCATCGGCTTCATGGTCAACTTCCATATTGTTTGCCTTCAGCTGACCCATAAGTACTTCCGAGTCAACCACATTTTTTGAGCAGCCCAATGTCACAACATTGATACGGTTTTTAGATGCAGACTTCGTTTTCAAGGGGATAAAACAGGTATGGGTTTAATTGTCGCTGAAAATAGAGGCGACAAAAGCATTTTTATCAAAAAGGCGCAGGTCTTCCATTTTCTCACCAATGCCAATATACCTGACGGGTACCCGGAACTGATCAGAAATTCCGATAACTACACCGCCCCGGGCAGTACCATCCAGCTTGGTCAGTGCAAGAGCCGTAACTTCTGTTGCGGCCGTAAACTGGCGGGCCTGTTCAAAGGCGTTTTGTCCTGTAGAAGCATCCAAAACCAAAAGCACCTCATGCGGGGCATCAGGAATAACCTTCTGCATAACCCGTTTTATTTTGGAAAGTTCATTCATCAGGTTCACTTTATTGTGGAGACGCCCTGCTGTGTCAATGATGCAAACATCGGCGTTTTGTGCCACAGCCGCCTGAATGGTATCGAAGGCCACAGAAGCAGGATCAGCGCCCATGCCCTGCGATATTACCGGCACATTGGCGCGCTTCGACCAGATAATAAGCTGATCTACGGCAGCAGCCCTGAACGTGTCGGCAGCACCCAGAAGCACCTTTTTGCCCTGGTTGCTCAGTTGCCATGCAAGTTTTCCGATGGTTGTGGTTTTACCCACACCGTTTACTCCAACTACCAGGATAACATATGGCTTGTGAGGCGTTGTGCCTGAAGCTCCGTTTTCGTTTTCTGCCAGCAGGGCTGTGACTTCTTCACGCATTAACCGGTTCAGTTCGCCGGTATTAATAAATTTATCGCGGGCTACCCGTTGTTGCAGCCTGTCTATAATCTTCAGTGTGGTGGGTACACCAACATCAGAGGCAATCAAGGCCTCTTCAATGCCGTCCAAAACCGAATCGTCTATCGACGACTTACCTACTACAGCACGGGTAATTTTGGAAAATACCCCTTCACGGGTCTTAGCCAACCCACTGTCAATGTCTTCTTTTTTCCCTTTTGAAAAAAAATCAAAAAAGCCCATGCTTATCCGGTTATTATTAAAAATAAAAAGAGCTTCCTTCCATCAGAAAGAAGCTCCATATCTGTCAAGCAGGGATTATTTCTCTTTGAGAAAATCCTTGATATGATCGTTATGTACTACTTCTTCCCGGAAAGAATAAGCGCCGGTAACCGGAGATTTCACCATTTTTATAACTCTGGAAAACTCTTTGCCTTTTCCGGATTTCAGCGTTGCAACTACCTTCTTTGCCATGTTATTTAAGGAATATTAAACGTTTACTTGATTTCTTTGTGAACTGTCATTTTCTTCATGATAGGATTGTACTTTTTCAGTTCAAGCCTCTCGGAAGTGTTCTTTTTGTTCTTGGTAGTGATATAACGCGAAGTCCCGGGCAAACCGCTTTGCTTATGCTCGGTGCACTCCATGATTACCTGTACCCTGTTACCTTTCTTAGCCATTTCTCAACCTATTAATTTTAGAGCCTGCAAAGATAGTATGAAAAAGTGAAAATACAAAAGGTCACAGATTATTTAACTTCCTCTGGCAAGGCGGGTTTGCTCATCAGTTCTTCAATGGCTTCCACCGTAACCAGAAGTCCAGCCGACAACACAACAGGCTCATTATCAGTCACTAAAACATCATCCTCGATTCTTACCCCGCAATTCCACCATTTCGGGTCACATGGTGAGCCTTCGGGAATATAAATACCGGGCTCTACTGTAATAATCATACCCGGTTGCAAAGGACCGTAGTTACCCGCATCATGAACTTCGAGTCCAAGATAATGTGAGGTTCCATGAGGAAAATATGCTTTGGCCTCATCGGTGCTTTTGATGATTCCCAACCGCACCAAACCCGTGCTGATAATCTTGTATGCCTCATAGTGCGGATCATTAAACCCCTTGCCTGCAACCACCAGTTTGATTGCCGCCTGTTGAGCGGCGAGTACAAGTTCATAGATGATTTTCTGTTCAGGTGTAAAACGACCGTTCACAGGTACCGTTCGGGTAATATCCGCGGTATAACCATGATATTCGGCCCCCATATCCATAACCAGGAGGTCACCTGAACGAAGCGTTTTTCGGTTGGCAGTATAATGCAGGACACAGCTGTTTGGGCCACTACCTGCAATTGATCCGTAACCGGGGTATTCGGCTCCCAGGTATTTGAAGTAAAATTCCGCTACGGCCTGTGCCTGATATTCCGTTTTTCCCGGTTCTATGGAACTAATGGTTTTTGTAAGTGCCTCAACTGAAATTCCGATTGACTTTTTCATCAGCACCAGTTCCTCCTGCGATTTGATTTGCCTTAGGGCGGCAAGTGCCTTCAGTAGCTGAGCGCTTTTAGGTGTAATCCCTGCTGCATCGAATTGTTTCCGGGCATATGAGACCATCCAGTTAAGACTGTTTTTCTGACTGCTTTGAGGGTCGATGTCGGCAGGCCACTTTACCCACACCTGCTGCATCCGCGAGAGATCGGGAAAATACCGGTCCAGCTCGTGGTTAAAGGCGATGTTCAGCAATCCTAACGAGTCACGGACATACGCTTTTCCGGCCCTTTTGCCTTCAATCATCTCTTCGAGTGCATCGTGGTCGCGGATAAACAACAGTTCGTTTACCATTATTCCATCCCAGCTGACGGGTTCACTAAAGAGAAAAAGTGCACTGGCCGGTTCAGTCAATCCTGTCAGGTAATAAAAATCAGGATCCTGTACATACTGGTAGTCCACGTCATTCGTCCGGTTACGGATCGGATTGCTGAAGAGTAATGCACAGGTGCCCGGAGGCATTGCATTCCTGAGCGCTTCACGCTTTGAGGCATGAAAGGCTGCAGAAAGATGATCGGCATCGTAAGGTGAAGTCTGGGAAAGGGCAGCAGTTACCTGAAAAAGCCATACAACTAAAAAGACCCGTATTATTGGCCTTTTAATCAGGGCTGCAATAATGCGGGTCCTCATGGGAGAACGTGATCTGAAATCAGAGTTTACCTGTCTTCAGCACCTGGTTGATGCAGGCAGTGATTCCTTTTTTGTTAATGGTACGGATAGCACTTGCCGAAACTTTTAAGGAAATCCACTCCCCTGTTTCAGGAATGAAAAACTTTTTCAGTTGCAAATTAGGATTAAAGCGGCGTTTGCTTTTTTTATTCGAAAAGGAAACATTGTTTCCTACAATAGACTTTTTTCCGGTAAGGTCGCAGATTTGTGACATGGCCTGATTTTATATAGAGGACCGCAAAGGTAATAAAACTTATTTAAGTATTCAAAAAAACGAATCCATTTCAATTGTCGCGTTCACCAATGAGTTCTTTTCGTAACATATTGAGGGCGAAAGCCCCGGTAAGCTGAATATTACGTAACCGGTCGCCGGCAAAGTTGAATTTTTTGGCAAATGACCCTGACGGACCATCGAGCCCGATCCAAATAGTACCCACTGGCTTTTCAGGTGTTCCGCCGCCCGGCCCGGCAACCCCGGTGGTTGAAACTGCCCATGTGGAGCCGAGTTTTGAACGCACCCCCTTTGCCATGGCCAGTGCCACCTCCTCACTGACGGCTCCTTTTTCATGGATTACCTCCGGATCAACACCCAAAAATTTAGATTTTACCTCGTTTGCATAGGAGATACTCGAACCAATGTAGTAATCGGAACTCCCGGGGATAGATGTAACCAGATGGGACAGGTACCCGCCGGTACAGCTTTCGGCAAACGAAACAGTGTTTCCCTTTTCGCGCAGCAGGTTCCCGACAACCATCTCAATGGTTTCATCATTATAACCATATATATATTTGGATATTAATACTTTAATTTTATTAACTTCATCTAATACTTGAAGTTTCTTCTCCTCATTGGAACCGTAACAACTCAACCTCAAACGGACCATTCCGGGTGAAGGCAGGTAGGCAAGTTTTATATAAGGTGGCAATCCCGACTCGACATCCGAAATCAGGTCGGCCAGAAATGATTCACCCACACCTATGGTCATCATGGTATAATGAAATATGGCGATATCACCGGCTTTGATTTTGAGCAGCGGAATTACCTGTTCGGTCATAATATCCTTCATCTCATAAGGGACACCGGGAAGCGATATATACACCCGGTTATCTTTTTCAAACAGCATCCCGGGAGCTGTCCCCAACTTGTTGTAAAGCGGTTTACAGGCCGCAGGCAACTCTGCCTGCTTCCTGTTGGTTTCGGTAAGTTCGCGTCCTCTTGCCGAAAAATAGGACACCAGGTCAGCTTCCACCTTGGAATTCATCACCAGCTCCGTATTGAAATAGCGGCAAAGTGTATCCTTTGTAAGATCATCCTTTGTAGGTCCTAAACCGCCTGTCATAAGAATAACGGCTGCCCTGGTCTCTGCCCGGCGGATAGCCTCTGTAATATGCGCAGGATCGTCGCTGACCGTTGTTTTCTGGACAACTCTGACACCAATTTCATTTAACCGGGCAGCCATCCACGATGAGTTTGTATCAATTACCTGCCCTATGAGCAGTTCATCTCCTATTGTAATGATTTCACAATTCATGCGGCAAATGTCGTTAATAAATGTGCAGTAGCTTTGGCATCGGGTTTGTTAAACCGTTAAAAAAAATTTATGAGGACTGCAGTTATAGTATTTTCAATGGCCAGCCTGTTGCTCACTGCAGCACAGGCTCAGCAATCATCCGTTCCGCTTTTCAACAGCATCAAAAATACCATCGGCTCGACGGGATCGGAAAACGACAAAATCATTTCAGGACTGAAAGAGGCTCTTGTAAAGGGAGCAGGTCTTGCATCCGATACAGCATCGCGACCAGGGGGCTATTATCTGAATCCGGAAATTAAAATCCCCTTCCCGCCGGAAGCGAAAGAAATGGAAAAAAAGGTCCGTTCAGCAGGAATGAATCATCAGGCTGATGAATTTATCCGGTCAATGAATGAGGCAGCAGAAAATGCCGCAAAGGCCTCCTACCCGATTTTCAAAAATACCATCACAAAAATGACCGTAACCGATGGGCGATCGATAATTACCGGCTCCGACAGCGCCGCAACGCATTACCTGAGACAAAAAGCCGAAAGTGAACTTCGGGAAGCCTACACCCCCATTGTGAGAAAATCGATTGAGGAGGCATCCGTAGCACGTTACTGGACCGACCTGGCAACTTACTACAACAAAATCCCCTTTGTGAAAAAAGTTAACCCTGATCTGGAAGCCTATGTAACCTCAATGGCACTTGATGGTTTATTCCATCTGATTGCAGAACAGGAAGCGTCGATCAGAAACAATCCGGAGGCCAGAACAACCGAATTGCTACAGGAAGTTTTTGGGAAAAAATAAGGATCAGAAGGTAACCGTAATCTTGTCGGGATCAACTTCGGCAGGATGAACGCTGAGCACCGGTACCGGGGAGCTGTTCACCACTTTTGAAGCATACGTACCCAGTAAAAATCCGGTGATAGAAGGCTCCTGCTCTGTCATAATAACCAGCAAATCAGCATCAGCTTCTTCGGCAGCTTTCATAGTCATGCCCGCAAGGTCGTTACCTTCCATGTACCGGGTATCATATTTAAGATCGTGCTGTACCACCCACTCTTCAACCTGTTCAACCTTGATTTTAAATTTACGGCGCAGGTCTTCATCACTGAAGGTTATGAGCCCAACAATGTGAATATGTGAGCCGTATTTTCGAGCCAGTTCAATTGCAAAAGGCACTTTTTGACGCGATTCGTGGGAGTCATCGATGGGAACTACTATCTTTTTGAATCCCAAACTTTTAGCGTGTGTGTGAACGGAGATAACCGGACAAGATGCCTCCTGAACCACACGACTGGTATTGGTACCCACAGAAAACTTCTGGTATCCGCTTGAACCATGAGAGCCCATCACAATAATATCAATCTCCATTTCCTTGGCGACCTGACATATTTTTTTATAAATGCGGCCTACTTCGGTCCTGATATTAAGCTTGACACCCGATTTCATATGGATGTTTTTTGCAACCTCTTCCAGCTTTTCGTTGGTAGCCGATTCTATTTTTTTCTCAAAACCGCCGAAGGCATGCGAAATGGCGGAGGTGAATGAAACGGTTTCAACAATGTGCAGCAGGGTTATTTCTGCCTGAAGCAATTTTGCCATAAAAACAGCATGTTCTAGGCTAAGATCGGCGGTTTCAGAGAAATCGTAAGGGATCAGGATCTTGTTGATGATGGAGTCTGGCTGATGCATAAGTTGCAGTTTTTATGAAATCATAAATACGGAAGTGTCCTTTTTAGGAACAGGTCTGATCGACAATACAGGAATTTCGGAATGATTAATGATTTCCTGAGCGGATGAAGATATAAAAAGATCTGTAAATCCTACCTCCTGCTGCGTCATAATCATGATCAGATCCGCCTCCACCCTGCGGGCTACGGCAATTACTTCTTCGGCCACATCAGATCCTGTGGCAAATTCTGTGGTACATTTAATTCCCGCTTCTTCGATAAATTCCTGAACCTGATTCATCTGCCGGGTAAGTTTATTCATTACAAACTCATCGTCAGTATCGACTATAGTAACAATATGAATTATGGATCCGAAAAGATTGGCCAGTTCAATGGCCTTGTCCACTTTTTCTTTGGTTTCTTTGGTCAGATCCAACGGAAGCACAATGTGCCGGCAACCAATACGGTGGGCCGTCCCTTTAATGGTGATAACCGGGCACTCGGCTTCACGTACCACCCGGGATGCATTCGATCCGAGTATTTTCTTTTTTAATCCTACAGGTCCCATGGTGCCCATCAAAATAAGAGACGCATCCAGCTCCTTTGCCGCTGCCACAATTTCGTCATAAATTTTGCCGGTACGAATGCCTGTCTCAACATGAATGCCCGATTCGGAACGGGCTGTTGCCGCCAGTTCATTCAGCTGCTTTTGAACATCTTCCTTCAAATGGCTCTCGTAATCGTGTTTACCTGCAAAAAGACCCTGCAGTGGCTTTAAAAAATCTTCATCAATTACATACAGCAAATACAAACTCGACCTGGTCAATTTGGCCAGATTATACGACTGGCGAAGCGCAATTTTAGATTGCTCTCCGAAATCGGTTGGAATAACTATAACTCCCTCAAAATCACTACTCATAAATATTCATTTACATTTGTTACGCTGCAAAATTACTTCTTCCCCAGCTATGAACCAAATACCGGAATCGGAACTTATTGTGAATCGGGACGGTAGTATTTACCATCTGAATTTAACCCCGGAAGATATTGCTCCTGTTATTATAAACGTTGGCGATCCCGACAGGGTAGCAAAAGTGAGCCGATTCTTTCAAACCATAGAAATTAAAAGACAAAAACGTGAATTTGTAACACATACAGGGCTCTATAACGGCAAAAGGCTTTCGGTTATTTCAACAGGAATCGGAACCGATAATATTGATATTGTTTATAACGAACTGGACGCCCTGGTGAATATTGACCTCAGGAAAAGAGTTGTGCTGGAAAAACACACCTCATTGCAACTTGTCAGAATAGGTACTTCGGGAGCACTCCAGAAAGACATAGCGGCCGGCTCATTTGTATGTGCTTCACATGGGTTGGGACTCGACGGATTGCTCAATTTTTACCAACAAAAGAATTCTCCTGATGAGCATGAAATTCTTGAAAGTTTCAAAAAGCACTACCCTAACGAGGGAGTTTTTGCTGAGTCGTACCTGACCTC
>DASUFP010000058.1:0-42808 GCA_036274495.1 Bacteroidia bacterium
CACTTTATATCTGGCCACACGTCTCGGCCTCGACTCTAAATGGAATTTTGATACACACACCGATCTATTACGAATCGAATGGGAACGCGATCCCCAACTTAAATTGGGATTTATAAATGTAAATCTGAAAAAGCCTATTGAAAAAATACTCACCGATAAAGAGTCCAGCATCACCGCTCAGGCAGATGATGCATTAGGCAAACTGATTAAAACCAGAAATATTGTATCCAAGCTGTGGCTCGATCTGCAAAAACCTATTCTCATAAATAAACCCAATACAAAAGTCTGGCTGAAAGCCTATGCAACAGGACTTACAGGTGTGTTGCTCGATAACGACCCCGATCAGATCAGTCTTCAGCTTGAACTGAAAGCATACGTAAGAACCATCCTCGAAGGAGAACGGATCCCCGGGTCAAATGAGGAACTACCCGATTTTCAACGTAAGACCACCGACAACGACAGCCTCATCATCTACATACATACAATTGCTCCATTTGACAAAATAAATGCTCTGCTTAACAAAGAGCTCAACAAGATGCCACTGGAAGCCAGGGGATTTTCTACTACAATTCATAAAGTTCGTATGTATGGTACCGACAAGGGAATAGCTGTTGAATTAAAAACCAAAGGCGATGTCGATGGCACCTTTTATGCCGAAGGTACCCCTGTATTTGATCCTGTAACAAAAACCATTTCTGTTAAGGATCTCCATTTTACTGTTTCCTCCGAAAATATTCTGCTGAACTCAGCTGACTGGTTCCTGCATTCAACAGTAATGGAGGAACTTGCCTCAAAACTGGTGTTTAATACTTCCACGCTGGTAGGAAAACTGCCTGCGCTCATTTCCAACGGCATCGAAAAAGGAAAATCGGGTGAAAAAATGAATGTTACCGTAGAACAGCTGGATGTGACTCCCTATACTATTTTAACAACTAAAACCGATATACAAATCATTATCAGAGCATCGGGTAAAGCAGATATTGAACTGGAGAAAAAAGTATTTGAGAAAAAGAAAAAAGGAGTATAAATATTGCCGTTGATCAAACGTACTGTCACGGAAAGTTTTTTATTGAAACGGGAACACATTAGAAGCAACATAAATTTTTTATATAAAAAAAGCCGGACATACATCCGGCTTTCCTGCACTCAGAAACAAAAAACCAACCTTATTTTTTTCTCTTCGACTTAATGTTAATTCCGTTGTCGTTGATCTGAATATCGAGTTTTTTTCCGTCAAGATTCAGCACAGTATCTTCCTCACTGTCGGCACCTATTACTTTTACCCCGTTATCATCAATGCGGATGTTGACGTCTTTATGAACGGCTCTCCTGCCCCTGTTGTGTAAGTTGCATCCTATACATTCGAGGCCGTTAGGTGTCATGGTCCATGTTTTTCCCACCATATCCCCGTCATAGGTGTTGGTCACATTTTCGATGTCGTAAATCAGGCGATCCATATCTTCAGACAGGTGTACACTTTTACCCTCAGGAACTTTCAGCACCAGTTTAATCGACTGTCCCCGGTACATCGATCCTTTAGGGATCAGAAAAGTTTCATCAAAAAGTAGAGTGTTACCGTTCTGTGTTATTTTGTAATCAAGATCGCGTGCATTCCGGATAGCATCCTGCCGGTTTTTACCCCTCGATTGCGACATCTGTACAAGTTCAAATGCATCAGAATTAGAGCGGACAATATCCAGCGTTACACTTTCGATGCGGATGGTATCGGAACCAGTGGTAACAGCCCACGGGTCGTTGATCCGGTGGTTGTTTACCAGGTACCAGTCTTTACCATTGCCGTCGTTTAACACCACATCCAGGTTCAGCGTATCGCTTGTTAACGGAGCAACCGGAATTTCGGTACGCTGCGTTTCTCTTGACCTGAATTCGGAAGCAACGGAACTCACTACATAAATCGATAACACCAAACCAACTATCCAGAGTGCCAGTGCTGTCCAACCGACAAAACGGTCGGGTGTTTTTATTTTAAACAATGATCTTACGGAACGATATACCACATACAGAATAGGAATGCCAATTACTAAAAAGGCACCCAGTAACGAAAATGTTTGTTGCCAGGGATAGAGGAACAAATCCGTAATAAAGAACGGAATAGAAATACTCCCGACTCCAATGATCGCAAGGAACGCGAGTCCGAATGCAATAAGGACCAAAACTCCTATTGCAATAAAGATTGCTGACAGTACTTTTCCGATTACCCTGAAAAACCCTACAAACAGTTCGCCCAATGCATCCACAAAGCGGGCAGGCATGCTTTGTGGTTCATCCTCCTTTTCGGACTGATAGGTTCTGGTGATATTCGAAATATTAACCTTTTCACCTTTCATCTCCAGCTTTTCGGTAGTGGTTTTTGCTTTTGGCATAATAACCATTAACAAAATATAGAGGAGGAAACCGGTTCCGAAAACAAAGAACGAAATGGCAAATCCGAGTCGCAGCCACAACGGATCAAATCCGAGATAATGGCTGATGCCGCTGCAAACACCACCTACTACCCTGTCGTCGGGATCGCGGTACAAACGGCGGTAGGCTTTTCGTTCCGAACGGGATGCAGATGCAGATTCAGCTTGAGGACCTGCCGTTTCTTCCCCTTCCGGCGCAAACTGTTCAGGTTTACCCATAATGTTGATCACATGTTCAACATCAGAAATCAGGATTACCTGTTTTCCATTGGTGATTCTTTCCTGAAACATTTCACCAATGCGGCTCTCAATGTCCTGGATAATCTCATCCCGGCCATCGGATGTTGTGAAGTAACCACGAATGGATTCGAGGTAATTGTTGAGTTTTTCATATGCATGTTCTTCAATGTGAAAAACGATGCCACCGATATTAACGGATAATGTCTTGTTCATTAGGCAGTGTGTTTGGCGGTTTTATTTACGGCTTCAACCAGTTCATCCCAGGTTACCCTGAGTTCTTTTAGAAATTCTTCTCCGAGCGGAGTCAGTTTGTAATACTTACGGGGTGGTCCCGAAGAGGACTCCACCCAAGTATAAGATAACAGGCCGGCATTTTTGAGCCGGGTAAGGAGCGGGTACAGGGTTCCCTCCACCACGATAAGTTTAGCCTCTTTCATCTTACTGATGATGTCAGACGGATAAATCTCACCCTGGGATATTATGGAGAGAATGCAGAACTCCAGCACCCCTTTCCTCATTTGCGCCTGTGTATTTTCCAGGTTTCCCACGTGTTCGTTGTTTAATTGTTCGACGTACTTATATCGGCCTTTCCGATTTTGTTACACAAAGATATATTTATTCGAAGGTACTTTGCAATACATAGTACTATTTTTATTTTAAATTTCTTATATACGGCAACGATTAACCACTTTACACCACTCCTAACTTATTAACAACTAAGCGGTTATGTCATTTTGGCAGGGCAAAAAAAAATACACCACATTTTGATGTGATGTATCAAAAAAAGGACTTTTTGAGTTACAAAAACGTTAAAAAAATTCCTTTTTCACTAAGTAAATTTACAACGTGCTATCAGAATATGTAGCAACCGCCTGCAGCGGTGCAAATAGAAGGTTATCTCAATAATAACCGGAACACGTTGCCAACCCGTTAAAACCCCTTCTTTGGATTCCCGCCACACAAACCAATGTGGAGCATGGGACTGAGGCGGGGGTTTTGCTTTATACAAATATAAATGAAAATAAGGACGAAAAAAAATATTTTTTCAACATTTATTTTAGCATTTACGCCCTTTAAATTGCTAAAATAAGGGTTTAAATCAATAAAATCAAGCGGGTTTTAAAAACCCATTGACATACAAATCAATTATTTCTAAATTTGTTAGACTCTCTAAATGAGATATCTATAGTAAATGCGATTTTCATGTAAATGGTTCAGTTTTCAACTGGGCTTTCAGGAGATGGTACTATTGTACTTCTTACTGCACTGATTAAAAGGGCTAACAAAATTGTTAGCCCTTTTGCTTTACTTTTCTGAGTGCCAGTTTTTGGATTTCGGAGTTGGCCTGCTTACCAATTGGTCCCATTTTAACCTGCCGTTACAGCGTTTTAGGGCGCTTAAAAATCGTTGTTCTTCTGATTGTGTTCGGGTGTCATATCTGAATGTAAACTCACTCAAATAAGATTGAAGGTGCTTTCCGCTCAATTGATGGTATGTACCATAAACACACCTTTTAACTACTGACCAATAGTTTTCAATGGTATTGGTATGGGCATCGGCAATAGTCCAAACCTTTGCCGAGTGGTTTACCTGATCATGTAGATAAGTCCATTTTAAGGTAGAATAAGCATAATGTTCATCGGTTATTACTCTGACATTGGGGTCAACTCTCTGAATGATTAACGGCTTAAGGGTTTCTAAATTGGCTCTGTGTACGTGTTCCGTGTAGACCTTACCCCCTCTTTGAATGATTCCAACGACCATATGTTTATCTATTATTGGAGAGGGTTTTTCAATCACATCGTTGACATTCTGTTTCCTGACTTTTTTGTGACCGTGTCTGTTTACGTCCTTCCCTCCAATATAGCATTCATCAACCTCAACGATTCCCTCATTAAACAACATTCCTGGCGCCTTCTCTGTAACCAATTCCCTTATTCTATGCAGTACAAACCAACTTGATTTTTGACTAATCCCTAAATCGCGCGCTAATTGGTGGCTTGATGTACCTTTCTTTCGGGATAGGCACAAATACATAGCAATAAACCACTTGTTTAAGGGTAGTTTAGTATTTTCAAAGAATGTTCCGGTGGTTATTGAAAATCTGCTCTTGCAATCCCCGCACTTATACTTACCGTATCCCTTGCATACGTAACATTTAACGCTCCCACAATGCACACAAACGGGTTTACCTTCTGGCCATCTCAACTGAGCCAAATGGTCAACACAGCGCTGTTTACTGCTGAAATAGGTGGTTAATTGAAGTAAGGAGTTAAATTTAGTTTTCATCGTATTACATTGTATTACACAAAGGGTAAAAAAATATCACTTTAGCATTCCTGCAAGTTTTTCAAGTTGCAGACGGATAAAGTCACTCAGGGTTCTATGGTCTTTCTCTGCCATTTCCTGAAGGCGTTTTTTGAGTTCCTCGTCTGTTCTTATTATTATTGTTTCGTTCTTCATGTATGCAAATGTAATGCATTGTAATAACAAAAGCAAATTTATGGAAACAAAAATTAAGGACTTTATTGAAGAAGTATCAAGTCAGCCAATTACAAAATATTTCAACTATCCTATTAAAGTTGGAAGAAAAATAATACAATTACCGAATGAAAAATGGTTCTTTCTATTTACAAATAATGAAGAATACGCTGTATTTATATTAAAAACTAAGTTTCAAATAATAGCTTGTCAAATATGCCATTACAAAGTTAATATTGATTATGACATTGTCCATTTTAGGAATGAAGTGATTTTGTTTTTTCAATCAAAACTATCTGAAGAAAACATAATTGTTAAAGAATTACCAAAAAACAGTCATAACAATCATACATTGACCGTTGTTAAACAAATATTTTATAAATATAGTTAGTATAAGTGATATTAATTCAATCTAATTAATCTTCAGATTTAATAATTGAAAGAAATATATAAACAAATCTCACACTAGTAGAAAGGGCCATTAGAACAATAAAAATAAAAATTATATTTAAGATATACTGTAAATTATCACCTAATAAATTAGTATTTAATATTCCCAATATTAAACAAGACAAAGTAGCAATTGCGTTAAATTGAATCGCTCTTTTTAAATAATGATAAATTCTAGACATTTCTTTAACTTCTCTGATATATCTCATAGCAGAATTGTCGATTGCCTGAATTATTGTTAAAATAGTTAAGAAAAACCCCAATAAGGTTACACAAATTGAAACAGTGTTTTGATTTAAAGCGTTTGCTATTGAATTTATATCTAAATATTGGCCTGACAAGTTTAAAATTACAATACAAATTAGTATTGATGAGACTAGTGGCCAGTACTTTTCAATATATTTATTCATTTGTGTATGATAATTAATTTCTAACTATAGTTCGAATATTATCTCTCTCTTCTAAATATTTTTCTAACAATAAACTTTGTTTTTCTCCAATATATATATGATTCTCGTTTCGTTGTCGGTGTAAGTTAATTTCTAAAAATTTACAATCGGTCAACAAATCTATAGATTCAAGTTTTTCATCATGTCCTCGTCTTCCTTTAATCCTTATTTTGGATACGTTTTTCTTATCCCCCAAAAAACTAGTTATAAGTTGTCTTATTTCTCCAAGGTTTAAATAATTGCGCCCAACACTTGATGTAAGTTTTAAATTCATTGTTAAAAAATCAGTGGGCTGTAAGGCTTTTATCATTGAAGTTATAGAATTCATTTGAATTTCTCTTTTAATTTTGCGCTTTACAGAATTTGTTACCTCTACCTCTATTTGTTTTATATCTGTCATTTGACGATATTTCCTAAGGGCATCAAGATTTAATACAAAAGATAATTCACACTTTACTCCCTTTAATGCTTTTTCTACAATTTCACAAAAACATTTTTCAGAAGGTCCGGTATGTAAAGACTCAAAAGCTAATATATTATTTTCAGTATCTATTAAAAATGTTGCAGATAAATTAAGTCCATCGTCCTCATCGGAAAATAAATTACTAGTTATCCCGGTTTTTTTATTTACTTTTTGGGGTAAATTCCATATTTGTACCAAGTATAATGAACCTAAGAAAATATTGCTTCTTGCCTTTGCAATGCCTCCTTTATATATTTGGACTGGCCCCAATTCTCTTTTGGTTTCCACTTTCCTAAAGTCTTTGCTTGTGAATCTTTCTATTATTTCTGTGGTTGTACAGCCTTGTAGATTCAATTCATAGATGTAAAACTTTCTTACCATAATTTTCTTGTTTATTATGGTAATAATATGATATTTTTTCTATTTTGACTAAATACACTGAAATGTAGCTTTTAATATGAGTAAAAAGATTAAAAACTTAAACCTTCACGGTGATTTGAATGAGTTGTTGAAGGTGGCTCTGAAGCCCACCAAACCAACAACCAAACCAAAGAAGCGCACCAAGACAAAGAAGAAATAAGCCTCTTTGTCAGTCCCCAACTTTTGTGCCTCTTTTTTTCTGTTGAAAACCCTCTCTTAAATTTTATTGTCTTGCTTTTCATCTCGTTATGCCTGTTTTGGTGTAATGTTGTTAGTCAATGCCTTATATACAGCTGATATTCAGTGTAAAAATTTTACTCAGGTCCTTCCACAAATCCCTAAAATCGACTTAACGACCCACCCGATGGCTCAAAAAAAGGAGTTCAAATGCATTTCAAAACCTGTTTCTCCGGCCCTTTGCTTACGTGTACAAATGACCCCTGAACAGCCCCTAAAAGATACAATTGTGTAATATTTTAGTATTTTTATTAAACACTATTGGTTTATTTGAAATTATATGATAGTTTTGTTTATTCTTTAGAGGAAATTATTAAACATTATTGAAAGTAATCCTATTTTAAACCCACCCGCCATGACTCAGACAGAATTCCAACATGCTGTTCAGAATGCCTACAAACCCCTGAAAGGTTATGCGTTTAAATTGTTGCAGAACAGCGACGATGCAAATGACCTGGTTCAGGAAACCATGTTAAAAGCGTTCAGGTACCGCGATAAATATGCCGATGGCACCAATTTGAAAGGCTGGCTTTACACCATCATGAAAAATATATTTATCAATAACTACCGGCGCAAGCAAAACAGTAAGGTCTTTAATGACGATACCGACAACCAGTATTACATTAATGCTATTTCGGGTGCATCTTACAACGAGGGTGAATCGTTCCTCCTTTTACGCGATATTAATAAAGCGGTAAACGGACTTTCGGAAAAACTCCGCATACCTTTTAAGCTGAGCTTCCAGGGATACAAGTATGAGGAAATTGCGAAGCACCTGAATATTCCGCTCGGTACAGTCAAGATACGAATTCACAATGCAAGACTGAACCTGCAGCAAAAACTGAAAAAGTATGATCCGGCAATAAGAAGTAATTTCAGTGACAACTAACCAACCACATCACATTTAAAAAAGTTGTCACCCGATTGATTCGCGATTAGAAACTACCGCTACTTATTCGGCTTTCTTTAAGCTGTAATCAGCGATCTCCAATACACTTATCCTGACATTTTCGCATCCCGATCCGGGTTGACCGGAAATAAAATGGTAGCGTTTGTTTTGCTTAAACGCATGGCTGAGTTTTTCACAAAAGGGTAATCCTGAAACGGTATCCGTTGCCAATGCCATCACCATTTCGAATCCGTTGTAGGCCTGTGGTAACGGATCTGTATTATATTTTGAAATAAACATTTTGCGTAAAAGTGCGGACGACGGATCCGATGGATCAATGAAATTGTTATCGAAAACAAAATACCTCAGATTCTCCATGTTCATGAAATCGATCGATTCAAATGAGGTCCACGTAGGCAACCCGCAAACGTAAATTCCCGACATTTCAAATGCATTGATGCCCGTTAAGGTAGTTTTAACAAAAGCCTCGTCGGATGAAACAACTACTATGATATTTCTCTTTTCGATATGTAAATAGTGTTGCAACTCTTCGGTGGTTTTGGTGGTTGCGTCAAAATCAACCGGGGGTAACCTGTCGGTGCGCGACGATAAATTGGAACGGAAAACTTCTGCCAGTTCATCTTCGCGTTTTATTTTTCTGTAAACCAGGATAACATTTGCAGCGGGATAAGTGTCGCTTATCCATGCAGCCATCTCTTTGCATTGGCTAAACGTTGAGGTGCCGGCAATGGCGACATCCGGGTGACCGGTCACTGCATCGGCAGACGCTGCCTGTGTAAGCAGTAAATGCACTCCTGCCCTGTGGGCTGCTGCCGCGGCGGTAGCTGCCAGCGCCGGCGACACACCTGCAATAACATAATCAAAGTCGTGCAACATACCCCCTCCAATCAGTCGGGCTGTACCGGCCGAATCGGATGGCGTGTCGTAACCGGTTATTGTTACATGTATGCTGTCCGATAACAATGAATCTGCAGCGAGACGTGCACCCTCATAAAAATGCAATCCGGCAAGTGCGCCCTGAGAAATTTCAAGTTCAGCATATCCGTTTTGTGAAGTGTCGGTTTTAAAATTTTCGCTCAGCTCAAAAGGCATCACCAGCGCGAACCGCACATTGATGCGTTTCTTAACAGGTGGTAAAGGTGCCGGTGGTTCCGGTTTCTTTTCCTCTACCCGTGGATGAACAGGAGCCGGCACAGGTGCTTTAGCAGTATGGCGCGATGAACGGCAACCGCTGCCGGCTGCAACCAAAACAAAAAGCCCTATGTATATAAAAACCGACTTCACCTTATTCCCATTCTATGGTAGCGGGAGGTTTTGAACTGATATCGTACACAACCCTGTTCACTCCTTTCACATTGTTAATGATCTCACTCGAAATGCGTCCGAGGAATTCGTAAGGCAAATGACACCAGTCGGCTGTCATACCATCGGTTGAAGAAACCGCCCGCAGGCTTACCACACTTTCGTATGTCCTCTCGTCACCCATTACTCCAACCGACTTCACCGGTAAAAGCATTGCTCCGGCCTGCCATACCTGACTATATAAACCCGACTCCTTTAAGCCATTAATGAAAATTGCATCTACTTCCTGAATAATGCGGACCTTTTCGGCGGTTACATCTCCCAGTATGCGTATGCCAAGTCCGGGGCCGGGAAAAGGATGGCGGTTTAATAAATCGGGATGCATTCCCAGTGCGGTTCCAATTTTACGCACCTCATCTTTAAACAATGTTTTGAGCGGCTCTACAATTTTTAACTTCATTTTTTCGGGAAGCCCGCCAACATTATGGTGCGATTTGATTGTGGCACTTGGTCCTTTTACAGAAACCGATTCGATAACATCCGGGTAAATAGTACCCTGTGCCAGCCACTTTACATCCTGTATTTCGTGTGCTTTAATGTCAAATGTTTCAATAAACACCCGCCCGATAATTTTCCGCTTCTGCTCGGGATCGGTAACACCTGATAACTCCTTATAAAAAGCATCCGAAGCATCGACACCCGTTATTTGAAGTCCCATATGCTTGTATGCATCCAGCACCTGCTGAAACTCATTTTTACGGAGCAGTCCGTTGTCAATGAAAATACAATGCAGATTTTTGCCGATAGCCTTGTGCAGCAACACGGCAGCGACTCCCGAATCAACACCACCTGATAAACCAAGTATCACCTTATCGGAACCAAGCTGCTGCTTTAATGCATCAACCGTTTCATCAATAAACGAACCGGGAGTCCAGTCGCCGGTAAAACCGCACACCTCATAAATAAAATTACTCAGGATGGTTTTACCCTCATCGGTATGGACAACCTCGGGATGAAACTGAACACCAAAGGTAGGTTCATCGTCAACCTTATAGGCTGCCACTTTAACCGTTTCGGTACTGGCAATAATTTTAAAGGTATCGGGAACAGCGGTAATGGTATCGGCATGAGACATCCATACCTGGGATGTGGCATCTACATTGTTCCAGAGCGGATCGCCGCCCCCGTTTAGGTTCAGATGGGCCCGGCCATACTCACGCGTGTTGGATGGTGTTACATTGCCGCCGGCCTGCTGAGCGATAAGCTGTGCGCCATAGCAAACACCCAGAACAGGATATTTTTTTCGTAAGGCTGAAGTTGAAATCTGAGGTGCATCCTTATCCCGTACACTCGAAGGTCCCCCGGAAAGTATGATACCTTTAAACCGGTTGTCAATAGAGGGCAAATGGTTGTAGGGATGAATTTCGCAGTAAACATTTAACTCCCTGACCCTGCGGGCAATAAGTTGTGTATACTGCGATCCGAAATCAATAATTAAGAGCGCCTGATGCATGCGCAAAAGTAGCAAAATTCAAGGCAGAAAAAAGCATTTGCAGAAGGTTTCATTCATCCGGTAGTTCCTGAAAACGGACACTGTCGTCCGCTGTATGAGGAAAACTAAACGGCTTTCGTTTCGGACCGCAGGACCCGGTGCAGGACTTTAAAAACCAGAGGGAAAAAAGCCATCAAAAGAACTGACAGGGTTTTCAACTGAGGATCCTCAATCAGGTGATTGGTAATTAATATAGATACAGTGAGAATGAATAAAGTCAGCACGGCGCTTTTATTTTTATCAAGTTTAGTATAAAACTGTTTGTCAACCGTTGAAACCCTCAATTCAGGTTTTTTAATGAGGATATAATGCTGAAGCAACAATTGCGCTAACATGCAGAATTCTATCATCAGCATATAGATAAAAAAGGCGAGAATATTTCCATGTGCATGTGCAATAATGGACGCGGTAAACGGAAACAAGCCGATAAAAAATAACAATATTAAATTTCGGATGACTAAACCCTTGTCGTAATCGCGAACAAGACTAAAGATTTTCAGGTGCTGAAACCAGATAGCACCAATGAAAAAGAAGCTGGCTATGTAGGCAATCAGCTCCGGAAAAAGGTGCATCAGTCCCGAAGAAAGCCTCTCGTCAAAATTTCCCTCCAAGTCCGGTAGTTTAATCTCTATTGCCATAAGGGTAATCACAATTGCAAAAACCGCATCCGAAAATAAAATCATCCGTTCTACCTGAAACTCTTTCCTGATTTCTTCGGCAGGAACAGGATCGTTTTGCTTTTTGTCCATGATCAAAATTCAATTGCAGATCAAATATGAAAAAAAGTATTCAAATAAAAAACCGTTGGTTTTTACGTCGGAAGCCGCTGTTGCACATACACTGCAAATGCCGGTTTGGCTCAAAAGAACGGATCCGGTACACCTGAAAAAAATCGCAGCGGGAGCGTTACTCCCGGTTGATCATCCTGTACAACTCATATCGTTTTTTTATGTACATGATAAAATCGTACTGGGTGCTGCTCTTTATAAAATCGTCGGATACCCTGCAAAAATCAATGAAATCATCAAACTCCTCATCTTTCAATTGGATGATATCGTTGTCAACATACTTTCTGAATAATTCTTTCAGCAATGCTCTTCTCCTGTCGTTGTTGCGCATTTCGGCAACCTCTCTTTTGTTACGCTCACGCCGGCTGAATTGTTCATACAGATAGGTTATGGGACTCTCAAATGCGGAGGCGCCGCCTATCATATAATCGTGTTCATCGTAACCCAGCGTTTCAATATCTTTCTGGATTTCTTCGAGGTCACGCTGGGTAAATATTTCCACAGGCTTCAAAGTAATTTCAAGCCTTTTCATGACAATACGAATGTTGTATTCCGGTTTTGCCGCCGAATCGGTGAACGAGAGCTTCATGGTGGTATAGCCCGTAGCGGCAACAATAATGGTATCGGTTTTCAAAATGGTAAGTGACAGCCTTCCGCCTGTCGGAACAAACCCTCCCTCCTGCGATCTCATATTTACCACCATCAGGTTGTTCACCGCGTTATGCGTCTCCTTTTCGTAAACATACCCTTTCACATGTATGGTATCCTGCGCCTGGGCAGCCATGGTGCAGGTGAGCAACGCCACTACCCAAAACCCTGTTTTTCCACTCAGCTTCATCAATAGTTCTCTTAATACTTTTGAAAAACGTTCAATTAAAAATAACTGTTTGTGGCTATATGAAAATTTGTGTTGGCAATTAAGTAACATTCTTTTTTTACCGATACACTAACGGCTTAATACTTTTTACCGATTTTTTCAAACACCTCCAGTGCATACTCCAGCATTTCATCAGTAAAGTCGAGATGGGTTACCATCCTGACAGCCTGTGGACCAAAGGCAACTGTTTTGATCCCCTTTTCTTCCAGATCCCGGATAAAGCCGTTGAGGTCGACATCGTCCCGTAATTGTGTTACTACAATATTGGTCATTACAGGAAGCACATTTTGTACCATGGGGAGATCGTTTAATCCCGATTCGAGCTCCTTAGCCCTCCGGTGGTCGTCACGGAGTTTGGAAATATTATGCTCCAGCGCATATAACCCTGCTGCTGCCAGCACACCAGCCTGCCGCATGCCGCCTCCCATAACCTTTCTGACTTTTCTCATTTCATGTTCCAGGTCGCCATCCATAACAACAACTGAGCCAACCGGAGCGCCTAATCCCTTTGACAAACAAACCGACAAAGTGTTAAAATAGCGGCCTATTTCAGCTGCGGAATAATCGGATGCGGTGATGGCATTAAAGATCCGTGCTCCGTCCAGATGCAGTTTTAAACCCTTCTTCCGGCAAAGGGTATAAATATTTTTAATTTCTTCAAGACTGTATATACTGCCTCCTCCTCTGTTGTGGGTATTTTCGATTGCCACTATTGAAGTAACAGGTGAATAGTCGTTATGGGGGCGGATGTTTGCTTCAATTTGTGCTGCCGTTAACCTACCCCTGTTACCCTCGATAAGACAAGTTGAGAGCCCCGAATGAAACGCCAGTCCGCCGCCCTCGTAGAGGTAAATATGTGAATGCCGATCGCAAATGATTTCCTGCCTGGGCTTTATCTGTGCGTGAATTGCAGCCTGGTTGGCCATGGTCCCTGACGGAAAAAAGAGCGCCGAGGGTTTATCGAAAAGAGTTGCAACTTTTTTTTCCAGAGCAATTACCGAAGTGTCTTCACCAAAAACATCATCCCCTAAAGGGGCATTCACCATTGCCTGAAGCATGGCTTTGGACGGGAGTGTTACCGTATCACTCCTAAGATCAATTAACATACATTCCGGATTTTTGAATCCGTGAAGATAATCATTACAACACTTTTGCCGATCGCGGCCCTGCGGACCGCTATTTTGCGGTACTGAATAAAAAAATTACTTTAGCATTTGTAACTCAACTGACTTACCGATGGAAAAACGGCTCGTACGCAAAGACAAGAAGATCTTCGGAGTATGCGGAGGATTGGGAGATTATTTCAATATGGACCCGACAATCATCAGGATCATCTTTCTGGCCGCAGCCATTTTGTTTGGCAGCGGGCTATTGCTGTATCTGATTATGGCCCTGGTAATGCCTGAGGAGAAACAGTCGTAAATCAGTTACGGTAGCGCTTGCCGCCACCTTTTCCCTTGTAACGGTCGCCGCCCTGACTGCTCCGTTCCGATTTACCCCACCCTTTTCCTTTCTGTTCGCCACGGTCGCCAAAATCTTTTCTCGGACCCCTGTCGCCGGAGCGCCTGCTGCCGCCGCCACCGCCGCCTTTTTCCGATAAATCAACTCTCACACGGCGTCCTTTGAATATTTCGCCCTTGTAAGCTTCTAAAACGCTGTTCCAGGCCTGCTCATCAATGTCAATAAAAGAATAAACACCTTTTATATCCATGCGGCCGATCTGTTCTCCTTTAATGCCGGCGGTCTCACACAAATAACGGAGCATGCGACCCGCATCGAGGCCATCGGCACTGCCAAGATTAATAAACATACGCGTCATGCCCGGACGTTTCATGGTATTATCGCCACCTCGGCCACGCTCTGCATCGGCATTCACATCGGGAGCATTTCTGTAATAATCCAGAAAACGGTTAAATTCGAGGGAGGTAAAACGCTTAATAACTTCTTCTTTCGATAAATCGGCAAGCTCTTCGTATATGCCCGGCAGGTAGCCTGCAATGGATGCCTCATCCACTTCCACATCATGAACACGATGTACCAGATGTATCAGCTGCTTTTCGCAGATGGCAAAACCGTCAGGTACTTTTTCGTGTTTAAACTTCACTTTCATGGTGCGCTCCAGCTCACGGATTTTTCCAATTTCGCGCATGTTTACTATTGAAACCGAAATCCCCGATTTACCGGCACGTGCCGTCCGGCCGCTGCGGTGGGTATATACTTCCGTATCGTCGGGAAGCTCGTAATTTATTACGTGGGTTACATCACTTACGTCGATGCCCCTGGCCGCAACATCGGTAGCAATGAGCAGCTGCATCGATCGCTGCCTGAAACGGCCCATAACTTTGTCACGCTGCTGCTGACTCAAATCGCCGTGCAACGCATCGGCATTATAACCATCCTTGATGAGTTTTTCTGCAATTTCCTGCGATTCAATCTTAGTTCTGCAAAAAACAATTCCGAAAATAGACGGATTAAAATCCACCAGCCGCTTGAGTGCCTGATAACGGTCTCTCGAATGGACGGTATAATAAACGTGCGTAATATTTTCGGCTCCTGCATTTTTCTTACCCATCGATAATTCAAACGGGTTCTTCATATAGCGGGAGGCGATAGATCGTACACCGGAAGGCATTGTTGCCGAAAACAACCAGGTGTTACGGGTAGCAGGGGTTTCGGAAAGTATCTGATCAATATCTTCCTGGAAGCCCATATTCAGCATTTCGTCGGCCTCATCAAGCACTACAACGTCTACGTCTGCCAAACGAACAGCGCCGCGCTCTATTAAATCAATCAATCGTCCGGGAGTGGCACTTATGATATGAGCTCCTCTTCTCAGCTCCGATATCTGACCCTGTATGCTCGCGCCTCCGTAAACAGCGGTAATGCGTACGCCCGGCATAAAAGAGGCAAACTTTTTAAGATCGGAGGTAATCTGCACACACAACTCACGCGTTGGTGCCAGTATAAGCGCCGAAGTGGCTTTTTTGGAAAAATCGAGGGTCTGAAGCAACGGTAAACCAAAGGCTGCCGTTTTACCGGTACCTGTCTGGGCAAGCCCGATCATATCGCGGGGGCCTTCAATTAATGCCGGGATGGCCTGAAGCTGAATAGGCGTAGGAGTCTCAAAACCAAGCTTTCCGACAGCCTCCTGCAGCTCACTGTTCAGGCCCAGGTCTTTAAATGTACTCATGAAATGTTAAGGGGTTATGCTTTATGAAATTATAAAAGCCCGGCAAAGGTACGGGTTAATGGGCTACCAGCCACATTCTGAGCCAAATAAAGTCAATTCTGGCGGAATCACTACCTTTGTGGCCCTTAAATCCGTTAAAACCTATCTATGAAAGAAGTTTATATCGTTGCAGCTGTCCGTACACCCATTGGCGCCTTTGGCGGTGCACTGAGTGCCCTTTCCGCCACACAACTGGGCGCTGTTGTAATAAAAGAAGCCGTAAAAAAAGCGGGTATCGAACCCGGCCAGGTTCAGGAAGTGTTTATGGGAAATGTGCTTTCGGCTAATGTGGGTCAGGCACCCGTTACTCAGGCTTCCATTTACGCCGGCCTCCCCAATACCATCCCGGGAACTACTGTTAACAAGGTCTGTGCTTCGGGAATGAAAGCCATTATGCTCGGCGCACAATCCATTCAGCTTGGCGATAACGACATCGTAGTTGCCGGAGGCATGGAAAGCATGTCGAATGTACCCTATTATCTTGACAAAGCACGTAACGGTTATCGCCTGGGACACGGTCAGATCATTGATGGTTTGGTGAAAGACGGACTCTGGGATGTGTACAACAACTATCACATGGGTAACGCTGCCGAACTGTGCGCTACCGAATGTAACATAACACGTGAAGATCAGGATAACTATGCTATCGATTCTTATAAGCGCGCAGCAGATGCCTACAGGAATGGATTGTTTAAAGCCGAAATTGTTCCTGTTGAAGTTCCTGTGAGAGGAAAAGATCCGATGGTTGTAAGTGAAGATGAGGAGTACACAAAAGTTGACTTCAAAAAAATTCCGTCGCTGAAACCCGCTTTTCAAAAAGAGGGCACGGTAACTGCCGCCAATGCTTCAAAACTGAACGACGGTGCTTCCTGTGTGGTGCTTATGAGTAAGGAAAAGGCTGATGCACTCGGCATTAAACCGCTGGCAAAAATAAGGTCATTCGCTGATGCACAGCAGGCACCCGAATGGTTTACTACGGCGCCGTCAAAAGCGCTTCCAAGGGCTATTGAGAAAGCGGGACTCAAACCTTCCGACATCGAATACTACGAAATCAATGAGGCATTCAGTGCAGTAGCAATTGCCAACAACAAAGAAATGAGTCTTGATCCTGCAAAAGTAAATGTAAACGGCGGCGCAGTTGCCCTTGGTCATCCGTTAGGCAGTTCGGGCAGCAGAATTGTTGTGACACTTGTGAATATTCTCAAGCAAAAAGGAGCTAAAATTGGCGCGGCAGGTATCTGTAACGGTGGCGGAGGCGCGAGCGCTATTGTAATCGAAAATATGAATTGAACATTATTGCATTCCTGATCTAAACTATTCCTGAATGCTGTTACGTTATCACCTGCACCTCAAACTAAACCGGTCCTTTGTCACACGGCATCTGTAATCTGGCAATTGTTCCCGTACGGAAAGAACCTTTTCATGCAAGTGAGATGGTAACGCAATTGCTCTTTGGCGAGCACTTTGAAGTGCTGGGTGTATCGGGGAATTTTTCTAAAATACGCATTGCCTATGACCTCTATGAGGGCTGGGTTCAGACTTCGCAGTTTGAGCCGATTGACCTCGAAGAATTTCAGCGGCTGAACCGTGAGCAATATTGCATTTCGTTCGACCTGGTGCAAATTATGATGGTCGACAGCCAGATGTTCAGTGTTGTTCTGGGTTCCTCGCTCCCCCATTTCAAGGACCACACCTGCAGGCTTGGGAAACTTGCCTTTCGCTTTGAGGGAACCGTAAAATGTCCCGAAAAACTGCAAACCACAAAAGGACTCATTGAAAATGCTTTTATGTACCTCCATGCTCCCTACCAGTGGGGTGGCAGAAGTCCCTTTGGCATCGACTGTTCAGGGTTTACGCAAATGGTATTTAAGCTTGCCGGTATCCGTCTCAAAAGAGATGCCTGGCAACAGGCCGAACAAGGGTCATTAATTAATCTTGTGGATGAGGCCCGCCCTGGAGATCTGGCCTTTTTTGATAATGTGGATGGCAAAATAACCCATGTGGGGATGGTACTGCCGGGACAAAAAGTGATTCACGCTTCCGGAAATGTCCGTATCGATGCGCTGGACCACCATGGCATCTATAACACCGAAACCAAACGCTACAGCCATAACCTACGGCTCATAAAGCGCTTTATCTGAAATTTTTCAGACCGTTCCGGCCAGCAGATAGGTGATAACACAAAAGGCTGTTAACACCCATAATAAGGCAAAAATGCCGGCTCCGTCGTTGGAAGTATAAGTTGCAAGGAATTTTTTCATTTTTTTAAACAGCTGAGGCTGCAAATATAACTGTTTTGCTGAAGTTACACAGAAATGCCACTTGACGAACGGATTGTTTCTGGCGGCAACCTGCTACCATTCCGAGACGGTAATGCGTCGCACATCAGTGCCTGAAGCCGTCTCAAATCTCAGCAAATAGCTCCCGGGTGCCACCTGACCCAGGTTTATTTCAACGGCCTCATTGGATGCAATTGTTTTGCTGAATATCATTTTACCTGTCAGGTCGGTAAGGGTAAGCGATACTTCCTGTCCGTTTATTCCGGATGTCACCACATGTAACACCCCATGCACAGGATTCGGATACACCTGAAGTGCCGCATCACCTATTGCCGAAATACCCAGGTTGATGAATACTATGCTGTCGGAGGGCAACGACTCGCAACCGTTTACATCCGTTACAACCACATAATAAGTTCCGTTTTGCGGAGGCATATAGGTTTGGCCGGTAGCACCCGAAATCAAACCACTGCCTGCCATATACCATTGGTTGCCTCCAGAACTGCTCGATTGTAAAGTTGCAGGACCAATTTGTGACGCTACAGGCGTTGGAATGGCAGCATAAAAATCAACATTAACCGAATCGGATCCGGTACAACCGTTCGCGTCTGTTACCGTAACTGTATAAAGTCCCGATGTCGCAGCATTTACCACAACCGTTTGTGCTGACGATCCGTCCGACCACTGATAGGAACTGAATCCGCTGCCTGCATCGAGCAGAAGTGTGTTCCCGTAACACAGCGTTGTATCACCATATAACATTACCACAGGCAACGGGTAAAAACTGACATCAACGGTATCCGAGTTGGTACATCCGTCCATGTTGGTAACCGTTACGATATAATTTCCTGACAGTGTTACATCAAGTGTTTGTAATGAAGAACCGTCGTTCCATTCGTAAGCGCTGAAACCGGCACCGGCATCAAGCGTAACCACACCATTACCGCATACAGTAACATCGGGACCTAAACTGATAAGCGGTGCTGTGCTGATGACGACAGTGATTGAATCGGAATTGATACATCCTGCGCCGTCGGTAACGGATAAGCCATAGGTGCCTGAGCTGGTCACAAGAATACTCTGGGTCGTTTCCCCGGTATTCCACGAATAAGCTGCCGGTCCGGGTCCCGCGTCAATTACCGCAGGCTGACCATCACACACGGTAAAATCTGATCCCAGATTCAAAGGCGGATTAACCGACATCACAACCGAATCGGCAGCAGTACATCCGTTGGCATCGGTAACCGTTACAGTGTATAATCCTGCAATGAGTATATCCAGAGTCTGGTTTGCAGAACCATCGCTCCACAAATAGGAGGTCTGACCGGCCCCGGCATCGAGTGTAAATGGTGTTCCCCCGCAGAAGGTGCTGTCGGCACCCAGATCGACAAGGGGATTGGCATTGACAATAACATTGATCGAATCGGAACCTTTACAGCCCAGACCATCGGTAACCTCCACCGAATAAGTACCGGTAACAGTAGCAACTAATGTTTGTCCTACTGAGTTATCGTTCCACAAATAGGCAGCGTATCCGTTACCGGGATCAAGCGTCACGGCATTTCCGTCACAGAACGCTGTGTCAACTCCCAGGTCAATAACCGGCGATGCACTTATCGTAATTTCAATGGTATCTGTTGCACTGCAGCCGGAACTGTCGGTTATAACCGCAGCAAAAAGGCCACTCACCGCAACATATATGCTCTGAGCGGTTTCACCTGTACTCCAGAGATACGATGCCATGGCTCCGGGAGCTGTAAGCAACACGCTGTCGCCTGCACAAATTATTGTGTCGCCCGGAAGTGAAAACAGCGGTAACGGATTAAACACCACACTTGCCGAATCCATTCCGGTACAGCCATTACCATCTGTCACCGTTACGGTAAATATTCCCGAAGCAACAGGTGAAATTGTTTGTGTTGCAGATCCATCGCTCCATTGGTAGCTGATATAGGGTCCTCCGGCATCCAACACCACCGCATCACCAGTGCAAACGGACAAATCGGGACCCAGATCAACAGGAGGCTGAGGATAAATTTCGATGGATGAAAAGGAGGTGTCACTGCAGGTACCACCGTCGGAGGCAATTAACGAAAGAGTATATACTCCGGGCAGTGCATAAGTGTAAGCAGCATCAATACTATTTTGGGAAAATCCGTCGCCGAAATCCCAGGTATAGGAAATCAATGTGGTATCGTTGAGGGAGGTGTTTGTTAAATTCACCCCATTTCCACTGAGACAGGATGAGGTGATATCCTGAGTAAACGAGAGTAAATACATGGTATCGCGTAAACCTGCATAGGAATCTGACACCTCCTGCGCCGAAAGCACATGGTTATGCAATTTCAAAAAGGCAATTGTTCCGGGACTTGCTTCACCACCAAACTGATTATCGTCCCTGAAAAAATTCAATACCTGCGATGTATCGATAGTGCCTCTTTCGAGCGAATCAACAAAGGTTCCGCCGAGTACACCATCGATGTACATGTTGATGTTCTGTGATGCGGAATCACGTGTAATACACAGGTAGGCATACTGACCGCCCTGATAGGCGGAGGTAATGACATCCAGCCCGTCGTAAAATCCCAGAATGGATGGAGTGGCGTACAGTCCAAAATCGACAGTACCGTTTTTGAAATCTATAATCCGCTTATAACCTCCGTTATTGTAAAATTTAAAATACATTTCGATAGTGTACGACTCTCCCAAAAAAGTGCCGGCAGCACCATTATCGAATTGGACACCGTTGTTATAATCAAAATTATATACGGTACGCTGTAGGCACGACAACTCACTCAGCGAATCGTTTATGAACATTCCCGAACCGAGGGGAGTTAAAGCGATGGATGCACCGGATGACTCATTAAATGTACCTCTGAAATCGTAATACAATGATTGTGATTGTCCGAAACTGAATGTGACTGAAATGAAAAACAGTAAAGAACAATAAAGTGATTTTCTCATAAAAAAAAAAGATAAAATTGAAATGAAATAAATTGCAATAGATCTATTGCATGCCGATGCTGCAAATTGAATAAAAGTTCAGGAAAAAAGGCGAAAAAAAATGTTAAAACTTACAAAACGGATTTTCAGCGGACAAAGAGTTCAGGATTTTCCTGCACCTGTTTCGATTTTCGTGTGTATTCGGCTGAAAGCGAATTGTTACCAATTAAACGGTAAGCATAACTCAAACTGTCGTACGTTGCCGGAGAGATCGGATTTTTACGTATTCCCAGCTGAAACACCTGTATCGCTTCGTTCACTTTTTTCTTGTACAACAGTTGCGTTCCCAACTGATGCAGCCTTTCCGATTCGTCCAGATTCGCAATTAATTTCCGTGAATCAGTTATGCCGTGACGGAGGTAATATTTTTCAATCTCTTTCTGAATTTTCTCCGTCTGATTGCTGAAGTATTCAAACGGAACAGAACCTTCGATAAAATCAGATTCATATGCAGCAAGACAGTTATTCAGGTAGCTGAGTGTGTCTTCGGGACGGGAATGTTTGTCGTAGTATTTCCTGAACAACCGGTCGCCGCGTACCAGAAAAACAGAATCCTTATCTTCATTGATCATTTTGTCGAAGAGCAACATCGAAGCCAACGCAATCTGGGAATAATTTTGTGATTCGTTTTTAAAGCTGCGCGACTGTGTAACCCACATTTGACGAATCAGGCTCATGCCGCCTTCGGTGGGATTGATTACATCTACTACGCTTCGCACATTACCGGCACCCGCATGATAAATGTGCAGAACAAATAACCTGAACCAGGTATCCTGTTCGTTGTAACTGATGCCATGGCTTTCGAGTATTTCACGGGCATAGGGCAAACAAACCGAATTGATCAGTTTACTGGCGGCTAACGCCGATTTGTCAAGGCTTGTTCTGTCGTCGTGGTATTTGTTTACGGTTAACCCGTATTTACGTGCAACGGCAGGCATCAGCTGAAAGGGACCTCTTGCGCCGACATAACTGCGTGCCTCCATTTTTCCCGGACTCTCAATAAGCAATATCGCCTGCGCATACCAGGGATCGGTACCATTGCCCCTGAAAACCGCAATAGACCGCGATATCATAGGCAATGCCTTTGTGTATTCGAAAAAGAATTTCTTTCCGCCTGTAACATATAATTCCGTTTCGGCGGGAATATTGACATACGAACATAAATTGGATTTGTAAACCGACTTTTCGTCTTCTGTCTGACAGTGCCACTGGTCGGCCGAAACACATTGAAGCACCCTGCGCTCACTGGCAATATTTACTATCATCGAATCGTGCGAAAGCGATATTACCTGCTGCCAGAATTTTGCCTGCGCAAGCGTATCCCATCCCTCGGCATATAACTTATGACTCGATACAAATTCCTTTCGGGAAGTGCCGTCAAATGCCACCACTGTTTTTATGAGCACCTCATTTGACGGATCGGGCGACGCTGCAACAGCATCGGCAGATGAACCGGCAAAAAGACCCAGGAAACTTCCGATTAAAAACAAGAAGCGGTACATGTCAAGTAACAATGTCATCTGGTTTGGTGAAGGAACTGAATTAAATATACGAAACAAACGGACAAAAGTTTATTTCATTTGGCGAATCATTGCAAATTTCATGCTAAATATACCGGAACGAATTTGAGTGCAAATTTAATATGCGCAATTTTATTATTATTCAACTATTTGATTTTCAATTTATTATATTCATTCTTGTCAACATCTTACGTTTCAGTTTAATTTCGTTGAGAAAATCAACTTGAATAAGCAGGAGCAGTATGATCAAATGGAGCGATGGAACAGGATTTACGGAGATAGAAGAGGCACGCTGGATGACAGGCGGGCCCGGTTATTTCGATTTCATTGCAAAGCTTATTGAACAAGCAAAGGAATCCATTTCACTTTTCGTATATATTCTTACTCCTGATACAACAGGAAACAGAATTATCGGGTTATTAAAAGAAGCAGCCTTACGCGGAGTGGTTGTACAGTTGCTGGTTGATGATTTTGGTTCCGATGCGCTGGACCACCACACAGAAGCCGATTTGACTGCGAGCGGTGTGAAGCTCAAGCGCTTTGCACCCTTTTTCTCGGGTACCAACTTTTACATTGGCCGCCGCATGCATGCAAAAGTACTGGTTACCGATCACATTCATGCAGTTGTTGGCGGTATCAACATCGCCGCACGTTACGAAGGGGATTCCGATGGACCTGCCTGGCTCGACTATGCCGTTTACATCAGGGGTTCGGTAAGTACCGCCATTGAGAAAAACGGGTTGCGTCTGAAAAATCCCATGCGGGAAGTCAAAATGCCGGCTTTAATTCAGATGCGGACGAAAAAAGCAGTAAATTATACCGGCAAAACACTTGCGCGGTTCAGGGTAAATGATTTTTTAAAAAACAGAAGAGAAATTACCAAGAGCTACAATCAGGCCGTAAAAAATGCCCGGCATTCGGTAACAATTGTAGGCGGTTATTTCATTCCCGGCAGGCGTTTCAGACGTTATATGCGGCTGGCAGTTAAACGTGGCGTAAAGGTAAAAGTATTGCTCACCCATTTTTCCGATGTACCTGTCACGCGGCTGGCTTCAGAGTATTTGTACGGATGGATGATTCGTAACGGCATCGGACTGTATGAGTACAAAACATCCATGGTTCACGGTAAGGCAGCAGTGGTTGACAGTTTATGGGTTACCATTGGTTCATACAACCAAAATCACCTCAGTGCCTATCTGAGTATTGAACTGAATGTTGATTTGCTGGACGCTGAGCTGGCGGAGTCGTTGGAAAAACAACTCGAAGGAATCATTGCCACTGAAAGCAATCAGATCACATTCGAAAATTATACGGTTAAAGCCTGGTGGATGACCAAACTAAAAAGATGGGTCTCCTATCATATTGTTCAAACTTCGCTCCGTTTGTTGTTTGTCGCCAACCGGATTTTCAGAATTGACGATTAGCCATTTCCATGCCACATAAAATGCCAGAGGCTTGCCAGCATTTTACTGCGTGAGCCCTCTAGCCTGCCCCGTTGCACCACAATTGAGTTATCGGCTCCAACGGAGAGGTCAAAACTAAATGCAAACGGAGCATCCGGCCTCTCCCATCCTCCTATCTGACCAAAGCGAAGATCGTTGAACCAAAACCTGTTTTGTTCTTTCGTTATACAATAAAACCCCTTTGAAAATTTTTTTAACAGCGCCACATCAGTATTCTTGTTCATCTCTCCCAGCAGGGCATCGTTGACCGGGATATAGTGAAGATTGATTTCCCTGTCGTGCTGAAACAAGGAATAATAACCTGTCCAGTACCCCGAACTGTCTTTTACCACCACATTCCAAGCTATGTTGTTGAGCAGTGTGGGCGTCACGAAATAGCTGCTGCTATGGATTCCCTTTTTTTCAAGCGACTGTTCCAACACTTTTGTAACCGTGTGCTGGTTAACAAACGTCATCATCATATACAACGAACTCAATGCTATTCCTGCGTTATTCCATCGCTGTCGCCACTTAAACGAAAGTCCCCTGAAACTTAGAACTATGGCACTGACAAGCAGCGGGAGTGTGTATAAGGGATCAGCGACAAAAATGTTGTCAATTGAAAACCGGTAGGACGAAATGGGCTCCAGCAATCCTGTGCCGTAAATGGTACAGGTATCGAGTAAGTCGTGCAGCACAATGCCAATGGTAAAGAGCAGAATCATGCGCAGTGGTGTAACCCCTTTCTTTTTATTCATCCGGTAAAACCAATACCCTATAAGCGGCCCTGCCACTACCGCAGTAATAAGGGAATGGGTAATTCCGCGATGGTGCACCATGGCACCAACATCGTTGGTAAAAAAACTGACTAGCACATCTATATCGGGCGCACTGTTGGCTAATGCGCCCCAGATCATGGCATGCCGGCCGGCCTGTTTGCCTGCTACCGCCTGTCCAATTGCCGCTCCTAATACGATGTGGGTTAATGAGTCCATACGGGCGCAAATTTAATCAGGATTCGAGGGCAAACTGTGCTTTATTTCAGGAGCCCGGATACCTGAAATTATGTCGTTCGTTAGCGGGTTTTGCCTGCCAATTTGACGGAGAATTGACCGGAATTCCGAATGGTAAGATTTTGGATAGGAGACCGTTGCATTTAAAAAGATATACATATGAATCTAAATAACTTCACTATTAAATCGCAGGAGGTGGTACAACAGGCACAGCAGCTTGCCATGGAGGCAGGCCATCAGGCTATTGAACCGGGCCACCTGCTAAAAGCGCTCATCACTTCCGACGAACATGTTGTTCCCTTTATCCTGAAAAAGGTAAATGCCAATATGGGACAGTTGAAATCACGTCTTGATGAGCTGATTGCCTCGTACCCAAAAGTGGCGGGCAGCAGCCAGTATCTCTCATCCGATGCGGCGCAGTTGTTCCAGAAAAGTAATTCACTCTTAAAGGAATTCAACGACGAATTCGTTTCTGTGGAACATATTTTCCTGGCCCTGGTAATGGGAAAAGACAAAGCGAGCCAGCTGCTGAAGGACCTGGGAGTAAACGAAAAAGATACCCGTGCGGCAATAGCCGAATTGCGAAAAGGTTCGAGAGTGACAAGCGCCAGTGCCGAAGAAACATACAACGCACTTTCAAAGTACGCCAAAAACCTGAATGAGCTGGCACAACAGGGTAAACTGGATCCTGTTATTGGTCGTGATGAGGAGATCAGGAGGGTACTCCAGATACTTTCGCGCCGTACCAAAAACAACCCCATACTCATTGGTGAGCCCGGCGTGGGTAAAACAGCAATTGCAGAAGGACTCGCCCACCGGATTATTAATGGCGACGTTCCTGAAAACCTGAAATCAAAAATTATTTACTCGCTCGACATGGGCGCCCTTATTGCAGGAGCCAAATACAAGGGTGAGTTTGAAGAACGACTTAAATCGGTCGTAAAAGAAGTCATCAGCGCCAACGGCGAAATCGTATTGTTTATTGATGAAATTCATACTCTCGTGGGTGCCGGTGCCGGTGAAGGAGCCATGGACGCCGCAAACATCCTCAAGCCTGCCTTAGCTCGCGGTGAACTCAGAGCCATAGGCGCTACCACGCTCAGCGAGTATCAGAAGTACATCGAAAAAGATAAGGCCCTTGAACGCCGTTTTCAAAAAGTGATGGTGGAAGAGCCGGACACAAAGGATGCGATTGCCATTTTACGCGGCCTCAAAGAACGCTATGAAACACACCACAAAGTGCAAATAAAAGACGAAGCGATCATTGCGGCTGTTGAACTGTCGGAGCGATATATCTCCGATCGTTTTCTTCCTGATAAAGCAATTGACCTGATTGATGAGGCTGCTTCGAAACTGCGTATGGAAATGGACTCGGTACCGGTGGAACTGGATGAGATCCAGCGTAAGATTATGCAGCTGGAAATTGAACGGGAAGCTATCAAACGTGAAAAAGATAAAAAAAGGCTTGAGGAACTGAACTCCGAACTGGCCAACCTGAATGCTGAACGAACAGAAATAAAAGCCCGCTGGCAATCGGAAAAAGACCTGGTAGAACAGATACAAAACCTGAAAGAGTCGATAGAACAGTATAAGCTGGAAGCGGAGCAGGCAGAACGTTCGGGTGACTACGGAAAAGTGGCCGAGATCCGCTATGGCCGAATCAAAGAAGCCGAACAGAAAAATCAGGAACTGACACGCCAGCTGATTGAAATGCAGCAGTCGAACGGCGCCATGATAAAAGAAGAAGTCGACAGCGAAGACATTGCAGATGTGGTTTCTAAATGGACCGGCATACCTGTGAAAAAGATGCTGCAGAGCGAACGCGAAAAGCTGCTGCACCTTGAAGACGAACTGCACAAGAGAGTCGTTGGACAGGACGATGCCATTGCTGCCGTTTCAGACGCAGTACGACGCAGCCGTGCGGGAATGCAGGATCCCCGCCGTCCCATTGGTTCATTCATATTTCTGGGAACAACAGGTGTGGGTAAAACTGAACTTGCAAAAGCGCTGGCAGAGTATCTCTTTAACGATGAAAACTCCATGACCCGCATTGATATGAGTGAGTACCAGGAGCGACATACCGTTTCGCGTCTTATAGGAGCTCCTCCCGGATATGTGGGATACGATGAGGGTGGTCAGCTTACTGAAGCCGTGCGGCGTCACCCCTATTCCGTGGTGCTTCTCGATGAAATTGAAAAAGCACATCCTGATGTCTTCAATATTTTACTGCAGGTACTTGATGAGGGAAGGCTTACCGATAACAAAGGTCGTACTGCCAATTTCAAAAACACCATAATTATTATGACCTCGAATATTGGTGCGCACCTGATTCAGGAAAACTTTGAGAAGCTGAACGATGGTAACCGCGACGAAATTATCGCCTCAACCAAGAACCAGGTATTTGAGCAGCTGAAAAAATCGATTCGCCCTGAGTTTCTGAACCGCATTGATGAAATCATCATGTTTAACCCGCTTACCAGAAACGAAATCCGCGAAATTGTAACCATTCAGCTCAACAGCATCCGCTCTATGTTGTCGGCACAGGGACTGCATCTGGATGTCACCGAAAAGGCTGTCGACTGGCTGGCACAACTTGGTTTTGATCCGCAGTTTGGCGCACGTCCGCTGAAACGGGTAGTTCAGAAAAAAATCCTGAACGAACTGAGTAAGCAGATCCTTTCAGGTAATGTAACACGCGATCAGAGGATAAAAGTAGATATCGACAAACAGCATCAATTTATTTTCAGGAACGAAACAAAACCTGAACCTGTCGAAAACTGATGACTATGCAACGGCCGGAGTTTCATCCGGCCGTTTTTTTTATCTCTTCTACCCTGGAATCAGGAATGTTTTTTTGATGCAAACTTGTTTCTTAATGCCGTCATGGGCTTTTCGAACAAGTTGTAATTCAGCGTAGCTGCTCCTATCACCACCAGCCAGTATAACAGATACATGGCTATTGCCTGAACTGCAGAGTGAGCTGCAGGAAGCAATTTAAAGGCCTTAAAAAGGAGCGAAAAATGCAGGAGGTAAATAGAATAGGAAACAATACTGATATGGGTAATAATATATCCGGTTCGTGATAAACGTGCCTTTTTATAGGTTGAGAGAAAGGGTAAAAAGCAGGCGAATGCAATACTGAAACCGGTGAAGAGTAACGTACCTGAAACAACACTGCCCTGCTTTAAGGAGGAGGGCAGCAAATCAATAAAAAAATAAACGGTGCAAAGCAGCAGCAACAGGCATCCTGCCACCAAAACAGGTTTTTTAAGGCGCTCCCATTTACCGGGAAAGTAAAACGCCAGCCACGCACCCAATACACCGTACATAATGGAGTCGAGCCTGCACATGACTATCCGCCTGACGCCCAGATCCCATTCGGGCATCATTTCAAGATAGTAGACGACTCTGAAGAGGTTAAAAAACAAAATGAAAGACATGATTACCACCAGCAGCCGGCGTTGGCTGCTTTCGCGGTGAGCAGATATACCGGTAATCCAGACCACTAAAGGAAACAGCAGATAAAACCACTCTTCGACAGCCAAACTCCATGCCTCACCAAAAAAATTAGGATGCGGCGTAACAAAATTCTGTAAAAACAAAAGGTAACTCCACCCGAAAGGAGCAGGTTCATGGATTAATTTATGCAGCACAATCAATACACACAATACCAGATAATAATTGGGAAGTGTTCTGAACCACCTCCGCACCCAAAAAAGTTTCAGCCGTGCAAATCCAAATTGCTCTTCAGCGGAAACTGATTTTATCAGAATAGTGCCAATCAAAAATCCACTCAGCACAAAAAATATCTCTACTCCCGCAAAGGCTGAAAACTTCAGAAATTCCAGATTTATTCCCAGGGGCGCAAGCAATCCCCTGCTGTGTGCTATGAGTACGGCAGTTATGGCAATGGCACGCATGATATCCAGGCCGAAAATACGGGAGGAAACATCATGCCGGACTGATAAGAGACCGGATATCTTAGAGATGAGCGACAATTAGGGATTGGTTTACCGGGAGGGGCCAAAATTAACAAAAGAGCCCGTATCTCCACCTTATAGTTCAAACGGGTTTGGAGCGTACACAAACCGGTTTAAAAAAACAATGCGATCACTTATCCTGCAAGCATTCTGCCGGCACGGAACTTTTCGTACAAAAGGTGAACAATACCATCCGATAAGCCTACCTGAGGCACCATTATTTTATCGATGGCCGCTGATTTCATGATGGTAATAAATATTCTGAATGCCGGAATGATAACATCGGCTCTGTCAGGATTTAATTTAAGATCGCGCATACGCTGTTCTATGGTAAAAGAGGAAACAAAATCATAACATTCTTTTAAACGGGCAAAGGAGAGTATCTGATTTTCTTTTCTGTTAGCAAGCTTAAAAATCTTGTTAATGTTTCCTCCCGAACCAATTGCAACCAGCGGGTGGTGTGCAACGGCCAGCGCCTGTACCTGCTCCTTAAAATCGCGCCACTGTTCTTTGGTGACTCTGTCGTGCAGCATGCGAATGGTGCCGATATTGTACGAGCCGGAAGAAATATACTTACCACCTGAAAACACAGTCAGCTCGGTACTGCCGCCACCCACATCAATGTACATATAGGAATTCTCACTGCCCAGATGCTCTGCAATGTGATTGGAATAAATGATCTCGGCTTCAAGCCTGCCTTCAATTACCTCTATATCAACGGCGGCTTCTGTTTTAACTCTTTGAAGCACCTCTTTGCGGTTCGAGGCCTCCCGCATGGCAGCAGTAGCACACACCCGGTATCCGATTACATCAAACGCCTCAATCAGGGACCGGAACGCCCGCATTACCTGCACCAGCTTGTCAATGGTATCGTCTGTGATATAGCCCTTCAGAAAAGCGTCTTCACCCAGGCGAAGCGGAAACCGGATCAATTCGGCTTTTTTAAACAATGGCTCCTCCCCTCCCTCATATACGTTGCAAAGTAAGAGGCGGACTGCGTTGGAACCAATGTCAACAGCAGCAAAACGTAAAACTTGCTGATCGTTCAATAGAATTTATTTGAGTTAAAGCCCCTAAGTTAACAATTGGCTAACTCTTTAAAAGACTTTTCGGAAACTCTTCCTGAAAGCGGTACTTGCTTCCGCTTTCTGATTGCCTGTATTTGTTATCTTGTTTCTTGTCAATAATGCGCAACTTGGCTGTATCGCTCAGCTGATAGAGGATAAAATCTTTAAGCTGTTTCTGGTATCGGGTATCATAGATGGGAACGGCTACTTCGGAGCGGTGATCGAGGTTGCGGCTCATCCAGTCGGCTGAAGCCAGGTAATATTTTTCATGACCGCCGTTGCAGAAGATAAAAATGCGGCTATGTTCCAGGTATTTATCCACCAGAGAGACTACTTCAATAGTTTCGCTCTGATGTTTCTGACCGGGAACCAGACAGCAGATACCCCTGATGATAAGTTTAATTTTCACCCCGTTTTGTGCGGCGTGATACAACTTTGAAATCATTTCATCATCAACAAGGCTGTTCATTTTCGCAAAAATGTAGGCTTCTTTACCCTCTTTTGCATTCTGAATTTCCTTGTTGATGAGCTGAATGTATTTTTTCCGCATAAACCAGGGCGCAACCAGCAGGTGCTTGTAGCTGCCTGTTTTAAAGTTGTTGCTGTAAAAAGTAAATAATTTCACTACCTCATCAGTGATACGTTTATCGGCCGTGAGCAGACTTATATCGCTGTATATACGGGCGGTTTCCTCATTGAAATTGCCTGTTCCCACATGCGCATACCGGACCAGCTTTCCCGACTCGCGCCTGGTAATCAAAAATAACTTTGAGTGCACCTTTAAACCGGGTACGCCATAAATTACCGTGGCGCCCTCATCCTGCAGCTGATTGGCCCAAAAAATATTTGCTTCCTCATCGAAGCGTGCCTGCAATTCCACGACCACCGTAACACTCTTTCCGTTTTTCAACGCGTTGATAAGAGCATTCACCACTATTGAGTTGGTGGCCATCCTGTAAAGAGTAATGCGGATGCTCTCCACCTTGGGATCAATAGAGGCTTCCTGAAGAAAATTCAGAATATGGTTGTAGGAGTGATACGGGAAAAAGAGGAGTACATCACGGTTCAGAATCACCGGAAAACTGCTTTCATGTCCTGTAAACGCAGGATGATGTATTGGTTGCAGTTTTTTGTAACGCAGGTGCTGTGAACCGATATCCGGAAAATTGATAAAGTCTTTGAAATTATGGGTACGTCCCCCGGGTATGAGGTTATCGTTTTTACCGAATTTCATACGGCCGGCAAATATTTTTATGAGGTCGTCGGGGATACTGTCGTCATATGCCAGCCGCACGGGCAGTCCTCTTTTACGCTTTTTCAGCGACCGGGAAATTTTTTCGAGCAGACTTTTCGATAAATCTTTTTCGAGATCCAGTTCGGCGTCCCGGGTAATTTTTATGATATACGATTCAAACTGGGTGAATTCAAAGATGGCGAATATGGAATCCAGATTGTATCTGATCACATCTTCAAGCAAAATGATGCTCTTTTTTTCCTTGTCGGAAGGGAGAATCAGAAAACGTGAAACGCGTTGCGTGGGAACGTCGATGAGTGCATGCTTTGACGACTTGTCGCCCGATTTATTGTACATTTTTACCAGCAGGTAAATGGACTTATCGCGCAGGTAGGGAAACTGCTGGGTATTTTCAATAATGATGGGAAAAATGACCGGCCGCACCTCCGCGTCAAAATAATCCCTTACAAATTTTCCCTGTACCGGTGATAGCTGCTGGTAGTTCAGAATAAAAATATTCTGCTCTTCCAGTTCTTTCAGCAATTGGTTGTAAATACTGTCGAACTTTTTCTGTTGTTTTATAATGGTTGACTGAATATTGCCCAGCAGTTCGGACGGAATTTTTCCCTGAAGCAATTCCAATTTTTTGGTGATACGTACCAGCCGCTTTACCGTGGCCACCCGTACCCTGAAAAACTCATCCCTGTTATTGGAGTATATCCCTAAAAAGCGAAGCCGCTCTAACAGCGGCACCGCGGGATCTTCGGCCTCCTGAAGTACCCTGGCATTAAATGAGAGCCATGAGAGTTCGCGGTTAACAAGCTCTACACTTTTTTTAGCCATAATTCAGCCAGCTGATTACTTCTTGACAGGAGTGTTTTTAGGAGCCAGTTTAATGACCGGAGCAGTGGCTTTTGAAGCAGGTTTGGAGGCCCCGTTTGCCTTTGGTGCGGCGTTCTTGGTTTTAGCTTCGACTGCTTTTTTAGCCTTTTTGGCTGATTTGGAAGCAGCCTTCTTTTTTGCAGCCGGCGGAGCTTTCTTTACAACGGGCGCTGACGGCAGGTGCTTCACAAATTTTTTGGCAAGTGAACGGGAGGCTTCACCAATGTTTTTGGCAATTGTTTTGGCTGCTTTTGCATCCTTGCTTTGCAGCAATTTTTCGATGACCGAATGAATCTCTTTTTCAGTTGACTTTCGGAGTAATTTCTTCATAGAGTCTGTTTTTCCAGTGTTAATATCCGAGTATTTCAAAGAAAGGCCTCGGAATTTGTTAAATTTAATAAAAAATTAACAAATCCCTGTAAGACACTTAACCACAAGTAAGAAGGGAGTGCTGTGCATGCTTTCAGGGGTAAATGAACAGGCGCAGTTCGGCATTTATGTAGCTGCTGTGACGCCATTTTTCCACTTCAAAATCGAAACGCACTATTCCCGCAGTAGGTACATGCAAAATGGAGGCATCCATTTTAGCCGCAAATTGTGAAAAAGAAGGGTTATGTCCCACAATCATCACAGATTGGTACTTATCATCCAGATCGGCGACAATCTCATACAAATCGTTCAAATCGGCATCATAAAGCTTTTCTTTCATTCTGAAATTGCTGTCGGGCACCTCCAGCGACCGCTGAAAAATAAGGGCGGTACTAAAGGCGCGGACTGCCGGACTGCTTACAATAAGAGATGGAATTTCATTGTGTTTAAACAGCTCAGAGGCCATTGAATAGGCCTCCATATAACCTGTTTCATGCAACGGGCGGTCGATATCGGCCGTGAGGTCGGGATATTTAACTGCCTTTGCATGACGTAACAGGTACAATGTTCTCATTCCTGATTTCATTTGCTTTTTTTAAGTGTGAAACTGAAGCGGGTGCCCGAACCAAATTCACTCTCAACGGCTATACGTTGTCCGTGCGCTTCAATAATATGCTTTACAATAGCGAGTCCCAGTCCTGTTCCGCCCTGTTCCCTCGAACGGCTCTTGTCCACTCTGAAAAATCGTTCGAACAGGCGCGATACATGTTGTGGCTCCACTCCTATTCCGGTATCGGTAACTTCTACATTGACCAGATCGGCACCATCGGTAATTATTACGCGGGTAGTGCCCCCTTTTTTACCGTATTTGATGGAGTTTACCAGCAAATTTACAAAGACCTGCCGTACCCGCTCCTTGTCAGCATACACATAATGGCGCTCATCAGGATTTTCCAGGGCCAGCTCTATTTCCATTTCACGGGCCCTCATTTCTATCGATTCAAATACTTCGGCCACCAGCTCCGTTAAATCAAAGGTCCGGTGTTCGAGTATCAGTTCACCGGCCTCCAGCTTCGAGATCGATTCCAGGTCGTCGACAATGCTGATAAGCCGGTCGATGCCCTTGGCGGCCTTCTGCAGATAGAGGAGATTAATTTCGTGGTCTTCTATGCCGCCGTCGAGCAGTGTATGGATGTAACCCTGTATGGTAAAAATGGGGGTCTTTAACTCGTGCGAAACATTTCCCAAAAATTCTTTGCGGTAAATCTCCAGCTCTTTCAGGTGATCAATTTCCTCTTTTTTACCCTGATCCCATTCAATAAGCATCCTGTTTATTTCGGGCAGCACCTCATGGTCGGGTATCTTTTTTTCTATAACCGACGATTGTGGTGATTTCAGGAGCAGAATATTCCTGTAAATGATGCGCAGGTTACCATAAAAATACCTGTCGAGTGCGCGCATAATAACCACATACACCGAAAAAAACAGGATTAACGTGGCTACCATCGAGAGCCACCAGTAATCGGGATGCGCCCCGGCAGCCAGTGTTAAGGCAATAATGATTCCGGAGATCGAAGAGATCACCAGTGCGGTATTAAATGCGAATTTCCCGGGTTTAAATATTTTCAAAGCTGGATGACTGAGGAAGGCGGGTGCCTAAACAAAAATAAGGTAAAATTTCGGATTGGTTTCGGCCGGTAAATCAGGTGTCGAACTTGTATCCTACTCCTTTGATGGTTTTAATGGAATCATCGCCAAGTTTCTCTCGTATTTTACGAATGTGTACGTCGATGGTACGGTCGCCGACAATAATGTCATCGCCCCACACCCGCGACATAATCTCGTCACGTGTAAAGACCTTTCCCGGTTTGGAAATCAGCAGCGACAGCAACTCAAATTCCTTTCTGGGAAAAACGAGCTCCTGATTGTCTTTCGTAACCGAATATTTCTCCCTGTCGATTTCGAGCGAACCTATTCTGACAATCTCCTCAGCGCCATTGGCACTGAAGCGGCGTAAAAGTGCCTTGATACGGCTTACCAGCACGCGCGGTTTGATGGGTTTACTGATGTAATCATCGGCACCCACATCAAATCCTGCAATCTGCGAATAATCTTCGTTACGGGCCGTCAGAAAAGCCACCACCGTATTGTTGAATTCGGTCATGTTGCGCAATTGTCGGCACGCTTCAATTCCATCCATCACGGGCATCATAATGTCGAGAATAATCAGATGCGGCTTAATCTTTTGGGCCATTTCCAGGGCCTCCTGTCCGTTTTTAGCCAGAAAAATCTGGTATCCCTCCTTCTTCAGGTTGTAATCCATAAATTCCAGGATATCCGGCTCATCGTCTACCAGAAGGATTTTGGTGTTCTCAGGATTCATCTCTTTTTAAGTATGCACAAAAGTACTTTACGGTGAACCTCTTAAAGTTAAAATAATGTTAAAAAACCGACAACAAATGTACCCTGTTTCCAAACCGTTTAACGCAATTGCGAATCTCTTTTGGTGCCTGATGGTGGTGCGGCCCCTCCACAGGCTATTTGGTTCGTTTATCAGGCTTTTTTTGCTTTTTCTTCTTCTTTTGCGGCTCCGAATGAAAAAAGTATTTGAAATCAACCGCAAGGTAATTGCCCTGCAATTCCGATCCTGTACTCACTGTTGGGTTTTCCTTGTCGGGATATAAAAAGTAAGAATAATAGATGTAATCAAAAGGCCTGTGGTACGAGGCGCCAACATAGAAATACCCGCTCTTTTCGGTTCTGTATTCCCAGCCCAGTCCGGCTGTTACTGAGGGTGAAAAGCCCGCTTTGCGTGCAGAGTAGTGTGAAAACATTGTTCCTGTAGTACGGATGTCGGAAGGATAAAAGTCGAATGAAAAACCAAGCGACACATCCATGTAAATTTTATCGGAGAGCTGTATAAACACCAACCCCGAAACAGGGATCTCATACCCGATGATACTGAAAGAAGAGGCTTCTGTTGCAGCCGAATCGGTAACCGACATATTAAAACTGCGCTTGGTGTAATTAATGCCGGTTTCCATCGACAGGGTGTTGGTAAAACCCTTTCGTATAATCATTCCAAAACTTGATCCCCCATGGGGTTCCAGATGAAACGATACCCCCTTATCGGAGACATCTACAGGACCTCCATTGAAAAAACCGGATGAAAAAAGGGGCCTGAACTGAAATCCGGCTGTAATAATACGCTCCTGAGCGTGCGACGCCGTGCTCAAAAGCAGCAAAAAAGCCGCAACAACCCTCACTTTTATCTTCTTCATTCCAGAATAATCACCGGCAAAATTAACGATTTTAACCTTTACCGGATTGTTGCGGAAAGCACTTATTTCCTAATTATCAACCGATTGCAAATTGTAAAACAGCCTCTATTTTTTTACCTTTAAGGCGTTGTAACTTCCGCAATTTTAATCTGATTTGCATCATGAATGAGTCAATTAATTGCCATTAGCTTTGTATTACCATAAGTATAGTGTTTATGTCTGAGATGAATATGGCAGTTGCCCTGCTGACTGTACGGCTCTTTGCCGGAACCCTGTTTGTTTTTCAGGGTTACGACAAAATTTTCAGACTGGGAATGGGACAGCTGAAAGCGACCATGACAGCCTCCCTTGGCGAAAGGGCACTTCCGCCGGCGCTTATTGGTTTGGTGGCGGTGGCCACCTCGTGGATGGAGTTTTTAGGGGGACTGTTCCTTATCGGCGGATTGCTGATGCCGTGGGTTATTTACCTGCTTTGTCTTGATCTGGTTGTAATTTCGGTTGGGTTCAGCCTGGCAAAACCCATGTGGGATACCGGCCATGTTTTTACCCGGCTTATACTGTTACTGATCCTGCTGATTGCCCCTCCTGCAGGGTATATGTTATCGCTTGATGCATTATTGGGAATTTGATACTAACTGACTAAAACTGATAAATCTGAAGAAATGAGAAATATCCTAGTTGCCACGGACTTTTCCGACGTTTCAAAAAACGCGGTTAAATATGCTGCTTCCCTTTCCGAATACCTGGGAGCTACTTTGCATCTGCTCAATGTTTATGAAAGCACCTTGTACTATACAGCAGAGATGCCCTATACTGCAGTTGAAAGTGCTGAAAAACTTGCCAGAGAAGAAGCCGAAAAAAAGATGGAACACCTCAAGGCCTCCATCAGCAAATCGTTTCCGGGGCTCTCGCTCGAAACCGAAATCAAACGGGGCGTGTCGGCCGAAAGCATCACCGATTTCGCCGACCACATTAACGCCGACCTGGTAGTAGCAGGCGCAACAGGCGCGGGCGTTGTTGAACGAACACTGATTGGAAGTACCACTACCGCAATCATCAACAAATCGAAAAAACTGGTTCTTATTGTCCCCGAGGGTATCAAATTCGAAGGCGTTTCAAAAATTGTGTATGCCACCGATTTACACGACGACAATATTCAGGCGGCCAACGACCTGGCCCTCTTTGCACGGCCACTCAATGCTGAAATCGTTTTCCTGCTGGTGGATAACAAAATCAGAACCGACAGCGAAGAACTTTCCGAAGAGATGTCGGAGCGCATTCACAAACATGTTAAATACCCTAAAATTTCGGGTTATGTGTGCACCGATCCGCTGGTGACCAACGGCATCGACCTGTTTGTCAAAAAAAGCAATGCCGAAATGGTCTGCATGCTCACACACCATCGTAAATTTCCCCGTATGCTCTGGGATAAATCGCTTACCACAAAGTTTGCCTATCATACACATGTTCCCCTTCTGGTAATGCACGCGGCCGAAGTCTGAATACCCGGCCGGCCTTCCACAAAAACAGTTTGACTGCCATGCCAATGGTTGCAACAACCGGTGAAATACCCGGCGATTGCATTGGCATGTATACACTCCGGAACACAAACGATGAACTTCAGGAACCTGTCGGAAAAAGACCGGCACAAAGTACGTTCTATTGCACTGGTACTTTCCATAAGCGTGCTGCTGCTGGCAATTAAATTTTTTGCCTATTTTCTTACCCACTCCAACGCCATTCTTACCGATGCGCTTGAGTCGATTGTAAATGTGGTTGCAGGCAGTTTTGCGCTCTACAGCATCTATTATGCTTCGCAACCCAAAGACGAAAATCATCCTTACGGACACGGCAAAATTGAATTTTTGTCGGCAGGATTTGAGGGCGGGCTGATTTTTATAGCGGGACTAACCATCATTGCCAATTCTATTTACTCCTTGTTTCTCCCTCCTAAAATTCATTCTCTCGAATCAGGTGTGTGGCTTTCGGCAGCCACTGGTATTGTAAACCTGGTGATGGGAAAAATGCTGATTAAAAAAGGAAAGGCTGCCCAGTCGATGCTGCTTACCGCCAACGGAAAACACCTGGTCTCCGACACCGTAAGCAGTATAGGACTGGTAGCGGGACTGCTCATCATCTGGTTTACGGGAATTCTCTGGCTCGACCAGGTGATAGCGATCATTTTCGGGGTTATTATCCTCTATACCGGGTATACGCTGCTGCGCAATTCGATCACCAGTTTACTGGACGAAGCCGACACCGAAAAGCTGGTGCGGCTGGTTGAGGAATTACAGCTCAAACGCCAGGACCGGTGGATTGACATTCACAACCTGCGAACCATTAAATACGGCTCGTTCCTGCACGTCGATTGTCATATTACCTTGCCCTGGTACGACAGCCTCGAAAAGACACACGAGGATGTCACCGAAGTAGAGCGACTCATACGGGAAAGCATGGGTGAAGATGTGGAGTTTTTTATCCATGCCGACCCCTGTATTATGCCCTACTCATGTAAAGTTTGCCAAATTGCGTCGTGCAATTACCGTCAGGCACCCTTTGAAGCGAAAATAGAGTGGAAAATCGATAATGTGCTTCCCAACAAAAAGCACACAGTTGAATGATCAGGCGCCTGTTAATTGCTGCAGCAGCGTGGCGGCAGGAACAACTCCCGATTGTCGCCAGACTATCTGTCCTTTCCTGAAAATGATAAACGTAGGCACTCCCCGTACCTGATAGGCTGCTGCCGCGTTTTGGTTTTTGTCGACATCAACTTTTACAATCCGCGCCTTGTCGCCCACCTTTGAGGCCACTTCTTTTAACACAGGGGCCATCATTTTACAGGGACCACACCACTCGGCATAAAAATCGACCAGCACCGGTGTATCGGAATTAATTAAATCAGAAAACGCGCTCATGGCTGTTCGTGAATGTCGATTATGTCGGAGTTGTTGTCGGTGAAGGGTGTGTTGCGCTCCATTCCCAGTTCGTTTTGTGAAGCCAGGCTGAGGTGATCGGTAGCGGATGTCTCGAGCCACACCTTACCCGACTTACGGAACACCTGAACAGATAAACCGCATCCCTCAAACAACTGTTTTTCGAATTCGGAAATGCGCATTTCAGGTGTAATGTGAATGGTTGTTTTGTTACCGGTAAATCCCACCTCACTCAGAGGATGATCGGTTGTGTACATATCCTTTTTGGGCGAAGCCTGATTGGCTCCGTGCGGCTTTTTAAAAAATTCGAGCCGCAGATAAGGGTATGCTTCTGAAAAATCCGATTTCAGATCAGCAGTTGATGTTTGAGATGTTAACTGCAATTTCATGTCTTACTGTTTGCTACAGAACCGCTTTCGGTTAAGAAAGCGGCTCTGTTTCATTTTAACCAAAAACCTGATTCAAAAGTACCACTACGGATTCAACAGGATTATGATACAGGTCATCTTTCGGAAATGATTATTGTCAATTTATCACCAAAAAAGGTAATCAATGCATTTTTACCCTGTTAGCATAAAACTTGCGCAGTGCATTGGCCAGTATATTTACCAGCAGGACAATCATAATCAGCACCATGGCTGTACCATACGCCATCACCCTCGATGCGTCGACATTGGTTCCGCTGGTAGAAATGACGTACAAATGATAGGGCAATGCCATCACCTGGTCGAACACGCTGGTTGGCAGTTTGGGAAGAAAATAAGCAGCACAGGTAAAGAGTATGGGTGCTGTTTCGCCCGACACCCGTCCGATTGATAAAATGAGTCCGGTGATAATATTGGGCATGGCTATAGGCAATACCACTTTGCTGGTAGTTTGCCATTTGGTGGCACCCAGAGCAAGGCTTCCCTGCCGGAAGTTGTCATCAACTGCTTTTAAAGCCTCCTCTGTGGTTCTTATGACCACAGGCAGGGTGAGCAGTCCCAGTGTCAGCGATCCGGCCAGAATAGAATCGCCAAAGCCCAGCGTATTGACAAAAAGTGACATGCCGAAAAGCCCGAATACAATCGAAGGTATGCCGGCAAGATTGTTGGTCATCAGTTTTATGAAACGCTTCATGAGTCCGTCGCGGCGGTACTCATTGATATAGATCCCCGACAGTACTCCTATCGGAAAGGCAAACAGCATGCTCCCTCCTACCAGGTATAAGGTTCCTATAATTGCCGGATAAATACCACCTTTTGTCATGCCGTCTTTGGGCATCTCGGTAAGAAATCCCCAGCTCATTGCCGGAAGACCCCTTACAACAATAAACCCTAAGATGGTAACCAGTATCAACACCACCGAAATGCTGATTATCCTGAATACCCAGAATGCCAGTGACTGGCTTCTTCTTTTTGACGCTCCGTTATCTTTTTTGCTCATGGATCAGGAGGCACGTTTTCGTTTGGATAAAATATATTCGACCGCAAGGTTGAGAATCATGGTCATCAAAAATAAAATACAACCGAGCACAAAGAGCGCTTCATAGTGCAGTCCTCCCTGCGGTGCCTCACCTAATTCAGCTGCAATAGTTGCAGGAATGGTTCTCACCGGTTCAAGCAAGGTAGTGGGGATTACCGCTGCGTTACCGGTAACCATCAACACCGCCATGGTTTCGCCCATGGCCCTGCCGATACCCAGAATAATGGCGGCACTGATACCGGAAACCGAATAGGGAAGAATTACTTTGTAAATGGTTTGCCAGTTGGTTGCTCCTAATGCCAGGCTGGCTTCTTTCATGGAGCGGGGCGTGGTACGGATGGCATCCTCGGTTATGGTGATGATTGTTGGCAATGCCATAATCCCTAAAATAATGCTGCCCGCAAGTCCCGTTTCACCAACCGGAATGTTGAACAAGTGCTGAATTTTAGGGACAATCACTATAAGACCGAAAAACCCATATACTACCGAAGGTATACCGGCCAGCAATTCTACCATCGGCTTGAGCACCTTGCGTACCCGTTCGTCGGCAATTTCGGCCATGTAAATGGCGGTGGCAAGTCCGAACGGAAGTGCTATGATAATGGCACCCAGCGAAACCCAAACAGTACCCAGTATAAGAGGGAGAATTCCCAATTGGGCAACAGGCTGTGCTGTCGGAAACCATTCCCTGCCGGTTAAAAATTCAGAAATACTGAGTTTGTCAATATGCACTTCTACTCCGGCAAAGGCAGGGTCTTTGTATTTTTCAGCAATAAAAGCCAGAATACCCGGGGTTTTGCCAACCAGTTCGCTGATTCGTGCAGGTAAATACTGAAACTCATCTCCTATCTCTTCGTCGGAATAGTAATTGGTGATGTCTTCCATTCTGAAAAGGACAATCTCCTCGTCACGGCCGCCGAGTTCTTTCCAGTTGGTGATCTCCGAATCAAAAATTGCCTTTACCTGCGCTTTGGTCAGTGTTTGAACCGGGTTCGACTTGTTAACTCCCAGCAGGTACCCTTCTTCGATAGTTGATTTGTTAAAAAGCCGGAATCCTTCAGCAAAGAGAAAAAGGACAATAAGCACCACGGAAATACTGGTAATGGATCCCGATAAAAACAGGATACCCTCAATCAGTCTTTCCTTAAAGTGCTTTACAGAAAACATCTATCTTATTTGAGCGGAATATAACCCTCCTGTAATACGATTGCCTGACCTTTTGAAGAGAGCAGAAAGTCAACAAATGGTTTAACTTTTTGCTCATCCGCCTTAGCGTAATAGTAATAAAGCGGCCTGACAATAGGGTACGTTTTGTTTTTGGCATTGGCAATACTTGCCTCCACATACTTTACACCGTCATATGATACTGCGATGTCTTTTACTTTGGACCTGTCGACATAAGCAAGGCCCACATATCCGATGGCTCCTTTTGTTTGTGATACCGATTGTATAATGGCTCCGGTGGCCGGCATATTCAGAATTCCCTGAGCGAAATTCTTCTTGCTCATAACATGCTCTTTAAAAAATTCGAAGGTGCCCGAGCTCGACTCTCTGGAATAGGCTACAATGGCCATGTCATCGCCGCCTACCTCTTTCCAGTTAGTGATTTTACCGGTAAAAATATCTTCCAGCTGCTGACGGGTAAGCTTCGAAACTTTGTTTTGACGGTTTACAACCACCGATAAGGCATCATAGGCAATAATTACTTCCGAGATTGGTTTTTTCATCTCAGTGAGCTTCATTTTCTCGCTCATTTTCATTTGCCGCGAGGCCATGGCGATATCTGTGGTGCCGTCGATGAGTGCGGCAAGTCCTACTCCCGAGCCTCCACCGACAACGGTGATGGTTGCGTCAGGGTGCATTTTCATATAGACTTCAGCAGTTTTCTGCGACAGCGGCAGCACCGTATCGCTGCCCTTTACCTTTTGGGCGGCGGCAGTAAACTGAACCCCTGAAAGGGCCATACAAATACAAAAAATGCGGATGAGAGAGCGTTTCATACGTGCGTTTGCAAAGGTGGTCAATGGCTTCATGATAGATAAATTTTGGAGGTTAATTAAATGTTAAATGTAGAAGAGCCGGAAAGGGGTGAAAAATGATCAAACTGCTGATTATTAATCTTTTAACTCAAGATTATTTATCCAGCTTATAACCGACACCGCGAACTGTGGAAATAAAAGCCTCACCCAGTTTTTTACGGAGCATGCGTATATGCACATCCAGCGAACGGGAATCCTTTGGCTTGTACCCCTTGCCCCAAATAGTTAGGAGGATATCCTCGCGTTTGAAAACTTTTTTGGGATTTGAGGCAAGTAAGAGCAGCAGTTCAAATTCCTTTTTAGGAAAAGAAATGCTGTTGTCGTCGAGGTAAACTGAATAGGCAACCTTGTCGATTACCAGCTGTTTTACCGATGATTCGGCTAAAGCCCCCTCATCCATACGGTTGGGCCGGGAAGAAACCGCCGGTTTAAAAGGGTCGTTTTCTTCCAGAATAATCACTTTGCTTCCCACAGAATAGCT
>DASUFP010000059.1:0-27848 GCA_036274495.1 Bacteroidia bacterium
AATCCCGAGAAAATGGCACCGGCAACGAAGTACGGAGGGAAAATGGTGGTATGCCATCCGGGAACGAGCGATGTGGCGAAGTCCATGGATACTACCGAGTGAACCGAGAGTACCAGTGGGGCTGAGAGTCCTGCAAGTACAAGAGAAACTTCTTCGAAGCGCTGCCAGTTTTTCGCTGTGCCTACCCAGCCAAAGCTGAGGATAGTATACCAGAATTTGGACGCAGGTGTTTTTGCGCGATCGCGAACGGCGGCAAAATCAGGAATCAGACCGGTGTACCAGAACACCAGCGAAACGGTGAAGTAGGTCGAAATGGCGAATACGTCCCAAACCAGCGGAGAGTTAAAGTTTACCCACAGCGAACCAAATTGGTTTGGCAGCGGCAATGGCCAGTAGGCGACCCATGGGCGACCCATGTGAGAAACGATAAAGGAGGCAGCACATATTACCGCAAAAATGGTCATCGCCTCAGCTGACCTGTTAATGGAGAGTCTCCACTTTTGTCTGAAGAGCAGCAGGATCGCCGAGATTAATGTTCCGGCGTGACCGATACCGACCCACCAGACGAAGTTGGTGATATCCCATGCCCAGCCTACCGTTTTGTTCAGCCCCCAAACACCAAGGCCGGTTCCAACGGTATAACCTACTGCAATGATCCACCACAACAAAGCGGCGCTGGCAATCGAAAAGGCAAGCCACCAGTATTTGTTGGCTTTCCCTTCAATGGGACGAAATACGTCCTCCGTGATCTGGTGATGTGTTTTATCACCCAGTATCAACGGCTCCCTTAATTCTGATTCGTAGTGCATATGCTAAATCTCTCTGTATCGGATTAAATGATGCTATCAGGCTTTGGATGCTGATGTATCTCTGTTCCTGACTTTTGTTTGGTAAATAACTGATGGCTGAACGTTGTATTCCTCAAGCACGTGATAGGCGCGTTCGTCGGTAGCCTGTGCCGAAAGCTGGCTATCTTTATCGTTATAATCGCCAAAGGTGATTGCGTGTGTAGGACAAGCCTGCGCACATGCGGTTTTGATTTCACCATCTTTTGGACGACGACCTGCCTTTTTGGCTTCCAGCTTGCCGTATTGCAGACGCTGAACGCACATAGTACATTTCTCCATTACACCGCGTGAACGGACAATTACATCGGGATTCAGTACCAGCTTGCCCAAATCGCTGTTCATGTTGTAATCAAACTGGTCGTTATCTGAATATTTCCACCAGTTGAAACGACGTACTTTATAAGGGCAGTTGTTTGCACAGTAACGTGTTCCGACACAACGGTTATACGCCATCATATTGAGTCCTTCGGAACTGTGTGTTGTTGCGGCAACCGGACACACCGTTTCGCAAGGTGCGTGATTACAATGCTGACACATCATTGGCTGGAACACCACTGCAGGATTATCGGAAGGATCTTCCATCTGATGCAGCATATCCAGTTTGCCAACACCTTCGGCTTCGGCGCGCGCCTTGGTCATATCGCTGGTGTAATACCTGTCGATACGAATCCAGTGCATTTCACGGGCGTTATTAATTTCGTCTTTACCTACTACAGGAACATTGTTCTCTACCTGACAGGCTACAACACATGAACCGCAACCGATGCATGAGTTCAGGTCAATCGACATGCCCCAGAAGTGATTCGGTTTATCGAAGCCAGGATTTTTGGGAGTTGCCCAGAGATCCGTTTCAGTAGCTTTCTTTTCGCCCTGATAGGTTTCAAGCATTACATCGGGGTTTCCGGACTTCGGATCTTTGATGTATTTATCGAGGTTTGTCTCTTTAACAATTGCACGACCCATCATGGTATGATGTGTTTGTGTAGCTGCGAGCATGTAATCGTCGTCGGTTGTTTTGGCTAACGAAGCTCCTGCGGCATAATAAGTAATTGAGCCATTTGCGTAAGAGGCCAGAGTGTAGGCATTAAACCCAACATTGTTGCCGGCCTTTCCCGCATTGGTTCGTCCGTAACCAACAGCAACACCAACGGTGTTTTCGGCCATGCCGGGCTGCAGGTATACAGGACCTTTGATTGATTTACCTCCAACACTCAGCGTTGCCATATTTCCCTGACGATAGCCGTTTTTCTCGGCATATACCGGCGACATGGCAATGTAATTATCCCAGCAAACTCGTGTAACCGGATCAGGCAGTTCCTGGAGCCATGGATTGTTGGCATGACTGCCGTTTCCGAGTCCGGTTTTTTCATACAATACAACTTCGAGCCCGTCAGCTTTTTTTCCGATTGAAGCGGCAGCGGAATTGATGTCGGCGTTAAAAGTCGGAGCGGATGATGCCACAGCGGTCTCATACACTCCGTTTTGCAACGACTTATTCCAAAATGCATCAAACGAACTGACTGCCGATTGAGTGGTATACATGCCACGGTTCCAGTTGGCACGCATATAAGTGTAATAGTCACCCGTTGTCATTCCCGCAAAGGCAATAAGGCTGTCCTGCATCTGACGCGTATTGAAAAGAGGGCGAATAGTTGGCTGGCAAAGTGAATAAATACCTTTAACAGGCTCAGCATCGTTCCATGATTCAAGATAATGGTGATCAGGGCAGATATAGGTGCATCCTGCAGCAGATTCATCAATGCGATCGGCAAATGAAACAGATGTTCCAACTTTTTTAAGTGCCTCGGTAAATGCTTTTGCGTCGGGCCATGAATATGCCGGATTCACATTGTTGATCAACAATACATCAACAGAACCGGAAGCCATGTCAGCAATCAGGTTTGCTACTTTTTCGTCGGTACCCTGACGGAGATTACTGTGCTGATTGATATCGATTGTAGAGCCGTAGCTGCCCAACAGGTTGTTTATTGCGTTGACAATAATTTGTGTGTTGGTATCATTTGAATCGGACACCACAAGCGCTCTGCCTTTATTACTCCACAATTCCTTTGCTGCCTTAGAAAGTCCGTCTTCAACGTTTGTTGATGCAGCTCCCGCAGCAGCGGTACCGGCCAGAGCAGCCAGTTTGTTGTACAGCGATAAAATTGCAGCACTTTGTTCACTGGCCTTCAATTTAAACCGGTGATCGGCATTTGAACCTGTGAGCGAAAGATTAGCTTCGAAATGATAGTGACGCGACATGGTTTTCTTTCCAAACAGTTTTCTGTTTGCGGCATACTGACGTGCATGCTGTGTTGAGTTAAACCAGTTAGCAAGAAAATCTGCACCAAAAGAAACGATGGTGTCGGCATTATCAAATCGGTATGATGGTACAACCGCCTTTCCAAAGGAAGCGGCGTTTGCATTAATCATTCCTGAAAAAGAAATGGCATCATAAGTAACTACTTCTGTTCCCGGATATTTTGTCGCAAAATCTGCAAACAGGGCTTTTGTTGAAGGACTTATGATTGTTGAAGTAAGGATTCTGATTTTACCTCCTTTTGCGGCGGCAGCGGCAAGTGCACTGCTGATTTCGCTGTCAGCGTCTTTCCAGTCAATCTCTTTACCATTCTTGAGTGGGCCCGCTATTCTTCCATTGTCATATAAACCAAGAACGGATGCCTGCACTCGCGCGTGTGTTGCGCCGGAGGAGATGGATGACATCTCATTTCCCTCAATTTTTATGGGACGTCCTTCACGGGTTTTCACCAGAACACCGGCATAATCATGACCGTCAAAATAGGAAGAAGCATAATAGTTGGGAACACCCGGAGTAATTTCTTCGGGCTTGATAACATAAGGGATCGATTTCTTGATAGGTGCTTCGCAGGCTGCAAGAGATGCGGCGGCCATACCAAAACCTAAAAACTTCAGAAAGTCGCGGCGGGGTGTGGCGTCGGTAGTTTCCGCTTTGCGTCCTATAACCTCGTCGACAGGCAGGTGTTCGAAAAACTCATTGTTTTTCAGGCGGACAAACTCTGCGTCGTTTCGCAGTTCCTCTACACCTTTCCAGTATTTCTTTTCCATATTAAATAAAAGCTAGTATCGTGGATGGAATAATAAATCAATAGTGACAGCGGGCACATTCCATCCCGCCAATTTTATCTACAGTAAGTTTTGCTTCAGGGCCGTATTTGGCTTTCAGCTTTTCATGCAGTTCTGTATAGTAACCATTACCGTCCATTTTTACTTCGGTAGTCCGGTGGCAGTTGATACACCATCCCATTGTGAGGGGCGAGAACTGTTTCATAACGTCCATTTCTTCAACAGGTCCATGACAGGTCTGACATTGTACTTGTCCTACCATCACGTGTTGTGAGTGGTTGAAATAGGCCAAATCAGGAAGGTTGTGCACTCTGATCCACTGAACCGGTTTAGGATTGGGTCCATATACCTGGGTATTGGGATCGTAATCGAGGGCGGTATAAATTTTTGCGATTTCTGTTTTGCCGTAAACGGGTCCCTGCTGTACAAATTTGTGGCAGTTCATGCACACGTTGAGTGAGGGGATATTTGCATGACGGCTTTTTTCGGCTCCTGAGTGACAGTAGATGCAGGAAATGCCATTTTGTCCAACGTGCAGTTTATGAGAGAAGCGAATAGGCTGCTCGGGTGCATAGTTTTGTGAAATTCCGATGCCGGCAAGTGTATTCCATCCTTTCACACTTCCCCAAACCGATAATATAAGGAGTGCCACAGCGATGAGTTTTTTGTTTCCACGAATCCATTTCACTGACGATTGTGCTGTAGTCAGCGGTTCCGGCTCAGGAATTCCCTCTTTTGCCCGGAGTGCTCTTTCGAGACCTTTTTTAACTTTTCCGAGTGATAAAAAGAGGATAAGGAGGGTACCTACAATGATCGCTTTGGACCATGGGAAGCCGGGTTCCTCGGCAGCAACACCGGGTCCGCCGGCTGTTGGAACAGGAGCAGCTGCGGCAGCCTCACCTTCGGATTTGATGTAGCCCAGTATGGCTTTGATTTCGTCGTCGGCAAGCGAAAACGACGGCATGGCAGTCTGGTTGTTGTCGTTAAAAAGTTTAACCGCGTAGGCATCACCCGATTTAATAACCGCGGATGAATTTTTTACCCATTTCAAAATCCAGGCCTCAGGGCGTCTGGAATGAATGTTCTTGAGTCCTGGTCCGATTACTTTGTTGTCGCCTGTGCTGTGGCACTGGGCGCACTGAGCTTTAAACAGAGCTGCGCCGTCGGGCTGAGCGGCAGCCTGTGAGCTGTGCAAAGTGGTGGAAACCAGGAGAAAAAGAAAGAGGTAAGCCGACGTGATTCTTGAAGCTAACACGCTACCTTTCATAGTGTTGATATTGTTAGGATGCAGTATATAGAGGACATACTCCTCCTTTTGAGGGTGGGCAAATTTAAGACAAACATTTATGATTTGAAAAGCGGTGAGGGGTACTGAGTAATTTAAAATGATTCTAAATAGCGATTGGGGTGAATTATCTGCTTTTCTGAACATATCTTTTTGATTTTCAGCTATTTATTTTTGAAGTAAAAAAACGCCTCAGCTCATAAGGCTGAAAATTTGTTGAAAATAAATCCTTCAGGAAAACAGAAGCGGCTGAACGGTCAAAAGTGTAATTTTGTAGTGTGAAAATTTTGAGGACTCTTTTGCTATCGGTATTCTTCGCAGCCACGGTTTCCGGTACCGCCCGGGCTCAGTATTTTTCGTTGCGTACCCAGGACAGTCTGGTTCAGGTATTAATGAACCGGCATATAGCTTTGGGCAACGCCCGGCAGTCGATGGCCGGGTACCGGGTTCAGATTTTTTTTGGCGGACAACGTACCGATGCCAACCAGATAAAGAGCGAATTTTCGAGAATGTACCCCCTGATAAATGCTTATATCAGCTATCAGCAACCCAATTTTAAAGTGAGGGTTGGCGATTTTAAAACGCGCCTGGAAGCCATGAAGTTTTTAAAACAAATTCACCCTTTATACACAACAGCCTTTATTGTAAAGGATGATGTTCGGCTGCCGGATTTGCCATGAATGTGTCCGGGTTAAACCAGGACCGGGAATATGTCAAAAGCCGTGCGCTGTTAGTGCATGAAGAAAATCAGCGGTTCAGAAAATTTTTGCTGCGTTATTCTGTTGACGAAACGGATGCTTTATTCACACAATTACACCGCAGTGTTGCAGCTGCTGTCGATTGTACCCTTTGTGCAGCCTGTTGCGCATCGCTTGAACCGGAATTACAACCATCTGAATTAGATAAAATCAGAGCCCGCGCTGAGAAATCAGAAGTATCTCCGCTTGTTTCCGTTCAGGATTCCAACGGCCAAACGCGTCATTTTTTAAAGTCACCCTGCTTCTTTCTGTGTGCTAACAGATGCAGTATATACGAAGAAAAACCGGTGGCCTGCAGCAGCTATCCGCATCTCGAAGAACCCGGCATCAGGTACAGGTTAAGAACCGTATTTGAACAGGCACATCTGTGTCCTATTGTATTTCATGTTTTGGAACTAATGAAACGGCAAACGCAATTTATTACTACACCCTATTCCGAAAACAGTTAAGATTATGACCTATTCCCAATCGTATCGTATCCGCTGGGCTGACCTCGACCCGAACGTTCACATGCGTCACTCCGCATATAATGATTATGCTGCACAAACACGTTTGCAGTTTCTTACCGAACATGGTTTCGGTATGGGATGGTTCAAAAAACACGATGTGTATCCGGTCCTTTTCAGGGAAGAAACGGTTTTTTTGAAAGAGTTTGGCGGCAGCGAACTGGTAACCGTTGATGTATGGTTGCAAAGAATCAATACCGATGCAACGCGCTGGACAATGGTTAATTGTTTTTTAAAGGAGGATGGTATGCAGGCTGCAAAACTTACCGTTGATGGTTCGTGGATCAGCCTTACAACCAGAAAACTGAAACCTCCGCCCGGAGAACTTATTCAGCTCATGAATACCATTGACAAAACAGCGGACTTTGAATTAATAACCGCCACTTCAAAAAGTTAATGCTTCACATCACCTTTGCCAGAAACCGGATAAGTTCCTGACGGAGGTCATGAAAGATTTCCTCAAACCGCTCCATGCGCTCACGCATCTGAGGGTGATCGGCCAGCCGCTGACGGTTTACCGCAACAGGGTTGTGATTTACAGCACGCTCCACCTCGTTTTCATGTTCTTTGATCGCATGGTGAAACTCATCAATTTCATTCCGCTGAATGATAAATTGATTTTGAAAATGTTCGACCATTGCCAGCACATCAGAAGAGGTATTTTTCATTACTATTTCTTCGAGCCGGTTTCTTAAAACCATAATATCGTCTTTGTAAAATTCCAGCTTGTTCAGCCATTCGCGGTGCTCTGAATGCAATACATCAATTTTTGCTCCTTCCATCTGATTAGGGTTTTAACAGGTTAATATTATAAATCAGTCGTCGTGTTCGCCTGAGTTGGATTCATTAATTGTTCTTGATATTTCGCTATGGCGGATTTTACCTCCGCTGTTTCCTGTGCGTGTCATGAGCAATAAAGTTACGGCTAAAACAGCAATTACCGCCCATACAAGGGCGAATGATACTTGTTTTTGTTTAAAAACCGGCAGTAACGTACCCAATGCCAGTGCCCCGGCCATCAGCATGGCATAATAGGCGATTTCGGCCTGCTCTTCATGGTCGTGAATGGCAGATTTGCTTACCCCGATGATATCTTCAACAGCATCTTCGGCTTCCTCTCCGGTAAGGTATGCCGGAATAGTAACTGCTGCTACTGCGACTGTAAGCAATAATCCCGCAACGTCCATTACTGAATTCTTCCTGATGACTCCATACAATAACAACGGAAGAATGAAAAAGGGACCTAAAATCGGGACATGATTCAGCAGTAAGTGTATGTGTGCTCCATTAAACATTTAAAATTCCATTTATAAGAGGCAAAGCTATCGAACCAAATATGAATCCCGCATGATTTCAGTCATACCGAACTTCCAAAATAATTAATTTCCACCGAATCCAGAATTCTCTGGGCGGCTTCCGCCCCATTTTCATCTCCTTTCAGGTGCCTGACTGTTACCTCCCACTCTAACGATGTTTTAACATAAACAGCGCAGTAAAAAGACATCATATACCCTTCTTCATTAAAAGTGCCTTCTATGAGTAACCCTTGTAAGTCGCCGGACGAAACCGGCGCAGCATTGTAATTCACGTCCGAAACGCCCGGTTTGTTTACAATGCGATTTACGGCACGGTTGACAGCGGTCTCAAGATCGGTTGTAACTATATTATGATTCTGAGCTCTGAAGGTTCCCTCCAATCCCGACCCTGAATCGTAATGAAACGATTCTGTTTCGGTGCCGGCTTCAGCTTCTGACTCCTTTATTTCTTTCATTTTACCGGGGAGCATCACCGATAATCCAAAACGCCCGCAGGTATATCTTTTCCATTCCCCTTTTAAAATGGATGAGGGAGTGGTGCCTACCGTTTGGGAGAAAAAACTGAGCCTGTTCGAACGGTATAAGTAGGCACCAACCAACACAACAATTAATACTACAGTTGTTATTGTTCCGGCAATACCCGCATTTTTTTCTCTGACTTTACCGCCCTCAGTCTCAGCCTGAATTTTCAAATGCTCAGCATCCAAGTATTCTTTATAAGCGTTGAATGATTTTCCGGGATGTTCCTTTTTCCACTCGTTAAATGTACCCCCGAGTTTCTTGCCACAGTTGTTGCAAAGTATCAGGTATTCGGAGCGAACCTCATTGGCAAAGCCACAATGGGTACATACAAGTTGGGCCACTTATCGCAGGGTTTCCTGCAATAATAAGTATTCCCAAAATAAAAGGGACAGTAAGGAATTAAAAAGTATAGCGAAACGACAAAGCAAACTCATCGGCCCACAAGCCGGTGTATTCAGCAATGTTAAATGCAGGCTTCCAGTCGATACCCACATTAAACGGAATTTCGGTTATCTGGTATTCCAGTCCGATGATTCCATCTACACCTATTTCAAAATGGTCCCCATGGTTTTCATCGTCGTACCAGGGGTGGTGATGATTTCCGTTCCAGAAACCGGCATGGGCACCCGCACCGTAATACCAGTAGAGTTTGTCTACCTGAAAAGCCGGAGCATGTTTTTCATATAATCCGGTAAAGGTCCATCCGTGCCACCTGCTGGTGAGCATCAGCTCCAACATGGCATCATTTCCCAGGCTGTGTTTAAAGGTAATCCCCGAAGAGGTCCCAAGCCGCAATCCGATGGCATTTGTATAGCCCTGCGCCCGAAGGGATGTTGAAGTGATTAAACAACAAGCAGTTAAAAGTACGGCAGTAATCAGTCGTTTCATGTTCCTTAGAATGTTCTGAAAAAATAACTTCATCCTGATACAAATTATTGTAAATCAAGGCGAAATCTTACAAAGCAGGCCCAATGGCCTTCATTTTCAATCTTTTTTGGCAGGCTCGTCCTTATCGTCCGACTTTCCGCTGGAGGCATCTTTAAATTCCTTTATGCCTTTGCCTAAGCCTTTGGCCAGTTCAGGAATACGCTTGCCGCCGAAAAAAAGAAGCAATACAACAATAATCAAAATGATTTCCGGAGCTCCGAGGCCGCCAAGAAATCCCGCAATAATAAGAGGTAGCATGATTTGTGTTTAAAGTGCAAATATACCAAAAAAGAGCATGATCATCGTCCCGCCAGCCAGGAACCCGGGTCGAGTTTAGTTGTTCCTTTCCAGATCTCAAGATGGAGTTCCGATGTGTCGTCATCGGGATCGGTGAAAACCTTACCTATTTGTTCCCGCGTTTTCACTTTATCACCTTTTTTCACATAAACGGCGGCGAGATTGGAATAAACACTGAGGTATTCCCCATGCCTTACAATTACGGCGCTGTTTGCTCCGGGAATATTTATTACGCCGGTTACCTCTCCGTCGAAAATGCTTCGCACCTGACTTCCTTTTACCGATCGTATATCGACACCGTTATTTTTTACCACTATGCCTTTCAGTTCAGGATGCGGGTGTTCTCCGAAATCGCTGCTGATAGTACCTTTTTCAACAGGCCAGGGAAGCTTACCCTTGTTGCCCGCAAAACTGTTTGAAAGTTTAAGTGCTTCGGGGGTAAGCGTAAATACATTTTCGGATGTTACATTTTTCTTTCCTGATGCGGCCGCTTTTCTTTTTGCGGCTTCAATTTCTTTACGTACGAGGTCCGACAAGGCCTTATCGAGTCGTTTTTTGGCGCGCTGCTTTTCAGCAAGCTGCTTTTTAAGTTTCACCTCCTGCTGCTGAAGCTGTGTCAGAACTTTCGATTGTTCCCGCCGTTCATCATCCAGTTGCTGGCGCTGCTTTTCTTCGCTGTTTCGCAATCCGGTTTTCTCGTTCTTTTTGACTTCCAGCTCGGCAACTTTCGAATCGAGCACTTTACGGGTACTGTCGATGAGCATTGCCTGCTTCCTGCGTTCTTCACTGTATTGCCGCAAATAGAGCATCCGTTTAAATGCCTGATTAAAATCGTCGGCGGCGAACAGAAAAACAAGTCGCTGGTAACTGTCGCGGTTGCGCTGAGCAAAGCGGATCATATTCGCATATTCATCCTTCAGCTGTTCGTTACGGCTCTTGAGAACACTTATTTCACCCGAAGTCTTATTTATTTCTCTCCCGAGTCCGTTTAATTCGGTATTAATAGTGTATATAAGATCCTGCCTGAGTTTTATTTTTTTCTTCAGCTTATCCAATTCCCCGGCAGTCCGGCGCTTTGAACTTGTAGTTGATTTTAACTGCCGGTTTGTTTCATCAATTTCGCGCTGCAGTTGTTTCTTTTTATTTTCAAGATCTTTTTTCGACTGCGCTCCACCGTGGTCCGCTGCCAAAATCAAACACAGAATCAATAACAGTCTAGTGAATATTTTCATAACTGCCCGGGATACTGAACGGGAATTCAAGATCTCCGTTCACATTTACTTTTTTGTATTCAATAATAATGTTAAGTTCTTTACCTGCTTTAACAACGGTATTTGATTTAAACGGAAATAATCCGCCATCCGTTTGCTGATGTTCCGAATAAGTCGCAAGCAGCGACTTCTGCAGCTTCTGGTCAAGAACACTGAGTTTATTAATCCTGTAATTGCTGTCGTTTACCCACACATCCTGCACCACAGTTTTATTAGGATCTACATCTTCGAGTGAGCGTTTAAGTTTTCTTTTGGAGAGCGTGCTCAGGATATATTCTCCCTCCTCAATGTAAACAGAATTAAACTTGTTTTTCTTATACGCGAACAGATTCCCGGTTATTATCCCCTGAATTATTTCGAAATCGATGTTGATGTTTAACAGTTTGTTAAAAAATTCGAAATCGGTAACTGAATACTTTTTGTTGATACGGTCGATAAATTTAACCGAATCAGGTGTTATCATTACACGTGCCACTTCAATACCTAAAAGTGGTGTAATGGAAATCCAGATGATGCTGTCGACTTTCACCCGCATATTAATATTAAACGAGTTTGAATTATCTCCCTGCTTCGTGGTTACATCCGCTTTTGCAGAAAAAGTCCTTGCTCTGAATGCACTGCTGTCGATTCGTTGTTCAAGAAAAGGAGCCGATTCCACCAGAGCACTTTTATCTTCACGGACTTTAGGTGTACTAACCTTATGCGTTGTATGACAACCGGCAAGGAGCCATACGCACAAAGCCGGCAAAAGGGTTTGAAGTATAAAACGGCGCGGCAAGTTGTTATTCGTAAAGTTTCTGATCTTTTATTTTTTTATCAAGTAGTTCACTGCCTCCTCCTGCCATTTTGGCTTTATTCCAAAAATCCACAGCCCCCGTTGTATCTTTCAGGCGATACAATACATCGCCCATGTGTTCGAGAATGGTTCCGCTGGAATCGCCTCCATGACTGAGTGCTTTTTGCAGCCAGGTACGGGCATCTTCGTATTTTTCCATTTTATACAAAATCCAGGCGTAGGTATCTTCAAAGGACGATTGCCCCGGACGTATTTCATTTGAGTGCCGGGACATTTTTTCGGCTTTGTCCAGCTGTTCACCCCGTTCCGACAAATAATAACTGTAATTGTTCAATACAAACGCGTCGTCGGGATAAATTTTAAGCGCCTTATCGTAGAAATTATCCGATTCAACATAGTCTTTCAATTCATTGTAGCAGTCGCCAAGTCCCGAATAAAACCTGAACATTAAATCATCATTATCGACAACTATTTTACTGCCTGACATAAAACTTTTTACGGCACCGGCATAATCTTTTTTCTGGTTCAGTGCTATTCCGTTAAACAGGTAGACGATAGCCTGATCAGGGTAGAGGCTTAACGCTTCTTCCGAATATTTCAGCATCCCATCGTAATCGTTGATCTGCGATTGACAAATAAACAACTGCTGCCATACGGTAAAATTTTTCGGATCAATCTGAAGTGACGCTTCATAATTTTTAAGCGCTTCTTCAAATTTCATATTCATCGATAAGAAGTCGCCATATATGGCGAGCGCAATTGCATTAGAAGGGTGAGTTTCGGCAAGTATCTTTCCGAGTTCGGTTCCCTGAGCCAGCATTTCAGGATTACCATCTATCAGGGGAAGATAGGAAGAGATGATCCGGATTTTAACATCGGCATCCATTTGGGGACTTGCAAAGGCAAGTTTCAATTGTTCAAACGACTTTTCCTTTTGATTGGTTTTGCGGTAATATTCGGCAAGGGCCAGATACACCTGAGGGCTTTCGGGGTCGATTGCCTTCATGCGGTTAATGGTTTCCAACGCTTTATCAGGCATATCGTTGGCCTGATACAAATCGGTGAGCATCGAATAGTATCGCAATTCCTGGGGATCGTCCTGAATGAGTTTTTCGATTTCAGCCGCGGCTTTCTCCACATTTCCCATCTTAAGGTACAGCCGTTGTTTTTCACGGATGAGTTCCTCCGTTACACCCGTCTGCTTTTCAATTTCATCGTACACTTTTATTGCATCCTGCGTTTTGCCGTTCATTAAAAGTGTACCGGCATAACTAAAGCCGAAATCAATCCGGTCCGGGTAATCCTTATACAGGCTTCCGTATTCTTTTTCTGCCTCCGGAAGTTTACGCGTGTCAAGCAATAAATCGGCGTAAAAGGTGCGGTACCATGTATTTGAAGGATCGCCCATGGCTGCGCTTTGCGCGAAAAAAAGCGCTTCGCTGTATTTCTTTGCTCCCCGGTAAATTTGAGCAAGCTCATACATGGATGCAAAGTTGGTTCCGTCGATGCGGATACATTGCGCGAACTCATCTGCAGCTTTTTCATAATTACCCAGGATTTTATCCCTGTTGGCATTTACAAAAATGTATTGCAGGTTCAGCCGTTCTTCTTCGGTAAGGGGCTTTTTATTTTTAGCTGCCGGAGCCGGAGTGGTTGTGGTTTTTTTACCGGAGGAACAGGACGCCAGTAACAACACCGGAAACAGTAAATAAAGGAACAGTCGTTGGTTCATGTGTTGGCCCGGCCCGGTTTCAGAATTGTTCGGTAGTATAGTCACCCATGCTGTATTCGTTCAGACTGCTTTCAAGCCTCACATGGTTCCCTATCATTGAATTGTTAACGGTACATCCGCTCAGATAAGTATTGGCCTGAACGATGGAATTTTTAATTATGCTGTCGGTTACTGTTGTACCGGCTCCCAGCGAAACGTGCGGACCAACAATGGAGTTGGAAATCTGAACACCTTCACCGATAAAGCAGGGCTGAATAACAACGGAGTTGACAATAGCTTCCTTTTTAGCAAGCATAGCTGCTGCTCCGGGTTTTATTTCAAGCATGCGCTGATTGGTAAAAACAGTAGCATCCTTGTTGCCGCAGTCGAGCCATTCGGAGACTGTAGCGGCAGTGAGTTGCTTACCCTTGCTTTTCATATTTTCCAAAGCATTTGTCAGCTGGTATTCTCCTTTGTCACGAATATTATTATCGATCAGGTACTGCAACTCCTTTCTCAGGTTATCGCCGTCTTTGATATAGTAGATGCCGATAATTGCCAGATCGGAAACAAAGGTCTGGGGCTTTTCTACAAAGTCGGTAATAACTCCCTTGTCATTCAGCTTTACCACTCCGAACATTCGGGGATCTTCTATTTTGCTTACCCAAATAATCCCATCACTGTTAGCCGTGTCGGCGATCATTTCGGTTCTGAAAAGCGTATCTGCGAAAGCAATAACTACCTTACCCGTAAGAGCTTCGGCGGCACACAAAATTGCATGTGCGGTTCCAAGAGGCTCATCCTGATAATATATACTTCCTTTCGCTCCCTGCGACTCAGCAATAGCGATCAGATTTTTTTCTACTTCTTTTCCAAAATCCCCAATTACAAATGCGATTTCGTCAACTTTTTCGTGGCACACTTTGGTGATGTCTTCTACCAGGTGCTGCACAATTGGCTTACCGGCAACAGGTATCAGCGGCTTGGGAATAGTAAGGGTGTGCGGACGCATTCGTTTGCCCATGCCCGCCATTGGTACGATGATCTTCATTTACAACAGATTGATTCCTATTCAGGGTTCACTTTCAGGCGCAAAAGTACGAAACGGAAGGCAATGGCCGAAGCCGGACCTATAATTTTGAAAGATAGGCTGTTAGGGGGTGTTAGCAACCCTAAGGCAACTTCATCCTGCCCTCCTTCACCACCGGTCACCTGGTGCCTGTACTTCCGAAACCGCCTTTACCCCTGTCAGTATTTGTCAGCTCCTGAACCTGAACCCATTCAGCGGTTTCGTGTTTGGCAATAACCATCTGGGCAACCCGCTCACCGTTGTTTACCACAAAAGCGGTGTCGGACAAGTTTACCAGCAGCACTTTTACTTCACCACGATAATCAGCATCAATGGTTCCCGGCGAATTGAGAACGGTGATTCCCTGTTTAAAAGCAAGTCCGCTGCGCGGACGAATCTGAGCTTCGGCACCGGCAGGTAATTCAATAAAAAGTCCTGTTGGAATCAACGCCCGTTGCAACGGTTTTAGTTCTACAGGTGTTTCAAGATTTGCTCTTAAATCCATACCGGCTGCATGCAACGTTTCATACCCCGGTAATGGATGTTTCCCGTTATTGATAATTTTAATTTTCATCAGATAAACATATGTTATTTCGTTCCGTCCCTTTAATATCACCAATTGAAATACCGGTTATTTCCAGGGCAACGGAGGCTTTTCAAACTTATAAAGAATGTAAATAAAAAACCCCAGGATAAGGGTATTTACTACGAGTCCGGCCTGAGTGCCGGTAATGTTTTTCAGGAAGCTGCTTAACAGATACAGACAAACAGAAATAATCATGATCATGAGTATTCGTTTTGTCTGATACGGGATAAAGAATTTTTTTTGTCCGATAATAAATGAGAGCACCATCATTGAAGCATAACAGATGAGGGTGGCCCATGCGGCACCTTTGTATCCCATTGCCGGCACCAGCATCAAGTTGAGGGCAATGGTAAGCACTGCACCAAAAACAGAGAACATGGCGCCATACTGTGTTTTTCCTGAAAGCTTATACCACATACTTAAATTGAAGAATACTCCAAGGCACATATTTGCAACCAGTAATAACGGCACAACAGAGAGTCCTTCCCAATAATTTTTTCCGATAAAGTATTTGAAAACATCGATGTACATCATAATAAACAAGAAGATGAACGCACATGCCATAACAAAATACTTCATCACTCGCGCATAAACATGTTTGGAATCATCACCTTTAAAGTGTGAAAAAAAGAATGGCTCGGCGGCATATCTGAACGCCTGAATAAACAAGGTCATTAATATGGAAAGCTTATAACAGGCTCCGTATATACCCAATTGCCGCATTGCATCCCTGGTATCAGGTATCAGGTATTTTATCATTATCCTGTCCAGTGTTTCATTTACCATTCCGGCAAGTCCCGCAATCAGTAACGGCGATGAATACAGCAACACTTTCCCAAGCAGTGCCCTGTCGTATTCCGAAAACCGGAATTTGATATCAGGTATCATCACAAAAAAGGTAATGGCGCTGGCAAGGAGGTTTGAGATGAATACATATCCCACACGGATATCCGGGTTATAGAAGGTATCGGCGAGAATGCGTCCGGCACCCGAATCCAATTTTGACCAAACCGGAAATATTATAAAAAAGAGCAGGTTAAAGCCGATGTTGATGAGGATATTGGTAAGTTTTAGCATGGCAAATTTCCGTGCCTTGTTTTCCTGCCGCAGTTTGGCAAAGGGAATTGCCGTGAGAGCATCGAACCCAATTATCATAGCCATCCATATGATGTATTCGGGATGTTTTTGATAATGCATTAAATCGGCAAGACTACCGCTGAAATAAATGATGGTGCCGCTGAACAACAATGTAGTTGTCAGAACCGAAGTCATTACAGTACTGAATATTTTTTCTTTAAACGGCTCTTGTCTTGAGAAATTAAAAAAGGATGTTTCGAGTCCGTAAGTGTATATTATGGCCAGAAAGGATATGTAAGCATAAATTTCGGTTACCACACCGTACTCCCCGGGTTGCTTAAAAATGTTGGTATGCAATGGAACGAGCAGGTAATTAAGAAAGCGGCCCACGATGGAGCTGAGTCCGTAAACGGCCGACTGGCCTGCCAGTTTTTTGAGGGTACCCAATAGATTAACGGTATCGGCGTCCGAAGTTAGCGACGAATTGTAAAAGTACGGTATTCACCATCAGGTATTTCAATTACCTCAACGCCGGTAACTTGTGCCGCCGGGGGGCCGGTCCGACACCAGGCAATAAACAGATCGAGTGATTGAGGGGACCCTTGGGCTTCAATAAGAACAGATCCATCGGGGATATTCATTACAAATCCGGAAAGCTGAAGTTGCAGTGCTTTAGTTACGGTATGCTTTCTGAAAAATACTCCCTGAACCAGGCCTTTAACTACAATGCGGACCGATGTGGCAGCCATTATTTCCCTTTGAAAACGGGAGCTCTTTTCTCGAGAAATGCAGTAGCTCCTTCCTGAAAATCTTCCGTAACAAAACACTTTCCGAATTCAGAAATCTCAGTCGCAAAACCGTCGCTGTTTTTCGATAGGAACGCATTTACACTGCCAATGATGCCCGAAACAGCCAGTGGTGCCAGTTTTGCAATTTTACCCGCCATTTCCAAACACTTATTCATCAGCTCGTCGGGTTTGGTAACATGATTCACCAAGCCGAGTGCGCGTGCTTCTTCCGCCCCTATCATATCAGCAGTAATTAACAGCTCGAGGGCTTTAGTAGGTCCGATTAGCCTTACCAGCCGTTGCGTTCCCCCATATCCGGGAATGAGCCCGAGCTTTACTTCGGGTTGACCGAATTTTGCATTGTCGGACGCAATACGGAGGTGACACGACATGGCCAGTTCACAGCCGCCGCCCAAGGCAAAGCCGTTAACGGCAGCAATAACAGGCTTCGAACTGTTTTCGATGCGGTTAAAAACAGTTTGTCCGGCCCGGGCCAACTCGGCACCCTCTGCTTCGCCGAAATGCGAAAACTCCGAAATATCAGCTCCGGCAACAAACGCTTTGGATCCGGCACCGGTAAGTATTATCACCCTCACCTCCTGATCTTGTTCAGCAGCATCAACCGCCTCCCCTATTTCCTGAATGGTATGGCGCGTTAAAGCATTTAGTTTATCGGGACGATTTATCGTAACGATACATATTCCTTCAGAGGTTGAAGTAAGAATATTGGAATAAGCCATGAACAGATTATTTACTGGTTAATATATTTTCGGATAGAATCGGAAAAATGAGTGTTCGCCTTGAACGTATCTGATTAAACGGGCTAAAGTCCTTTTGTGCACTCACCCCATTTGTGACTAAATTTTTCGGTGTTCGTGAACCCACTTTTCAATGTAGGTTACAATTTCTTTTGTGTCGGTTCCGGGAGGAAACAATTTGCCAACTCCCTGCGACATTAATTTATTCATATCCTCATCCGGAATAATACCTCCTCCGGTAAGGAGAATATCTGTTATCCCTTTTTCGTGAAGCAGCTGCTGAATGCGGGGGAAAACAGTCATGTGTGCCCCCGACAGGATACTCACTCCGATAACATCCACATCTTCCTGAATGGCAACATTTACTACCATTTCGGGCGTCTGACGGAGACCGGTATATATGACCTCCATACCTGCATCTCTCAGAAAAGAGGCAATTACTTTAGCACCACGATCGTGGCCATCGAGACCAACTTTGGCTACAAGTACACGAATAGGACGTCCGGCTGACATAAGGAGTGGCAAATATATTGAAAAAAGACGTGAGGTCCGGCAACCGGGAAAGCAGTGTAAAGTATACGTCGCAACATCGCCTGTAATGGCCGAAGCAGGGAAAACTTATTTTATCCGGGGTAGTCTGATGTAAAACACCGTGCCCTTATTTTCTTCTGATTCGAACCAGATGGTCCCGCCCGATTGTTCAATTATGTTTTTCGACATGGCCAAACCCAATCCGGTACCTCCCGTTTTGGTAGTGAAATTAGGAGTAAACAAAACGGCTTTCCTGCTTTCAGGGATTCCGATACCATTATCTGCAATGCTGATTTTTATATGGGTTTCATCCGCTGAAACATGAACATCAATATTTCCCTTTTTATTGTCAGGGATCGACTGCACTGCATTCTTCAGTAAATTGGAGAATACACGCGAGAGCTGATCCTTATCGGCAAACACTTTTGCAGTTTCAGCGACTGATGAACTAAAAGTAACTGTCGCATTATCAGAATCAACATACAAATCAACAACCGATTTAATTGCGGGCAACAGGTCAAGTTCAATGTTGTTGCCTTTGGGCATTTGCGCAAAATTTGAAAACTCATTGGCAATATGCGATAATGTTTCAATCTGGTCAATAAGTGTTTCTGACACTCTCTTAACCATTGCCTCAAGGTTTGGATGATTTTCCTTATACGCGCGCTGAAGATGCTGAACACTCAGCTTCATAGGGGTAAGCGGATTTTTAATTTCATGGGCCACCTGCTTGGCCATTTCCCGCCAGGCGCTCTCGCGTTCGCTTCTTGCCAGTCTGCCGGCACTTTCCGCCAGTTCATTTACCATCCTGTTGTATTCGCGCACCAGCGCTCCAATTTCATCGGGATGGTTGTAACGAATAGTCTCATTACTTGCACCAAGGCGGATGCGGGCGAGGCTTTGCTGAATGAGTTGTAACGGATTAGTAATGCGGTCAGAAATAATAAAGGCGATTAATAATGAAACCGAAAACAACAACACATAGATATTAATAAGTGCGATAAGAAATGTTGAAATTTCACGGTTCAATTCTTCCTGACGGGCATAATAAGGAAGGTTAACATAGCCGGTAACTTTATTGTCAAGATCGCGAAGCTGCAGATAAGCAGAAAGGTATTTTAGTTTGCCTGCTTTTTCCAGCCGGCTGTGAAACGACCTGCCGCTGACATTCAGTTCATCCATGGCCTGACGCTCCATAAGCGGCGCAATTATTCCCTGATCGTAGAGCTTCGACTGAGTGGAAAAGAGCAATTTCCCATCGGTACTGTAAATATTAAAGTTTGCAGAGAGTGTTGCCCCAATTCCCGAAAGAGCGTAACCCATTTCCTCACTGATGCTCTTGTCGCCGTTTCGTACACCTGGCAATTCAGTGATAGATGAGCGGACAGACTTTAACTTCTCCGTTACTGCATCGTTGAGTTTGTTTACATAATTATTATAGATAAAATAAACAGTCGCACCGCCAATAAGCAACATTCCGGTGAGGACAATCAGTACTACCGACGATTGAATTCTTGTTTTCAGGTTAAGGTGCACCTTGCCCCGTGCGCGAATGAGCCGCTGAATAAAAAAGCCCGACATAAAAACAGCCCCCGACAAGGCAAACAAGTAGGAGAACAAGCTGATATAGGCTAACAATCCCGGGGTAAGTGTACTTATAATTAATACACCTCCACCCGCTTTTTTGTAAATTAAATGTGAGTAGCCGTCATATTCAATAAATTGTTCATTGAGTGTTGTGTCGGTTTTACTCAGGTATGCAGCACCATTATTAAGATAGTTGTAGGGGCCCGACTGATTTATCAATTGGTTATCGCGGTAGTTTGCTATTGAATAATCCGATAGTTCCTTCCTGCGCGGCACCTTGTCGCTTATAAGTAATTCGGGAAAACCGCTGTCTTCACGCAGCATTTTTGACTTTAAAAAAACAATAATCGTTCCCGCGACAGCCGGGTTGTCGGAATTTGTGTCGTTGATTTCGAACCGGGCAATGTAACTCAATTGTCCTGCATTGTTCCCTAAAAAGTAAAGTTGCCTGTTTTGGGTCGGGAGTCCTTCTTCCTTTATAAGCAGGTTAAAATAATCGAGGTTCCAGGTTGGGTCACCGCCTGCATTAACAGGCAGCCCATCGCTGCTGAAACATTTTACCGAAACATCATAACGCGCCCAATAACCTGTAAAATATGCCTGCTGCATCCTTTTGGTAATAGGATCATCGGTTGCATATGTCATAAGCTGGTCACGGAAGCTTGCCGAAAAATAATCGGCAAGAATTTTATCCTGCTCTACTTTTCTGGCAATGTCATCAAACAGGTATTCGGCAATACCATCTTGTTCATTCTCCAGCTTTGCCGCAACCAGTTTTCGCTCGCTCTTTTCACGGAGCGCATTCAGATTTGATATAGTTACCGCCGCATAGATACTGCAGCAAGCTGAAATCAACAGTACTGCTCCGGCCTTCAGAATGTAATTTTCTTCGGATTTATTACTGAAAACGACACCATAAATCAACAACGTCAACAGGATAATACCGGTATTTACGGTATCGCATTCAGAAGCCGCAAATAAAATAAGAAATGAACCTATGGCTGTACTAAAAATGATGAATGCAGGCAACTTATGGCCTGTTGTTTTAACTTTAAGCTGACCGGCTACTGCAAAAATTATCCAAACCAATGCCGTTAACAGCAATCCGATTATTACGACTCCTGCCAATGTAAAAAAGTCGAAATCGAAAACATTGGTAACGTTAAACGTAATTTTTGAATTCAGAATTAATGAACTGATCAGTTGTGCTGTAAACCATGCAAAGGCGAAAGAAAAGATAACCATCACAGCAAGCGGACCCATACCCATTGCAGCGGCTTTAGCTCCCGTTTTATTTTTTAAGGCAAACGACAATCCGATTGCAAAACAACAAAGTCCGGCAGAAAAGGCAAATAAGTCGGCAAGTGAATTAAGCAGTTTGGAACTTGCATACCATTGAGGGCTGAAAAATGAGTACTCATGCAGCAATTGCGGCCAGCCGAGCCTTGATCCGGCATATCGGGAAATGATGATTAACAACCCGACAACAAACCATGCAAGGCCTTTCGATCCTTTGAGCGAGCGCACCAAATAATAAACAAAAATGTGAAAGAGCAAAATAGCCAACAAATAGGCCAGGACCGTTACTCGTATAGGTGATGCCGGATTTCCTGAAGGTGATGCTTCAATATAAAAAAGCGGCTGCCCCGTTCTGTCTGTGACAGCCTCTCCTTTTCCTGCAACCGGTGAAAAATGAAAATCGCGGGGGATACATAATCCGGGATGATAGGCATTAACCAGGTATTTATTCTGAAACGGGTAATCGCTTCTGATGCGCAGGAATGCTGCAGCTGTAATTCCATGCTTTGACCTGCTGAATAATTCATACCAGCCGTTACCTGCTTTTACAAGCCGTTTGTTTGAACGAATTGCTGCCTGAGGGCTATCGAGCGGGATGCCTGATCCGGACCACCAAACCAGTGAATCGCCATCGAAAACAAGAGCCACCACTTCGCCCGGCACATTTGTTTCGAATGGCTTTGACGGATTTCGCTCCTGCCACTGAACATTGAGTTTATCAGCGTATTCATCGGTTTGAAGTTCGAGCTGTGAGAGCTGTTCACCTGCCTTAACTGCAACCTGATGTACATCACGACGCTGCGCTTCTTTATCAGACAGCACCTGTGCCAACAGCACCAGTAATACCGGTGCCAGAAATAACAGTAATAGCTTATAGGGTTTCATTCAAAGCTATAAAAGGCCGGCAATGGCCGTAATAAATTAATAAATCAACAGCGTAACTATTCCCATTAAAAACAATAATCGTTCCTTGTATTCAGCCTGTTGGATGTTTTTTTATCCGGAATGACAGGTTACCGGAGTTTCTCTGCCAGCAAACTCATTTCCTTCGAAGCAGAACTATTTCCGTAAAGCACATTATAAACGGCGTTGCAAACGGGAAGATCTGTACCTGCCTGTTGGTTGATGGCATGAATGCATTTTACGGCATAATACCCTTCGGCCACCATATTCATTTCCAATTGTGCCGACTTTACGGAGTACCCTTTCCCGATCATACTTCCAAAAGTACGGTTACGACTGAACTGTGAATACGCGGTTACCAGCAGGTCACCAAGATAGGCCGAATCGTTTATGTCTCTGGATATCGGATATACCTTGTCGATAAAACGTTTTATCTCCTGAATGGCATTCGCGATGAGAACTGCCTGAAAGTTATCGCCATACCCCAATCCATGGCACATACCGCTTGCTATGGCGATAATATTTTTGATTACCGCAGCATATTCGGTTCCATAGATATCATCGGAAACAGTGGTGCGGATGTACCGGCAGTTCATAAGTCCTGCAAGCAATGCCGCATGGCCGGTATCCTGACACGCTATAGTAAGGTAGGATAATTTTTCAAGTGCTACCTCTTCTGCGTGACATGGTCCTGTGATCACTCCAATATTCGAAACCGGAACCTGATGGTGTTTGTGCATAAAATCGCCCACTATCAGTAAATCTTCAGGGACAATACCCTTGATGGCCGAAAAAATTATTTTATTATGAAAGGTTCCGGGTCTCAGACCCGCAAGAGTGTTTTTAATAAAAGCGGAAGGCACAGCCAGCACAATCAGATCCGACTCATCAATGGCAGGTTGCAGATCGGCAACGGGCCTGACTTTTGTGAGTTCAATTTGGACGTCACTCAGGTAAACAGGATTGTGCCTGTGTGCGGCTATATGTTCTACTGCTTTGGCGCTGCGTAACCACCAGATAATTTCAACCGGACTGTTCGATAGAATTTTGACAATAGCTGTTGCCCAGCTTCCGCCCCCGATAACTGCAATTTTGTGTGATTCACTCATAATTCAGTAAAAGTACTACATCCCTGATTCACTGTCAAAACATCAGAAACAGGCTGTTTTAACTATGAAATAACTACCCGATAGCAGCGAAGTGGCGGGTTACTAACAAGAGACCGTGTGTTTCTCAGGTGACTTAAAATTCCACTTCAGATGAAACTTCTTCGTTTCCGCGTTTTACAATTACAGTTGCTTTATCGCCTTTGTTGAATTTGCTGAGCGCTTTCATATAACTCATCATATCGGTTACATGGTTTTCGCCAATCTGAATTACTATATCCCCGGAAAGGAGTCCTGCTTTTTGAGCAGGTTTACCATCGCTGATGCCGTCAATGCGCATCCCTTCTCCCTCAAAGGCGTAATCGGGAACAACTCCAAGTGTTACTTTAAAACGCGGAGCGTCTTCATTTTTTGAGTCATCTGTTTTTGTAAAGGCTATTTTCCCTTTATCGTTCATAAAAGCAATTAAATTCATCATGTATTGCATGATGTGCATTTCACCCAAATAGTTGATTTTATCTTCGTCGTCGCTTGGCTTATGATAATCAGCATGTGTGCCCGAAAAGAAATGTAAAACGGGAATATCTTTCAGATAAAATGAGGTGTGGTCACTCGGGCCTACACCTGATTCGGTAGTTTTCACAGACATCTCGTCAATTTTGGTGGCGGCAATGGCTTTATCCCATTCGGGTGAGGTTCCGGTTCCATTAATAATCAGTACCGGTTCCTCCGGTTTCAGTCTTCCGACCATGTCCATATTAAACATAAAATTTACCGACGCGGGTGGTATGAGCATCGACTTCATCAGAAAATTAGATCCTAACAAACCCATCTCCTCTCCCGAAAAAGCGATAAACAGATAATTGTTATTCTTATAGGGTGAATTTTTTAAAAGTCGTGCAAATTCAATTACTGCCGCTGTGCCGCTTGCATTGTCATCCGCTCCATTGTGAATGGCCTTTTCTCCTCTGTAAAGTGACCCTTCAATGCCGTAACCGAGGTGATCGTAGTGAGCTCCTATTACAATTGTGTTGGCTGCTTTGTTATCAATTTTTCCCAGGATATTGTGACCGGTTCGTTCATTTTTAAGTATTTCTGTTTCCCCTTGCACTTTTAACTGTTTTCCCGAAGCCAGTTGCGCTCCTTGTTTCCCTGAAACAAAAACAACGGCCAGTTCAGAGGGCGAAATACGGTTGGTATATTTTGAAGAAGGATCTTCGGTATCCTTATCGGTGTTCACAAAAATTACGGCCAGTGCACCCTTGGCAATTGCCGAGTCAATGCGTGTTCTCATATCAGCATATTCGGCATTTTTTGAGTGGGGGTCAAAGTCGGCGGGATAGCCTGATTCCATTACAAATATTTTTTCTTTCAGATCTTTCAGTCCCGCATAATCATCCATTGAAGGTGCGGCGATGCCATGGCCTACAAATACCGTTTTTCCTTCAAAGGATTTATTCGCCGAGTAGCCCAGCGGGTAAAAATCGGTTCCGGCTGTTAACGTTTTCCCATCTATTTTTAACGAACATTTTTTCCCCATATACGACCCCGCATTAAAGGGAAAGGGTTGAAGATAACCATCGGTACCGGCAGGCTCCAGTCCCACCTCTTTAAACTGATTTATGATATACTCATATGCCAGTTGTTCACCTTTGGTTCCGGTTTCGCGACCCTCAAATGCATCGGATGCCAATGTTGAAATGTGTTTTTTAAGCAGCACGGTATCAGGCGTCTGGGCGGTGAGAAGGCCCGAAAGGGCACTTACCAGGAGAAGGGAAAGGATAATTCGTTTCATAATTACGTTTTAATTGGGCTCAAATTTAATCATTTGGCTGGCTGTTGGACGATTAATCCGTCAGGTTGTTTTGACTTTTCCTCCGGATTCAGTAGTTTAGCCTGAACATTAACTTTTTCCACTTTTTATGAGCTCCTTTTCTGCAATAATCATTGACGATGAAGAACATGGCCGGAACAATCTGGCTTACATGCTTCAACAGTACTGCCCCCAAATAACCGTATCCGCAATCGCCTCAGGTGTCGGCACAGCATTGCCATTAATAGCCCAACACCGTCCCGACCTGGTATTTTTGGATATCTTAATGCCGGATACGGATGGTTTCGGGTTACTGGACCATTTTCGGAATAAATTATTTGATGTGATTTTTGTTTCGGCATCATCCGAATACGGTATACAGGCGCTTAAGGCCGGAGCGGTAGAATACCTCCTGAAACCGGTTAGTCCCAAAGAACTGGTTCTTGCAGTAAACAAATTTGAGCAGCTGCGTAAAAATTATTTACGTGAACCGGATGCTCCCTCCTATTCACGAATTTCGCTTGCACATGCCACCGGTTTTCATTTAGAATCGCTGAATAATATTGTACGTCTGGAGGCCGACGACAATTATACCCGGTTATTTTTTGCAAACGGCAAATCGTCGCTTATCTCAAAATCGTTGGCCGAATTTGAACGGGTGCTGCCGGATAATCTTTTTGCAAGAATTCATAAATCGATTATCATCAATCTTGAATATCTTGAAGAGTTTTCTCATTCGGATGGCGGAACGGTTAAAATGGCTGACGGACACACAACGCTTGTCTCCAAAAGAAAAAAGAACGAACTGCTGGAGAAAGTGGGTAACATCGCTATCACCTTAAAATCATAATTTCAACGTGTATGAGATGCCGGTGTCTGGTATTTCTGTTATTGGTTTCCTTGTCGGGATATAGCCAGAATTTTCCTTATACCAGGTATTCTGTAAAGGAAGGACTGCCTCATTCAAACGTATATGCAATGGCTCAGGACAGCCTTGGATACATGTGGTTTGGCACTGAAAACGGGCTGGCGCGTTTCGACGGCACCTCTTTTGTGCCGCTCTTTTCTTCGAACACGGACCTTGCTGCCGGAGCAGTAACTACCTTACAATTTTCAAATACTGGCGTGTTATATGCCGGTACAGGCTCGAACAGAGTATATAAAATTGATGATAACCAAATACTTTCGGTAAGGGGAACCGGTGCATCAATGTTATCGGTGAGTTCACTTGGGATACAAAATGATGCTATAATTATTTTCCATGAATTCATCCATACCGAGGTGGTTCCGGAACCGGGAACATCCAACAAAGAAAGTGTCAATAAAATCAGGATAAACAAATCGGATGTGCCTTATTGCAGTAAATCGCTGCACAACGGAACACTTTTGATAGGGCGCAGCGAAGGATTGTTTAAAGTGGTTAACGGAGTGGAATCGGCGTGTGAATATGAGGGGTATCACGGCGAACCCGTTTACACCATTTTTGAAGACTCAAACGGCGATATCTTTCTGGGTTCTGTCGGTAAAATCATAAAAGTTCAAAATGCAAAAGTTACCGATGTTATAGATGCAGGATTCAGTGAAAAGAAAAATATCAAGGTATTGCTGCGCGATGATTACGGAAATTTCTGGATTAATTTCTGGGGTGATGACAACTTGTTTGTACTCACTCCCGGGCAAAATGCTGTAAATTTATTTGAGAACAGCGGTATCAGTCGCGGTATTGTAAGTAAGTTGTTCAAAGATGCATCAGGGAATGTATGGCTGAGTGTCCTGGGTGATGGTGTTTACCGATTTTCGAATCTGCTGCTTAAAAATAATTATTCAGACACTTTCGGGCAGGGAACGTTATTCACCTGCATGGATGCCACATCAGACAGATACATCATTTTCGGAACCTACAACGGCCTCCTCTTTTTGAAAAGATCAAATAACACCTTTTATAGGGTAAAATTAAGCCAGGGCTTGCTTGAATATGTGAGAGATATCCGCGTAAACGGGAACGATGTTTATGCGGGGATTACAGATATTCGGCTTGATTCGATAAAGGTAAAAGAACAACGTCTTGTTGTTGCAAGCGATACGTTTAAGATTCATTACAAACATGCCAGCAGTATTCAGCAAGTAGAAGATAATCTGTACCTGGGGAACTGGGACAATGAAATTGGTATTGAGCATGCAGAAACGGGAAAGGTAAAAGGTGCGCTCATCAATCTGTTTAAAAATTATGAGAGCTTGCGTATAAACAGTTTGTATTACGGTCGCGACAAAAAACTGTATATAGGTTCACAGGGCGGATTGGTGGTAGCCGATCTGAAAAGGTCAGTTAAATATGCCATTCATAACCGGGTGCTCAACGGCTCCATTAACCGCATAACAAAAGGGAGTGACCCCGGAGATATGATAGTATATTCCGAACACGGCGTATGTTTATTTCATAACGGCAAAATTGAAACGCTTCTCGAAACGTCGGACAACAATCAAATTACGGCTCTTTGTGAAACTGAAACAGGTGCCAGGTTTATCGGAACCAATAACGGGCTCTATTACTATTCGCAGAAAGATTCAGCTCATTTCGATTATGCATGCGGATTGCCTGCCAATGAAATAAATGATTTGTATTACGACCGATCGCATCAACAATTATATGTGCTGACGCATTCAGGCTATTCAGTTATCAATACCTCTCAACTGAAAAATTACAAAATTGCGCAGCACCGCTTATTGGTTAATTGCATCGAAACAGATGCTCAAAAAATTTACTTTTCGGGAAGTGTTTCCATTCCCTATTCCGAAAATCTTAAATTATTGAATTTGTCGACCCTTAACCCTTCAGGGGTCCACTTTAAATATATTAAACTTGAGGTTGATGGCAAAACATACTACACTGCGTCCTATAAATTCGATTTATCTGAGTTGGCTCCGGGAAAAAACCTGTTATCGATGCGGTTTGTATTTGATAATGGTACCGAAGGACCTGTAACAACTG
>DASUFP010000060.1:0-22426 GCA_036274495.1 Bacteroidia bacterium
GAGAGGCCCAAAATAAGCTGGGCGGCCATAATTAATCCTGTCATTGTTGTCTGCTGTATTCTATTTAAGAAGCCGTGAAATTAACGCAATTTTCGGGAATTAGGTCTGTGAAACTTCAATCAGGGTATTCGCTGTTTCCCTGGTTTCGGAATCGGTAGCCATGTAATCTTCAAGGTTTGGTGTTGAAATAAAGGTAACCTGGTCCATACAGGCGGCAATAATCTCCGGAATTGCCAGAAAAGGGATTTTTTCATGCAGAAATGCCGCTACTGCAACTTCGTTGGCAGCATTCAGAATGCAGGGAGCGTTACCCCCCCGTTGCATAGCGTTAACGGCCAGCGGCAAACAACTGAAGGTTTCCCGGTCAGGGGGCTCAAATGTAAGATTGGGGAATTGCATAAAATCGAACCGCGGGAAGGCAGAAACAATCCGGTTGGGATAACCCATTGCGAACTGTATCGGCAGCTTCATATCGGGTAACCCCATCTGCGCTTTCATGGAGCCGTCGCGAAACTGAACTATTGAATGAATTATGGATTGCGGATGAACAATCACATCAATTTGTTCGGGTTTCAGCTGAAACAACCAACGGGCTTCAATCATTTCAAGTCCCTTGTTTATGAGTGTGGCGCTGTCGATTGAAATTTTAGCTCCCATATCCCAGTTAGGATGTTTGAGTGCCTGTGCTCTTGTTACCGTCCGGAGTTCATCTCTCTTTTTTCCCCGGAAGGGACCTCCTGAAGCGGTAAGGTAAATTTTTTCAATCGGGTTGTGCCACTCTCCCTGCATACATTGAAAAATTGCCGAATGCTCCGAATCAATCGGGAATATGTTTACAGCATGTTTGGCTGCAAGCTCAGTGATAAGTTCGCCCGCCACCACCAATGTTTCTTTGTTTGCCAAACCAATCGGCTTTCCGGCCTGTATGGCAGCAATGGTTGGTTTAAGGCCGCTATAACCTACAAGAGCTGTAACCACCATGTCCACTGTATCCATCTGCACAACCTGTGAAATTGCATCGTAACCGGCATACACTTTTATCCCGGCCGGATCCAGCGCCTCCTGCACTTTTTTATAAAGAGCATCTTCTCCTATGACCACAGCATTCGGAGAAAATTCAAGGGCCTGTTTAATGAGTATGTCGGCGTTCTGGTTGGCGGTAAGGACTTCAACAGAAAAATATTCCGGCTGACTCCGGATAACATCCAGTGTTTGTGTTCCTATAGATCCCGTTGAACCGAGAAGCGCAATTTTCTTTTTCAATAGTTCCGTTTAAAAGGTCATGTAATCGGCAGGGTTTACGGGGCTGCCGTTGTACCACAATTCAAAATGCAGATGAGGTCCGGTGGTGAGTTCACCGGTATTTCCGATAATAGCTATAGGATCACCTGCGGTAATATAATCCCCTGTCTTTTTCAATAGTGCCGAATTGTGTTTGTAGATCGAAAAGATATTGTTTGCATGTTGCACCGCAATAACGTACCCGGTTTCTGAAGTCCATTCCGCAAACACTACAGTTCCGTTAAGCGTCGATTTAATAATCTCATTGGGTGGTGCAACTATGTCAACCCCATAATGCTTTGTTTTGGAGTTGAACGAATTGGTTACAGTACCCTTCAAAGGAGGAAAAAATAAGAAACCGGCAATCCCCGACCGTGAAGCGTTATTGTCGGCGTCGATAGTGAACCGGTCCTGCGACTCAATCTGGGCCCTTAAAGCGCTGTCGGCTGTGCCGGGGGCCGTAAAGCGAATGCTGTCGTAACGCGTTTCGTTACCCGGCGACTGGAGGCTATCGATGGTACCGGCCTCACCGTCAATTACATTTCGGAGGTTGGCAATCCAAAGATCCTGGCTGTTTACCCTGTTTTCAAGCGAGTCGGCTTTAAAGGTCAGCTGCACCAACCGGCGTTGCATATTGATGTCGGCATAACCCGGAATGTACTCCTTGAGAGGGGTAAAGGCGATAATGTAAATGGTAAAGGTGATAAGGCTGATGATAATTGTGCCGGAAAACACAAACACATTAAGAGGCGAAAGGGTGAATGAGAGCTTCTCTTCGAGCGTTTCATCATTCATAAAAACCATCCGGTATTTATTCTTGAGCTTCTTGTAAATTTTCTTTTTTGGCTTCTCCACCGTGGTTTTATGGATGTTGGTTATGCCAAAAACAATCGCTAAGTTTGCGAGCCTCGGACATACCTGCAAATATCGTAAATTATAGGTTCGGACCGGGAATGCATTCAAGAACGCAATATATTTTCATTTAGCAAGTTATATTCCGAATACCCCTTCACACCGGTGAACCCTTTCCGTCGAAATAAACCCTTTCTCTTATTGTTATTGGCGCTTTTTCTCGGAGGCACCTTTTCTTGTTCCGTCAAAAAAAATTATTTTACCAGTAAGGCCTACCATAAAACCCTCGCACATTATAACGGCTATTTTAATGCCCGCGAGAAAGTGAAAAATGGTGCCAAATCGCTGGCAACCTCCCAAAAGGATAAATACGACCGCATCCTGCCCGTATTTAAACATGGCGACCCGGCGCTTGCCAAAGCGGTAATGCCCGACATGGACGAGGCCATAAAGAAGGTTTCAATTGTCATACAGCGCCATTCAATGGAAATTGACGGCAAGGAAAGAAATAAGTGGATTCCCCAGTGCTACCTGCTTATTGGTGTGGCACAATATTATAAATCGGAAACGTGGACGGCCATAGAGGCTTTTCAATATGTGGCGTCTCAATACAGGAACGATGAAATAAGGTATGAGGCATTGTTGTGGCTTACCCTCTGCTACCTCCGCCTGGGTAAGGGACCCGACGCCGAATACCTGCTGTCTACTTTTCGTGATGATGCCAAGTTTCCTGCCAGACTAAAACCCTTTTACAATGCCATTGCAGGTGAATATTACCTTCAGACCGCAGAGTATAAAAAGGCTTCGGCTCATTTGGAAAAAGCTGCGGCTACCGCAAAAAAACGTGCCGATAAATCACGGTATAATTTTATCCTGGGTCAGGTATATCAGAAAACCGATAAATGCGATTCTGCCGTTTCCCGTTACAACAAAGTTATAAAGACAAGTCCCTCCTATGAACTGGCTTTCAACGCCCGTATCAACAGGGCAAGATGTATCGATCTGAGCAGTCCCGACGGGAGAGAAATCAAGGAGATGCTCACGAAAATGCTGAAGGACGATAAGAACCTTGAGTATCAGGATCAGATCTATTATGCTCTTGGTGAAATTTCACAGAAAGAATCCAACATAGCACAGGCGATTGACTATTATCAAAAATCGGTTGCGGCAAGCCAGGCCAATACCGATCAAAAAGCATTGTCGTTTCTCAAGCTTGCCCAGATTCATTTCCTTTTACCGCATTATCCGTTAGCACAGGCGTATTACGACAGTACTGTTACATTTTTGTCAAATGACCATCCGGATTATGTGGCTATTGTCAATACTAAAAACCATTTAACCAAGCTTATAAAAAACCTGAATATCATTCAGACCGAAGACAGTTTGCAGCGGCTTGCAGGATTGAGCCAGTTTGAACGTGAGACTTTGGTGGAACAGATAATTGCCTCAGAAAACCGCGAAAAAGAGCAAAAAGAACAGGAAGCAAAAGAGCAATTACTGAAGGATTCACTTGAACAGCAGTCGGCCGTCGGAGACCCTAATTTCAGACCGCCGGTAGATCCGAGAGGACAAACTCCCGGCAATGTTTCCGGGTGGTATTTCTCAAATACTTCAGCCCTCAGTTTTGGTTATACTGAGTTTATCCGTAAGTGGGGAAACCGAAAACTGGAAGACAACTGGCGCCGGTCATTGCGGGCAAGTTTTGTTGAATCGTCCGCAGCCGAAACAGGTAATGAGGCAGGTGAGGACAGTCTGGATGCACAGGAGCTTGCCAGGTTAGACTCGATACGTTCGCTCGATAATTCAAACAGAAAAGAGGCTTATCTGGCAGAGATCCCGCTGACACCGGAGGAGAAAGAAAAATCGGATGCTAAAATTATTGAAGCATACTACAACGTTGGTGTCATTTACAAGGAGCAATTAAAAAACAATACCGAAGCCATTCGCAATTTTGAGACCTTGCTTACGCGCTATCCCGAAAACAAGTATAAGGTTGCGGTTTGGTATAACCTGTACCGAATAAACATTGCCATTGAAGAGGAAGAGCGTGCGAATTATTATAAGAAGCTCATACTCGACGGTTATCCCGATACCGATTATGCAAAACTTATTCTCAACCCCGATTATTACAAAGAGCAACAACGTAAAGTTGCCGTTCAGAAAGTTTTTTATGAAACCACTTACAGGGCATTTCTGAATAAACAGTATGCTGATGTTATTGAACGTAAGTCGATGGCCGACTCGTTGTTTCCCGGCAGCGATCTGGCTCCGAAGTTTGAATTGCTTAAGGCAATGGCAATTGGTAAAACAAGGCCGCTGCCCGAATTTGAAGCATCACTGAAAGGCGTTATCACCCGTTATCCTGAAGATACGGTGTCGTGGAGGGCTCAGCAGATACTGGATCTTATCAATCCAGAAATGCGTGCTAAAAGAGACTCCGCCATCATGGCCGAAAATGCCGCGAACGAAAATGGCGGAAAGGGTTCCAATGAAAAAGTGGTTAAATCGGGAGTACCTTACAAATATGCCCCCGACACAGCCCATTATGTGTTGTTTATCTACAAAAACCAGGTTATCAGTACTGATGATTTCAAAGTGGCTGTTTCCAACTATAACACGAAATACTTTAGCTCCAAAGGACTCTCCATTACCAACTCGTTTATTGGCAACGATCAGCAGTTTGTGATGGTCCGGCAGTTCCGAAACGGAGCAGAAGCTAAAACGTACCTCGACGGCGTACTGTCCGACAGCACCGCCTTCATGAATTTCGATATGTCAATGGCCAGATCGCTGGTTATCAGTCCCGACAACATGATACTGCTGATCCAAAACAAGGATGCAGCCGGTTATGAGTACTTTTTTGAGGAGAAATACAAGAAATAAGTCATTCATTTCCTGTAGTTTTCCATTTGACCCGGTTCTGAATATTTACTATATCTTTGCACCATATTAATTATTAATTCGGGGGAGTCATGTTTGATACCATTAAAAACAAAAACGGACAGGCGAAGTCCGGTGAAAACACAACAATCAACCTTATTGGAAACGGCACTGTAATCGAGGGTGAGGTGAAAGCTTCAGGCGATTTACGCATCGATGGCGTCATCAGGGGGTCGGTTTCCAGCAAAGCAAAAGTCGTTGTTGGTGCCACCGGTCAGGTGGTTGGAGATATTTTTTGCCAGAATGCAGACATTTCAGGCCAGGTAAAAGGCAAAACGGTTGTATCTGAAATGCTCTTTCTCAAGGCCACTGCCAAAATCAACGGAGACATTATTACCGGTAAGCTGGTAGTTGAAGTTGGTGCAAGTTTTACAGGAAGCTGTAATATGGGACCAATGATCAAGGATTTGAAGCATGCCGATAAACAACCGGAAGTCCAGCTCCAAGAAAAAACAGCTTAACGACTACGCTCGTTATTCGGCTGTCGGATTTCAGATGGCGGCCATTATTTTTCTTTTTACCTGGGGTGGAAACAAAATTGATGGCTGGCTTGAATTCAAAATACCGGTATTTACGCTCGTATTAAGTCTTTCTGCAGTAACCATTTCCATCTATTTACTGATTAAGGAAACCTCCGGGAAAAAGGAGTAATCTGATTGCAAAGTGCATGTCTATGAAATCGTTCCGTGGCTTTCTTACGAGGTTACTCATTTACTCCGCTCTCATTCTTGTTATACGGTTATTGGTGGCGCCCTCACTGCCTCCGCAGGCGCTCTTTGAGCCATTCCGGCTGCTGGTTATCTTTTTTATCATAGCAACTTCGGCATTCCACCTGGGATTACTGCGTGCAGCCGCAAAAAGCGATCAGGCTTTTGTCCGCTATTTTATGGGTGCCACAGGGATAAAGCTCTTCCTCTACATGATCATCATGATTGTTTTTGCAACTCTTTTCAGGGATCAGGCCATTGCTTTTATCAGCAATTTCTTTGTGCTCTACCTGCTATACAGTGCTTTTGAGGTAGTGCTGATTTACAAGAAATTCAGCGCCATCCGGAACAGTTAACCGGAGCCCGACCGGTAGGTGTAACCTTCAAAACGGAGGGCTTCTTGCGATCTTTCAACGTGTTGATTTTTAAACACTTACAATAGTGTTAATAATTTCCTTTTGTTGTTCGAATAATTTGCACTTCCCTCAGTGAAATATAAGGTTTACTTTATACCTTTGCGGTCGTTTTAAAAAGCTAGAATAGTACATTGGATATGCGTTTGAAATTCTCTTATATGTCATTGTTATTCAGGAAGTTAGTCTTAGTAGCAGGACTTGTATTTGCAGGCTTTACGAGCTCTGTGTTCGCGTCAGGAGCCGAAGAAGGTGAGGGGGAGAAGTTCAATCCCGGTAAGTTGATAACAGGACATATCACCGATGCGCACGACTGGCATTTATGGGGCGAAGGCCACAGTGCCGTTTCATTGCCCCTTCCTGTAATCGTTTATTCATCCCGCGGACTGGATATGTTTATGTCCGGTTCGTTTCATCATGGCCACCAAACCTATAAAGGGTATGCTGTGAAAGAGGGGAAGATTGTTGCGGTAAAGGAAATGGAAGAAGTTCCAGCGGAAAGCGCAACCATCGATGAGCAGGTGACGGCTTCACTTTGGGATTTTTCACTCACCAAGAATGTCGTTTCGTTGTTTATAAGCCTGCTGATTATGATATATGTTTTTGTTTCTGTTGCAAAAGCATACGGTAAGCGAAAAGGACAAGCTCCAAAAGGAATGCAGTCGCTGATTGAGCCGTTAATCATTTTTGTTAGAGATGATATCGCCAAGTCTTCGATAGGTGAAAAGAAGTACAAAAAATACCTGCCCTATCTGCTTACGGTGTTCTTCTTTATCTGGATCAACAATTTACTTGGTCTGATTCCAATCTTTCCGGGAGGCGCAAATCTTACAGGCAGCATATCCATAACCATGACGCTGGCCCTGATTACCTTTCTGATTGTTACATTCAGCGGAAACAAAAACTATTGGCACCACATTTTTGCCATGCCGGGAGTTCCTTCGTGGGTGCTGGTATTACTCACCCCGATTGAAATTCTGGGAGTGTTTCTTCGCCCTTTCGTTTTAATGATCCGACTGTTCGCCAATATGATAGCCGGTCATATCATTGCGCTGTCCTTTTTCTGCCTCATTTTCATCTTTGGTGAAATGAGTACCGGAGCTGGACTTGGCGTTTCAATTGTTTCAATAGCCTTTACTGTCTTTATGACCTGCCTGGAATTGCTGGTAGCGTTTCTTCAGGCATACGTTTTCACACTTCTATCTGCCATTTACATAGGTGCTGCTGTCGAAGAGCATGATCACGACACACCTCATCACGATGCTAAAGTGGAAGAAGCACTTTTAGTTTAACCGGATTTACTAATCACTAAATATATTCAAATTATGTTATCATCTATCTTATTACAAGCTGCTGAAGCCGGAAGCCTCGGCCTTGGTTACGGAGTTGCTGCTCTTGGAGCAGGTCTTGCTGCGGTTGGTGCCGGACTTGGCATTGGTCGCATCGGAGGTTCTGCACTGGAGTCAATCGCCCGTCAGCCTGAAGCTGTTGGCGATATCCGTGCCAACATGATTCTTACAGCAGCGCTCGTTGAAGGTGCCGCCTTCTTCGCAATGGTAGTTGGCCTGCTTGTAGTATTCAAGTAAGCTGTTATCAAACAGTCTGCTTTGCAGCGATTGGCTGCAAGGCAGGCTTTTAATGAACCGTACAGAAAAAACACTATAAACAAAATCAAATGGAATTAGTAAAACCCGCGTTCGGATTGGTATTCTGGATGAGCGTTTCATTCCTCATCATTCTCTTTCTGCTTAAAAAGTTTGCCTGGCCTATCATTCTGAAGGCCCTCGACGAGAGAGAGCAAACCATTGCCGATGCCTTGGATGCTGCCCGAAAAGCGAAAGACGAAATGGCGGTGCTTACTGCCGATAATGAGCGTTTGTTGCAGGAAGCCCGCAACCAGCGCGACCTCATTCTGAAAGAAGCCCGTGACGCCAAAGACTCAATTATTGGTGAGGCCCGCACCAAAGCAACGGAAGAAGCCGATCGTTTACGCAAGATTGCCAGAGAAGAAATTCAGAATGAAAAAAATGCGGCTATCGCTGAAATGAAAAATCAGGTGGCTACCTTATCGCTGCAAATTGCCGAAAAAATTCTCCGTCAGGAACTCGGAAACGAAGACCGTCAAAAAAACCTTATTGCAGGAATGCTTGAGGATGTTAATGTAAACTGACAAACGCAATGGCAGAAATCAAAGTAGCAAGGCGTTATGCCAAATCACTGCTGAGCCTGGGCGCCGAGCAGGGTGTGACAGATGCTTTATTCAACGATATTCAGTTACTGCTTAACACCATTAAAGCAAGCAGAGCGCTTGCGGCAATGCTTAAAAACCCGATTATTCATTCGTACAAAAAAGATTTGGTTCTTAAATCGCTTTTCGGCGATCGCATGAACAAGGTTACCCTGGCATTTATGGGACTTATTACACGTAAGAGCAGAGAGTATTACCTGGAGGATATCGCAATTGCATTCCAAAATCTTTACAATGCATCAAAAGGCATCCACTCCGCAAAAGTTATTTCCGCTGTTCAGCTGGACGATCAGTTGCGCAAACGGTTAAACGATATTGTAATTAACGAAACAGGTGGAACGGTGCAGATGAATGAGGTAGTTGATTCGAACATTATAGGAGGGTTTATTCTTCGTTGGGACGATAAACAAATTGATTCCTCCGTAACCAAAAAGCTGAGTGATCTCCGTAAGGAATTCGCCGGCAACGTATCAGTAAAATAAATTTAATCAAACACGTTTAGTTTTAATATAACACTCAGCAATGGCAGAAATCAGACCGGATGAAGTTTCAGCAATCTTAAGACAACAGCTTGCAGGCTTCAAATCCGAAAGCGAACTGGAACAAGTAGGCACCGTACTTCAGGTAGGTGACGGTATTGCCCGTATTTACGGACTCACTAAAGTGCAGTCAGGTGAATTGATAGAATTTGATAACGGATTACGCGGAATCGTACTCAACCTTGAAGAAGATAACGTTGGTGCCGTATTATTAGGTCCGTCTTCAGGTATTCATGAAGGCGATGTAGTAAAACGGACCGGCAGAATTGCTTCCATAAAAGTTGGCGAAGGCATGGTTGGTCGTGTGGTGGATGCGCTCGGTAACCCGATAGACGGCCTCGGACCGGTACAGGGCGAAACAGTTGAAATGCCGCTCGAGCGTAAAGCACCGGGGGTAATCTACCGTCAGCCGGTGAAAGAGCCGCTGCAAACAGGTATCAAGGCTATTGACGCGATGATTCCGATCGGAAGAGGGCAGCGTGAGCTTATCATCGGCGACCGCCAGACAGGAAAAACCGCCGTTGCAATTGATACTATCATTAACCAAAAAGAATTTTACGACCGGGGAGAAACGGTATTTTGCATTTATGTGGCAATAGGACAAAAAGGTTCTACTGTGGCCAACATTCTAAAAACGCTTACCGAGAATGGTGCCATGGCCTATACTGTAATAGTTGCTGCTCCGGCATCCGATCCTGCTCCAATGCAATTCTTTGCTCCCATGGCAGGTGCGGCTATTGGCGAATACTTCCGTGATACAGGCCGCCCGGCGCTTATCGTATATGATGATTTGTCGAAACAGGCTGTTGCTTACCGCGAAGTATCACTCTTGCTGCGTCGTCCTCCCGGACGTGAGGCATATCCCGGTGACGTATTCTATCTCCACAGCCGTTTGCTCGAGCGTGCAGCAAAAATTATTGAAGACGATAAAATTGCTGCGCAGATGAACGATCTGCCGGAGTCACTGAAATCAAAGGTGAAAGGCGGCGGTTCACTAACCGCTTTGCCCATTATTGAAACACAGGCCGGTGACGTATCAGCATATATTCCTACAAATGTGATCTCGATTACCGACGGTCAGATTTTCCTTGAAGCAAACCTCTTTAACAGCGGTGTTCGTCCTGCCATTAACGTGGGTATCTCCGTATCGCGCGTAGGTGGTAATGCGCAAATCAAGTCGATGAAAAAAGTTGCAGGTACCTTGAAACTTGATCAGGCACAGTACCGCGAACTGGAGGCGTTCTCCAAGTTCGGTTCCGATCTGGATGCGGCTACCAAGGCGGTTCTTGACAAAGGTTCACGTAACGTGGAAATCCTGAAACAGGGACAGTATTCTCCGTTAACTGTTGAACAGCAGGTTGCAATTATCTATTGCGGAACAAAAGGACTGCTGCGTGAAGTGCCTGTAAGAGAAGTCAGAGCCTTTGAAAAAGCATACCTTGAGTTGCTTGAAGCACAACACAAAGACGTTCTCAATGCCTTGAAAAAAGGTGAATTTAACGATCAGATTACCGGAACACTTGATAAAGTTGCCAAAGATGTGGCATCCCGGTTTGTGAAAGCATAATTGAACTGCAAATAAGAGTATGGCAAATTTAAAAGAGGTACGGTTAAGGATAACATCAGTAAACTCTACTCAGCAAATTACCAAAGCCATGAAAATGGTTTCGGCGGCAAAACTGAGAAGAGCACAGGATGCAATTATTCAAATGCGCCCCTATGCTTCCAAATTGAAAGAGGTACTGGAAAATGTTGCCGAAAGCGTTGATGCTTCCGGCAGCGGAGTATTTGCAAAGGTACGTCCGGTGAACAAGGTGCTTATTGTTGCCGTAACTTCCAATCGCGGACTTGCCGGAGCATTCAACTCCAATATCATCCGGACTGTCAACAGGATGGTAGCTGATACCTATTCCGACCTGGCAAAATCAGGTAACCTCAAAGTACTTTGCATTGGTAAAAAAGCCAGCGATTTTTATTCCAAGAATAAAAACCTTTATGGCGGCAATCATAATGACATTTACACCAATCTCGATTTTGTTCATGTATCTGCTATTGCCGACTCGGTAATGAACGGCTTTGCAGCTGGCGAATACGATAAAGTTGTGGTAGTTTACAACCAGTTTAAAAATGCCGCTGTGCAGTATGTGATCACCGAACAGCTGTTGCCTATAACTCCTCCTGCAAAAAAGGAGAAACAGCAGTCGAATGATTATATTTTTGAACCCAATCAGGCTGCTATCGTTATAGACCTGATCCCGAAATCGGTAAAAACCCAATTGTACAAGGCCATACTCGATTCTCATGCCAGCGAACACGGTGCACGTATGACGGCTATGAGTAAAGCAACCGACAATGCCGGGGACTTAATACGTGACCTCAAACTGCAGTACAACAAAGCACGGCAGGCTGCCATTACAAATGAAATCCTTGAAATTGTAGCAGGTGCCGAAGCTTTGAAAGGCTAAGCGTATCACAATTATCATAAAGTAAACGGGAATCTTATTAAGGTTCCCGTTTTTGCTGGATGATACTTTTTATTTTAAATTAAATTTCACACCTTTACGATACTATCAAAATAAAAATAATGAAAAACGGAATGAAACTCACTGCCCTTGCCGGACTGTTTATTGTATTTGTTACCTCCTGCAGCCCTTCACTTAATGTAATTGGAGTTTGGTCAGATAAAAGCAAAGCAGGTACTAAAACCTATTCAAAGCTTTTCATATTTGCCATTACTTCTAACCTAAGTGTGCAAAGTGCCATGGAATCGGAAATGGCAGCTGCGGCAGCCCAGCGCGGACTTGGCGCTGTTAAGAGTGCCGATGTAATGCCTGCCACCTTCCGGACAACCGGTAAAATAAGCAGGGAAGAATTGAAAAAAATTATTACGGATAACGGCTGCGACGGTGTTGTAACATTTACCGTTCTCGATCAGAAGGAAAAAACCAGGTATGTTCCCGGTACTGCAAGTTATGCTCCAATGGGATATGGAATGTACGACCCCTTTTATGGCTACTACAATTACTATCAGCCTACTGTTTATACCCCGGGCTATTATACTACCGATAAAGTTTACTTTTTGGAGAGTAATTTTTACGATGTCGAAACAGAGTCGATGCTCTGGTCGGTTCAGTCCGAATCGGTAAATCCTGATAATATTAAGAGTTTCAGTAAACAATATGTTCATACGCTCCTTTCAAGTCTTAAGAAAAACAATATAATTAAGAAATAAACGGGTTAGCTATATGGTGTGTTGTATGCTGAGCTGAACGTTGTTTTTTATCTGTTTAAATGAATCATTTTAGACAGAATTTTTTTCTGTTGGTTGAGCGATGGCACATCAACCTGAAAGCTTTGTTTCATAATTATTAATCCGGTTGGTCATGAAGAAAATCGCCGCAATTGTTTCAATTGTTATTTTATCTTTTTCTCATGTTAATGGTCAGCACCTTTGGCAAATCGGCGCAGGAGTCACCAACCACTGGTATTATATGGATGGGGACGAGTTTGAGGAAGGTATGTTAAATACTTCCAAATGGGATAATGCCTATCCCTGGGGCCGAAGCTTATATTGTTCAAATGATCCGCACTATTATACCGACGGCAAAAATATTTTTTTCGATAATGATAAAATCACCCTCGAAGCAAGGAAAGAAACCATCAGGGCGGCAGCAGTTCCATACGAACCCGACAGTGCAGAACTAAAATGCAACGGAACCGCTATCGGAAAGAAAAACCTCATGGATTTTGATTACACCGCAGGAATGATTTTTTCGAAACGGAAATACACCTATGGGTATTACGAGATACGGTTCAGGTGTGATGAGGGCAGTGGACTATGGCCGGCTTTCTGGCTGTATGCCGGAAAGGAAAACTATGAGATTGATGCTTTCGAAATTGTAGGACGACGGAATAACGATTTTCATGTTGATATACATTGCCCCAAAGGATGTGATAATTATAAAACTACATTGGGGCTGTTGCGAAAAAACTGGGGCGGATATGTCAGGACTTCTCAAAACTGGAAGGACGGATATAATGTGATTGGAGTCGATTGGCAGCCCGATCACATTACCTGGTATTTAAACGGAACAGGAGTAGCTTACTGGAAAGGCGAAATTACCGATCCAATGTGGGTAATAGCCGATATTGCCATTGCAAGAGACGGGGGAGGTTTTGGTCCGGGACCTGATTCAGCAACAAAATTTCCCGCCAGATTCGACATTGACTATATCCGGATGTGGTCTTCTGATGCCCAGCTTCAGACTCCGGTTGCAACTTTTTATTCGGGCAGCCAATCGGATTTGAAATTATTGGCCGATGAGCATACGAATACCGCAATTATGATTAAGAAAGCAAAGCCTGAATATAACAGGAAGCAACTTAAAGGAGATAAAATATTTGCCAGTCTTGCTACAGGAGAAAATGGTATGTGGAACATTTCCATAACCGGCACTCCGTCAACTGATTTTTCAATTACGGTAACCGACAAAAGCGGGAAAGTTATTTACCGGAGTATCGACGCCTCATTAAGAGTACATGCATTTCGGCCTATAGTAGCCGGTAACAGCTACACATTGAAAATTGTAAATAACGGATCAGCAATAGAGCACAAGTTCTGATTCAAAACTTCATGTGTTCCAGCTTGCGCGAATCCAGAATTTTCACTTTTCCGGCTTTCAGTTCAATAAGGCCTTCCTCTTTGAAATCGGATAGCGTTCTTATAAGCGATTCTGTTGCCGTGCCAACGATGTTTGAAAGATCTTCACGGGAAATATGGATGCTGAAATCATCGGTAGCCGATCGCTTGTACCTGGTTTGCAGCATTAACAAAGCTTCCGCTACCCGTTTCCGTACCGAATTATAGGCAAGACTTAAAAGTCGTTCTTCCTTTTCAATCAGGTCATCGGAGAGGAGTTTGATAAATTTATTCGCGACTTCCCGGTTCGAATAAACAAGGGTAAGAAAATCCTGTCGCTGAATCTGACATATTTCAGCATCTTCAAGAGCCGAAGCCGATTCGGTATAGTTTCCGTCTTCCAGTACTGCAATATACCCGATAAAATCACCCTCTTTGTACAGCCCTGTTATATATTCTTTACCGTCTTCGTTTACTTTAAATGTTTTAATTTTTCCGCTGCTTACGAAGTACACGAAATTAGGATAGCTTCCTTCGTTAAAAACAGAATCCTTCTTCTTATACGTTTTACATTTGCTGTCGCCGGTAAGCTTTATCAGCGCATCGAACGATTCAGCCCGGTTCATGAATTCTTTCAACCCTTCTGCGGTCCTGTCAATATCCTTTCGCAGCAAGTCCGATTTGTTGAATCGCATGGAAATGGCATCCAGCAATTCAACATCACTGAAAGGCTTGGTGATATAATCATCGGCTCCCAGGTTCATCCCTTTTCTGAAGTCGTCTTTTTCTGCTTTGGCAGTAAGAAATATAAAGGGGATGCTCGCTGTTTTTGGGTTTTTGCTGAGGATGTGCAGTACCCCATATCCATCCAGTTCGGGCATCATTACGTCACAAATTACCATATCCGGGATGTTGGTTAATGCCATATCAACCCCTATTTTACCGTTTTCTGCGGTAAGCACCTTATATCCTGCCAGCTCTATAATTTCCGAAGTGTTCTCCCTCATTTCGGGGTTATCCTCAATAATCAGTATTGTTCTCATGGTTGGTTTTGGTAGTCATTAAAAATAGGAAAAAATGAAATATCCGGAATAAACAGTAAATTTTTAATCAGGTGCTCTTAATGGCAATTCGACAATAAAGGTGGTGCCGTTTGTTCCGTCACTCTCAAACCGTATGGTGCCGTCCATCAGCTCAGTATATTTTTTGACAATGTTGAGGCCCAGCCCGGTACCCTGGATGTTGGTGGCGTTATTGGCCCTGAAAAACCTGTCAAAAATATGTTGTTGTTCGCCTTTTGGAATTCCTATTCCCTGGTCGGCAATCCTGAGGATGACCTTGTCGGGTAAGGTTGTTACCGTGAAATCTATTGATTTATTTTCAGGAGAATATTTTATTGCGTTTGAAAGCAGGTTGATGCAGATATTGCGCGTTAAATTTTTATCAAGAAATACGATTTCAGTATCACCCTTATGTGTAAAGTGAATTATCTGACCGTTCATCGTTACTTCCCTCATTTCTGCAATAAGATCATTGCCAAGTTCGATAATATTAAATTTGGACGGGGAACTGTTTACCATTCCTTCTTCCAGTTTTCCCAACGACAGAAAATCGTTTAAAATGGATGTCAGGTTATTTACAGACGATTTTATTCTGTTGAGATGCTTTATTCGTTTTGGCACCTCTTCCGGATCGTTGTATTTGCCGGCCAGTGAAGCGGAAGAGAGTATGGTGCTGAGGGGAGTACGGAACTCATGACTGGCCATAGTGACAAACCGCGATTTTAATTCGCTCAATTCTTTTTCTTTACTGAGTGCCTGTCTCAATTCTTCCCTGCTCGCTTTTAGATTCTCCTCTGCGGTTTTACGCTCTTTAATTTCAATTGCCAGAATCGAATTTGCCGACTCAAGTTTATGTACTGTCTCGGCTAATTCGGTAGTTCTGTCTTTAACCCTTTTTTCAAGATGAGCATTCAGTTTCGCTATTTCTTCCGTATAATTTCTGAGTTCGGTACTGGTCTTTGCTATGACTTCCTCCTGGCGCTTTCGTTCAGTAACATCTTCTCCGGCAGAAAGTACTGAGACAGGATTTCCATGGTCGTCTCTGATAAAAATGTTTTTCCAGGAAATGGTTTTTCGCTCTCCGGCTGATGAAACAATTTCATTTTCGAAATTCGGAACCAGTGGTTTCGATCCCGATATCATACTGTTGAATTCTGAACGAACAGATTCTCTTATTTCCTCGGGAATAAAAATGTCGAACCAGTTTTTTCCGATAATTTCCGGTTCAGTTAATCCTAAAATCTGACAACCGTTTTGATTAATTAATGTAACTTCTCCGTGTTGGTTGATTACAACAAAAAGAACAGGAGCAATATCCAGGTATTGCTGTGCTAATTCTTTCTCATGCCGGATTAGTTCCTCAATAATTCGGCGCTGCGTAATATCTATTATAAAAGCGATTACAAATGTGCCCTCCTGCGTTTTGAAATTACTGAGACTTATCTCAACAGGGAATTCGGATCCGTCTTTCCTTTTGGCAAACAACTGCATACCCTGTCCCATTGGACGGGGATGAGGATCCGCGATAAATTTTTCACGATGACCAACATGTTTTTTACTCAGGCGATCGGGGATGAGCACTTCTATTTTTTTACCAATAAGTTCTGACGGATCATAATGAAGTTGCTTTCCGGCCATGGGGTTAACCATTACGATTTCTCCTTTTGCATTTGCAATCAGAATTCCTTCGGTTGCATAAGTAAATAACGCATCCAGCCGTTCCCTGTATTTTGCACCTGCCTGCTCACGTGTTTTATACCTTAAAATAAACAGGAAGGCAACCCATATTCCGGATATGGCAATAATCTGATTGGTAATAACTATTGCATCTATTTCACCTGCCGGAACAAGCATAAGAGCTACAAGGCTGAATAGCGTCACACTTACAGCCACCATAAAACTGATGGATTTCTGAGGATGAAAAAGGGTTAAAAGGACCAGTGCTACATAGAGCAGGGAGATGGCTACCGGTGGCGGGGTGGTTAAATCAGTAACAAAAACTACCGCCGCTATCAACATCGTTAATGCGGTGAATTCTGTTTTCCATTTACTGACAGGCATATTTTACGGTAGTAAAGAAGCGAAATTAATTAATTTAAATGCCTTACACCCGGTTTTAAATGGCAAATGGTTGAAAATGATAAAAATCAAGTCCTCCTTTTTGCCGCCAGAAGTTCATGTGTGCCGGATAAGAATTTCAGCGTTCCGGTAAAAAAGCAAAACAGCTATCATTCCGGCCGACTTTATGCCCATACTTTTGTGCCTTCGGTACAGTTTTTACACATCTCTATTTCGCTTCTTGAACGTAAAACTGACTGCCGGAATGCCTGATATTTTTCATTTGTCCATATCTCACGGAACGATTCAGCATTTAAATCACCCATTACATACTGTGCATCTTTGTCAAAGCAACATGGAATTACTTTACCATCCCAGGTAATAACACATGAGTGCCACAGTTTCCAGCAGTGGTTAAGAAGCGGATTTTTTATTTCATAGAGGCCCTTTTCATTTCGGCGGTACCGTGAAAAAATAGCATTTTTAGGAATGAGTTCGCTTCCGTTTTCAAAGTCATAAATCTGTGCGGTTTTAAAGGCAACTTCATCAACACCTAATTCACGGGCAAGTTTTTTAACTTCAGCTGTCTGATGTTCGTTGGGTCCAACCACCAGAAACTGAAATATTGTATGCGGTGTTTTTGAGCGCAACTTTTTTTTCCAACGAATAATATTTCGTGTGCCTTCAATAACCTTGTCTAATTTGCCTCCCACTCTGTACTGCTCATAAACTTCCTGCGTTGTTCCGTCAATTGAAATAATCAGCCGGTCGAGGCCTGACGCAACAGTTCTTTCAGCATTTTCATCGTTCAAATAATGAGCGTTGGTTGAAGTTGCGGTATAAATTCCATTTTTTGAAGCATACTCAACAAGATCGAGAAATGCAGTGTTCAGGTAAGGTTCGCCCTGAAAATAGAAAATGAGGTAAATGAGTTCTTTAGAAAGTTCATCAATTACTTTTTGAAATAATTCAGGTTCCAGCATCCCTGTAGGTCTGGTAAATGAACGGAGTCCGCTGGGGCACTCCGGACAACGCAGGTTGCATGCGGTGGTAGGTTCAATGGAAATAGCTATCGGCATGCCTGAGTGGCGGTTGCTGCCTGTCCATTTAGATGACAGGTAACTGCGAACCACCCTGGTTGCATTAGTAATTTTATGAAAATCGGTATGACTGCTTAAATTAAGCAGATCACCTAGGTTTTTGTTCATGATATCCGGTTGCTAAAGGTACTAACACCGGGGGATTTTAGTATAAATATTTAATAATCAATAAAATAATTAGGCATTTAAGAATTTATTACTTTTTTGGTGAAAAACTTGAGTGGTATTGTTTTGCTCTTTAAATTGCACATATAATACCCAAATCCTGAATCCATGAAAAATCCAAAACTAAGAAGGCTACGTAATATTTTTATGCTGGTGATGACCCTGGTGTCATTAAATTTCAGTTTAACAGTTAATGCACAACCCTGCTCCGGAAGTGGTCAGCCGGCACCGGATGCCGGAACATTAACACCGAAAATAACATCCAATTGTTCAGGGTTACAGCTCGTATCACTGGAGGCTTTACAAAATGGAGATGCGGTAGTTCCTGCCGGTTACCAGACGTTATTTTTACTTTGTTCGGGTCCCAATAAAGTTGTCCGTCAGATAAACGCCACACCGGCCTTCAGTGTTTCGGGAAATAACGCCTATAGTATACATTCTTTGGTTTATGATCCGGTAACCTTCGACGTTGCGACAATTGTGCTGCATATCACTAAACTGTCTGACATAAATAGTACTTTGATACAGGGAGGTGGTACCATTTGCGCCGCCCTTGATCTTGTCGGAGCTCCTTTTACTGTACAACGGCCTGTTGCCGGTACCATTACCACCACATCAGCAAAAAGTTGTGTTGATAACGGTACGGCTACCGTTGCTGCAACACCTGATGGAAATGCAAATGTTCCATATCCGTTTTTGCTGACCTACATTCTTACATCAGGTAACGGACAGGTTATTCAGCAGATAAATTCAGCACCTTCATTTTCGGTTTCCGTTGGCGGATTATATACTATTCATACATTAGTTTATGATCCTGCCACATTAGATCTTACAACAGTTGTTCCGGGAGTTACAACTGCAGGAGATGTTAACGCATTACTGGTACAGGGCGGAGGCAATATTTGCGCTACTCTTGATCTCACAGGTGCTTCAACAATTGTTGAAGATCCTTTTGCCGGCGGATTAAATCCTGTTCCCGCAATTTGCTCCGTGCATATAGAGGCTACACCAAACGGAACGGCAATTGTTCCTCCCGGATATGAGACCGTTTATGTACTCACTTCCGGCGCAGGTTTGGTAATTGAACAATTTAGCGCCACACCTGATTTTATGCTGACTGCAAACGGTCAGTTCACTATGCATACGCTGGTTTACGACCCTATCACACTTGACTTAAACACTATCACGCTCGGCGTAACCACTGCATTTGATGTAAACAGTATGCTTGTTCAGGGCGGCGGTTCTATCTGTGGTTCACTCGATATGTCAGGAGCAAAATATAATATTGATGCTCCTTATTCGGGAACACTTACTGCTGATGCTGCTTCTTCCTGTTCAGGTTTGCAATTGGTAAATCTTTCTGCAACTCCCGATGGCAATACAATTATTGCGACAGGATATCAGGTTGTTTATATCCTCACTTCCGGACCCAACTACATCATTCGGCAAATGGGCCCGACACCTGTATTTAATGTTTCGGGAAACAATGCTTACCGTATTCAAACGCTTGTTTATGACCCTGCAACACTTGATCTTTCAACAATTGTATTTCATCAGACATCGTTACTCACTATCAATGCGCAATTGATTCAGGGTGGAGGTACCATTTGTGCATCACTCGATATGGTGGGTGCTCAGTTTACGGTTCAGCGTCCTGTAGCGGGTACCCTTACAGCTTCAAATGCATCCATCTGTTTCAACGGCTCCTCAACTAATATTGATGCAGTACCCGATGGAAATGCAAATGTGCCTTATCCGTTCAGCAGAGTATATGTGCTTACATCGGGTCCCGGACTAGTTGTAGAACAAATCAGTGCTACTCCGTCGTTTAGTGTATCAAGTGCCGGCCTCTATACCATTCACACACTTGTTTATGATCCGTTAACACTCGATCTTTCAACCATAGTATTTGGTGTTACTACCGGTTTTGATATCAATTCAATGCTGGTGCAGGGCGGAGGATCTATTTGTGCTTCGCTTGATGTTACCGGAGCACAAACCGTGGTTGCTAATCCTGATGCAGGTGGCATAACTGCAAACAACCCCGTTGTTTGCCTCATCCTCGGATTTGGAATTGTTTCTGCAACTCCCGATGGCGATGCTGTTGTGCCAACGGGATACCAGACACGTTATTTATTGGTTAACGGACTGGTAAGCACCATTCAATCCATTAGCATGAACCCGACTTTTATTGTAAATGCCACCGGTGTTTACAGGGTGCTCACTTTTATTTACAATCCGGCTACCTTTAATATTAATTCAATTGTTACCGGAACAACAAATGCATTTAATCTGAATGGACAGTTAATTCAGGGAGGTGGTACCGTTTGTGCTTCATTGGATTTACTTGGAGCAGTTACCGCAGTATTGCCGTTCCCGCTTTGTAATATTATCAGCCCGCGCTACACAGCCGAAGGCGATTTCGACGCTCAGACCTATGAACTCATCAAGACTCTTTCCGAATCCGAATTCAATGGCGGTGCAGTTACTCTCCTCAATACCTACCCGAATCCGGTAAGTGATAAATTGAACTTTGAAGTACTTTCCACAGGTAATCAAGACCTTTCAGTTATCATCTACAACATGATGGGACAAGAAGTTAATACTACTGTCATCAATACTGTTGAAGGTGTATCAACACATACAATTGACGTTTCCACCTTGGAAAGCGGCAACTATATGATCCGCATACAATCAGGTAATGACTCGGTTTCCAAAACATTTATAGTTAGAGACTGATACTTTTCAGACAAATTTTAAAAGGGCTGTCTATCGCAGACAGCCCTTTTTTTTATTTCAAATGGAAAAATTATAGCATTGATAATCAATATATAATGATTCTTTGTTTAACAAATAGCTATAAAAGTTAAACAAAAATACCGGTATTAGTGTTCAGTTACTGCATTCAATAACCTAAAACTCAATACCCATGAAAAGTAACAAACCGCTTTCAAGACTAAGTGCCATTTTGGTACTGATGGCAGCCCTGCTGGTAACTGCTCCCTTCTTTGTATTTGCTCAAACACCCTGTTCCAATCAGGGACAAACAGTTACACCGGATGCGGGAACTTTGACACCGGACCTGGCATCCAGTTGTTCAGGACTATCTCTGGTTACATTATCTGCCACACCTGACGGCAATGCTGTTGTTCCTCCGGGATATCAGACAATTTACGTTCTGACCTCAGGCCCTAACCTTGTCATTCGTCAGGTAAATGCTCAACCTGTCTTTAATGTTTCAGGAAACAACAATTACCGGATACATACTTTGGTTTATGACCCCGCCACTCTTGACCTTTCAATTGTGGTGCCGTCGGTTACTACCGGTTTCGATGTGAATGCCTTGTTGGTACAAGGAGGAGGGTCTGTTTGTGCAGCTCTTGATGTTACAGGAGCGCAGTTCAATGTTCGCAGACCTGTTGCAGGAACAATGACTGCTGTGAACGCTGAAGTTTGCGCCATAAACGGTACGGCTGCTGTAGCGGCTACTCCCGATGGCAATGCTAACGTGCCTTATCCGTTTACTCAACTCTACGTGCTTACCTCAGGGGCCGGACTTGTGATAGAACAGGTCAGTACCACACCTTCGTTCACAGTTACCGCAGGCGGACTTTATACAATACATTCTTTGGTTTACGATCCCGCTACACTTGACCTTTCAATTGTTGTGCCTGGTGTAACAACCGGAGTGGATGTAAACGGATTGCTGGTTCAGGGAGGCGGAAGTATCTGTGCTTCGCTGGATGTTGCCGGAGCACAGGTAATGGTTGATGCACCTTTTGCCGGTACGCTTATTCCAAACGCCAATAATTGTTCATTTACAATTTCAGGCACTCCTTCAGGTAATGCTGTGGTTCCTGCCGGATATCAAACAATATATGTTCTCACCTCAGGACCCGGATTGGTTATTGAACAGGTGAATACTACCCCTTCTTTTACTGTTTCGTCAAACGGCAGTTATACTATTCATACATTGGTTTACAATCCGGCAACACTCGATCTTTCATCGGTGGTGTTTGGTACAACTACAGGATTCGATGTTAATTCATTGCTCGTCCAGGGCGGAGGTACCATTTGCGCATCACTGGATGTTAATGGAATAAAATTCAATGTTCAAACTCCTTTTTCAGGAACACTCACCGCCAACACTACCGACTGCAGTCTGAATATTTCAGCGGTTGCCAATGGCGATGCTGTAGTTCCAACAGGTTATCAGACAATTTATGTACTTACATCGGGCGCAGGATTAGTGATCGAGCAGGTAAATGCCACACCTGATTTTACTGTAGCATCACCCGGTTTGTATACCATCCACACGCTGGTGTACGATCCAAACACGCTCGATCTTTCCATTGTGGTACCGGGTGTTACAACCGGATTTGATGTTAATGGCCTGCTGGTTCAGGGAGGCGGAAGTATCTGT
>DASUFP010000061.1:0-24064 GCA_036274495.1 Bacteroidia bacterium
GGAGAATGGGAGAATGGGAGAATGGGAGAATGGGAGAATTGGAGTATTAGGGAATTAGGGAATGGGGGAATGAGAGAATTAGAGAATGGAAAAATGAAAGAATGAGGAGAGGTGAAAATTGTTGTTGGGTGGGTGTTTGGAGCGTTGCAGGGAGGTGTTGAAAAGTAATTTAGTTGTGTAGAGGGGTGTTGGAATTAAACTATTATAAATCAAAATAATACAAATAAAAAGCCGATTTTCTAAACTTATTGAAAAAGGGGCCGTAAAAGGGATACTTGTATATCCGGATGTTGATGCAACTACATCGGGAAACAAGAAAAAAATATAGGTTCAGATGTTAAAGTTTAAGCAAGTTCAGAAGCTGCGGATCTCTATGAGGGCGTTGCTGGTTTCTGTTGGCAGCATTTTGTTGGTTTCGTTGCTGGTGTACCTGCTTCCTTCGGGACTGGTGTTAACTCCCGGAAGGTCGGATGCGGCTATCGGTAATGCGCCTACGCTCAGTTTTATGAATCCTACGCTGATAAGCGGTACTGCCGGAGATGTGAATGCAGTCTATCTTTTTCCGGATGTGACTTCAGGTGTCGATGCCCATGTAACTCTGGTGAGCAAATACAACAGCGCCTCGCTCACCGATATCGACCAGCTTAGTTCGAGCACCGGGTACGATCCCGCCTTTCAGCCGATCATCGGCCTTACCGCCGGTACCAACGGCTCTCCCAAAACATCGTACATCAACTGGAGCATTCAGTTTAAAAAGGCCGGCACCAACATCGATACAACCTTCCAGGATCTCTCGGCAACCATTCTCGATGTTGACGGCACCTCATCGCTTAACGAAACCATTAAAGTGTACAATGCCGACAGCTACTCCATTGACCCGGTAGCAGGAACGGCGCTAACCATCTCCGTCGATTCAAATTCCGTATCGGCGCTTTCACCTGCCGTTACCTACAACGCTATCGACTCCGCCAACAAAACCGTAATGTTTCAGGTAAACTTTACCAATGTAAATACCATCAGCATTACCACCGGCGGCATTAACAAAAGCAGTTTTATTTCGCGGCAGTCGAGTGTCTATTTTAAACCCTTTTTCAGCAATTCCATCCCCCTGCCTGTTGAGCTGACATCCTTTACCGCCCAATACAAACACCAAAAGGTGGTCTGCAACTGGAGCACACAGTCGGAGGTGAACAACGACTACTTTACCCTGGAGCGCTCTCCGGATGCAGAAGCATTTGAGGAACTCTCCCGCATCACCGGTAACGGTACCAGCTCTTCGGCGCACAGCTACAGCTATACCGACGAAGATCCCCTCGGAGGAACCTCCTATTACCGGCTTAGCCAGACCGACTACGACGGACACAGGGAATACTTTAGAACAGTGGCGGTAACGGCTGCTCCGCGCGACGAAAAAACGCTCATCATAACACCCAATCCGTTTACCAACAGCTTTCAGGTGTTGTTTGAAGCGCCGCAATTTACCGAAGTCACTATTATGGTGCTGTCGGAGAGAGGCAGGGTCCTTTTCCACGATAAGATGCAGGCTTTTAAAGGCATTAACGGCTATACCTTTTCACAACCCGACCGGTTGCCTGTCGGCACCTGTTTACTCAAAATAACAGGAAACAACATCAGTTACCCGGCGGCTAAGCTGCTGAAAAGAGGGTAAGGGAGCGGTGTTGCTTTTTTTTATTTTCTTAAAGTTTCGGTAGTTCACTATTCGGTTACGGCAATTGTTTTGTACTGCACACCTTTATCGCCGACGGCTTTAACAAGATATATACCGGGGTGGTCTATATGCACCTGCAGCTGCTGCAACTGCCTTACCTGTTTTTCATAAACAGTTTGTCCGTTGATGTTGAGGATGCTCACCCGGGAATAGTCGCCGTTGAGGAGCAGGGTTATCTCTCCGGAGGAGGGGTTGGGAAAGACACGGAGCCGGTCGCGGTTTGCGTATTCTGCCATGCCAACACCGGTACCATATCCGAGTTTGGCGACAAAAACATCTTCGTTTCCGGTTAACTGCAAGGTGTCGTTACCCACAATAAACGGGTTTGTTACAAAATCGCCGCCGATATAAACAGATCCGTTTGGTCCGATGGCCATACCGCTATAGTCATCACCGCCGCTTGACATGGACAGCGCAAAAAGCGTGTGACCCGCCGAATCGTATTTGGCAATAAACAGCGGATCAATTCCTGCCGGGTAGGGTAAACTAACCGAATCAATACTCATTGCGGCATCCATCTGTCCATTGACATAGATGCCAAAATCAACATCCATATCAATGTTTAAAGTGTTACCGCCGGATATCGGGACGGCCCATACCACACTACCGACTGAGTCATATTTCGCGATAAACGAATTAGGGACACCCGCTACAAGATAAAAGTTATAGGAATCAAACCAGATCTGTTGGGATTGAAATTTACCACAGACATAAGTGAAATCTGTACCCTGATTGATGACACAGCGGCCCTCTTCGTTGCCGAATCCACCGGCTCTGCTGGCCCATATATGGTTTCCGGAAGCATCAAATTTTGCAACATATATATCATAGCTGGATGGGTTGTTATTGAACAGCGTGTCGGTGCCGAAAATGATAATTGCAGATCTGAACGAACCGGTAATTGCAAATGTGTTCGTGGCAGTGTTGTAGCCGATCGAAAAAACATAGTCCGATGATGTACCACCTGCTGATTTGGCCCAGATAACATTACCGGCTGCGTCGTACTTAACTATAAATATATCAATACCACCCTCACTTGTAAGTGAATCGTTACCAAATGTTACAGGGTTGTTACTATAAAAGTACCCGGTTACAAATACATTTCCGTTTGTATCGCACGCTAATCCGGTGCCATATGCCGTTACACCAGATGAACTATTTGCCCATAAAAACGTTCCTGAGGAGTCAAATTTTACAATAAACACCTGTTGCATTACCGGCTGAGCCTGACCAAAAATTGTATCGGAGCCAAATGCCATGAAACCTCCCGAAAAATAGCCTGTGAGGTAAACGTTACCATCCATATCTGTTTTGATGTCGTTTACAGCGGAACTGGTAACGCCCGTTGCATTCCGTGCCCATAAAACAGTTCCGGAGGAATCGTATTTAGCAACAAATATGGATGTATTTATATTGGTGGTAATACTGGGATAAAGGGTGAAGGCGCCAAATGTAATGGAGGAGTCCTTAAAATAACCTGTTACAAATGCGTTACCCCATACATCCGTTGCAATATCAGTTCCCTCACCCAGTCCGTTCGAATTGGCACACGTGGCACTTTTGGTCCATTGCCATGTTGGAACCTGCGCCTGAATGTTTGAAAAACAGAGCAGCATACAGAGGGTTATTGTGTTTTTCATATTCAAAAGGTAGAAAAAGGTAAACGTTTATATGCTGATGGTTAAAAGTGAATAGGGTAATTAGTTATTTCCTCAGCACCTTCATGCCACGCTATTCGGTAATTGCAATGGTTTTATACTGCACACGTTTTTCTCCTATGGCTTTAACGAGATACATTCCGGGGTGATTGATCTGCACCAGTAGTTGCTGCAGCTGTTGCACCGGTTCCTCAAAAACCAGCCGGCCGTCCATATCGAAGATGCTTACGTACAAATAGTCGCCGTTGAGCAGCAGGGTTATCTCTCCGGAGGAGGGGTTGGGAAAGACCTTCAAACCCGGATCATCCGAAAGGGTTGACTGCACCGAAAGCGCAGGCGGGGTAAACCGGGCCACATAGGCCGTACCTCCCGTTCCCGGCGGATCCACATAGCTCACGCCGTTGAATACAATGGTATTGATAAAGCTTCCGCCCTGGATAACGTTGTTGTTCGCATCACGGGTAATTGTATTCGGATACATGGTGCCGGAGGTGAGCACGGGAGTTATGCCTTGCACCACACCGGCGCCCGAAAACTGCGCGATGAACTTCTTGTATCCGGTGTACAGCACGGTATCGACCAGAATAGTTCCGAGATCCGATATATCCAGCAGGTACACACCGCCTTGTCCGTCGCGCGCCAGTGACACGGGCAAATCGTTATCGCCCGAACTGATTCGGCGCCCCCACTGCGGAAATCCCGCATTTGAATAGTGGGCCACAAAGGCATCATCTGTCTGGCCGGTTGCATCGGCATTTGTGAGCGAGTTACCCAATTGTATGGAGTTGGTGAATGTTCCGGAGAGGAAAAAATCACCGCCGGGGTTTACCGCAATTACTTGCGCCGTTTCGCCCGCCGTTGTTCCGGTTTTATGCGCATATAACAGCGTACCCGAAGGGCTGTATTTGCATACAAAAATATCGCCCAGGTAGGGCCCCTGGTTGTTGGAACTTTGCAGCATCAGCGGCGAACCGGAGAAGTAGAGTGTGGGAGCCCAGAAGGCTCCGCACAAATAAATATTATCCAGCGAGTCAACGCCAATATCATTCACCCCGCAGAGGTTGCCGAGCCCCTGATCGGTATACAGCTGTTGTCCCCATAATACGTTGCCGGTATTGCTGAACTTAAAGAGGTAGAGCATATCCGTGTGCAGATTGGCATCCTGCAATACCACATTTCCGAACTGAAGGGTAGCGGGAACAGTACCTACAACCAGGTATCCGATGATAATGGCATTTCCCTGGCTGTCGGTTGCCACGCCGTGTGTTATTTCGGAGCCGTTGCCCGTGCCTGACAAAGCCCACAGCGCGTGACCGGAAGTATCGAAATAGGCGATGTAGTTATCGCGGGCACTCTGGTGTACCAGTGTAATGGTATCCAGCACCACAATGCTGTCGTCAAAGGTTCCGGTAACGTATAAATGATCGTTGTTGCTTAGCGCCAGGTAAAGAAACTCTTCGTTGCCGGGACCGTAAATGGGTGTTACCCACAGCGGATTACCGGCGGCATCAAACTTTGCCACAAACGCATTTCGGGAACTGTTAGGCGGATAAACGGTAACCAGGCTGCCGAAGGTAAGGGTATCGTAACAGGTGCCTGCAGCGTAAATATTACCCTGGCTGTCGGTAACAACATCCAGCACTCTCGAATCATTAGAGTAGGTGCAGTAGCCGGGCGTGAGCCAGTCGGGTACCAGCGGCTGTGCAGGCAGTGTTGCCGGCAGTATAAAAAACAATATTACGGCTATACGTTTTTTCAAAACCGGTAATGCTGATCAGTAAAGATAGCATTCCTTCCGGTTAACCGGGAATATCTTTCTGGTAGTATTTAGCCCATCCGTTGTTAATGGAAAAGACAAGCTGTTTGCCTATTACTTTCTCCATCCACAGAGGTACAAAAAAATGGCGGTCGGCTCTGAAGTAGTCGTAGTAGTGGTGATCGGTCTGCCGGGTGGTGTCGTACGCATGGCGGGCGGCAAAGTGGCCGCAAAAGGTGGCCCATGGCAGTCCCACGCACCCCAGCACAAAGTGGAGCCAGGGGGCGGCATCGTCTTTTACAATAGTGGGCAGGAGATCCCTGGTGGTGTCGATTCTTCCGGGCCAGTACTGGATAAATTTCAGGTCGCGCAGCCGGGGGAAATTCTTTTTGAAATGGCGGATGACCTTGTCGATGACGCGCGACGAATTCACATCCGATTTCGAAAAGGTAGTGAGCATATCGCCGCCGCCCAGTAAAATTCTGTTGTCGCCTGTCAGGCGGAAGTAGCTGTACACAAGAGTGGAGTCCCAGCACTGAAACCTTTCATCGGGAAAGATTGAGGCCACCAGCCGGTCGTCGAGCGGTTCGCTTATCGAGAGAAAAGTTTGTGCATGGTAAATATTGTCGGCAAAGTGGCTCAGCTTTTTTTCGATTTTATCGGCACAAAAAATAATCTGATCGGCGGTAACGGACCCCAGGTGTGTTTTGGCGCAATGGTCGCTTACCGACAATACTTCGGTAGCCTCGTAAAGGGCAATGCCGTTTTCGAGTAGTACCTGTTTTAATCCCTGGCAATAGAGGAGGGCATCTACGCCGTAGGTGTTCTTGTAGCGCACCCCTCCCGAGAAGGCATCGGTACCTATTACCTTGCGCAATGCTTCGCTGTCGTAATGTGTCTGCTCAAAGCCCAGCTGCTGCCGCGACTGCATCTCGTCCCTAACCGCCTCGCGGCCGCTGTTGCCGATACCCAGAAAGAGGCTGTCCTGTGTCTGAAAGTCGCAGGCAATGTTGTGGTTCACAATAGCTGTTTTCATCCGTTCGATACCGTTAACCGGGACGCTCCACAGGTCTTTGGCCCCTTTGGTACCGAACCGGCGGATGAGCTGTGAGAGTTCCAGTTCGCTGTCGGGTGTCAGAAAACCGGCACTCTTGCCCGATGAACTCCCGCCGCAGATATTTTTTTCGAGTACGACAACTTTGAGTCCCTTGCCTATGAAATACAACGCTGCAGAGAGTCCCGCCGCTCCGGCTCCTACAATGAGTACATCGGCGCGGATGTCGCCGGTAAGTGGTGGTTGTACCGGTGCTTCAATACCCAGCAGAGTGGTAAACCACCAGTTTTGTAAAATCATATATGCGAAACTACATAATCCTGCTGTTACGGTACAGCTCTTCAGCAATGAGCAGTGATGACAGGCATCATCAAAAAAAGTCGTGTAGTTGCTAAAACTGCCGTCAGCTTTTCATCCGGCCTGACCGGTAGCCATCTTATAGGCCAGCGTTGTCTCGCCGATGGGCAGTACCGATTCGGACAACAGCGAGTAGGTGCCGTCTGCTTTTATTTCGGCGGCAATTTTTCTGACGAGTGCAAGGGTTGCTTTCATCACACTCGAACCGAGGCTGAGGCGTGCCACGCCCATCTCCGTAAGTTCAGCAGTTGTTGGGGGCAGTCCGCCGCCGTTGGAAGGGTTGCAGAGGATATTAACGGGTGCATCGATTTCCTTCACCAGTGTGCTGATGGTCTCCTTATCGGTGACGGGCTGTACAAAGATGCAGTCGGCGCCTGCCGCGCGGTAGAGGTTGCCGCGCCGTATCGACTCGGCAAGTTTTTCGCTGTGCGACGCTTTAGAGGTAAAAAACGAGTCGGTGCGGGTGTTGATCACCAGGTGCAGTCCGAGCGCATTTGACAACGCACGTATTGCGGCTATACGTTCACAAAATACATCCGCATCCATCAGCACCGGGCCCATATTCATGCTGTCTTCAATATTGATACCGACCGCGCCGGTGGCAATCAGTTGTGTAACCGAAGCTACCACCTCTTCCGTGGTCCTCCCGAATCCGGCTTCAAAGTCGACGGTAACGGGCACGTTTACGGCATCCACAACAGCCGTTACCACGCGGAGCAGTTCCGGCAGCTGAATGTTTTCACAATCGGGGTATCCCAGTGCTGCCGCCACGCCCATGCTGGTAGTGGCCACCGCTTTGTAGCCGCAGGCTTCAATCAGCCTGGCACTTCCCGGATCCCACGCGTTCACCAGTACCAGCAGTTCCTTATCGTGATGGTATTTCAGGAACCTCTCCGCTTTTTCTTTTTGTTGGGTCGATACCATGTTAAGGGGTGTTTTGAGGGTGTGCAATGGTTAATGTTTTGGTGGTTTTACTGAAGTGATGAAGATAGTGTTTTGGTTGGTGATAACGGTTCGCGGGTTTAAGAAGTGGCGATTTCGGAGACGAAAACTGTCTGCCAGCACTGAACTTGATACGAAGCACAAAGCTTGATTTAACCACTGAACCGCCAATTTCTTGTAGTTGCTGTTATGGGCTGGGCTTTTTTCGGTCGATATGTTTTCGTTGTCGCTATACACTTGTCTGCAATTGTTGTTCAGGCATTTCGTCATACGTCTTGCCGTTTAAAAGTCTACCGTTTGCTTTTTTATTTCGTCCGCCCCATTGTTTGAAAAAGAATGCAACTTCTGATTTTTCACATTGATCTTGAATGTCTAAAACCCAGTCAGCGTCCATTGGTCTTGGTCTGTGTCCACTTTCACCGCCAACAATAACCCAATCAATTTTCTTTAAGTTTAGATTTGGCAATGGACCAATCAAAGGTTCGCAGGATAAAAATTTCACTCTTGCTTTTGTCTTGCGAAGAAAGTCAATACGTTCTATAACTTTTTCATTTTCCACTGATACGCCCATCCAAATATTATGTGTCCATTTAAGATCTTTGTGAACCTCAAAAAGTCTCTCTGCTCGTTTAGTAAGAACTTGAAAAACGTGGTTAGGGTTGTCGTTCATTACTTTGAAAACTTTTTTAATAAAATCAAGCGGTATATCCTTGTGAAAAAGGTCGCTCATTGAATTTACAAAAACAATCTTAGATGATTTCCAAGTGTATGGTATGTTAAGTTGGTCGGGATGAGTTCTAACTTTAAAAGCATCTTTGTATTTTTCAACTCCCATTGCTTTAAGTCTTTTAGACATAATTTCTGCGTAGCAGAATTTACATCCGCTTGAAATTTTAGTGCAACCCGTTGTCGGATTCCAAGTCATTTCAGTCCATTCAATGCTTGATTGTGCCATTTCAAATAAATTTTATTTCTGTTAATACTGCGTTTGCTTTACAAATTTTATTTGACAAAGTTAGACTGCATTTAACGATTTTCTTGTCAGCGATTAGTTTGGTTATAACCTTTCGTGTGTGAATAGGTGTAAATCCGTTAGTTAATGTAAACAGATAAATGTCCTTGTCGTTTTTAAGCTCCTTACTAAGTATTCGTTCTTTTAGCTCCTTTTCAAAAAGGTCAACTTTTTTTGGCTTTCTAACTTCTCCAGTAAACAGGTCAGCTTGTCCAGGCATTATCCTATCATCGTCAATATCGAAATTTGCTTCGCCTCTTTCGGGGTCAATATTCCAACAGGTTGTGAGAAATTTTTCAATTCCTAATACGTGTCCACTGCCAAATATAAGTCCATAAACTCCCGCATTTTTTCTTAACGAAAAAGATGCTAAATAGTATTCCTTATTGTTGGGAATTAAACTACGATAATAGTCAAGTATCAATCTATGGATCTTGTGGTATGGAGTTTTCTCAATTTCTTCGGGACTGAGTTTGATGTGTTGAATAATATTTGGATGTTCTGAAAACCTTTTTATTGTGGATGAAGATATAAAGAATAAAAAGTCAGTTCGTTTTAAGTTCGTTATTTTATTAAACACTTCCTCACTGATGTGTTTAATTCCATTTTGGTCAAGGAACAAAAGATTTGCGCAGTGTTTATTTCCCATTTTTGGGAATTGTTTGTCAAAAGCTTCCTTAAAATCAAGACTTTCAATGTCTATTGTGTATGGTTGTAAATCTTTGTCTTTTGGTTGTAGCTTCGATTTTAATTCCTCTTGTTTTGTTTTTCTGAATTCGTTAAAGTATAGGTTTACATTTAATTTCTTGTGAATGATATTGTCTATATAAGGGTTAAGTTCTTCTAGAATTATCAATGGTGTTCCTTTATTCCCTTTCGAGTCAGAACCGGGTCCAGCAAAAAAGTCAAACACGTTAATTGTGTTCCAATAAATTTCATTCTTCGCTAAAAAGACAGGAAGCCATTCTTTCAAATAGTCTTGAAATATTGAAAGTTTTGCTTTTGTCCCTTCGTCAAACGGTGCTTTGTGAATGTCTCTTGCCATTATTTTAATTGTGTTATCGCTGTAGTTCCGTCTTTAGAAATTTTGCATATTTACCAATAGTGTTAAATTTGTCCAAATTTTTAAGTTCCAATTTTGATGTTGATTTCCGAAATGAATCTCCAAAACCATCATAGCCAATTTCTAATTCAATTTTATCTGCAAGATTTTTACACCATTGCTTTATGTGGTTAACTCGATTTATTAAATCATCTCTTGTTAGCCCATTTACTGTAATTTGTCCGTGAAATATTTTATTTCTATCCTTTGCAAAATCAATTAAGTCTGTAATATCATTATTGTAGTTTTCACCATATATATCTGATAATGCTTTTAATGAAATAAGGTTAAACCCTTTAATAAATCCTTCAAAATAAATTTGTCTATTGGCTGCTAAGGTTTTGCGAAGTTCCGAATAATGGCTAGTATTAAAAGAAGGGTTTTGAAAAATCAAATATGTAAAAATGCGTCTCATTTGCTTCTCTGCCTTAATTAAGGATAATGCAAATGCGTCCACACCTCTTGTCTCAAAATTAGAATTAAGAATTAAATTAACTGTTGCAAAATCTTGGTCGAAATTCATGGTTGTCTTTTTATTCATGGTCGTAATAGCCTTGTCCATAACGGTTTCGGGCTTTGCGTTGGTGGGCTTTTGAAACCGTAAACTGTCTGCCAGCACCAAGGTTTATTAATTGCTCAAATGTTTCTATTCGCACTGTCCGCCCACTAACGCAAAACCCGTGTTAGCGGTTGCCGTTTCTAGTCTGCTGGAATATATCCATGCCTTTTAGTTTCTTCTAAATTGTCGTCAGTCGTAGTTTTTATCTCCCAAGTCATGATGAAGTCAGGGTCTTTTACTATTTCTCCCGTTGCTCTTTCTCGATACTCTCCTTTGTCAGCTTTTTTAATCGTGTCCTTATCATAGGGCATTTGAAAGATACTGCCATCATTTCTTTTTATTTTAAACAGTCCGTCATTAGTTAACTCTGAGACTGTTCCATGAGTTTGATATTGTTCAATCAAGTCGCCATTTTTATCAACGAAGGTCAACCCGATTAAAAATTTTTTGCCTTTAAGGTATTCTTGTAATTGTTCCCAAGTCATTTTGTCTGTGTCAATTTACGGTTACCGCTAACGGTTTGCAGATTTGCGATGGGCGGACTTTTCAGCACAAAAGTTTATACGGAGCACAAAACTTTCGATAAATACAAAAGTGTCTGCGGAGCACGAAACCCCGCCTATTGCAAATGTGCTGTTATGCGCAGATCTTTTTTTCATCAATATCCTTTTATCGGTATCCGCGTTTTATAATTCATTGAAGTGTACAACCATTTAAATTAACTAATTCTTCGTTTTTGTTGTCTTGTAAAATAGCCATAGTAATATTACACCAATGGCTAGAAAAGCTATTCCCATTTGTATATTTAGAGTTGGATCATCAGTTAAATCATGCTTTATAACTGCATATGCTCCACCAATTGTAGAAATTATAGCTAAATAAAGAAGATAAAAGTCGCCTTTCATGCTTAGTACTTCTCTTTTTATTTTGTTGTGACTTCTTGCCATCAGGAATTGAATCTATCATAATTGTAATGACTTTATGCGGTTAATTGCTGACTGACTCACAATTATATCTGTTTGTAAGTTTATTCAGATTTGCGCATAACTTGTTTATTACCGCTACTTTATTTCGTGTTATATTCTGTAAAATTTTATTTATTAATTATCCGGCATCATTACAGCCGGCCCATCGAATGAGTTATATTTGATTTGGAAAGTTCGCCATAACATCTTTAACCACCAAAACCACTGCAGGGAAACCCGTAGGGTTTTGTGAAAATAATTTGGATAAAGTTGACTGTAGGCGGCGGTTAAAATAACATTCAAGTCTCTTTTTTAGGGTGTAAATGCTTTTAAAACAGTGGATTAGGACTGCCGGTTGTGAAAAGAGCTTTTTTAAAAAATACCGGTTAATCAGAAGTACTTCAAGCAGTTGAACAGGAGGGAAAAACCGGCTTGTGCGGCTGACCGGTACCGGCTGCAGAACTGTTTCATATCCTTTACCAGCCGAAACCCAGGCAATAGCCAATGTCAATGGTCGGAAGCAGGGTTTTGTCCTTTTCTATGGTGTCAGGTGGATAATCATAATCATTGTCATTCCCACCCCAGCCCCAGCTATAATAATGAGTGCTCTTATTACCGGTTGAAACTCCAAGCATGATGAAAGCATCTGAATAGAAATGTTCGCTCTGATAAGTACACATTCCAAAACCGATTGAACCGTTAAACATTTTACGATTTACTGAAATCACATCTCTTCTGATATCGTTTAATCCGTTAGAGCCATCTCTGGTGGTATATTTTGGAGATCGCATGTTCCAATAGCTTGTTTGGAAAACAACATATTTTGTTGCTAACCGATATTTGGCACGAGAAATTTGTTTCTTAATTCCTAACCTAAGGATATCCGCCTGCTGTGCCAGGTATTTAAAATCGCCGCCAGATCTTCCGTTCTCTATAATGCTGAACTGCCAGAATCGATGTCCGTAGGAAGTCGTTAATTGAAGTGACGGATGAAAGGCATATTCATAATAAAAACCTAATTCACCGGACAGAACGGCAGCAGCGATATTTGCCCCTAAAAAATGTTTTGGTATAGTGTCTGTTTGCGAAAAACAATATTTCGGGCAATAAACAAGAAATAAAAATATATTGAGGAATAGTGTTTTCATTTTTACGTCATTCTGCAATTTGCTGTCAGCAGCAATTTATTTTACTGATGAACGGATTTTTCAATTTTGCAGTAATAAATGTTTCTGATGGATAGAAGATAGTTATTGGTCATTAGTGTAAAACTAAAACAAATTATGGTTCTTTCGTTTGATACACCACGCCGTCACTGCTCCTCGCCCGATGGCTATCGGCCAGAAGCGCCGGCCCGAGGTTTGGGACGAGGAGCATTATTGTCACCACGGTAGGGCGGATAGCAAGAACATCAATTTCGCCTTCTCACATTTTCGTAGCCGCTTCGGCCAGGAAAGGTGACCAGAATGCTTAAATGTTTTAATTTTGAAAGGCATCCTCGCCAAAGGCGAGGACGAGGTGGGGGTCATAGGTCATAAGCCTGCCTGGGAATGTAGTAAGATAAAAATTCAGCAGAGCGCAGGCCCAAAGCAACCGCGGGGGTGAGATGGAAGTGAATGTGCGCCTGTGTAACCAACAATACGGAATGCTTGCATCATAATGAATGTTAAGAAAAAAGCCCAGGCGCACAGAGCGGGAGGAAGCATGGTTGCTTCTTGATTTTTTGGTTCTTTTGTATCAAGACAAAAGAACAAAAGCCCCGCGGCAGCAGTCATCCGCCGCGGCGGAGTCATTTGCCGGGAAGGAGTCATAAGTCATAAGTCATAAGTCATTGGTCATAAGTCATAATACTGCATTGAAGTGAATTTCGAGCGCAGAGAGAAATGCTGCTTCAATGGTAAATGGTAAATGGACATTGGAAATTGGTCAAAAGTCATCCGCCGGGGCGGAGTCATAGGTCATAAGACTGGCCTGAAGCGCCGGCCTGAGGTTTGGGACGAGGAGCATTATTGTCACCACGGAAGGCCGGATGGCAAGAACGTCAATTTCGCTGTCTCGCCTTATTGTAGCCGCTTCGGCGAGGCATGGTGGCCAGAATGCTTAAATGTTTGAATTTTGAAAGGCATCCTCGCCTAAGGCGAGAACAAGGTGGGGAAATTTTAGTTTCAGTAAGTTTTCGGGAAAGCACTATTCCGGTATTGAAAGGAGAATGAGCTCTGTCGGTAATTAATTAGGTTATTAATGGGAGAAAGACGCTGGATGTTATCCGTTTTTCTCTTGTTTAAAAAGGTGATACATCAATCTTTCACGATTTTTCTTTTTGTGCACAAACCTTTTTTGTTTCGCACCTCCAATTTTAAGCTAAAGGAGTTAAGGGAAAATCTTTATCGATTACCGGCTTCAATGTGTCTGGATGATGAGTTTCTCATTAACACATGTGGTGTTAGTGATGATTTTAAGCAAGTAAATACCCGGGGACAGGTGACCGGTTGGTACAGTTAAAATGGAATTGACTTTTCCAGATGCGACTAATTGTGATGTGGCATTGTATATAAAATAAGAACTATTGCCGGCGGATGGGGAATCGATGGTAAAAGAAGTTGTTGCCGGATTGGGATAAACAGTAATGCCTTTTGCCGGCAATTCGACAGTACCGGCAATAGTAGTACAGGCACAGGGTGATTCACATATTCTGAAATCGTCAAGGAAATATTCACCCGTAGTATCATTCATCGTTGGAATAAACCTGAATTTTATAATGTAGAACCCACTCAGCATGCTAAGTGAAATGGCAGAGTTGATGCAGCCGGCAGAGATTCCTGACCATGCCGGTAAATTGCTCGTGGTAAGCGCAGGGGAAGTGTACCAGTTTATTCCCTGGGTGGTAGTGCCCAGGATATCCCAGACAAGTTCATCGTGTGTATATTCAATCCGTACACCGTCCTGGTTCTGCGTGGTGTTAAATGCATGTGTGATACACAATACCGGGTCTATAGCGTTTGAGAAATCAAACCAGGGAGAATAAAGTACCGTTGATGTGCCGGCTGAATTTATTCCTGAACCCAATCCCATCGTTCCCGAACACCCTGAAAAATTCACTGAATCCCATTCAAAGGCATCTCCGGAGGAGGTGTCGGAATACCAGCCTGTGGTGTCCGTTTCAAAATCCTGATAATAGGGCAGGGCAAGCTGAGCTTGTAACGCAGCATTAAAACCTAAAACCACTATACAGGTAAGCATTAACTGTTTCATGCGTATTGATTTTGAAAAGGTGTTAAGGTTAATAGGAGTGCGTACAACACTGCAACTCCGGTCGTTTATTCGGTATCTGCTTAACACCTCAATATAAAACAAAGACTAAAGATAATGAAAAAATAATGTTGTTTAGCTGTACTTCTGCAACTCGTCCTTCTTTTGGGTTGTAAGATCCTCGTACCAAACCATTGGCTGTCGCTTCAGAGGAAGACCAGTGAGGGGGGCGATACACTTTGCCCATGCAACATCCGGTGTCTGTGAAAAACAATTTAACGAAAAAATAATTCCTGCGGATTGGGTTATTTTTTTTCATGGTATTATGATTTGGACGACCAATCAAAAGCCAAGATATTATTCACTGAACAAAATTCTCTTTGTTCTTATTGGGAAGCCTGTATGAATAACTTCTATTCATCACTTACCTGAACGGTTGGCAGATTTGCGATGGGCGGGTTTTTAAGCACAAAAGTTCATTCGGAGCATCGCACTTTCTTTAATCACAAAACTTTCTTCGGAGCACGAAACCCCGCCTATTGCAAATGTGCTGTTAGCGGCTGGCATCTTACTCTTTTAAGTGTTATGTTGTCTATCAATATGTTCTCCCAAAAATTCTGATTGAAAAAATAGTCTGTCCTGCCATTTTTGTTGGCTATATTTTTGAATTCTATTTTCTATAAATTGTCTCAAATGTTTAATGCGTAATTGCAAAAAGTCCAGTCGCTTCGCCTCTGAGTTAGACACGAATAATTTAAGTATTTGAAACCGTCTGCCTTCAAACTCAATGACCGAAACTTTGTTTTCAAATACTTGGTCAGTATGAACCGAGAGTTCTGGCATAAATCCAAATCTGTCCAGACAGTAATGCAAATACTTTTTTCTAAACAAGTCATCTTCATTAAAACTTCCTGTTTTCACTTCGCAAATAATTCCTGTCATTAGGTCTGGATTTAATTCAGCTAATAACTCTTCATCCCAATCATTATTTTGACCACCTACTTCTTCAAAAACGTATGGAAGTCTCAGTCCTAATAAATCTATGTCAGACGAGTGTGTTATTTCAGCGGTTCTGTGAACAACGAAATTTTCTATTAAGAAAAAACCATTAAGTCTCAAATACCAATAAGCGTTTGTCTCTCCGTAGTTCATATCTGTAAATTTATAAAGCCAATGAAACTGCCTTCCCGATTGCCTTCAATTCCTTTTCTGCATCATCAATTTCCCTTTGCGTATAGCTTCGCTGCAAATGTCTTTTCAAATCCAAGCAGTAAACTCCAACTTCGACATCACTTAAATCAACTTCATAAAGAGTTGAAGATATATAATTCTGAATGACTGGAAAGCGAAGTTCCTCTTCCCAAAGGGTGCTATCTCTGCTGAAAAAGTAAATTGAGTAGCCGCCTTTATTATTCATCTTGATTAAGGGAAGTTCACCGCCTAATCTAACTTTGCTTGTAAGTGGAATGCTTATTCTCTTTTTGTGTTCAACATAAGTAAGTTTTCTTTTAATGTCGTCAGATGAATATGCTTGTAAATCCAAAATCCAATCTTCTCTTTCCGCATTGTTTTTGGAATTATCTGCAAAATTTCTCATAAAGGTTGTTTCAAAATAGTTCACTGCTTTTGAAAGGTCGCCTTTCTCCTTATGATAACGATGAACTGCAAGTTGCCAAGCCATGAACTTTGAAAATCTCGGATTGCTGTCGCTTGGAGTGAGTAATGACTTAGCAAGGGCAGCAGGATTTTTTCTTGCACTTTCAAGTTGGCTAAATGAGATTTTATTCATCCTATAATTTTTAAAACTTGCGGATACTTTTTGAATACCGAAAAAGATTGGGCTGAAACTCTCTCGTAAAGATTCAATGCCTTGTCCTTATTAAATGCAGTGTTGTAGAGTTCGGGAAATTCATTCAGCAAGTCATTCTGATTTGCTCTCGTAACAAATTTAAATTTTGAAACGAATTCCAAATAGTCAATCAGATTTCTCTTTTTGTCGTCATCATCCCTTAGGGTATTAAGGTCAGCTTTAAAAATATCAAAATGATATTCATTTACATTAATTCCATTAAACTCAATTGCAATTCGTCTTGAAATACAAGGAATACAAAATCCGCAATGCTGATTTCTCGGAACATGAGAGATCTTCCAACAACTTGCTGAGTGATGAACTTCTTTTTGTAGAGCGGCTGGAAGCACCGCAAAAACTTCTGCTTTCGTTTTATAGAGAAATGGATTTTGAATTTCAAAAGCAGGGTTGCTCAAAAGTGTTCTAAAGATCTCTTGTGCATCACTTACAAATTGTGGGTCAGCCGTGTGTGTTGAGAACGGTCCAACTCGTGCTTGATTCAATGGAAGATGGATTGCAAACTGTCCATTCTCTGCCATGTATAGAACCTTATTGAAACCGCTTCGTCTCGTTACAAGTGCAGCCAAAGTAAGAAATAGAAAAGAACGAGTTCGTTGAGTATTTTCTCTATCTCCGGGTTCAGGAAATTTATATGAACCGTGTTTTCTGCCGTAAACTTTTATGTGAATGTGTTTAATTGTTTGCGTAAAATGTTTTTCCAGTGCAGCATGAACATTTCTTTGGCAGGAATCAATCACATGGTTTCCATGAGAATTATGACTGACTAAAACCAAATTTCTTTTTTCACTTACAAATTGGGCTGCTGCACACATTGAATCAATTCCACCTGAAAAAAGTAAAACCGCTCCTTCATTATTCTGCCAATCAAAGTTGGTTACTGCTGCCCCCTTTTTTTGAACGAAGTTGATGTTCCAGTTGTCTCTGCTCACTGTAAACAAAGCCGATTCCAACAAACTTTTAATTCTTGCAAAGGCATGAAGATTTACAACTTCAACATTTAGGTCAATTGTTCTGATGTAGTGTTCTCTGTCCTGTCTGTGAACGGCAAGGTCTGTTGCGTAAATGCCAGATGCAAGGTTGAATAAATCTTCTTCCAAAGAATCGGCTTTGCTAAATTCATCAGTGAAGTAGTTAATGCCCGAATACAGGTTCTGACCTGGGCACAAATGCACATCACAATCCTTTTTGTTATTTCCTACATTGACTTTAGTTGCAGACATTACTTGGTTGATTTAAGTTTTGTGATTGATTTGTCAACGAAGGAATTCCAATCTGCTTGTGATTTAAAATCTTTCTTCTCCGACTTAATGACCTGCTCCACTTTGTTGCTCACTTTTTTTTTGAATTCAATTAAATCTTTCACGGATTTATTTCGGTAACTTTCTCCAACAAACCCCGAAGCATCTCGTGAAATCACATAGTTTGTGACTTCCTTGAAAAAATTATTCGTCCACTGTTCGGAAGGATTGTCTGATTGAAATGCACTTGGAATAACTCGTTTCGCAAACTCGGCAACAATTGAATTGCCTTTGGTTTCAATTATTGCTTTGTTGAATTTCTGTAACGCTTCATTAAAGTTGTTTGATGACTTTACCGCTTCATAGCATGAATAAATTGCCTGTGTTTTCATTTCGGAAGAAAGCGGCTTGCTTTCTTTCTCTGAAGTTTCAGAAGCACGCCAAACTTCGTTCATCACTCTATTGTCTGGAAGGTTGTTGTTTTTGTAGCAAACGAAAACTCGCTTCCAGTTGGAAGATTTTCTTGGTGAGGATTGACTTATGGATGTTCCCATGTTAGAGCAATTTATCTTTCTTGATTTTGTCTATTTCTTGCTGAACATATTTTGTTTCCGCAATCACATTTACGAAAACATTTTTCCAATCTATTGAGCCCCTAAAGTCAGGATTGTTTTTCAATAATTGAACGATGTTGCCTAATTCATTTCCTGTAACAGTAGATATTTTGCAGTTGCAAAGTTTGTAAAGTTCGTCTGCACGACCTTCAAGTGCATTTTGAGAATCATTGAAATGACCTGATACAACAATCACCGTGAAAATGCTGCCGAAATAACTGCTATACTTTTTAGTGAATTCCTCAACATAACCTTTTAAACTATTTATGGTCTTTGAATCAAAACCAAAACCGTCTTTGTATGCCTTTGCATCAAAGAGAATCATAAATCTGCCTTTGCAAAGAACAATACCGTCTGGAAGTTTTTCAAATAATCTGTCGCTACCGTATCTTCTTGCTGGCGATTCAAAGATGTATTGAAAACACTCGCTTGCATAGAGTTCGAGAAGGTCTTCGGGTTCTCCCGTCAAACCAGTTGGGAGCTTGTTGTGTCCAAGTTCATCAAGAATCTGAGGAAGGTTAGGAATTAAAATCAAACCCGTGTTTACAATACCGCCAAAGAAGTCAAAGAATCTCTCTTTGGTGTAACTTTTCACCTTGGCTGCTTGCCAATTATCGTTTACCATAATTGGTTGCGCTTGAAAAGTCATTGCGGATTTTTCAAGCGATTGCAGAATTGCAGTTTCGCTTTTGTCCTCTGAAAACAAGATGCTGTAACGAATTTGTGCTCCTAACTTGTCGTATTTGTAAGTATGAAAAATAGAGACGGTGGCAGAAATCCTTTCTACTTGATGAATATGAAATCCATTGATAACAAGAGTTGAAATGATGTTTGAAAAGTCCTCTGTCTTCATTCTGAGATGTTACTTGTGTCCGTGGTCGTGCTTGCCGCTAACTTGTAGATTACCGCCACTTTTTTTCGTTTTATATTCTGCAAAATTTTATTTATTAAAGATCCTGCCCAATTGTAGCCGGCCCATCGAATGAGTTTTATTTGATTGTGTAAGTTCGTCATAACATCGTTAACCACCAAAACCACTACAGGAAAACCTGTAGGGTTTTGAGAAAATAAGTTTGGATGAAGTTGACTGTATGCGGAGGTTAATTGAACACTCGAGGCTCTTTTGTGGATTGTAAAGGTCTTTAAAACAGGGGATTATGGCTACTTTATTCCTGGTCTTAGCCCGATAGCTTGGGCCTGAAGCGCCGACCTGAGGTTTTGGATGAGGAGCATTATTGTCACGACGGTAGGCTGGACGGCAAGAACATCAATTTCGCTTTCTCACATTTTCGCAGCCGCTTCGGCGAAGCCATTAATCATCCGCCTGCGCCAAGGCTCCGGCGGATTCAATCCGCCGCGACGGAGTCATAAGCCTGCCTGGGAATGTAGTAAGATAAAAATTCAGCAGAGCGCAGGCCCGAAGCAACCGCGGGGGTGAGATGGAAGTGAATGTGCGCCTGTATAACCAACAATACGGAATGCTTGCATCATAATGAAAGCTAAGAAAAAAGAATAGGCGCACAGAGCGGGAGGAAGCTTGGTTGCTTCTTGATTTTTTGGTTCTTTTGTATCAAGACAAAAGAACAAAAGCCCCGCGGCAGCGGTCATGCGCCGCGGCGGAGTCATTTGCCGGGAAGGAGTCATAAGTGATAAGTGATAAGTCATTGGTCATAAGTCATAGGTCATAATACTGCATTGAAGTGAATTTCGAGCGCAGAGAGAAATGCTGCTTCAATGGTAAATGGTAAATGGACATTGGAAATTGGTCAAAAGTCATAAGTCATAGGTCATAAGACTGGCCTGAAGCGCCGGCCCGAGGTTTGGGTCGAGGAACATTATTTTCACCATAGAAGGCCGGATGGCAAGAACGTCAATTTCGCTGTCTCGCCTTATTGTAGCCGCTTCGGCGAGGCATGGTGGCCAGAATGCTTAAATGTTTTAATTTTGAAAGGCATCCTCGCCAAAGGCGAGGACGAGGTGGGGGAAATTTATATCTTTACAAATACCGGATTGTACACCATGAAAGACAGGTATGTCATAATACTCTTATTGATGCTTATTTCTATGGTATCCAATGCTCAAACCAATTGGACGGTTTATGATACCACAAATTCTGCGTTGCCACACAATACTGTCTATAAAGTTGTAGAAGACAACCTTGGGAATATCTGGGCATCAACACAAAATGGCCTTGCAAAATTTGATGGCAACAACTGGACAATATATGACAGTGTTCCCGGATCAAACTATGCCCTGAAAAACCTCTTTGCAATGGTTTACGATCATGTAAACGATTGGCTATATGTTGACATGCCGGGTGTTTTAATAAGATTTGATGGTACCAACTGGAATACATGGACTCATGGAGGGTATTCAAATGAAGATCTCATAGATTCCCAGGGCCGGGTATGGATGGCATTATATAATTTGGGTGTCGGAGTTTTTGATGGGAATACGTTTGCATATTATGATACATCGAATTCAGCTATACCCGATCCTAAGATAATTGATATTGAACAAGACCTTAGCGGAAATATATGGGCTATTTCGTTACCCGGATTAGCCCGATTTGACGGCAATTCATGGACGGTATTTGATACCACAAATTCCCCGCTGCCTTCCAGTTCGATCTTTGGAATGGGGATAGATCACAACAACCTTTTGTGGGTACATGGAAGCGGCTTACAGAGCGGAACATTTTTATATTCATTTGACGGCAATGCCTGGACAGCGTATGACACCACCATTTGTCAGTTAATATCCGCTTATAGTTTTATTGAAGCCGATGCTTCAAACAATATCTGGATAGGTACTTACGGTGCCGGATTGCAGATGATAAACAATATATCCTGTGCCACTTTTACAGACCAAAATTCACCGCTCCCGACAAATTATTTTCATGATATATATATAACAGCCAATCAAACCTTATGGATTGCTACACAAATCAATGGGTTGATAAAAGTGGACCTGCCGGTAGGATTGGAAGAGGCGCAATCTGATCCCGGGTTTAAAGTGTATCCAAATCCGGTAATTAATAAAATAATTATCGATAAATTTCCAGGTGGTTATCTTAAAATAGTTGACATAATGGGCGCGGAAATATATAGTTCTGTATTCCCCACTTCCGAGTCAATTGAGATTTATGTAAATGATTTTACAGCCGGTGTTTATTTTTTACAATACACGGGTAGAAATACAAAATTTGTAAAACAGTAGGGGATTGCGGGTCAAAAGTCATCCGCCGCGGCGGAGTCATAAGCCTTCCTGGGAATGTAGTAAGATAATAATTCAGCAGAGCGCAGGCCCGAAGCAACCGCGGGGGTGAGATGGATGTGAATGTGCGCCTGAACAACCAACAATACGGAATGCTTGAATCATAATGAATGCTAAGAAAAAAGCACAGGCGCACAGAGCGGGAGGAAGCATGGTTGCTTCTTGATTTTTTGGTTCTTTTGTATCAAGACAAAAGAACAAAAGCCCCGCGGCAGCAGTCATCCGCCTTCGCCAAGGCTCCGGCGGATACAATACGCCAAGGCGGAGTGATGTGAATGCATTTAAACAGCGCAGAGAAAAATGCTATCTCGTACGTCGTAAATCACCTCACAATATTCAATTTCCCGCTTACCACCTGCTTCTGCTGATAAGGCAGTTTGTATTCCAGCGTGTACACGTACATTCCTTCGGGTGACCGTTCATTATTGTAGGTGCCGTCCCAGCCGAGCTGTGGCTTATCGGATTTAAATACCACTTGCCCGTACCGATTGTAAATCGCTATGTTGAACAGTTCGGGATCGCAGTCGCCTTTCCAGATGAACGCGTCGTTATGACCGTCGCTGTTAGGCGTGAAGGCAGTGGGGATATAGAAGTGACAGGAATCGGCGCAGTCGCTTAAGGTGACATATTTCTGCACCGTATACATGCCGCAACTGAGTTGCGCTTCCAGCGTAACAAGGAAATTATCCGCACCACGGAACTTTACCGTAGGCTGCAGCGTCCAGGCATCGGGCAAACCGCCGCCAAAAATCCAGTGTGCACCTATCAGTGCCGAATCCGACTGTATGGTAAAGGTTACCGGTTCCTGCAAACAGCGTGCATCATAGGAGAAATCGGCATCGCAGATGCAGGCAACATTGTGCACAATCACCAGCGCCTGATCGGTACAGCCGTTGGCATCCGTCACATTCACCGCATACATGCCGCTGTCGTAAACGGAGGTGTATGAGGTTATGGGCGCGCCATTGAAAGTGTAGGATGCCGTGAGTCCGGTGATGTTGAACACCGTGGTCAGATCAATCGTCTGCCACGAACAGAGGTTGAAGGTCTGATCAGGACCCAGCGAAGGACCGGCAGAGACAGTTACCGAGACCAGTGCAGTATCGGAACAACCAAAACTGTTGGTGGCAATCAGCTGATAGGTCCCTGCTGTGGCAACGTTAGCCGGATCCGGTACCGGAGTGCCTCCTGATGTCCATACGGCGGTCAAGCCGGCAAGAGAAAATCCTGCAGTAATATCCACAGCCGTCCCGGCGCAGGCCGTCAGCGACTGATCGGCACCCAGTGCAGGCGCAGGATCAAATGTTACATCGACAACCGCCGTATCGGCACAACCCGACGCGTTGACGGCAATAAGCATATATGCGCCACCGTTAGTAATGCTGTTCGGGGTAAGCACAGGGGCGCCGTTCAGAATCCACGAAGGGGTAAGGCCAACAGTATTGTACATCGCAGTAAGGTTAACCGCTGTTCCCTGGCATTGCGTAACGACCTGGTCAGGACCCAGTGCCGGCGTTGAACCAACGGTAACGGTTACATTGGCGGTATCAGAACAGCCGGATGAGGCTGTTGCAACTAAAGTATATAACCCGGCGGTAGTAATGGCTGCAGGATTTGAAACCGGATTTCCGCCGCTGGTCCATGAGGTAGTATATCCTGCGGTGCTGTACAACGTGGTAAGATCCGCCGCATTGCCGGAACAGATTCCGGTTACGATATCGGGACCCAGTGATGGGGTAGCGAGGCTGTTTACGGTTACCAATGCGGTGTCGGCACAGGAACCTGACCCTGTTGCAATGAGCGTATACGTTCCTGCAGTAGTTACCGATGCAGGATTCGGCACCGGCACCCCTCCGCTGGTCCAGCCGGTGGTGAAACCGGTGGTGGAATATAACGTGGTGAGATCAAGTGTTGAATAGGCGCAGATGCCCAGCGTCTGGTCCGGTCCCAGTGACGGCGAAGGCTGTACATTCAGTGTTACTTGCGCGGTGTCGCTGCAGGTTGATCCGGACGCAATCAGGATATACACTCCCGCATTGGATACTGCTGACGGAGTGGCAACCGGCGTTCCGTTAAAAGTCCATGAAGGTGTAAAGCCGGTGGAGTTGAATACGGTAGTGAGATCGGCAGATGTACCGGAACAAATGCTCATCACGACATCGGGACCCAGTGATGGGGTAGCGAGACTGTTAACGGTTACCACCGCGGTGTCGGCACAGGAACCTGACCCTGTTGCAATGAGCGTATACGTTCCTGCAGTAGTTACCGATGCAGGATTCGGCACCGGCACTCCTCCGCTGGTCCAGCCGGTGGTGAAACCGGTGGTGGAATATAACGTGGTGAGATCAAGTGTTGAATAGGCGCAGATGCCCAGCGTCTGGTCCGGTCCCAGTGATGGTGAAGGCTGTACATTCAGTGTTACCTGCGCGGTGTCGCTGCAGGTTGATCCGGACGCAATCAGGATATACACTCCCGCATTGGAGACTGCTGACGGGGTGGCAACCGGCGTTCCGTTAAAAGTCCATGAAGGGGTAAAGCCGGCAGTGTTGAATACGGTGGTGAGATTGATTGAAGATCCTGAACAGATGCTCATAGTTGAATCGGCACCCAGCGAAGGCGTGGCAGTGTAGGCCAGTGTTACCTGTGCGGTATCGGCACACAGTCCGCCTGATGATGCAATCAG
>DASUFP010000062.1:0-20743 GCA_036274495.1 Bacteroidia bacterium
GTCAATTCCATTACGATTGGCAACAGGGTTAATATTCAGGACCAGGCTGTAATTCACTGTACCTATCAAAAAGCCAAAACTATCATCGGAAACAATGTATCAATTGGCCATTCAGCCATAGTACATGGCTGCACCTTAGAAGATAATGTACTGGTTGGAATGGGTGCAATTGTAATGGATCATGCAGTTGTAGGCGCCAATTCTATGATTGCAGCCGGTGCAATAGTACTGGAAAACACAATTGTCGAACCCGGAAGTATTTGGGCAGGTGTTCCGGCTAAAAAAGTCAAACAGATGACTCCTGAACACTTCAAAGAATTAAATGAAAGAATTGCCAAAAATTATATCATGTATTCCGAATGGTATAATAAAGATAATGCCGGTAAATAAACCGGGCTTACCAGAGATTTTTTTTCTCCAGCTTAACTTTACCTGTAAAAAAGTGGCGGGTGCTTTTTATAAACGAAGGAGTGAGATCAGAAACGTAAAAACGTTGTTTGCCTTTAGGAGCGGGATTAAGCAGTTTTTTTAATTCCAATTGTTTTTTGACATAAGCTGCGACAATCTGTGCCGAGTCAATTATTTGCACTTTGCCTTTGTAATATTTTTCGATTTCAGGCCTGATAAGAGGATAGTGCGTACAGGCGAGTATTATTGATTCTATTTTACGGATTTTAGGTCTGTCGAGATAACTGTTGATAATCGTCTGACTTATTTTGTTATCAAAAAATCCCTCTTCTATCATAGGCGCCAGCAATGGTGTTGCCAATGATAACACTTCTATTGAAGGGTTTGATTGAGTAATGCGCCGGGCATATGCTTCAGATTTTATTGTAGCCCTGGTTCCTATCACTCCTATCCGTTTCAATTTTTTTGAACTGCTGACTTCAGCTACTACCGGATTAATCACGTCAATTACAATTGCTTTTTTGCCGACATGTTTCTTTACCGCATCAAATGCAATAGATGATGCTGTATTGCAGGCAATGACTATCATTTTGCAACCGCTTTTCAGCAGAAAATCTGATATACCAACGGCATAACCTATGATTGATTCAGGAGCCTTATCACCATAAGGCAAGTGCGCAGTGTCGCCAAAATAGATGATTGATTCACCCGGTAAAATTTTCCGGATAGCGTTTGCAACCGTAAGACCTCCTATGCCGGAATCAAATATTCCGATTGGGGATTCCGGGGTGAGTGATGATTTTACTTGCATTTTCCTGTCTAATTGAATCAAAATTAATTAAAATTAACCTGATTCCTTTAATATGTTCTGAAACCTGTGTATCTCTTTTTTATTTGAATCAGCGAATACAATTTCACAAGAAGTTCAACTATTCTCCGGTTACAAAAAAAGCCGCTCTGTGGGGAGAGCGACTTTTGAATTACCTTGAACCAGGGATTATTTCAGTCCCAATTTTGTCTTAACCAAAGGCATGATATCGTCCGAATCCTGAGCATATAAAACAACTCCGGCACTGGTATCAAAAATGTATGAATATGACTTCTCCTTTGCAATACTCTTTATAGCCTCTTCCGCCTTTTTGATTATTGGAGTATAAACTTCTTCCTTCTTTTTGCTTAGCGATTGTTGTGCAGAATCCTGAAAGTCCTGAATGCGTTGTTCCAGATCGCCAATTTCCTTTGCTTTTGCATCTTTAATCGGGTCAGCCATTGAAGCCTCATTTGCTCTGTAATCAGATATTTTGCTCTGATATTCGTTTGTCATGGTCTTTAGTTGCGTTTCCAAAGAACTTCCGAATTTTTTGAGTGTGCTGTCAGCCATTTTGGTTTCCGGCATTGCGGCAAGCAATTCGGTAGAATTGATATGACCAAATTTCAGGGTTTGGGCATTCGAGAAACTCACGGTAGCCAAAAGGAACAGAAAGGCAATTTTAATTGATTTTTTCATAGTACTTGAAATGATGAGAAGGAATAGATTTTAAGATTATTGTTTAGGCTGAACCGAAGAATCGGTGTCAGGTTGTTGACCCGATTTGGATGGCTCGGAAGATCCCGATTTGGAAGGTGTTCCGGAAGACCCGGAACCTTCAGATTCTTTGGCCGGTACTTTATACCCCAATTGCAACAGAATATAATCACTCTTGTCGTATTTAGGATTTGCAAACAGCATAATCAAGTCACTTGATTTGTCGAACACAACAGCATAACTCTGATCAGTAGCCATTTTCTTGATTGCATTGTAAATTTTATCCTGAATTGGTTTTACCAGTTCTTGCTTTTTACGGAACAACTCTCCCTCGTATCCAAACTTTTGCTTTTGAAAGTCCTTAACATCTTTTTCTTTAGCAACAATTTCATTTTCCCGCTTACGCTTCATTTCATCGGTAAGGAGAATTTGTTCAGCCTGAAAATCTTTGTACAACTTATCAATCTGAGCATATTTGGCCTCTATTTCCTTTTGCCAGTTTACTGATAATTGATCGAGCTGTTGTTGTGCGGCTTTATATTCAGAAATGTTGTCCAGGATGTATTGTGTATCCACAAAACAGTATTTCTGGGCCGATACCATGATTGGAGACAGAACCGTCAGAATGGTAATGAGAAGTCTTAACTTTTTCATTTTGAACTCTTTTAAAAGGTTTGCAAAGTTACTATTTTTTCTAAAACTGCTGTCCTATCAGGAAGTGAAAATTACCTCCCGAGCGATTCAGAGTACCGGGCACATTATCAAATCCATAGCCCCAATCCAGTCCAAGCATTCCAAACATAGGGAGGAATATCCTCACCCCTCCTCCTGCTCCTCTTTTCAGGTCAAACGGATTGTAATCCCTGAACCGGTTGAAAGCATTTCCTGCCTCGAGAAAACCCAACATATATATGGTAGCTGAGGGATTCAGTGACAGGGGATAACGTACTTCCACCGTGTACTTATCATAAATTGTGCCACCTCCGGGAGGAGAGAGTGAATTATTAGGGTAGCCCCTTTGGGCTATAATTTCCCGGCCATCAAGCGAAAAGCCTGACAGTCCGTCGCCTCCAAGATAAAACCTTTCAAAAGGCGGTGGACCTATATCCTTGTTATAATAACCCAAAAAGCCATAATTGGCCCTGGCCATCAGTACCAGTTTGTTAAATGCCAATGGGGTATACCAAAGCGCGGAGAATTTCCATTTATGGTATTCAATATACTTGTATTTCTCCTGATCGGGCAAAACTGCATAATTCTTACTGTTGAACCACGACCAGGGAGGGGTCAGCTGGAGTGTTGTCGAAAACTGAGAGCCGGTTCTTGGATAGATCGGCTGATCCACAGAATTTCTGGAGAGCGTTTCCTGAAAGAAGATGTTATAGGAAAAGCCGTCACTAAATAAAAATGACGAACCGTAATTATCAAGTTTGTAATACTGGAAGTTAAACTCGTGGTAAACACTAAAAAAGTCATCCGGTTTTTTAAGCCGCTGCCCAAGTCCTACTGAGGTACCGATAATAGAAATAGCCTGACGTAATTCACTATGACGTGGCCGGCCATTGCTTTGAACCGAATGATAAATGGAATAACTGAATGAATTAGGTTTTTTACCTCCCAGATAGGGTTCTGTAAAAGAAGCGTTATACGATTGGTAATACTTGCCGTTTGTCTGCATTCTCAAACTAAGCCGCTGACCATCACCGGAAGGTAATGGTGCCCATGCACCCTTTTTGAAAATATTACTTGCAGAAAAATTGTTGAATGAGACCCCAAGCGTTCCAACAAGCGAATTGCCACCCCAGCCCCCTGACAATTCAAGCTGATCCGAAGGTTTTTCCTCAACTACATATTCAATGTCAACTGTACCATCCTGAGCATTCGGCTTGGGATTTACGCCAAGTTTTTCAGGATCAAAATATCCAAGTTGAGCCAGTTCACGCTGCGTACGGATAATCTCATTTCTGCTGAATAACTGACCGGGTTTGGTTCTGATTTCCCGCATAATTACCTTATCGTTGGTCTTGGTGTTTCCAACAACAGTTATCTTATTTACAATTGCCTGCTTCCCCTCATAAATACGCATCTCATAATCTATCGAATCACCGACTACCTGCACCTCCACGGGTGTAACCGAAAAGAACAAATAACCGTTATCCATATAAAGAGAGGTAATATCGCGGCCGGATGCATTACCAAATAATCCCTCATCCAGTTTTTTCTGATTAAATATTTCGCCTTTATGAATATTCAGAATTTTATCGAGATCACGTGCTGCATATTTGGTATTCCCAATCCAGGTAATATTCCGGAAAAAATATTGAGGGCCTTCGTTAATACGTATTTTGATGTCTACACTGGCTTCATTGTGATCGTAAACGGTATCCCAGGTAATATTCGCATCCCTGTATCCTTTTTGGGTGTATTTTGCCAACAGTTTTTGCTTATCCTCAGTATAATTATCCTCGACAAATTTTGATGTTGAGAAAATCCTGTACCACTTATGTTCTTTAGTGTCTTTCAATGAACGCTTCAAACGGGTTTCATTTAAAGCCTGCACACCTTCTAAAGTTATACTGTGAATTTTAACCCGGGGCCCTTTCTTTATCTGGATTTTCATAAACTGAGAATTGGCCACATTTTTTTCATCCTCAGTAATAACAGTAGCCTTTGCATGCAAGTAACCTTTGTCGATGAAATAACTTTCGATTTCGTTTTCCGTGGTCTGAATCAGGTTATCAGTGATTATTTTTCCGCTGACCAGCTTGATGCGCTCTCTGATTTTATCAGCTTCCGATTTGGTAATTCCGTCAAATGAAAATTTTGAAAGCCTCGGACGCTCCTGAAGACGCAACTCAAGAAATATTTTGTCTCCTTCAATTCTCGTGGCAACTATCTTAATATCTGCAAGCAACCCCTGCTTCCAAAGGTTTTCAATGGCACGGGTAATTTTGTCTCCCGGTACTCTGATTTTATCACCCTTAGATAATCCTGAAAGGGTTCTGAGTACACTTTCGTCAAGGTATTTTACACCTGTAACAGTTATTCCACCAATAATATAATCTTTAGGTTGGCTGTAATCAAATGGCAACTCCTCTCCTCCTACCTGAACCTGACTAAATCCATTCTGAGTAGAAAAGAAACTTATGAAAAGCAACAAGCAGATGATTCTATGCATTCTGGCCTTTTGATTCCTGTTCATTGACCATACCATACCGGCGATCCCGTTTCTGAAAATCTATGATCGCTGCTTTCAGGTCTTCCCGCCTGAAATCGGGCCACAATTTATCGGTAAAATAAAGTTCAGTATATGCAAGCTGCCACAACATAAAGTTGCTGATCCGGTGTTCGCCACTTGTCCTGATTAAGAGTTCCGGATCGGGACAGAACGAAGTACACATTTCAGCTGAAACAACTTCATCATTAATTTCTTCAATTGTTAAACTACCGTCTTTCACTTTTGATGCTATGTTTTTTGCTGCCCTGGTAATTTCCCAGCGCGAGCTGTAGCTTAACGCCAAAATAAGGGTCATTCGTGTATTGGATGCTGTAGTATCAATAGTGGCTTTCAGCTGACTCCTGCAATTGGCAGGCAGACTTTCAGTATCCCCTATGGCCATCAACCGGATATTGTTATCCATGAGTGTTTTGGTTTCTTTGCTGATGGTATCTATCAACAACTCCATCAGTGCATCAACCTCCCACCTTGGGCGCTTCCAGTTTTCAGTTGAAAAGGCGTACATGGACAAATATTGTATACCTATTTCAGCTGCTCCCTCAACTGTATCTCGTACTGCAACAACCCCGTTCTGGTGACCAAAAGTCCGGATGTGCCCTTGTTGTTGAGCCCAACGACCATTGCCATCCATTATGATGGCTATGTGTGAAGGTAATTTTTCGGGATTTATTTGTTCTGGCTGCTCCATGTCCCCTGAAAGAACGAGCAAAGGTAATAAAATAGCCACAACGGGGCTTTCAGAACAGGGAATATGCCAACAGGCTAAGGCATTGATTTACCGCAATTTTTGTCTGAAGGGAGTGCAATTTGAGGAATACTTGCTGCTCAGCGTAAAATTCAGGGTTATACCGGTAAACATATACCAATCTTTATCGGAAGCATTCCCTCGCTGGCGATCGGTGTTATCTGCTGCCTGACCGTCGGTACTCCTGTCGGACAACTGGACAGATACATCTCCGTATGCAGCCTGCAGCACACCTTTATCAGCATATGTTTTGCTGATGTCATCAAGGTAATCAGTGTATAATCTGCGGGCCCCGGCCTCAAGGGTAATTCCAAACATTTTACTGAACTTAAATTTAAATCCACCTCCAAACATCAACGCCATCTGGGTTCTTTTATACTTTTCGCGGCTGGGGTATGCGGATGTTCCCTGACCTTCAGTACCCAATGGCTGAAGATCGTACCAGTCACCATTCAATTCGGCTTGTGGATTAAAATGGTAAAGAGATAAGCCACCAAAGACAAATGGCGTTGCCGGTGCGGAACTCTCGTTGGCAAGTTGATAAGGAAGGAAATTAAATTCAAACGCCCCATGTAAATCCAGTATTCGCGCCCTGAAAGAAAGATTTCTCCTCAGCTGGTATTCATCGTTGGATTTAGCATCGTCGCCTGCCACGGCTCCATAGGTAAGTCCGAGTCTGTAAGCCCAATGGCTGTTGAGGTTTCTCCGGTATAAGATTCCGACGGCCGGCTTAATGGTTTTGGTATTGAACAGGTGAGGACTTATTTCCCCTTTGTAAGTTCCTATTCCAAGAAACAGACCCATCTCGGAACTTTGTCCAAAAGCAAATGTACCCGGCAAGAATGCGGCAATAAAAACCAGAAAATTCAGACGTGTTCTACTATTCATGAAATGTGAACGCACCTTGTGAAACAAAATTTCACTAAAAAGGGCCTTTGCAAAATAGAATTAGAACATTGGGAAACTGGACCTTCCAGAACGCAGTTTATAAGTTACACTGATGATGGCAAACATATAGGTGTCCTTATCGCGGGGATCACCTCTTTGAGCACCTGCGGCAGTGATGTAGGGATATACATACTCATTTTGCCATGATTTATCTGCCAGTAAGGCGGCATTTACACCATTAGCTGCCTGAATAGAGGCATTGTCATAATAGGTTTTACTCACATCATCAATGTAATCGGTGAATGTTTTTCTGATGCCGTATTCAAGTCCAACTCCCCATCTGCGATTGAAAGCATACCTGAATCCTATTCCCATAGGAATGCATAATTGCAATTTTTTGTATTGACTCCTTGTGCCTGCCAAACCCTGTCCTTCGGTATGGAGCGGTTGGAGGTCGTACCATTGCCCGTTTAATTCGCCTTTCGGGTTAAAATAAAATGCTCCTAAACCTAAAAACCCGTATGCGGAAAATTCAAAACCCCTTTGCCCGCGAACACCTTTCAGACGGTAACGGTGACCGGTTTGTTCCTTTATGAAAGCAATTTCCAGATTGGAGTTGAGCTCCCAAATGTTGGTTTTGAAATTCAGATTACGATAATTTCTGAAAAACTCCTGGGTAAGGGCATCACTTCCGGACACCTGACCATAAGTCAAATGGGTATTCAGAGATAAAATGGGATTTAATTTATACCTGATTCCGGCTGAAATGGCAATGTTGGTTTCAGAAAATTCCAGATCTTGAAAGTCATTGGTTCCTATCTTGTTAGCACCGCCGAGGTCGCCTAAGAAGTTGCTTGCACCAATTCCAAAGCTGAGCTCAGACCGGTAGGCTTTCCAACGCTGCTTATACCTTTGGGCAATGGAAAGGCCTGGTAATAAGCAAATTAATAACAATAGAGCGGACAGACGTTTCATAGTAAAGGGTTGTGGAATATTCACAAAAATAAAAAAATAATAAAGAACTTCTTAAATAAACACCGTTGAATCAATTCCTCACATCCAATCCCCACATCAGTTTATTTCTGAGCGTGCTTAGGTAATTGTCGTTGTCCAGCCTCACAATATTTGCCTTAAAGTCTTCTTTGCGGGCGGCCAGTTGCACAGAGGAGTCGATGGTCACAGATCTGGAATCCAGAGAGGCCAGAAAATATTGGCTTCTGCCTTCAACTTCCAATGAAATGACTCCCTTATCTGATACTACGATAGGACGTACGTTTAAGTTATGTGGAGCAATAGGTGTTATTACAAAATTTTCGGATTGGGGTACTATAATGGGCCCACCACAACTTAAAGAGTAACCTGTTGATCCGGTGGGAGTTGCAATAATAAGTCCATCTGCCCAATAGGAATTCAGATACTCTCCGTTGAGGTATGTGTGGATGATAATCATAGAAGAACTATCTTTTTTGTGGATAGTAATTTCATTGAGTGCATAATTTACCTCACCAAACAGCGGACTGCTGGTTTCGAGTCGGATAAGAGAACGGCTGTCAAGATGGAATCTTCCTTTCACCAGCGCATCCACAACCTGATTGATATCATCTTTACTGATTCCAGCCAAAAACCCTAATCTTCCGGTGTTAACTCCAACAATTGGGATACCGCTATCCCGCACAAGTGTTATAGTATCCAGGAGCGTACCATCACCTCCAAGCGATACCAGAAAGTCGACCTTACCTCTTAATTCCTCATGGGTCGAAAAGGTGTTTTGAGGCAGGGTTAAGGAAGTATGATGTTTGAGGTAGGTGTAAAAAGGGTGGTGAATAACCGCCGTGCCGCCTGTTAACGCAATTTCTTTTAACAGAATTTCAAGATAAGGTACAATATTCACCGAACCGGGGCGACCATATAACGCAAAATGAGGAGCAGAGGCAGAATTCATGTTTCAGATAGGTGCTGTAAAGTGAAGAAAAAATCCTTTTTCACCAAATTTATTGATGGAATATTCCAATCTGAATACAAGGTTATAATAAGTTACATAATCCAATCCGAGACCATATCCATACTGGTAATCATTGGCAAGCGGGTTTTGATTTTCATATTGCCGATCACGCACGTAAGCCACATCAAAAAACGCATTCAGGTAAAAAGCGTAATGGATTTTACGGAATTTTTCAAGGGGAATAGACGGCACTTCTATTACATGAGTGGGCAGTAATGCGAACTTGAGAGCAGTTTTTGAAATTAAATAATTCTGACCGGGAATGATGTACAATTCATATCCTCTGACAAAATCATTATTAAAACCGAGTCCTTTCATGTTATAATAGGGCTGGTTTCCCTGACCGGAAAGTTTTCCTTTTACTGATCCTGCGACAAACCAACGTGAAGTTAATTTTCTGAATGCTTTGTACTGTGCTGTCAGAAAAAGTAAATTAGGTTCATCAGGCAACAGACCGAAACCCAGTTTGGTTGCTTCCAGATCGAGCATATACCCTGAAAGAGGATATACTTTTATATCCCTGAAATCGCGTCGGTATAACCATGAAAAAGTTATCAGTTGCTGCCGGGTTCTTGAATTACCAAAGTACTCGCTGTTTAAAACCGGAATAGTATCATCAACACTTACTTTCCTGTATTCGGCAAAAAATGAACTCGTTTTATAATATCCTTTGCGGCGAGAATAAGTAAGCCCGGCGGTAACCTCCCGGCGCATAAACCTGCTTTCAACTTTATACCGTTGCGGTTTACTGTCAAATACACTATAAACAACTTCTTTGTCACGGCTATAGGTAGTTTTGATGGCAAGACCCTCCTCTTTGTTTTTATTGATATAGGGAATAATATAATTCAGCCCTATATTTTCAGTATAACCCCATTTGAACAGGAAATTCATTGTTTCATTCATTCCTCTGAAGTTGCTCCACTTTAAATTCAGTCCAAAGTTTACACGCGACCAGTCGCCTGATTTGACCCACTCATTAAAGTTTCTGTCGACAAGCTCAAATACAGGTAAAGGAAAAATGTACCATCGCTCTTCTACATGTATGAAAACCATTACTCTGTTATTCCCGATATTTTGAGCCGTAATGGTAACAAAATTGAAGAGGAACGTATTGATCAGATTTTCCCTTGTACGCTCGAGCGTTTTTATAAATAAATTACGGGGAATAGAATCGCCGGTATGCATTACATACTCGCGTTCGATTACAGATACACGGGTAATGTTCTGCCCGGACAAGACAATGCTGTCCACCAAGACCAGTTCAGGAAGAGAGGTGGTATCTACAATTACCTGCGCTTGCGATACTGCCGGTAATGACAGCAGGAATAACAGGAGAAATTTAAACGGGCGCAGAGACATCGGCGGCATAATGCCGCAAAGTTACATTTTGAGGTAGTTCATAAACTCATCAAACCGCGTTTGGATGTCTTGTTGAAATTCACTCTGATGATAAGAGGCTTTTACATCGAATCCATTCCTGAAAAAGCCGGCCAGGATGCGGGTAAGGTCAATTCTGTTCACTTTTAAAGTCACTTCAATTTTCTCAGGATCCGTTGTAACAGTAGCACTGGAACTGAGTACCTGTGCCCCTTCCGCTTCCACGATCCGGGATATTTCTGATAAATTGTATTTGTTTTTTTCGATCCCCAAAACTACAATTCCACCGGGATTTTGAACGGAGTGTGATTCGGCCAATGCATGTATAATTTCCATAATCGAAATGCAACCCAAATACTGCTCTGTTTCGCTTAATACCGGAACCAAAGTAAATTCATTATTGGAGGCAAACTTTACAGCATCCAGCAGATGCATGTACTCATTCACAAATAGCCTGGTAAAGGGAATTGACAAAGTAAGCAACGGAACTTCCTTGTTTTCGACTTTTTCGAGATCAGACTGGTGGACCATTCCCATAAAGCCATTGTTACCAATTACAGGAAAGTGGCTGTGACGAAACTCATTCATCCATTGCAATGCCCTTGCCGCCGTATCTGAGGTTTTGAGCGGAGGAATACTATCTTTTATCAGGTTTCTGACCAGCATGACTTTATTTTATACGACGTGTAACCCTATTGGTTTCCACATGAGACAAACATAATACATTTGTACAACTAAAGAACAAGATTCAGGCCACTATGGTTCGCCTAAGCGTAAATATTAACAAAATAGCTACACTCCGCAATGCAAGGGGCGGCAATTTACCAAATGTGGTTCAGACAGCTATTGACTGTCAGCGCTTTGGAGCGGACGGAATTACAGTTCACCCCAGGCCCGACGAACGCCATATCAGGTACCAGGACGTAAGAGACCTGAAAAAGGTTGTGAAAACGGAGTTTAACATTGAAGGGTATCCTTCTGAAGCTTTCAATGAACTGGTTTTGGAGGTAATTCCTGATCAGGTAACACTGGTTCCGGACCCACCTGATGTTCTAACTTCCAATTCGGGGTGGAATACAACAATGCATCAGGAATTCCTGCAAAAAACCGTTTCGGTGTTCAAAAATGCCGGTATCAGAGTATCCCTTTTTATAGATCCGGTAGCTGAAATGATTCAGCATGCTGCAAGCACGGGAGCAGACCGGATTGAGCTATATACCGAATCTTATGCATCATTATATGCCGGAAACCGTGAACTGGCGGTTGAGCCTTTTAAAGTAGCTGCCGAAAAAGCACACTATTATGGATTAGGCATAAATGCCGGCCATGACCTGAATATGCAAAATCTGGCCTTTTTTAAACAAAATCTCCCGTTTCTGGATGAGGTTTCAATTGGACATGCACTAATCAGTGATGCACTCTATTTTGGTCTGGAAAACACCATTCGTCTTTACAAAAGACAGTTAGCATAAAACCCGCAAGCTGCCGGTTCTTCTTTTTCAAGGAGGTCAGCACTTGTTTATTTAACTGCTTCCATATACAGCGAAAGCTGAGGAACCGTTTTGTCGAAGTAAGAGGCGTTTCTCAACACATGCCGGTTGGATTGCAAATAACCTGATTTATAAATTGTGTTGAAGCCTGCTTCAGCCAGCATCCGTTCCAACTTTTTTTCGTTGAACCAGTTCATGTGGCGAAAGGGGTATTTTTCCTGCAGTTCTTTGGGACATCGTGCAGCACAATAATCAAATGCTTCTTCATATGTAAACTGGTCAAACAACTGGCGGAATTTTTCATCTGAAATTCTTTCGGGGCCCCCTTCATCAGCAATCTCACTTGCCGAGGCGGCAAATTCTTCAAGAAAAAGTTGAGTAATCGAAGCTTCACGCATTGGTTTCAGCAGTGAATACTGTTTATAATTTTTATTCAATTGCTCCCACTCTCTCCAATAAAAAAAATTGATGTCATTATTTCTCCATGCCCTGTAAAAGAGATCCATATCTTCAACTACAATCCGTATAACACCTCCCTTTTTTAAAATGCGAAAGGATTCCTTTAAAATATGTTTAACAGCGGTATCGTCGATATGACCAAGCGTATGACTTATATATACAAGTTCGCCTAAATCAGATTCAAAAGGCAACGGGAGAAGCGAAAAAAGATTGAAGTCCACAGAGACACCTTTTCCTTCACTGTTCAATTCGTGCCATTTTATATTCCGGTCAATACATGTCCAGTTAGGGTGACAAAATTCGCCGGCACCAATATTGTAAAACCGATGATTTTGTATACTATCCCGATCATATATTTTTTCGTAAATATCACTATCGTTGAGCGGCGTGGTATTTACTATTGAATAACCGGTACTTCGCAATAATTTTAACAATTGACTTCTCATGATTATTGAATTTTATTCACGTCCAGTGACATTATATAATCGTCATTTATTTCTTTTCCGATAGTAAATTTTTTGGTACCCACCACCTCGAAATGCCATTTCTTGTAAAATGTGATTGCGACTTCATTTTGTTGCCAAACGGTAAGCCATATTCTTTCAAAATGCTCAGCTTTTGCAATTTCAACACAATGCTCCATCAATGACTTGCCCACTTTCCTTCCAACATAAGACTGGAGCGCATAAATCCTTTCAAGCTGTATACAGGATTTTACCCGGACAGGTTCAGGACATTCTCCTCTGAACAATTTGGCATACCCCACAGGCTCCTCGTCCCAGGTGGCTAAAAGAAAGGTGTACAAGGGGTTTTGGAGCTGGGAACGTATCGTTTCAGGGTGAAAAGCCAAATCAAGGTAGGTCTGCAGGTCTCCCGGATCATTAAACCTGCCAAAAGCCTCCTCGAAGGCTCTTCTGCCCAAATCAGCCAGCAATTTGTAATCGGCCTTTTCCGCAACATTAATAACGATAGCGTGCTGCATGGGGGTAATTATTATATAATAACTGTAAAATGTTGCACTTTACCTCAGTTTTAGCCCTTATTTCTATCTTTGGTGTTTTACAGACCGCGGGCTTTTACAAAATTATACGACAGGTCTGTTTATAAGGTTATGTTTCAAGGAGATAACACTTTTTTATTAACAATTCAATTTGAAGAAATTTTTGAGGGCTCTTTCACTGCGGTAGTGTCAATAACTTTTGGTGATAAGACACCTACCCCTGATTCTTACCGTTAACTTTGTATAGACCCCTCTAAAATTTACTTTTTATCACATTTTAGCATATGAAAACCGGTAACAGATGGGTTGTAAAACCCAGGGGGGAAAAAGAGAAAATAGAGCATCTTTCAAAGCAGCTTAATATTCACCCGATTCTTGCCAATCTTCTGATTCAAAGAGGGCATGATACCTTTGAAAGTGCGAAAGATTTTTTCCGCCCCGAACTGGAAATGCTTCATGATCCCTTTTTGATGAAGGACATGGACAAAGCTGTTGCCAGAATAAACACTGCAATAGGAAGTAAAGAGAAAATATTGGTGTATGGCGATTATGATGTTGATGGCACCACCTCGGTGGCCTTAGTGTATACTTTTCTGAAAGCACGCTACCCAAAAGTCGATTTCTATATACCTGACAGATATAAAGAGGGGTATGGTATATCGGTAAAGGGAATTGACTGGGCGGCAGACCATAAATTCAGTTTAATAATTGCTCTTGATTGTGGCATCAAATCGGTAGACAAAATTGCCTATGCCCAAACCAAGGGGGTCGATTTTATTATTTGTGATCACCACCGGCCGGGTACTGAACTTCCTGATGCAGTTGCTGTTTTGGATCCTAAAAGGTCAGATTGCAGCTATCCATATGACGAACTTTCAGGTTGCGGAGTTGGCTTCAAGCTCATTCAGGCCTTTTCACAAAAAGAAGGAACGCCGGTGCAGGAACTCGAATCCTATCTTGATCTTGTTGCTGTCAGCATTGCGGCCGATATAGTGCCTATTACGGGGGAAAACAGAGTCCTTACCTATTATGGCATCAAACAACTGAACGCGAAGCCCCGTCCGGGAATCAAGGCTATTCTGGATGTCAGTGGAGGTAACCGGCAAATGACTGTCAATGACATTGTTTTCACCATTGCCCCCAGAATAAATGCTGCAGGCAGAATTGCGAGTGGCAATCAGGCTGTAGAACTTTTGGTATCGGAAAATGAGAAAGAAGCGCTTGAACATGCCCATGAAATAAATCAGAAAAACTCGACCCGAAAAGATCTGAATGAATCGATCACAAAAGAGGCATTGCAAATTATTGAACAGGATAAATCGTTTGGAAATAAAAAATCAACTGTACTATACAATCCAAAATGGCACAAAGGCGTGATTGGAATTGTTGCCTCGAAACTCACGGATCAGTTTTATAAACCCACCATTATTATTACCCGTTCCAATGGTGTTCTCTCCGGTTCAGCCCGGTCGGTGAAAGATTTTGATATTTATAATGCTATCGAATCGTGCAGTGACTTACTGGAACAATTCGGAGGACACATGTATGCTGCAGGACTTACACTTAAAGAAGAAAATTTCGAAATGTTTCATGACAAGTTCGAGAAAATTGTAAGCAACACTATTGAAGAGCGGTCTCTTGTACGTGAAATTGAAATAGACGATGTTATTTCTTTGAGTGAAATAAATATGTCGTTTTATAATATTTTGAAACAATTCGGTCCGTTTGGGCCGGGAAACATGGCTCCGATATTCAAGTCGGAGGATGTGTACGACCACGGCAATGCCAGAATTGTTGGCAATAACCATCTCAAACTCTCATTAATCCAGGGCAAAAACTCGAGGAAAGTGATGGAGAGCATCGGGTTTCAACTTGGTAAATATTTTAGTAATGTATCAAAGGAAGACCCTTTTCAGGTATGTTACCAAATTGAAGAAAATACTTTTAACGGAAGGACTTCATTACAGCTTAATATCAAGGATATGCAGTTTGAATAAACTCCATCTTTCATTTAATAAATGAAAGAATCCTGATTAATTTACAACTATTTAATCGGCCTTTTCTCTTATTCTGAAATACATTCCTGCTTTTAAATAATACTGATCGCCTGTTATCTCAGGATAATTTGAGGAAGTAATATTCATTGTAGTAATTTTTCTGAGGAAAGAAATTCCACTGCCGGCATATAAAGTATACCGGCCATTGAGCGCATATTCAGCAAATAATCCAAGATGATTATCCAATACTTTCCAATAGGAATTATCTGTGATTTGTGACCGGTAACTATTCAGCACGCTCTTAAAATCGGCTCCAACGAAGACATTTTTAACAGGATTGAATTCGAGGCGCATGGCATTGGGAAACACTCCGAAAAAATTCACCTTTTTGCTGATTCTCCAGTCAATACCTGCCAAAGGAAGAAAGAAGTCGCTGAAAAATTCTCGGCTGTAGTATATCCCCAATTGCACATGAAGATTGGGTTTTAATCGCCAGGTTGCCAGGTATGCTGCGGCAATTTGAAATGCATTAGCATTAAATCTCCACTCGGTTGCGTTAAACCGCCCGATTACCGTAAAGGCTTGTTTGAAAGTTGAATCGGATTTGGAAAGCAACAAAGTAACAGGAATTCCGGTTCCGTACAAATTTACGTTGTGTTCCAATGCCTCATTTGCAAAGTGAAGCGTTCGCTGTTCATAATAGGTTTTAAAAAGCACCAACTTATTTTCGCCCAGCTTAACAGGAGCCGCAATGGCGCCGGTAATGTAATTTTCAGCCGCGGGCACCGATGTACCACCCTGAGGAATATTCCAACCGGTTACTGATACCAGGTCGAAATAGGGTTGACCGAACAGTTTGGTGATACCTGCAAGAACCAATAAAATTGTGAAAATGTGCCTATTGAATGACATGGCCTAAAAATAGTTAAAATGCATTTCCGAACCATATTCCCTGCTTAGCACTTATAAATAGTGTCCTGCCGGGAATCCATCGGTCCTGAGGACCTTTTAACACCTGAATGTTAAATCATACCTGACAGTACCGCTTTCAAGGTGAATTGATTCCACTATCTTTGACAGGTAATTTCCACTGAATGGCTTCTGATCTCTTGATTACCCTGCTTTTGCTACTGTTAAACGGTTTTTTTGTAGCAGCCGAATTTGCAATTGTTAAGGTCCGTTCGGCACAGGTTGACCTTCATCTGGCAAAAGGCAACCGCTTTGCAGGGGTGGCCAAGGGCATAGTTGAGAACATGGATGCCTATCTTTCCGCCTGTCAGTTAGGTATTACCATTTCGAGTCTGGGGCTGGGCTGGTTTGGCGAAGAGTTGTTTTCATTGATTATTATCAAGACTTTTCACCTTTTAGACCTCAACCTGTCACCGGATACAGCACACAGGGTAGCTTTCCCGGCAGCTTTCGGGCTACTTACTATTCTTCATATAGTTCTTGGTGAACTTGCTCCAAAATCAATAGCTATCAGATTTCCATTGAGTGTTACCCTTTCTGTTTCATGGCCCTTGAGGCTATTTTACATTGTTTTCAGTCCTTTTATCTGGATTTTAAACAATTCCGCAAACCTTCTTTTAAGAATTGTAGGTATCCGCCCTACTGTAGGTCACGAAATTCATTCCGAGGAGGAACTGCGAATGATACTTACCGAAAGTGAAGAGGGAGGAGCCATTAAACAATCGGAGCACGATTTAATTCAAAATGTTTTTGAATTTGACGATAGGGTGGTCAGACAGATACTGGTACCAAGGACCAAAATTTCGGCAATTGATATAGATGCAACTGATGATGAGATCCTGAATCAGATGATTGGCGACCAATATTCACGTTATCCTGTATACAAAGACACAATTGATAATATTATCGGGATTGTGCATACACGTGACTTGCTCAAATTACTCCGCGATCATACATTTTCAGGTATCAAAGATATCATGCGGCCTGCACATTATATTCCCATTTCAAAACGGATTAATGAATTGCTGAGGGAATTACAAACGCAGCACATTCAAATGGCAATAGTAACTAACGAGTTCGGTGGCACTACAGGAATTGTTACCATGGAAGATATTATTGAAGAACTTGTCGGGGAAATACAGGACGAATACGATGAGGAAAAACCTAATGTTGAAAAGAAAAGTGAAACGGAATTTGTTGTGAATGCACAAACTGCGATTGGTGATGTAAATGATTTGCTTCCTATTGCATTGCCTGAGAGTAATGAATATGAAACCATTTCAGGTTTAATGAATTATATTTTCGGTCGCATTCCTGCAGTTAATGAGAAACGCATTTTCGGTGGCTATGAGTTCACTATTCTAAAGCGTTTGAAACACAGTGTTGAAAGCGTACACATGCGGGTTATTGAAATACCTGCCGAACAGCAGCAGGAATAGTCTTCTCTCTTCAGGCTTCTGCTTTTACGGTTAAATGAATCCGCATATCATCAAACAACTGGTTTGCCATTTGTACTGAACGCACACCCATAAAGGAAATAGAAAGTTTATCTTGCTTTTGGGTCAGTTTAATCCGTTTGGGATTGGATTGAATATAGTTAATTAACTCTCCAAAGAGCTGAGATTTATAAAAAGGCGATTCCGGGTTTGAAATGAAATACCCCTTAAGTAATCCACCTCGCATAACTAATTTTTCAAATCCCAGTTGTTTTGCTTTCCAGCGCAACCGCAGGGCACTGAAGAGTTCCTGGACCGGGACAGGCAAAGGCCCGAACCTGTCTTTCAGGTTGTCCATATAGCTGTTTATTTGTTCTTCTCTGGTGAGGTCATCAATTTCTTTGTAAATAGTAAGCCGTTCGGATACATTGCTGATATATTCGGAAGGAATAAGAATTTCAAGGTCGGTATCAATCTGGCAATCGCCGGTGAATTGTGTTTGTTCTTCAACCGGAAATAAATCCTTGAAATCGGTTTCACGCAGTTCCTGGATAGCTTCATCAAGAATTTTGTGGTACATCTCATACCCTATTTCTGAAATAAATCCGCTTTGCTCACCACCTAACAAATTACCTGCACCACGGATATCCAGATCGCGCATTGCCACATTAAAACCGCTTCCCAAATCCGAAAATTCTTCAATGGCTTTCAGGCGCTGGCGTGCCTCAGGTGTTAATACACTCAATGGCGGTGCAAGGAGGTAGCAAAACGCTTTTTTATTGGATCTACCAACCCTTCCTCTCATTTGGTGCAAGTCGCTCAATCCAAAATGGTGTGCCTGATTAATAATCATGGTGTTGGCATTGGAGATGTCAATTCCTGATTCTACAATGGTAGTTGAAACCAGTACATCTGTTTCTCCTTCTATAAAATCAACCAGCACCTTCTCAAGTGGTGGTCCGTCCATCTGGCCGTGACCTACACCAATTTTAACATCCGGACATAATTTTTTAATCATGCCGGCAATTTCGTGTATGTCCTGTACCCTGTTATGAATGAAAAAAACCTGCCCTCCCCTTGAAACTTCATAGTTGACTGCTTCCCGGATTAATTTTTCATCGAAAGTATGTACTTCGGTAGTTACAGGATATCTGTTTGGCGGTGGGGTGTTAATAATTGACAAATCGCGTGCACCCATAAGTGAAAACTGAAGTGTACGCGGAATAGGAGTTGCGGTTAAGGTAAGGGTATCAACATTCACACGCAGGGCCTTCAGTTTTTCTTTAGCCGCTACACCAAACTTTTGTTCCTCGTCTACTATAAGAAGTCCCAGGTCTTTAAATTTAATATCCTTGCTGAGCAGGCGATGCGTACCTATAAGAATATCAATTTTACCATCGATTAACCTTTTCAGTGTTTCGGTTTGTTGCGCGGCAGTTTTAAAGCGGTTGAGGTAATCAACTGTGCAAGGAAATTCTTTTAAGCGCTCCCTGAATGTTTTGTAATGCTGCAGGGCGAGAATGGTGGTCGGGACAAGTATGGCGACCTGTTTTCCATCGGTAACCGCTTTAAACGCGGCCCTAATGGCGATTTCCGTTTTTCCGAATCCAACATCTCCGCATATCAACCTGTCCATCGGATATTGTTTCTCCATATCCTTCTTAACATCGGCAGTAGACTTTACCTGATCGGGTGTATCTTCATAGATAAACGATGCTTCCAATTCATTTTGAAGGTAGGTATCGTGTTGAAAAGCAAATCCCTTCTGAGCTCTCCGCTGCGCATATAAACTGATCAGATCCCGGGCAATATCCTTTACTTTTTTCTTCGTTTTCTGTTTAAGTGTAGTCCAGGACGAACTCCCCAGTTTATTCAGTTTCGGCTGTGCACCTTCCTTGCCTGTATATCTTGCAATTCTATGCAGCGAATGAATACTTACATAAAGTATGTCATTGTCTTTGTAAACTAACCGGATTGCTTCCTGCATTTTGCCATTTACATCCAGCTTTTCAAGTCCGGCAAACTTTCCGATTCCATGATCAATGTGAGTAACAAAGTCACCCGGTTTAAGGCTGTATATTTCTTTTAATGTAAGGGCTTCACTCCTATTGTAATGTTTCCTGACTCGGTACCTGTGATATCGGTCAAAGACCTGATGGTCGGTAAAACATGCAAGTTTGGTTTCAGCATCTATAAATCCCTCATGTAGAGAAAGAAGAATGGGAGAAAAAGGGATTTCCTGTCCGGGTTGCCTCCCGGGGAAATGAATGTCCTGGAAAATCGCATACAGACGTTCAATCTGCTTTGCAGTATCGGCAAAGATGATATTTCTGATTCCTGATTTCTCATGAGATAGGAGGGTTTCTCCCAGCATTGTAAAATTTTTATTAAAAGAAGGCTGGGGTTTACTCTTAAATTGGATTACTTCACCGGGGATAAATTCAGGTTTACTTCCAAATTCAACTATTCTGAATTTTTGCAGCAAGCCGGTAATAGTATCAATGGTATCAAAAGCTTCTAAAGGGGACCCGGTCATTGATTCCTGATCTGAACTATCTGTTGATTGCTGGTTAAAAAGTTCATCCATTTTTTTCATGCCGCTTTGGATGAGCTCAAATGAAAAGGGGAGATCTCTGCACCAAATAACCGTGTCATCAGGCAAAAACTCGGCAAAGGGTTGTCTGTCATCCCGCATCAGTTTACCTTGCAGATTAGGAATGATCGTAATATGGTGCATCATTTTTTCGGAGAGCTGGGTAGATGGATCAAAGGACCGGATAGATCCGATGCGGTCACCATCAAATTCAACTCTGTATGGAAATTCATTTGCAAATGAAAAAATGTCGACAATTCCACCTCGTATCGAATATTGACCGGCTTCATAGACAAAATCTGACCGGATAAAATCATTTTCATTTAAAAAATCCATCAAAAAATCTACCGATAGCGATTCCCCTACCCTTGCTTCAACTGTGTTACCCGCAAGCGCTTTACGTGTTACAACTTTTTCGTGGAAGGCTTCTGCATATGTAACAACCGGCAAGGGTTTAACATTTTTTCCTAAATGCGTAAGCACTTCTGCCCGAAGTAAAACATTGCCATTGTCTATTACCGGAAAATTATATGCTTTCTTAAGGGATGAGGGAAAGAACAGTGCATTGTTTATTCCCAGCAGGTTCTCAAGGTCATTCAAAAAAAATGCCGCT
>DASUFP010000063.1:0-11587 GCA_036274495.1 Bacteroidia bacterium
TAGGCCTCACATACATCTACGGCATCGGTCGCACAACCGCTCAGAAAATTCTGTCTGAAAGTGGTATCGATTTCAACAAGAAAGTGCAGGACTGGAACGACGATGATCTGAATAAGATTCGTACGTATATCAACGACTTTATTAAAGTCGAAGGCGCGTTGCGTTCCGAAACGCAGTTGAACATTAAACGTCTGATGGATATCGGATGTTACCGCGGAGTACGCCACCGTGTGGGTCTTCCGGTACGTGGTCAGCGTACAAAAAACAACTGCAGAACACGTAAAGGAAAGCGTAAGACAGTTGCAAACAAAAAGAAAGTAACCAAGTAATCAATAACGATCAACAGATCCGGATAGAACGGGCTGCGTGAAATAAATCTAATAAATGGCAAAAACAGCTAAAGTAACGGCTAAAAAGAAAGTTGTTAAAGTTGAATCGATAGGCGAAGCTCATATCAGTGCCACTTTCAACAACATTATCATCAGCATCACCAATACCTCCGGCCAGGTTGTTTCCTGGGCTTCTGCGGGTAAAATGGGATTCAAAGGTTCAAAAAAGAACACTCCTTATGCCGCTCAGATGGCAGCTCAGGATTGCTCCAAAGTGGCTTATGAAGCAGGTATGCGTAAGGTGAAAGTATTCGTGAAAGGACCCGGTGCCGGTCGTGAATCAGCAATCAGGACATTGTATAACGCAGGATTGGAAGTTACAGAAATTGTTGACATCACTCCAATTCCGCACAATGGCTGCCGCCCTCCTAAGCGTAGAAGAATTTAATCAGTAGAAATCAGTAAAGACCTAAAAGAATAATGGCAAGGTATATCGGTCCGAAGACCAAGATAGCAAGAAAGTTCAGAGAGCCAATTTATGGCCCTGATAAGAATTTTGACAAACGTAATTATCCTCCCGGACAACACGGGCAGTCTAAGAAACGGTCAAAACAATCGGAATATGCAACACAGCTGAAGGAAAAACAAAAGGTTAAGTACACCTATGGAATTCTGGAGCGCCAGTTTGCCAAGACCTTCGATCGTGCTTCCCGCAAGGAGGGTATCACCGGAGAAAATCTGCTTCAGTTGATCGAATCAAGACTCGACAACGTAGTTTACCGTTTGGGTATCGCTCCAACCCGTTCTGCTGCACGTCAGCTTGTTTCACACTGCCACATTATCGTAAACGGTACTGTTGTTAACATTCCTTCGTTCACACTTCGTCCGGGCGACAGCGTAGGTGTTCGTGAACGGTCTAAATCATCTCAGGTTATTAACGACTCATTGCGTTCGAGAATAAACAAGTACGGTTGGCTCGAGTGGGACGAGAGTAAAATGGAAGGTAAGTTTGTAAATGTACCTGCCCGTTCCGAAATAACCGAAAACATCAAAGAACAACTTATCGTCGAATTGTATTCGAAGTAAGATTAATAAGTATAAACAACTAAAAGCTCTATATACATGGCAATACTTGCATTTCAGAAACCGGATAAAGTTATAATGCTTCATTCCAATGAGCACGTGGGAACTTTTGAGTTCCGACCTCTTGAGCCCGGCTATGGAATCACAATCGGCAATGCGCTTCGCAGAATACTCTTGTCTTCACTTGAAGGACATGCTATCACTACGGTCAAAATTTCAGGTGTTGACCATGAATTCTCTACCATCAAAGGTGTTGTTGAAGACGTTACTGAAATTATTCTGAATCTTAAACAGGTTCGTTTCAAGAAGCAGATTGAGTCAACTGATTCCGAAAAAGTTCAGGTAACTATCAATGGCAAAAATCAGTTTACCGCCGGTGATATAGCTAAACACACTTCCGCATTTCAGGTTTTGAATCCTGATCTGGTGATTTGCAATATGGAAACCAGTGTGAAGCTGCAAATTGATCTGACCATCGATAAAGGTCGCGGATATGTACCTGCCGAAGAAAATAAATCCAATGCCAATCCGGTTGGAACAATCGCGGTGGATTCAATTTTTACACCTATTCGTAACGTGCGTTACAACGTAGAAAACTACCGTGTAGAACAAAAAACAGATTACGAAAAGTTGCTTCTTGAAATTTCTACGGACGGATCTATTCATCCTAAAGAAGCCCTGAAAGAAGCTGCTGAAATTCTGATCCATCACTTTATGTTGTTCTCTGATGAAAAAATCACTCTCGAGAATAAACCGAAGACTCCTACCGAGGAGTTCGATGAGTCATCGTTGCATATGCGTCAACTGTTAAAAACAAAACTGGTTGATATGGATCTTTCTGTGAGAGCGTTGAACTGTCTTAAGGCAGCTGACGTTGAAACCCTGGGTGACCTGGTTTCATTCTCCAAAAACGATCTGTTGAAATTCCGCAATTTCGGTAAGAAATCGCTTACTGAACTGGAAGAGCTGGTTCGTAGTAAAAACCTCCATTTCGGAATGAATGTTTCGAAATACAAACTCGAAAAAGACTAATAGAAGAAAGTTCCGGAAACTTCCGGGATCCTACATAGAACAGATACTAAAATGCGTCACGGTAAAAAAGTAAATCATCTCGGCAGGACTCACAGCCACAGGGCTGCGCTGCTGTCAAATATGGCCGCTTCATTGATTCTCCATAAACGAATCAATACTACGGTTGCTAAAGCTAAAGCACTCCGTAAGTATGTGGAGCCTCTTATTACAAAGTCTAAAGACGATTCAACACATTCCCGCAGAATGGCCTTCAGCTATCTTCAGGATAAAGATGCGGTAACTGAATTGTTCCGCGAAGTGGCTGCTAAGGTGAGCGACCGTCCGGGAGGATACACCCGTATCATCAAAACCGGTAATCGTTTAGGTGATGCTGCTGAAATGTGTATGATGGAACTGGTAGATTATAACACTTTGTATGTGACTGAGAAATCAGCACCATCCAAAAAAGCGAAAACTACCCGAAGAGGCCGTACCAAAAAGGCTGACGGAGCAGCTGCAGAAGCACCTGCTAAGAAAGCAAAAGCTGAAAAGTCGGAAAGTACTGAAGAGTCACCAGAATGATAAAATATTGAAAATCAATACACAAAGGGATGAAACATACGTTTTATCCCTTTTTTTTAGTTAATTTGCAACACTCCAAATCATGAAATATACTACCAAATCACCCGCAATACTACTACTGGCAGATGGAACCATTTTTTACGGCAAGTCGGCCGGTAAGGTAGGAATAGCAACAGGCGAAATATGTTTTAACACCGGAATGACCGGTTATCAGGAAGTGTTTACCGACCCATCTTATCAGGGGCAGTTACTGGTTGCCACAAATGTGCATATTGGTAATTATGGCATCCGCCACGACGAGTCAGAATCGGCATCCATAAAAATTGCCGGGATGATTTGCCGGAACTTCAGTTTGCAGTATTCCCGTAAATCAGCCGACCAGTCGCTTAATGATTACTTTATTGAGCAAAACCTAGTAGCCATTTCTGATATCGACACCCGGGCCCTGGTTCGTCATATTCGTGATAAGGGAGCTATGAATGCGCTTATTTCTTCCGAAGAATCCGACATAACCAAGTTAAAGGCCATACTGGCTAAAGTGCCCTCTATGGCCGGATTGGAGCTGAGTTCAAAAGTATCCGTAAAAAAACCCTATTTCTTTGGTGATCCTTCTGCTTCTCTCAAAGTTGCTGTAATGGACGAGGGAGTAAAAACCAATACGCTCCGGTGTCTTTCTGACCGCGGATGCTATGTTCAGGTGTTTCCGTACAATACTTCTTTTGAAGAAATGAATGCCTGGGAACCGGATGGTTTTCTGATTTCCAATGGCCCCGGTGATCCGGCGGTGATGCCAGAAGTTGTTCAGACAGTAAAAGATATTCTGGCTAACAACAAACCGGTTTTTGGAATTTGTCTTGGACATCAGCTGCTTGCTGAAGCTTGCGGTATCTCAACTTTTAAAATGTTTAACGGCCATAGGGGAATAAATCATCCTGTTAAAAATATTGAAACCGGTCATTCGGAAGTTACTTCTCAAAATCATGGTTTTTCAATCAGCAGGGAAGATGTGGAAAAATCAAAAGAAGTTGAAATTACCCATGTTAATCTGAACGACAATTCAGTTGAAGGAATCCGGGTTAAAAACAAAAAAGCTTTTTCTGTTCAGTACCACCCTGAGTCAGCTCCGGGACCTGATGACAGCAGGTATTTATTTGATGAGTTTGTTGGCAGTTTAAAGACCCGCACCGCTGCAATGGCAAATGCCTGATAGCATATAATTGCAGTAACTGTATAAGTAGCTGGTTGGGGTTTTCGGAAGTGAAATGACAGAAAAGATTCCGGCAAAACTATTTTTCCGATACCAGCATTAGGCAAGCTATCAATAATTCTGACGGAATGGAAGAGCCGGTAATTGTGCATTGGCGTTGCTGATGCAATCCGGTTTCCCCTCCAATCAAATATGAATCACCTCCCCGTAGGCAGCAGCGGCAGCTTCCATAATGGCTTCCGACATTGTTGGATGTGGATGTACAGCCTTAATCATTTCATGGCCTGTTGTTTCCAGTTTACGTGCAACCACAACTTCCGCAATCATCTCTGTTACGTTCATACCAATCATATGCGCTCCGAGGAATTCACCGTATTTGGCGTCAAAAATAAGTTTTACAAAGCCGTCTTTTGCTCCGGCAGCACTTGCCTTACCTGAGGCGGAAAACGGAAACTTACCCACTTTAATCTCATAACCGGCATCTTTAGCGGCTTTCTCTGTGTATCCTACAGATGCAATTTCAGGTGAGCAATAGGTGCAACCGGGAATATTGTTGTAATCGAGAGGTTCGGGATGCTGACCGGCAATTTTTTCGACACAAATAATTCCTTCTGCTGAAGCAACGTGCGCTAAGGCCTGTCCTTTGACAATATCGCCAATAGCATATATACCCGGAATGTTAGTTTGATAGTAATCATTAACAATCACACGGCCCTTATCGGTAATAACACCAACTTCTTCAAGACCGATACCTTCAATATTCGGAGTGATGCCAACAGCCGAAAGCACAATATCCGCTTCAACAACCGTCGATTCACCCTTTTTATTTTTGATATTCACTTTACAACCCTTACCTGATGTGTCCACTGATTCAACTGTTGACTCAGTCATGATTTCAATTCCTGACTTTTTAAACGACCGCAAGAGCTGCTTGGAAACCTCTTCGTCTTCAACCGGTACAATGTTTGGCATAAATTCCACAATGGTTACTTTCGTTCCCATTGCACTATAGAAATAAGCGAATTCGACTCCAATTGCACCTGATCCAACTACTACCATTGTTTGTGGCTGATTGGGCAGAGACATCGCCTCGCGGTACCCGATAACTTTTTTGCCATCTTGTTTTAAACCGGGCAATTCCCGTGAGCGCGCTCCGGTAGCAAGAATAATATGAGCGGCCTCATACATGGTTGTTTTTCCGTCGGCTCCGGTTACCTCAACTTTTTTTCCCGGTTTTAAACTCCCGCGTCCTTCAATAACATCAATTTTATTTTTTTTCATCAGGAATTGTACGCCTTTGCTCATCCCGTCGGCTACATTTCTGCTTCGCTGCACAACAGCATTAAAGTCTTTGTCGGCGCCCGTTACTGTAATACCATAATCAGATGCATGGTTAATATATTCAAAAACCTGTGCACTCTTTAACAAGGCTTTTGTAGGAATACATCCCCAGTTCAGGCAAACACCTCCCAGATTTTCCTTTTCAATTATGGCGGTTTTGAGTCCTAGCTGAGATGCCCTGATTGCGGCAACATATCCGCCGGGACCACTTCCAACAACAATTACATCATAGTTCATAATCTGTTCCTAATTTTAGCCTTGCGAAGATACGCAAACACCCCCAAAACTGCCAACCCGAAGAGGCGTTGTAAAATATTGATAAACAGAATTATATGGAGTATTATTTTAGTGTCCCTGACCCTCAGGACAGGTTTATAAACATTCAGGCTGTTTTTACAAATGAGAGCAGGAAACCCACCATCACCATAAAACTGCCCTCGTGGCGCCCGGGAAGATATGAACTGGCGCATTTTTCAAAAAACATAAAAGGATTTAAGGCATTGAAATTCAATGGTGATGAGACATCCTTTAAAAAGACGGCAAGAGATACCTGGGAAATAAACACTGATGGGCAGGGCATTTCGGTTGTGTACCGCTATTATGCCGCCCAACTCGATGCCGGAGCCTGCTGGGCCGATAATTACCAGCTTTACGTCAATCCAGTGCATTGCTGTGTATTTGATCCGGATCAGCTGGAATTGCCGTGTGTGGTGCATTTGGAATTGCCTGAAGGTTGGATTACAGCCACAGGTATGAATAAAAAGGATGAGCGTACGCTTTATGCCGGCGATCATCACGAATTATTTGACAGTCCGTTTATCTGTTCACCTGAACTCAAACATGCGGCTTATTCGGTAGACGATATTCGCTTTCATATTTGGATGCAGGGCGATGCTGATCCTGATTGGAACAGGATTGTAAAAGACTTTGAGGCATTTACCAAATTGCAAATACAGTCAATGACCGGTTTTCCTGCTCCGGAGTTTCATTTCCTGGTGCAGTTGACACCCTATCCGTTTTATCATGGCGTTGAACATCTGAAGTCAACTGTTTTAGCGCTCGGTCCCGGATATAAATTGATGCAGGATGATATCTACAATGATTTTTTAGGCGTGGCATCCCACGAATTGTTTCACTGCTGGAATGTAAAAACAATACGGCCTGTTGAGATGCTACCGTATGATTATACGAGGGAGAATTATGCCGAGACCGGATACGTATATGAAGGAGTTACAACTTATTTTGGAGATTTGTACCTAGCCAGATCCGGTTTTTTCAATTTGCAGCAATTGCTTGATGAGTACAGTTCAAGATTGCAAAAACACCTTGATAATCCGGGAAGGTATAATTACTCGGTAGCCGAATCATCTTTTGATACCTGGCTGGATGGATATGTTCCCGGAATACCCGGCCGCAAGGTTTCCATTTACGATGAGGGATGTCTGCTTGCCCTTGCGATGGATTTCATGATACGGTCTGCAACACATAACATGAAATCCCTGGACGATGTAATGAGGGTTTTGTATATTGATTTCGGATTAAAAGGTATTGGCTATTCAGCCGCTGATTACAAATCTGTTTGTGAAAAAACCGGCGGTAGGTCGTTTGATGCTTTTTTTAATGAATATGTAAATGCACCTGCCTCGTATGAGCATTTACTTGAAGAAGTGCTTTCATTGGCCGGACTCGAAATACAATACAAGGAATCTGCCGGTAAGGCTGAGTCGCTGTTGGGAATAAAAACGGAGCAAAGAAATCAAAACACCATTGTGACGGCAGTGTATCCGGGATCACCTGCGTATAATGCCGGATTAATCAAAGATGATGAGTTGATTTCATTCAATGGTACCCGGATCGCCGGTAATCTGGATGAATTGTGTGCATTTAAAACGTTCGATACGGTTGAAATTATAACAAGTACCTCAAGAAAAATTGTGAGAGTGCAGTTGGATAAGCAACAGGAACAGTATTACAAAAAAGCAAGAATTGTTTCTGCTGAACAACTGACTATGGCTCAGGTACAATTCAGGGATGCATGGTTAAACATCAGCAAACCGAAGTAAGTGCAGGACGTCGCATCATTGGATTAACCGGCCGCAACTACCGAAATTTCGACACGCGCTCCTTTAGGAAGTTTAGAAACTTCCACGGTTTCTCTGGCCGGAAAATCCTTACTGAAATAGGAACCGTAAGTGTCGTTCACTACGGCAAAATCATTCAGATCAGTCAGGAAAATGGATGTCTTAATGATGTTGGCATAGTCCATACCCGCCTCAATTAAAATAGCACCGATATTTTCCATTATACGACCTGTTTCAGCAGCTATTGAATCCTGAATCATGCCTCCTGTAAGCGGGTCAATGGCAATCTGACCTGAAACATACATAAGATTACCGGAAACAATTGCCTGACTGTAGGGTCCGATGGGAGCAGGGGCGTGATTCGTTTTTACAACTTTTTTCATGGTGACAATATTAGTCAAAAGTACCTAAAATGTTGTTTTTCGGATCGGTTAGCCGGCTTTAATGAATGAGTCTGTAAGAGTTGCCTTCCTTTTTGGTTAAATTTGCAACAAAGCAAGCCGTTCTGCCGCTTTTCGCTTCATGCGAAAGGAGGAAAGTCCGGACAACACAGGGCGCCGCACTTCCTAACAGGAAGGCTGCAGGCGAGAAATTGCCAGCAGACAGACAGTGCCACAGAAAAGATACCGTCCGCCTATGGCGGATAAGGGTGAAAATGTGAGGTAAGAGCTCACATCCCGCACGGTGACGTTGCGGGAGGGTAAACCTTGCGGGTTGAAAGGCCATGTAAACGGATTTCCCGCCGAAAGGCGGGAGGAGAGCTGCCCGCTCTCTTCCGCGGGTAGGCCGATAGAGGGCAACAGCAATGTTGCTCCCAGATAAATGGCAGAAATTCGCTGACCGGGCTTTGCCCGTTCGACGAATACAGAATCCGGCTTACAGGCTTGCTTTTTTTATTGATACTTGAATACCGGTACGCTACCTTAGCAAACCGGAAACGATATGAGAAATTTCTTTATTTATCTTTCAAATAAGCACGAGGCCATACTCAAAGGGATTCTCATTGCTGTTACCGTTTTTGCCATCACGGCAATACTTCCTCACAAACCCCGCTACAAATTCGATTTTCAGAAGGGGAAGGTCTGGAACAACAACGATTTTTACGCACCATTCGATTTTACCATCCGAAAGGACCCCGATTCTTTAAAAGCAGAAATTGCTTCAGTCAAAGAAGCAGTGCCGCTCTATTTCAGAAAAGATACAACAGTCAGAATTGCAGTTATTAACGCTTTAACAGAACGAATAGCTGCAGATCCGTTGTTCAGTGACAGTGTTTCTATTTTAAATTTGGCGGAACAGACACTGAATACAATCTATTTTTCAGGAATCACTTCGCTGGACAACAGGCCTCCTGTTAAAGCTGACCAGCGGGTGGTGATACTTACAGGCACAATCGGTAAAACCCGCTATGGTAACAGTCTGCTGGATGTTGAATCAGCAGTACAAATGGTCAGAAGGCTTTTGGAAACACTTCCTGATCAAAAAAAAACATATTTGCTTGACCTGATTGAGTCATTGATCCGGCCCGATCTCACATTTGATAAAGGGTTAACCGAACAGGTTACTGCCGAAGAAGTCTCCCATGTTTTACCCACTCGCGGTGTTGTACAAAAAGGACAACTGATTATTTCGAGAGGACAAACAGTGGATCAGGAAACATGGTTGGTTCTCTGGTCTCTCAAATCGATCACAGAACAGACAGGCAGTGAAGATATTTCTGCAGGCAACTTATTATTAGGACAAATTCTGATGGTTGCTATAGCCCTTGCAATGTTGTTGTTGTTTTTAGCTCTATTGCGGAAAGATATTTTTTCTGATAACAGAAAGCTCTCGTTATTATTTTTTGTAATTATCCTGTTTACCTTCATTTATTCAAGTGCACTGCAATCTCCCAGTCTCAATCCTTATCTGGTGCCACTGTGTATTCTGCCGATTATTATAAGGGTGTTTTTTGATACACGAATGGCATTGTTTACTCATGTTATCACTGTTTTAATTCTGGGTTCTGTAGCTCCAAATGGTTATGAGTTTGTTTTTATGCAGGTTGTTGCCGGAATGGTGACCATATTCAGCGTGACAAACATGCGCAGGAGAGCACAGTTATTTATTTCGGCAGGTATGATATTTATGGCTTATCTGCTATGTTATATGGCAGTAGGAATAACCCATGAGGGTGGAATATCGGGCCTTGAACCAATGAATATTGCATGGTTAGCCGGAAATGTGTTGTTGACACTTTTTGCCTATCCGATGATTTATATCTTCGAAAAACTGTTCAATCTGGTTTCAGATATTTCTCTTATGGAGTTGTCGGATATAAATACCCCGTTGCTTCGTAATTTATCTATGAAAGCTCCGGGAACTTTCCAACATTCGATGCAGGTGGCAAATTTGGCTGAAGAAGCTGTGTACCGGATAGGAGGCAACGCATTACTGGTTAGGGTAGGAGCGCTGTATCACGATATAGGAAAAATGGATATGCCTCTTTACTTTATCGAAAACCAGGTAACCGGTGTTAACCCTCACGATGAAATATCGTTTGAAGAAAGCGCAACCATTATTATCGGGCATGTAATTACCGGTATTGAAATCGCACGCAAAAACAAACTTCCCGATTTAATCATCGATTTTATACGAACCCATCATGGTACGTCAGTCGTCCAGTATTTTTATCAATCCTATTTGAAAAATTATCCGGAAGAGCTTATTGATGAAGAGTCGTTTCGTTATCCCGGACCATTACCCTTTTCGAGGGAAACTGCCGTACTCATGATGGCCGATTCAGTGGAAGCTTCATCCAGAAGTCTACAAAAACATGATGCTGATACCATTAATAATCTTGTTGATGACATCATAGACAGGCAAATTGAACAGCAACAGTTCATTAATTCTGATATTACTTTCAGGGATATTTCGGCTATCAAGAAAATATTTAAGAAAATGCTGATGAGTATTTATCATGTCCGTGTTGAATATCCGCGTCCTTCCTGATGCGGCGCAGTTATATTTTCAAAGGTAAGCGCGATCATTCTTAATAACTACAAGTAAATTTTTATTTATCTTATTAATCCGGATTGCGTTTTTTCTGGAGGTTCATTCCTAAAACGTAAATGGAAGACACCGTCATAAATAGCATCATTCCCGGAAATAAAACCATCCACCAGGCACTAAAATTTTGTTTCCCGGCTGCAATAATTCCTCCCCAGGTGGCGACTTCCGGAGGAACACCAACTCCTAAAAAGGAAAGTGCCGATTCAATTAATATGGCGCCGGCCGCACCAAAGGTCAGGTAAATAATTGCCGGGTTGAGTGCATTGGGCAATACATGCTTCATTATTATCCGCCAATGTGAGATACCCGACGATCGGGCAGATTTAATATAATCCAGGTGTCGGATTCTCAAGATTTCAGCTCTTGTAAGACGCGTTATTTCGGTCCATGATGTAAGCCCGATAATCCAGATTAAACTGCTTATTGCCGGTTTGGCAATGGATGCAACAATAAGTATTAAAAGCAATACCGGTAATGAAGCTGTCAATTCTACGACTTTTGTAATGATGGTGTCAACCGGGAAGAATAGCATCTTTTTAAGAGCGGTAATTCTTCCGGAAATCAGTTTTCCCAACCACCCGAAAAGCAGCAGCAGAATCAGAAATACTGTAAAACAAATTATTCCTTTAAGAACCCAGTTCATTGCAGGTAAAAGTTCACTTGTTGTTTGAAAACCGTAGAACCAGGCAGGCAGTATTCCAACTGATAAAGCAATGGTAATTCCTTTTGATGTTTTTAAAGTGGCATCTCCCATATATCCTGCAAGTGCTCCCAGCGCAATACCAATAACGCCCGATATAAGCATTGAGAAAAAACCAACGGCAAGCGATACCCGCGAACCGTAAATCAATCCGGACATTACGTCTTCGCCGCGTTTTCCGGTTCCAAGAAGGTGACGCTTA
>DASUFP010000064.1:0-45418 GCA_036274495.1 Bacteroidia bacterium
CCATTCTCCCCATTCTCATCATTCTCCCCATTCTCCCCATTCTCATCATTCTCTCCATTCTCCCCATTCTCATCATTCTCCCCATTCTCCCCATTCTCATCATTCTCTCTTCCTCACCGTCCTCTGCTCAATTCTCTTCTCATAATCATCGCCCTGAAATATTCTGTTAACGTAAATGCCGGGAGTATGAATAGTATCGGGATCGAGGTCGCCCGCAGGAACGAGTTCTTCCACCTCTGCAATTGTAATTTTGCCGGCCATAGCCATCAGCGGATTAAAGTTCCGTGCAGTGTGGCGAAATACCAGGTTACCTGCTGTATCACCCCTCCAAGCTTTAACAATTGCAAAATCGGCATCAAATGCCATTTCCATCAGGTAGTCGGTGCCGTTGAAATTGCGGACTTCTTTGCCTTGAGCGATTTCGGTACCAACGCCGGCAGGTGTAAATATAGCCGGCATGCCATAGCCCGCAGCCAGACAACGTGTGGCAAGTGTGCCCTGAGGAATCAGTTCCACCTCCAGTTCACCGCTGAGCATTTGCCGTTCGAATTCAGCATTTTCGCCAACATAAGAGGAGATCATTTTTTTGATCTGCTTTTTATGCAACAACAATCCTAATCCGAAGTCGTCAACACCCGCATTATTAGAAATACAGGTGAGATTTTTTACGTTTTTCTGCACGAGAGCGGTGATGCAGTTTTCAGGAATACCACAGAGACCGAATCCTCCCAGCATCAGTGTCATACCGTCTTTTATGTCGTGGATGGCAGCAGCAGCTCCTCCGGTAATTACTTTGTTAATCATTGGATAATGGTATAGTTAATTCAAAATTTTTTTTTTCATATACAAATGCATTCGGTTTTGTTGGTCTCTAAAAACCGAAACCTCCGGGATCGGTCTGATGATTCGGATTTGTTTTTTCATATTTGGAACAATCCAGCTCTATCGATAATTTTCCTTCAGGCTTTTCAAAATCCCCCTGATAGAGATTGATGTCTTTGTCGGCGTACACACGCTTCATATACAAGGCCCATATAGGCAAAGCGGTGTTGGCTCCCTGACCCAGATTCGTTGTCCTGAAATGTATTGCGCGGTCTTCGCATCCTACCCAAACCCCTGAAACCAGATCGGGAGTTATTCCCATGTACCAGCCGTCGCTTTGATTTTGTGTGGTTCCTGTTTTGCCTGCAATCGGATTCATGAGGCCGTATTTGAATCGTATGCGCATACTTGTTCCGAATTGTACAACACCCTGCAATAAACTCAACGTTACATATGCTGTTTCTTCACTGAGTGCCTCCACTTTTTTAGGAACAAATTCCTGTAATACCACACCGTTTTTGTCTTCTATGCGCGTGAGGAATATCGGTTCGGTCCATACGCCTTTATTCGCGAAGGTGGAGTAGGCGCCTGTCATTTCGTAAACCGACAAATCAGGTGTACCCAGACAAATCGCGGGAAACGGATCGATGGGAGCGGTGATGCCCATTTTGCGTGCTATGTTAATGACTGCCTGCGGACCAAATTGTTTCATCAGGTAGGCGGTTACACAATTCACCGATTCGGCAAGCGCCTCTTTCAGCGAAAGCATACCTCCGTATTTGTTATCAGAATTTTCCGGCGACCATGGCTTGCCGTCTTCACCAATAATCGTTACGCGTACATTGGGAACCTTATAGCAGGGCGAATAGCCCTCCTGCATGGCCAGCGTGTATACAAATGGTTTAAAAGTGGAACCTACCTGACGCCGGCCCTCTTTAACATGGTCGTATTTAAAATGTCTGTAATCGTTGCCGCCAACCCAGGCTTTAATAAATCCTGTGTGCGGATCCATCGACATCATACCTGTTTGCAAAAACATTTTATAATACTTGATTGAATCAAGCGGGCTCATCAAGGTGTCAATTTCTCCCTGCCACGAAAAAACAGTCATCTGAATTTTAGTATTGAAAACTTTCTTGATGGAGTCCTCGCTGACTTTGTTGTCCTGCAGTTCCCGGTACCGCGATGAATGTTTCATTGCATCGGTAATAATTTCAGGAAACTGGGCCCATGCTTCGCGCCCCTTCCAGTGGTCGAAAAACGTTTTCTGCAATTCGGTGAGATGTTCTTTCACGGCCTCTTCGGCATACTGCTGCATTTTAGCATTTATGGTTGTATATATGCGTAGTCCGTCGCGGTAAATATTATAAGTGGTGCCATCGTTTTTCTTGTGCTCTTTGCACCATTTCATCAGATACAGTCGTAAAAATTCCCTGAAGTAGGTGGCAAGACCTTCGTTGTGGTCTTCGGCACGGTAATTTAGTTTCAGCGGCAATGCTTTCAGCGAATCAAATGCCTCTTCGGTAAGCAAATCATATCGTCGCATTTGTCCCAATACAACATTGCGGCGTTTGGTAGAGTTATCAGGATTGCGAACCGGACTGTAATAGGTAGGTGCTTTAAGAAGTCCGATAAGCACTGCCGACTCCTCGGTTTTCAGTTCTTTCGGTTCTTTATTAAAAAATGTTTCTGCCGCCGACTTAATTCCGAATGTATTGCTGCCGAACTCAACGGTATTTAAATACATGGCAAGAATTTCTTCTTTTGTATAGTTGCGTTCAAGCCGCACGGCAATAATCCACTCCTGAATTTTCCTGATCACCAGTTGAAATCCAGAGATGCGATCGCGGGGAAAGAGATTTTTGGCAAGCTGTTGTGTAATGGTACTGCCACCTCCCGATCCTTCCTGACCAAGGATAACCGTTTTAAAAAGCACGCGCAGCAATCCTCTCAGATCGATTCCCGAATGTTCCTCGAACCGGATGTCCTCGGTAGCCTTAAGGGCGTTAACCATGTTAGGGGCAAGGTCATGGTAATGGATGTTGGTTCTGTTCTGATAAAAGTATTTACCCAGTACCGAGCCATCCTCCGAATACACTTCTGTGGCCAGGGAGCTTTTTGGATTTTCCAGTTCTTCGAAAGTGGGCAGGGGTCCGAAATACTCTGATGCGGTGAGCGATACCAGTGTGCCGAGTAAAACAACCGGCAAAATGATTGCCAGCCAAAAAATGCGCAGATATAATGAATAATTGTCCTTTTTTCCTGCCACGTTGGTTGCTGTTTTGCGAGTAAAGGGATGCTCGCAAATGTAATCAAATTAGCCTGAAGCGATTTACCAGACTAAAGAGGAAAACGGAAAGGATCAGATTTTTATTTCTTCCCCTTCGCTGTTAAAAAAATGGTATTCCATCATGTGATAAGCCGCAATTCCCTCAACTGTAATCTTTTTTCGGAATTCACGCGACCATTTCCATCTGAGTGAAAAGAGGCCTTTGGTGAGGTAGGCCGCAAGGAAAGGGTGCATGCGGATCAATACCCGCTTCTCATTTTGTTCGGTGAGAATGTAGCGGATGCTGTTTTTGATATCATCCATCAGCAAAATGCTTGCTTTTATTTCGCCGGTGCCGTCACAGGCCGGACATTTTTCGGCAGTAATTACCTTGGTTTCAGGGCGTACACGCTGGCGGGTAATCTGAATAAGGCCGAATTTGCTGGGAGGAAGGATGGTATGCTTGGCGCGATCTTTCTTCATCTCGCTGCGCATGGCATCAAAAAGTTCCTTTTTGTGGGATGCCTGATGCATATCGATAAAGTCGACAACGATTATACCGCCCATATCCCGCAAACGGAGCTGGCGCGCAATTTCTTTAGCTGCCATCAGGTTCACCTGTAATGCATTGTTCTCCTGGTCGGCCCCCGCCTTGCTTCTGCCGCCGGAGTTTACATCTATTACATGTAATGCTTCGGTGTGTTCCACAACCAGGTAAGCGCCGTTGGGCAGGTTTACCGTTTTACCGAAAACCGATTTAATTTGTTTATCGACTCCCAGGTGCTCAAAAAGCGGCACTTTCCCTTTATACAGTTTTACGATATCTTCCTGTTCAGGGGCGATGCCTCTGATATAAGCTCTTACCTCCTCATACAACAGCTGGTCGTTTATGTAAATGCTGTTGAATCCGGGATTCAGCATATCTCTCAAAATGGTGGAGGTGCGGTCCATTTCGCCGAGCAACTTCTGCGGAGGCTTGGCGGTAACCAGCATTTCCATACACTGGTTCCATTTTGCCAGCAGGTCCTGAATGTCCTTGTCTATTTCGGCAGTCTTTTTCCCTTCGGCAACTGTCCTGACGATGAGGCCGAAGTTTTTCGGTCGGATGCTCATGGCAAGCCTTTTCAGGCGATTGCGCTCTTCGTTGCTTTTAATTTTTTGGGAAACGGTAACCACGTTCGAGAAGGGCATCATCACCACAAAGCGGCCGGCGAGGCTCAGGTCGCAGGTAATGCGTGGTCCTTTGGTGGAGATGGGTTCTTTGGCAACCTGCACCATCAGCCACTGATTGGCGGAGAGGGCCTGTGATATTTTTCCTGTTTTGGAAATATCAGGTTCAAGCTCAATGTTGGAGAGTTGCGATGCGACTCTGGCGGCCGGATCGGCCTTCATAAGCTTTACGAGCGACTGGAACTGGGGGCCAAGGTCGAGATAATGGAGAAAAGCATCTTTCTCGTAACCAACATCTACAAATGCCGCGTTAAGTCCGGGCATTATTTTTCGGATGCGTCCGAGATAAATATCACCTACAGCAAAGTTGTTGTCTTTTTTCTCGCTGCTGTATTCAACAAGCCTTTTTTCTTCCAGAAGGGCAATATGCACCTCACTTGGGGCGGCTTCAATAACTAGTTCACTGTTCAAGACAGTATAGGATTTTACAAAACACCTGTCAGATGTCGGCAAGAGATAGCCTGCAGGTTAAGTTTGGGATGCTTAAGCAGGATTGGACAAATTTCCCTGAAAAGGAGGAACAGCCGGCTAAAGCAGCGCGGCTGATCCGGGATCATAAAGCTCCCGGTGTGAGTAAAATACCGGGAACGGGGCATTATTTCTTTTTATGCCTGTTTTTTCTGAGCCTTTTCTTACGCTTGTGCGTGGCCATTTTATGTCTTTTTCTCTTTTTACCGCTGGGCATACTGCACGTGTTTTAATTGGTTAATAATAGGATTATGTAATATTTTAATTTTTCTTTTCAGGTGTTCCGGTACTTTCAAGTGTGGCAATGTATTGATCTACATTCTCAATCATTTCCTTATCACTGGTAAGGTTCCGGAATATTTTAAAACTCTCAATCGCTTCTTTCTTTCTTCCTAACTGTACCATCGCTTCTCCGCGATAGATATACATGTCAATTCTTGCAGGGTTAATTGCAAGCACTTTATCAAACCGTTCGAGTGCCTTTTCGAACTGTCCCGACCGCATCGACAAAAACCCCAGGTTTAGCTGCGCGTTTTCATGATTCGGATCGGCTGCCACCACTTCTCTCAGCATCATGATGCCTTTCATTGGTTCACCGGTGGCTTCGGCGTACAGGGCACCAAGGTCGGTTTTGGCGTTCAGGTTATCGGGGTTAAGCTCCAGTACCTTACTGTACGATTCAATTGCCTTGGAAGAGAAATAAGTTGATTCGGCAGAGTCGCGGCTCGACTTATAAGCGTCAAAATACCGGTAAGCTGCATTCAGATAGCTCTCTTCTTTGTTATTGGTACCGGCAATTTGTTCATAATAGGAGGCGGCAACTCCCGGTACACCGGCACTATCCCAAAAGGCACTCATTGCTTCCGGTTGAACGCCGGCTGCCTTTTCAGATGCCTTAAGTTCCTTATATCTGGAACCAAAACTTTGGTTCAGCCCCGCCACAGCATGCTCTGTATATTCTTTTAAGTCAAATCCGGTTTCGGCAGTTATTGCCGGTTTGGCAGATTTAACTTCAGCAGGCTGGTTCTTGGGCAACAGGTAAATAACTGCTGTCAGAACAACCGCTCCTGTGACCATGCCGGCCATTAGTAAACGGCTGGACTGCATGACCTAATCAGGACTGGGGATTCTGGAGCGAGTTCTTTACCTTCTCTGTAAAGGTTTTTGCAGGCTTAAAAGAAGGGATGTAGTGCTCCGGGATGATAATCGTGGTGTTCTTGGTGATAATCCTTCCGGTTTTCTTTGCTCTCTTCTTTACGATAAAACTGCCAAACCCTCTCAGGTAAACGTTGTGATTGTTCTGGAGAGAGGTCTTGATCACTTTCATCATGGCCTCGATGGTCTGCTGTACCGCCACTTTTTCTACTCCGGTTTTTGTTGCAACTTCGGCAACCAGTTCAGCTTTGGTCATATTCTAGTAGGTTATGTTTGTTAAGTAATTTAGGGGTGCAAAGATAAGGTATTAAATTGAAAATCAAAAAATTTATAAACATTATTGAGTAGGTCAAAGATGGGATTTCAAGGCAAAATAATAAAGTGGTACGGTATCAATAAAAGAGATCTGCCCTGGCGGTTAACCACCGATCCATACCTGATCTGGCTCTCGGAAGTGATCTTACAGCAGACCCGGGTTGATCAGGGACTTCCTTATTATCAGCGTTTTACGGAAAAATTCCCTAAAGTTGAGGATCTTGCAACCGCCTCATTAGACGCTGTTTTGAAGCTTTGGGAAGGACTCGGATATTATTCCAGAGCCCGGAATTTGCATACCGCTGCCAAATACGTAGGTGATCAATTAGACGGAAAATTTCCCACCGATTATAAGACCCTCCTGAAAATGAAAGGAGTGGGTCCGTATACGGCAGCTGCCATTGCCTCCTTTTCGGCAGGCAAAGCAGTAGCGGTTGTAGATGGTAATGTTTACCGGGTGCTTTCCAGGTATTTTGGTGTTGATACACCTATCGACTCTCCTTCCGGCAAAAAGGAATTTGCAGACCTCGCAGCCTCTCTCATTCCTCCTTCCAACCCCGGCATCTACAACCAGGCGATCATGGAGTTTGGAGCACTGCAATGCCGCCCTGCTGCCCCCGATTGCGCTTCATGCCCGCTCGCTGACACCTGTATTGCCTTTAATAAAGATCTTGTTTCAGTCCTTCCGGTAAAATCGAAAAAGGTTAAAGTCACCGAAAGGCATTTTAATTACCTGATTATTAGTAATAAAGAGACAATACTGCTAAAGAAAAGAACTGAAAGCGATATCTGGAGGGAATTGTTTGAACTTCCGCTGATTGAGACCAAAACTGCCGTTAATGAAGTTAAACTGATTCAATCCCCTGAATTCAGAAAGCTCACAGGCGCCAATTATCACCTGAAGGAAGTCAGCAGGCCGATTACACATAAGCTGTCGCATCAGACGATCAATGCCCGGTTTTTCACAATAGAAATCAAAGCCGGTCGTTCAGTAAAAAGTAATCATCCTTTTATAAGAGTCCCTTTCGGTAAGGTCAGGGAGTACCCTGTTCCAAGGCTTATTTCACGGTATTTTGAGGAGGCTTTCGACTGGTAACTTTTGCAAAAGAATGTTGTTATCTTCTCTGGAAAGTAATTGATAAAACAGTTCAACTGCTTTAACTTTGAACATAGAATAGTGAAAACAAAGAGACATGTCAGGCATTAACAAAGTGATTTTGGTAGGAAACCTTGGTAAAGATCCGGAGGTAAGACATTTAGAGGGGGGCGCGGTGGTTGCAAAATTTCCGCTTGCTACATCCGAATCGTACAAGAACAAGGACGGACAAAGAACCGAGCAAACGGAATGGCATAACATAGTGATGTGGAGGGGCCTTGCCGAGAGTGCTGAAAAATTTCTTCATAAGGGATCACTGGTATACATTGAAGGGAAAATAAGAACCCGTTCGTGGGATGATAAAGAAGGCAACAAGCGTTATTCTACCGAAATAGTTGCAGATACTATGACGATGCTTGGAGCAAGACGATCTGATGAGGGTCATGCTTCATCAGGCCAGGAGGTGCCGCAGCACTCAGCCGGCGAAACGGCCGGCGACGATTTACCGTTTTAAACAGGCACTTGTCAGGTATTCCTGCAGATTTCAAAAACCGATTCGCAGGCATGTTCTACATTTGCCTTAATTATGGGTAATACCTTATCAGCTCCAAAATTTTATTTAGTGATGGTGTCAGCTCTTATGCTGGCGTCTTTTTCGGCATGTAACGAAACGTATACTCCAAAGCCGAGAGGGTTTTTCAGGATTACTTTTCCCAAACACGAGTATCGCAAATATGATGCAGGCGATTGTCCTTATTCGTTCGAGATCCCTGTATATGCCAATGTAAGTGCCTATCACGATTCAACCTCACAGCCCTGCTGGAAATATATTTTGTTTCCCCGTTTTAATGCCGAAATTTTTCTGAGTTATCTTCCCGTTAAAGGTGGCGATGCGCAGCAGTATTTTGAAGATGCGCGCACGCTCGCCTATAAGCATGCCGTAAAAGCCGATGCCATTGATGAAACCATTTTGCATGCCGGTCCGGGAGTAACAGGCATGATTTACGACATTGGAGGAGCCGCAGCATCATCTGTTCAGTTTTTTGTTACCGACAGCACCAGAAATTTTATTCGCGGAGCGCTTTATTTTAATGTTCCGCCGCAGCCGGATTCGCTGGCTCCTGTTGTCGCTTTTTTAAGATCGGATATTGAAAGAATGATGTTGACTACCACATGGAAATAAACAGCGGTATCTGCAAATGACTTTCGCGCTCAGCCGTTATTACCTCGAATTCAAAGAACCTTTTTCCATAGCGCACGGAACCCGCAATGGTACAGACCTGGTATTTCTGAAATTGGAACATCAGGGGTTTGTTGCATGGGGTGAAGCAAGTTTACCTCCTTATTTACCGGAAACACAGCAGACCGTATGCGACTTTTTAGAAAGATTTATGGTTCGTGCATTTGATATTTCCGAGGGATTGGAAGTTTTGCTTAACAGGCTGATGGAATTTGAACAGGGTAATTATGCTGCCAAGGCTTGCGCCGATATTGCAATGCACAATTTATTTGCACAAATGCAAAGCATCCCGGTATGGCAGTTATTAGGAGTACCTGATTACCCGCTTCCGTTATGTACCTACACAATAGGAATGGGCGATAAGGCCGCTATTCGCCGTAAATTGATTGATGCGGCAGGTTTTAAACTATTGAAAGTAAAACTGGGTGGCGAAAACGACCGGGAGATAATAAGAACCATCAGAGAGGAAACTGACTTACCCCTTTGTGCGGATGCCAATCAGGGCTGGCACACGAAAGAAGCTGCACTCGAAATGATCAATTTCCTGGCGGGGCAATCGGTTCTCTTTGTTGAACAGCCTTTGCCGAAATATTTGCATAGTGAAATGAAGTGGCTTAAAGAGAAAAGTCCGTTACCGCTTTACGCTGACGAATCGGTGCAGACTCCTGCCGATGTGAAACAGGTATCAGAGGGTTTTCATGGTGTCAATGTAAAGCTTATGAAATGCGGAGGGCTGGCCCAGGGCCTAAAAATGATAAGGGAGGCAAGAAATTATGGGTTGCATGTACTAATAGGGAGCATGTCGGAGTCGGGTTGCGGAATAACGGCAGCTGCTCAATTGTCGTCGCTCGCCGATTATGCGGACCTCGATGGTCCTCTGCTCACAAAAAACAACCCGTTCCCGATGCCTGTGTATAAAAACGGCATCCTTGAGCTCTGAAAGCATTTAGTACAACCTTCATAACCTATATCCCTCAGGGGTTATGCGGAAACAGTTTTTGCATCAGGTGTACATCGAGGTATTTCCCAAATTTTTTACCTGCTTCTTTTACTACACCAATGTGCTGAAAGCCGTAAAGTTCATGAATGTGAATGCTGTTCAGGTTGCCTTCTGTGATTCTGGAAACCAATGAATGCATTCCGATTTTGTCCGCCTCTAGGGTAAGAACTTCAAGCAGTTTTTTTCCGGTGCCCTGGTTTCTGTAATTCGGATCAATATAAAAGGCTACTTCAGCTGTGTTATCATAGCCGCACCGTTCGCTCCATTTACTCAGCGCTGCCCAGCCGGTCACTTTTCCCTCCTGTTCGGCTACTAATACAGGGTGGCGTCTGCCGTGGTTGTTAAACCAGTTCATCCGGTCTTCGTACGATTGAATTTCGAGGTCGAATGTGGCGGTAGTATGCAGGACAGCATCATTGTAAATATCGGTGATGCGCTGCACGTCGGCTTTCGAGGCGGGTCTGATGTTTAGCATATTCCAAAAAACTTGACAGCCAAATTACAAAATCGAAATGATGTACAACCGGGTTTAATAACGGGTTTACTAAATTATTACATACAGCAATGGCTGTCCGTTACATTTTAACAATTTTTTCTGAAACCGGTCCGCGCCGGGTTTCTATTCTCAAAAAGTATACTCCGGCCGGTAATTCTTTCATCGGAATTTCCAGATACATTTTCGCGTGAATGGTTTCGGCCACGATTATTTTCCCCATGTTATCCATCAGCTCCATTTTGTAATCGCGGCCGCAAATGAGTCCGGAGGCTTCAACATTCACCATTCCGTTTGTGGGATTTGGATAAACCTTTAGTTTAACCAGGTCGTCGTCATATTCAGGTGTGCTTACAAAGCATCTGAAATCGGAAACAATAAAATCGGCCGGGCCCGGAGTGTAAAAGGAATCTGCAGGCTGGTAATTGAAGTAATTATAAACCAGCACATGATTGTCAAGAGGAGGTTCTTCAACTCCATGCATATAATAACCATAGTTGCTCGATGTAAAAATAAGGTGTTTCAGTCTGCGGTTAATGTTAAAGGTATTGTAAGGCGTCATGGAAAAGAGATCATAAACAAATACCTTTTTATCATCGTTGTTTCCGTTAGGATCGGTTAAAGGCTGATAATGAAAATAACCGAATTGAAAATCGCCGGTGTTAAAACCTGAATTAGCATAAATGGTCGAGTAGGAAATTGCCTGTGTGTTCAGGTTATAAGTTGTTGCTGTTATCAGGGTGTCTCCCGGTGACGATGCAATTGTGACTGTTCCATTGTTTTCAATACGCACGGGGTTATCGGCCGGGGGGCCAAGAAGGGTATCGTGCGTTACAAGTCCTGTTGAGAGATCAATGGTGTTGAGCCGTACGGTTCCTGTTGTATCAGTTCCGGCAACGGCTGCAGTCTGGAAATTCACCGCCAGCAATCCGGGTTTCATATTAAGAGTCATAGAAAAAAGCGGCACCTGGGAGGGAGGCTGAAAAACGATAAAATTATCCGTTATAGCCGAGCTTCTTATGATGCAAAGTAAATTAACGGTTGGGATTGCGTTAACGATGCTGTCAAGTAAAAAGGTATCTGCAGGTGCTGTTATGGCATCGCATATATTTTGAGTGGAGATGTAGGTGGTATATAAGAGCAATTTACTTGCGTCACCGGCACATAAATATTTAGGTGTTGTATTTATGGATTGATCCGGGTCAATGTTAAAATAGGTCATCGGACCCGGCAATTCAATTGAGTCGAGCAGTGTATAGGCCGATTGTCCTATACATCCGCCATTGCCAAAGTTAGCCGAAGCACCTGAGCCCGATGGGGGATTGCAGCCTGTAATTTGTCCGTATGGTTCGCACACATTACTCACCCTTAAGCTGATGCCGTTGATTACCTGCTGGGAATATCCTGTCGATAGGACAAAACAGCAGCCGATAGTAAGTAAAAAAGCTTTCTTCATGGCCGGGGCATTGCTGGAATAAAGGTATTAATTAAATCATGCGAAATACACGATCTTACCCCTGCAGTATCAGTTCCTCAGCTGGTCGAGCAGTTTTGGCCATAACAAATCGTAAGGAATCACCTCCAGTGTTTCCAGTTCATTTTGTTCTCCGAGCCGGGTAGCTTTCAGTTTGTCGAAAAATTTAGCCGCAATTTTTTCGGTTTTAACCGGATCAAAATCATATTTGATCATTACCTGGAGCATTTTCAGAAAGTAGTAGCTGCGGGGACTTTTTTCTTTTTTGATATAGCGGGCTGCGTACAATTTTAATGAATCGCTTCGCATTACCACACTCTCATAATCCTTGTTCTTTATGAGTAAAATAATCTGAGCTATAATAATTGAAAAGTTATACCCTGCCTTATCTTTAGAAAAAATGGGCACCTCGTTTACAAATCGGGCAGTATTAAATTTTTTGTTTTTGTCATTCGATTCCGGTAACGTATAATGGAGAAATGCTTCAAATATTTTCCATTTTTCTATGCTACGCTGTGGGTAATTACTAAATCCGGAATGTTGTATTACAGAATAATAAATTGATTCGGCTCTTTGAGGTTCATTAGTATGCAGGCATAAGAGAAAATAGTATTCATTAAAAATCAGAAAATTCAATGAGCCGTAATTGAATAAGGACTCGCATTTTTGGGCATATTTAATTCCGTCTTTTAAGTTTCGTAAATGCAGACTTCCATAAAGTTTATTTAAATTCATTTCGCCGATCCTGACTTTTTGGATTAGGTGAGGGTTTCTATTTAAATACTGTTCACATTTTTCGGCCAACATAATTAGATTTTCATATTTTTTAATTGAATCGAAATAGTGAATCCCAATTCTATACATATTCATTCGGGTCGAATAGGTATCACATTCCTGGTTAAGTGTCTGAGCTTTTTCATAACACTTTTTTAAAAATATGTCCAGGTCAATTTGTGATGCTGCCGATGATCCAAAATGCAATATTATTTGTTGGTTTAGCTGATCACTCATAGACTCTATTTTCAAAACATTTAGGGTCTCTTCCAGTTGTTTGTTATAATTCCTGAAATTTATACGTGAACCTGAAAAGCTACTGAAGTACCTGAGAATCTTTAATGATTGAAATGTGAACTCGGTGAAATAATGCTTTTTTGAAATCTGTAAACTGTGCTTGATCAGCTGTAATCCCGCATTTTCCCGGTTTTGTCTCAATAATATCAAACCCGCGAGCAATTCCTTACATGCTGTATAATAGGCTCTGTCGAAAGAACTTTTGAACCTTTTCTTCGTATCAAGTTGAAAAATGGCATTGATAAGTTGTTCTTTAGCTCTTGATTTCAGCATATCAAAAGATCTGCCAGTCAATGAGTTAGAGTAAATTTTAGCTGACAATGCCTCTTCATCAATAGAACCATCTGACACAATGGTTTTGATTAGCTGATCAGTTTTTGAACCCTTTTTAGTGGATTTGAAAAGGTCCTTTTTCACATCTTTTGTTACAACTGAAGATAATTCCTGTAAAATTTTCAGCGACATGGGTCAATAAGTTATTGATTTACTTACTCAAATGTAACTATTATTATTGAATCAAGTATATATGGGCATTAAAACAGGTGTTACAAATCATTGTAAAATGATACCTGAAAACCTTATGTCTCACTCTAATTTTAACATCGCAAAATGATTGACTTACTGATTGCAATCCTGCTTGCACTGGGGGTACACGTTGACTCCGGCAGTACTGAAGAACAAATTAAAAAGGACAATCCGGATGCCTATAACAAGGCGGAAACCATTATCTCAACCGGCACTTACACCTATACCGACACAGGTGTGATCATTGTAGAAACCGGAGGAGACTGAAAAAGAATTAAATAAGTAAATAAGCAGAGGCGGGGAGCGCTTCAAAACACTCGGGGGGGTAGTTTTGAAGATACGCTCCCCGCCATTTTTTATACACCACCGTGGTGTTGTACCTTTGTATAGATTCAATTGATTGTTTTACTCCCAATGATAACCATTAAGTCGTTCATATTCAATTCGTTTGAGGAAAACACCTATGTTTTGTCCGACAGCACAGGGGAATGTGTCATCATTGATCCCGGATGCCACCTTAAAGAAGAGGAGGAGGAGCTGGCCCGTTATATTACCGGCAACGCACTGCGCCCGGTTTTACTCCTTAATACGCATTGCCATATCGATCATGTGCTTGGAAACCGCTTTGTGGCCGACCGCTTCGGACTCAAATTGTTCATACATGCCACCGAACAACAGGTGCTCGATTCCTCTTCGGCCGTAAGCATGATGTACGGCATTCAGATGAGTCCTTCGCCCGCTCCGGAAGCTTACCTTGCCGAAGGCGATACCGTAACATTTGGTAACAGTTCGCTGAAGGTAATTTTCACACCCGGACACAGTCCCGGAAGTATCTCGTTTTATAATGAAGCGCAGCGGTTCCTGATTTCAGGAGATGTCCTTTTCAGGATGAGTATAGGCCGCACGGATTTACCGGGCGGGAATTTTGAAACCCTTATTAAAAGTATTACAACCGGACTTATGCCGCTTGGTGATGAGGTAACAGTTTATTCGGGACATGGTGAACCCACTACCCTTGGTTTCGAAAAACAGTACAATCCGTTTTTAACCCAAACGGTCTAGTATCAATTTCTCTACTTCTTCCGAATCCCATTTCGATTCAATGCCGGGTGTACGCATCACCTGGTCCATGATCGCTTCCTGTCGCTTTCCTTCGGTTTTGGCCACATGATAGGGGATATGATCACTGAAAGTCACCATGGTGTAAAGTGGTATCCACTTTCCCGGATACTTGTTGCTGAACCGGGCTTCAATTTTTTTACGAAGCAAGAAGTCGGGATGCGCTACCAGATCGCGCATCTCAAAAAAGTTCGCAACTGCCAAATCGGCTATCGCATCACCCGATGGTTTCCTCAGTTGTTCGTATTCGGGAAGTATCTGGTTCCAGTGGTGGTCGTACTTGTTAATCAGCATATCAAGGTCGGCACAGTCTTCAAAGCCGCAGTTCATGCCTTGTCCGTAAAAGGGAACAACCGCATGCGCAGCGTCACCAATCAGCATACCTTTGCCGCCCCATGTCCAGGGGAAACATTTAACTGTTACCAGTGATCCGGTAGGGTTGTTGAAAAAATCTTCCTCAAGAGTGGGCATCAGCGTGACAGCATCAGGAAACGTCTCTTTAAAGAAAGATGTCACCCGCTCGTTTGTATCGAGCGACTGAAACGACTGCTTTCCTTCGAACGGTAAAAACAACGTGCATGTAAAACTGCCATCCAGATTTGGGAGCGCAATCAGCATAAATGAGCCTCTTGGCCAGATATGCAAAGCGTTTTTTTCGATGCGGTGTGTTCCGTCGGCATTAGCGGGAATTGTAAGTTCCTTGTATCCATGTTCCAGATACTGCTGTGAATAATTATACCTTTCGGTAAACATAAGACTCAAACGTGCGGCCGAAAAAGCTCCGTCGCTGCCCACAACCAGATCGGCATTCACATCCGATTTTTTCCCTGATAACTGATTTTCGAATTGCGCAGTGTTGGTATTCAAATCAACGTTTGTGCACCGTTCGTTATAGTGAATGACAGCACCTCTTTTTTCCGCCTCATCCATCAGCAGGCAGTTGAGTCCGCCCCTCGACACAGAGTAAATTGCCTGCCCCTCTTTTCCGTAAGGCTGAAAATTAATGGAGCTGTCAGCGTTGTGAATCATCCGGCCATGCATTGGAATTGCAACCTTTTTAACCGTTTCAGATAATCCGACACCTGCAAGTCCTCTCCAGCCGCGATCTGATAACGCCAGGTTAATAGATCTTCCTGCAGAAATCACATCTTTTCGCATATCGGGTCTGCGTTCATAAATGGTTACTTTATATCCGTATTTTAACAAATATGTTGCAAGTAACGAACCAACAAGTCCTGCACCGAGTATAGCAACTGATTTTTCTTTAGCGCTCATGTTTAACTGAATTTTTCTATTGCATTCCTGAGTAAAATTCCGAAATGATAAATGTCCGTAAAGTTATTATAAAGTGGCACCGGAGCCACGCGTATTACATCCGGATGGCGCCAGTCGGAGATGACTCCGTTTGCGGTTAAATCATCGTGAATTTCTTTTCCGTGATTTCCGATTATCAGCGAAAGCTGGCAACCTCTGGCATGCTGAGGGGTAATAACAGTGATTGTATTTTTGCCTGCGCAGGATTTGTTTACCTCACCAATAATAAATTCGAGATAGCCGGTAAGCAATTTGCTTTTTGTGGTAAGACGATCCATTCCCGCTTTCTCAAAATGTTCCATTGATGCGCGCAGCGCAGCCATAGAAAGGACCGGAGCATTGCTCAGCTGCCAGCCATCGGCTCCAGTGGTCGGGATAAACTCATCGGGCATGCTAAAACGGGTTGAAGGGTCGTTGCCCCACCAACCTGCAAAGCGCGGCAGTGATGGATTGCTGGCATGCCGCTCATGCACAAAAGCACCGGCAACAGCTCCGGGTCCGGCATTCAGGTATTTATACGAACACCATGCTGCAAAATCCACATCCCATTCGTGAAGTTTCAATTCAATATTTCCTGTGGCATGCGCCAGGTCAAATCCTGCCAGTGCGCCAGCCGCATGTGCCGCGGCGGTGATAGCACGCATGTCGAAAACCTGTCCGGTATAATAGTTCACGCCGCCAATCATTACCAGTGCAAGTTCATCGCGATGCTGATCGATGGTTTCGAGTATATCTTCGGTGCGGTGCCACGACTCACCCTCTCTGGGTTTTAATTCGATAAGCGCTTTTGATGGGTCAAACATTTGTGAACCTCCGCGGGATGCATGAAACGCAGCCTGTGAAGCAAGAGCATACCGGTCGGAGGGGAAGGGCCCGTTTTCGAAAATGATTTTGTATCGTTTGCTGTCGGGACGGTAAAACGAGACCATCAATAGGTGAAGATTGGTAGTCAGCGAATTCATTACAACTACCTCCTTCGCTTTTGCACCTACAAGTCCGGCAGTTGCATCTCTCAGAAATTCGTGGTAGGGAAACCAGGGGTGTCGTGCGTGAATGTGTCCTTCTACACCAAACTTTTTCCAGTCCTCCAGCTCTTCCAATAAAAAGTCTCTTGTGTTTTTAGGCTCAAGGCCGAGAGAATTTCCGCAGAAATAGGCGGCTTCTTTCTCGTTTATTTGGGGGATATAAAAGTTGTCTCTGAATGAAACAAGCGGATCATTTTTATCCATTCCGGCTGCAAAAGCAGCGCTGTTCTCATAATTCATAATGTATCAATAAACCGCAAAGAAAAGCAAACTATACGACCGAAGCAATGAGGATAATCATGCCGAAGCTAATAACACCAACAGTGCCTGAAGTGCCATGGCGCTGTCAACCACCAGTTTATAGCTGTCACGGTAACGGGATGGGTTTTTAATAAACATAATACATCCGGCGAAAGCTGCCGAAAGCAGCAAGGCCAATGTTGTAAGTGCAGGGATGTAGCTATCGGCAAGCGTAAATATGGAAAAAACAAGCAGGGCGCCGGCAGCAAGTACCAGAGCAGATTTTTTACCAAAAATAGCAGGCACCGTTTTCACATTACCCTGCTTATCGTCACTGGTATCAGGGATATCGTAAAGTGTAGCAAGACAATAAATGAACAGGAATCTTCTGATTACAATAAAAAGCAGCGGCTGTGTGGACATAGCTCCAAATGTTGCTTCGGCAGGAACCATTACCGTTGCTATTGTCCACACAAGAGAAAGCATAATGTTCTTAAGTAAAAAAATACTGCGCCAGCTTCCTATTTTACTCTGCTGAACGCTTACGGGAATCATATACATAAAGGAACAGGCCGCAGCGGCGGTGAGCCACAAGGCCTGACTGAATTCAAGAAAAGTAGCTAATGGGAATAAGGATGCAGCACATATAACAGCGGTAATCAGATGATGTTTCGGCCCGGTTACAAGCGAAGGATTACCGGAGCCAAAATGAAAATGAATTCTCAGTTTCGAGACACTGTATGCCAGTAATGCACCGATAAAAACGGCAGCCAGAGCAGGCCGGTCAATAGCATAGTTGCCAACCTTACATGTTTCAACATACATAAGTGCGGCACATCCTGCAATAAAAAGCGGGGAAAATTGTTCAGAAGCCGATGACTTATTACTGTTCATCTTATCATTGGATTATTGAATGACGGCGAGAATACTTAAGCCGACACCTAAGCCTATTACGCCGCCCAGCAGGGCACTTTTGGTTTTTTTGTTTCGGGCTTTTCGCTCATATCCTGCAATAAAATCCTCCGACCGCACTTCTTTTTCCAGTTGGCTTTTTGGCATATGAGGAGTAAACAGGCTTATTGTAGTAGCATAAACGGCAGGAACAATGGGTGCATAAAAAACCAGAATACTTCCGGCCGCACCGCTTGCAATACCACCAATCAGATTCATTGGTTTTTTGTAGATGCTATCGGCAAGCTGTTCACCTTTCACATATTCCCTGGCCTCTTCAACAGAAGGGTCACCGTATGTGGTATCGGGTTCGTAAATGATCTGCTCGGTACCATCGTCAAACTGCAAAGAGAAAATATCAAATTTTTCCATTTTTCTTATTCCGTCTTTATGTGGACCCTCGGGACGGTAAATGAGAAAATCGCCTTTCACTTCAGCAGTCATAAAACGCTTTGTTTTGCCGTTGAGATATAGCATAGTGCCCTGGGAGTAAACTTCAGAAACAAAAAGTGAGATAAGCAGGCTGATCAGAAAAAATCGGGTTAGTTTCATCGCGGGAGGGTTGGAACCTCAAAATTACTAAATCAAAACCCGATCACCGAGGGATATATCTGAATATTATTAATCTATCAAGTATTTAATAATCAAACCAATACACATATTTTCGATATCCTTTTAATTCATTAATTTTGTGACCCTTTTAGAAATCTCCTTCTAATTTCCCATGGCATACTACAGTTTCGATGAAAGGCACAATGGTCCCGACAAGGATCAGGTTGCAGCAATGTTACATTATATCGGCGCCGACGGTCTCGAAAAACTTATTAGCGAAACCATACCGGCTTCTATCCGCATCAAGGGCAACCTTCCGCTTAAAGATGCGATGACCGAGCAGGAATACCTGCGAATGTTAAGAGAAGTTTCGTTCAGGAATTCGATTTTCAGGACCTATATCGGACTTGGATATTACAACACGGTTGTTCCGGGTGTGATACAAAGGAACATCCTTGAAAACCCGGGCTGGTACACAGCCTACACGCCTTACCAGGCAGAAATTTCACAAGGCAGAATGGAAGCACTGCTGAACTTCCAGACAATGATTACCGATTTGACGGGAATGGAAATTGCCAATGCTTCACTGCTTGATGAGTCAACAGCTGCTGCCGAAGCAATGCACATGTTCTACAGCTTGCGCAGCAGGTCTCAGGTAGCTGCCGGTGTAAATAAATTTTTCATAGCCGCAGATTGTTTTCCACAAACCATAGATCTGCTTAAAACAAGATCGGCTCCGATAGGAATTGAACTTGTAACGGGGGATGTAAATTCATTTTCACCTGACACTACCTTCTTTGGAATGTTGTTGCAGTACCCGGGAAAAGATGGGGAGATCAGAGATTACAGTAAGCTCGTCACTGCGGCTCACAAACACGAAATTAAAGTAGCAGTGGCGGCAGACTTATTAAGTTTGGCAATGTTAAAACCTCCCGGGGAGTGGGGCGCTGATTGTGTGGTTGGCAGTTCGCAGCGTTTTGGAGTGCCTATGGGATACGGTGGTCCGCATGCCGCATTTTTTGCAACCCATGAAGAATTTAAGCGGGAAATTCCGGGAAGAATTATTGGTGTGAGTGTCGATGCTAACGGTAATCGTGCGTTACGAATGGCATTGCAAACTCGTGAACAACATATCAAGCGCGACAAGGCCACTTCGAATATTTGCACTGCGCAGGTATTGCTGGCCGTAATGGCAAGTATGTATGCCGTATACCACGGACCTAAAGGAGTAAAAGCCATAGCACGTCAGATTCATCGCAGGGCACTGGTTGTTGCCCATGGTGTGCGGCAATTCGGATATCATGTTGAATCGCCCGATTTTTTTGACACCGTTAAAATCCGTATTGGTAATAATATTGATGAAATAAGGAAGTTAGCGCTCGCCGAAAAAATGAACTTCAGGTATACTGAAGACGGCTGTGTTGTTTTAAGTATGAATGAAACTACAACACATCAGGATGCGTTGGATATAGTTTCAGTTTTTGCAAAGGCTGCCGGGAAGGAGTTTAACACGGAAGGTATCGACAGCGACATGAATTCCGCTTTGCTGAATGATGAACACCTCATGTCAAGACAATCACCAATTCTTGTTCATCCGGTATTCAGCACGCATCATTCCGAATCGGAAATGTTGCGTTATCTTAAAAGACTCGAAAATAAAGATCTCTCGCTCACGCATTCAATGATTCCGCTGGGTTCATGTACTATGAAACTGAATGCAACAAGCGAAATGGTTCCGCTGAGCTGGGCTGCATTCAGCAACATACATCCTTTTGTTCCTGTTGAGCAGGCACAGGGCTATCTCCAGGTAATAAAGGAACTGGAGCACGATCTTTGTCTCATTACCGGTTTTCACGCAGTCAGCCTTCAGCCAAACAGCGGAGCACAGGGTGAATATGCCGGATTGATGGTGATACGTAATTATTTTCTCAGCAAAGGCGAAGGACACCGCAATGTTGCGCTGATTCCCTCTTCGGCACATGGTACCAATCCCGCAAGTGCAGTTATGGCAGGAATGAAAGTGGTGGTTGTTAAGTGCGATCATAAAGGAAATGTTGATATCCACGATTTAAAAGCGCAAGCCGAAAAGCATAAAAATGATTTGGCTGTTTTGATGGTAACTTATCCCAGCACGCATGGTGTATATGAGGAATCTATCCGCGATATTACTTCTATCATACATGAACACGGCGGACAAGTTTATATGGATGGTGCCAACATGAATGCCCAGGTAGGACTTACCAGTCCCGGTATGATTGGCGCCGATGTTTGTCACCTGAACCTGCATAAGACCTTTGCTATTCCTCACGGCGGAGGTGGTCCCGGTATGGGACCTATTGGTGTTGCAAAGCACCTGGCCCCATTTTTACCCGGTCACCCGGTTATTCAAAACGGAGGTACTGCCGGTGCCGTATCGGCAGCTCCATGGGGAAGCGCAAGTATTCTATTAATCTCTTATGGTTACATCCGTATGATGGGCCGTACCGGTTTGAGACGTGCAACGGAACTTGCAATATTGAACGCTAATTATATTATGAAACGTCTCGAAACCTATTACCCTGTTCTTTACAAAGGAACTCATGGAAGAGTGGCGCACGAAATGATATTTGACTGTCGGTCATTTAAGCAGTCGGCAGGAATTGAAGTTACTGATATTGCAAAGCGGTTGATGGATTACGGTTTTCATGCTCCTACGGTTTCGTTTCCGGTTGCTGGTACGCTGATGGTAGAGCCAACCGAGAGTGAGCCAATGGAGGAACTTGATCGTTTTTGTGAAGCAATGATTGCTATCAGAAAAGAAATAAGTGCAATTGAAAACGGTGAGATGCCTCGTGAAAATAATGTGCTGGTAAATGCGCCGCACACCGTTACCGAGCTAACCGCTGACGAATGGAATCACCCTTACTCCCGCAAACAAGCAGCCTACCCGGTTGCCTATCTGAACGAAAATAAATTCTGGCCATCTGTCAAACGGGTTGATAATGCCTTTGGTGACCGAAACCTGATGTGCACTTGTCCCGATATTAATTCATATTCGGAAGAGCTGGTAGCAGCTAAATAAAATTTTATAGTATTATAAAAAAGGGCAGCAACAGCTGCCCTTTTTTTATTGGGATCGAAGGAATTATTCGACAGCGATACGGATGGTCTCCATTCGGCCGGACTGATCATGAATTTTGATGAGATACATGCCTTTTCTCAAATCGCTGAGGTCAAGTGCATGATAGGTAATTCCGGGAGTCGTATCGAGTTGTTCTGAACGGACAATTCTTCCGGAAAGTTTCATATTAACAACACTGTTACTGGCTTCTGCATATAAACCTTGAAGAAATACCACCTATCCTGATAATTGGGAGAACTGAAAAGCAGCAAGCAGAACCACACATTGAATCACGGCTCGAGTTACAAAAACGACCCTCAGAGACCCGCCCCGGAGACGGATTTCCGGTTCCATTGTAATAAAAACTCCGACACTTTTTTGGAATCATAACCTTCGCCTTTTTCGAGGTAGGCACTGTTTTGCGTGTGCAGGCGGGTGCCTTCACCATCAAGAATAACAAACACCGGGAAACCGAACCGTTGCGGATACCCAAGGCGCTGCATGGTTTCGGGATTGGGGTTTTCTTTGCTGTAATTAATGTGTCCTACAATATAGTCGGCTTTTAATATGGAGTCTACAGTTACATCATTCTCACAAAATTTATTAAACATCAGACACCATCTGCACCAGTTTCCCCCGATTTGCAGCAACACTTGTTTGTGCTGATTTTTGGCAACAATGGTAAGTGAGTCAATTTGATGCATGGCATTTATTGAGGGATCATACAATGCATGGCCTTTATCCTGAGCGCTGCATGAGACAGCAAACAGCTCACCGGTAATTAATAGTACTACTAACAGTTTGTACATATATGAATATTATTTGGTAAAGCAGATAAAAAATCAATTATTTTATTCTTACCGATTGTTTTTTCAATTGTTTATAAACCGGACATTTGGGGTCGTGGGCTCCGGGCAGATAACCGGTACTCATCAGAAATTCATTCACTATTTCACCTCCGGTAAAACGGAATGTTTTCTTAAACAGTTTTACCCACTCCTCTTTTTTCATCGGATGATGGTGATCGATCCATTTTTTGAAACTGCCAAATTCGTTCTGAAGTTTTAACACACTTTTAGCGTTTTCAATTGCTGCGGTTATTTTTAAACGGTTACGTATAATGCCTGCATCATTCATCAGCCTGTTGAAGTCGCGTTCGCCGTAACGGGCTACTTTTCTGATGTCAAAGTTATGATAGGCTCTGCGGAAGTTATCCTGCTTCTTCAGGATGGTGGTCCAGCTGAGGCCTGCCTGATTGATCTCCAGTATCAGTCTGCAAAATAACTCATTGTCATCCTTCAGGGGAAAACCATACTGATAATCGTGGTATTGCCGGTGGACGTTCTCTTCCTCTGCAGGCAAAGAGCGGATAAAAGCACAGTATGAATTAACAGCTGCCAAAAGAATAGTTCTGAAATTCAAAGGTAATCAATACCTGATATATCAAGAATAACAGTATTCTGAGTTTTAAATAATCCTCAGGCAACCGATATCCTCATAGCGGATACATAACCGGCACCATGATTAAAATAATGGCGACTAAAATGATTGTTAAAAGCATTCCCGTTTTAAAGAAATCCATAAATTTATAATTACCGGGACCATATACCAGAATACAACTCGGTTCGAAGGGAGTAATAAGTGAAACCGACGCCGACAACATAACTGTAAGTGCAAACGTTATGGGATTCACATGCATGGTATTCGCCGCCTGTAACGCAACAGGCAGCACCACCATTGCAGCAGCGGCATTTGACATGGGCTGCGTAAGAAAGACCGTTAATATGGCAAAAGCACCAAGTACGGCAAGAGGTCCGAACTGGATAAACGTTGCAATCAGATGATCGGAGAGAAACTGGGCAGTGCCTGTTTTCTCCATCGCAATACCAAAACTCGACATACCTCCAATAAGTACCAGTAAATTCCATTCTATTTTCTGATAAGCCTCATCGGGTTTAATGCATTTGAATAATACGCATAAAAAAGCAGCGAGCATAAAGGCGATAGAAACGGGAATCAATTCCATGCCACCCAGCAAAATGGCACTTGCAAAAAAGGATACGGTAAGTAAAGCATCTCTTTTCGATCGTTTGGGATCAAAATTAAATTCCTGCATTATCAAAAAGTCGCCTCTTTCTTTACGGAACTGTATGTTTACCGAAGGGCCCTGTATTAGGAGGCGGTCTCCGATTTTTATTTCAATATCTCCTATCTTATCGGAAAGCGTCTGCCCCTCACGGTTAATAGCCATTACCAGCAAACCAAATCTTCGCTTAAACTGAGCTTCTCTTATGGTTTGACCAACAAAGTCGTTGGAGGGAATCACAAATACTTCAGCTACCCGGATGTCCTCGGTTTCCATGTCCTTGCTTGCAAGTGCTTCGGTATATATTTCTATTCCATTGTATTTTCGGAGCTTCATAAGCTCTTCCATATTTCCCTCAACAAGCAAAATATCATTTGCCTCAATTACCGAATAGCCGTTGGCGATGCTGTTTTGCTTGTCGCGAATGATATTGAGTATTTTGAAGCCAAGCTGACTAAGCAGTGTGTCACGTACTTTTTGACCAACAATAGGAGAGTCGGGCTTTATAAGTATTTCAGTAAAATAATGTTTGCCTTCCAGTTCCTTAACCATGTCAACATCACGTTTCCCGGGTAAGATCCTGATACCAATTGTAGCCATAAACACGAGACCTACCAGAAACATAACGAGGCCTATAAGTGAAAAGTCGAACATGCCGAACGTCGGATAACCGTGTTTCGACAAATAAGCATTAACGGCAATATTGGTGGAGGTGCCTATTACGGTACAAGTGCCTCCCAGGATGGAAGCAAAAGCTACCGGCATCAGCAATTTAGAAGGGCTGATGCGTAATTTCCGAGCCATACCCGCAATCGGAGCAACATACATAGCGGTAACAGTTGTGTTATTCATAAAGGCCGAAGTCACCCCAACTGTCGACATAATATAGGCAGGAATCCATTTCAGCTTCTTTTTGGGAATTCGGATGAACCGTTCACCTATGATATCAAGTACGCCCGCTTTTTGCATGGCTCCTCCTACAACAAAAATGGAAGCAAGCATTATTATAAAATCACTGCCAAATCCTTTAAAAGCCTCCTGAGGAGTAAGAATACCCAGTGAAGTGAGCACAATCAGCAGCCCGACAGTAACTATATCTACCGTAAATTTTTCAGTAGCAAAAAGAATAATTACCAGACAAAGCAGTCCGAGTACAAGTACAATTTCCATAGTTTAGTTGTGCCGGATAAAAGTACTAAAAATGTGGCTGCAAGATAAGGAATAACACCGGAGCCCCAATACCGGAAATCAATTTGTTATAAAAGTCCAAACGCACATCCGTTTCGTACGGCAGGACTGTTTTACCTGTTCTTATTGCAATGGCAGGTTAATAGTGAATTCAGTAAATTGCCCCTCTTCGGAAGCTATTTCCATTTTACCGCCGTGGGCAGTAATGATTTCATAACTTATACTTAATCCAAGTCCTGTTCCTTCGCCGGCGGGTTTTGTTGTAAAAAATGGCTCAAAGATTTTTTCCTTTATTTTAGCCGGAATGCCGGTTCCATTATCATGTATGGTAATAACAGCCATCTCATCGGTATGTCCGGTTTTTACCGTTACGCAAGGTTTGAAATCAGGTTCAACAACTTGTTTTTTGTGTAGGGCATAAAAGGCATTATTAAAAATATTAATCAAAACCCTGCTTATTTCCTGTCCGGCAATTAAAATTTCAGGCAGGTTTTTATCCGGAATAAATTGCAGTTCGCAGGTAAAGGAGGGGTAAAATGCACGAACGCCCTGATACGATAATGTCAGAAATTCTTCAATAAGAGTATTCAGATTGTAAAACGTCTTTTCGGCATTACCGGTTCGGCTGTGTTCAAGCATGCTTTTAACGATGGAGTCGGCACGTTGACCATGTTTATTTATTTTCTGAAGATTAACCAGCAAATCGTTCATCAATTCTTTTCTCTCCGATTCGTTTTCAACAAGGTTTAGGTCGGCAATGATATCAAGTGCCATTGCCGAAAAATTATTTACAAAATTGAGCGGGTTTTTAATTTCGTGGGCAATTCCGGCTGTGAGATGCCCCAGACTTGCCATTTTTTCGTGGCTGATAAGTTGTTCCTGGGTGTTGCGAAGATGCTCGTAGGCTGTAGCCAGTTCGCGGTTTGCTTTCTGACGAATTAAATAACGGCTGTAGAGTAGGATAAAGAGGAGCAAAAACAATAAACCAATAAGTACGGAGCCTTTTAACAGCAGCTCCTGATTTCTTTTTTGGTTTTCGAGTTGTAAAATTTCATTTTGTTTTTGAGAAATAAGCTGTTGCAACTCGAGACCCGCTATAATCCGGGAGTTTTCTGTGTTGAAAAGTGTGTCTTTCAAATTATGATACTTTTCGGAATACAGGAGGGCGTCCGAAAAATCGCCGCTTTCCTTTGCAAGCTGATACAATGAATAATAGGCGTCAGAAGCCACGGATTGTTCATTGATGCTGTCGGCCAGAAGTGCCGCATGAGAGACAACCCGTTTTGCTTCAGCAATGTTTCCAAGCATTTTATAAGCATCGGCAATTATTATTTCCGATTTTGCAATACCTGTTTTGTTGTCTGTTGCACTCAAATAATCAAGTGTCTGGTTTGCATAGGTCATTGCCTTTTCAGGCTGTTTCAGCTTTAAAAATACTTCGGCCATATACACCTTAATCTGGTTCGTTCGCAGGGTATCGGCCTTGGTGGCATCCAGGTTCAGCAACTCGTTAAATGTTTCAATAGCCTCACTGTATCTGTTTAATTGGGTCAGATCAATTGCAATCAGATACTTTAAAGTGGCAAGCATTTCACTGTCTCCGGCTTGTAATGCATATCCGGAAGCATTAGTGTATTCAGTAATTGATTTTTCGTAACTCTTTTGCAGGTAATAGGCGAGTCCGTTTTGCATCGATGCCCTTGCAAGGCCTTTATTGTCGTTCAGTTTTTGTGCAACGTTAAAAGCTGCCATACTCGACCGCAATGCTGCTGAAGTGTTGTATAAATTTAGGTATACTGTTGAGAGTGTATTTTTTATTGCGATTATTCCGGGTTTGTAACCGGACGCAAGTACCTTATCCTGCACTTCAAGCACCCGTTTCAGAACCTCACTATCGTTGGTGCTGAATTTTACCAGCCTGTTTGTTTGTGAAATCAACAATTCTATCTGAGCAGTATCAGGTTCGCTGATATTCAGTAATATGCTTATGGAATCGCCGGTGGCAGGTTGCTTCACCGGCTGACCCATTATTATCAGGGGCAGTAGAATTCCCGCGATCATAATACAGATCACGTACCGACAAAAAGAACATAGGCCCGGTTTACAGAGCATAATTTTAGTAACCTGATTTAATATTTCGAACCCGATTCAAAAACTGAATCTTGTCAAAAAAAAGTAAACAATAATTTTCCCGTTAACGGAGTTCTGTCCTGCCGTCTGCAGTATGGATTAAATACTGCAGGCAATTCACGGGACACCAGTTATTAGGAGCATACTTTGAAACGGAAACCGCTTTGGCTTCCCAAACACCGGGACTGATTTCAACCATATTTACACCGGAAAGTAATACAAACAGCCCTTTCGCCTTTCCCGGAATTACCCGGCCTGTTGCATCCAATCCTATGGCATACGCAACCGCATTGACATCGGGATTGGTGAATAGTGCAGTAAAGGCATCTTTTGTAAATACACCTCCGGTTATATGATCACAGGTTGATCCGTATGCATCCTTAAATTGCACGGCATATGTGTAGGCGCTGTCATCGGTAAGAACAACAGACGGTGCATAGCCTTTTGTAGTTGCTTCAATTGCAGCCAAATCAGATTTACATCTTTCCAGTTCAGCTGAACAACTTTCCGCTGCCAGCGTTTTTACTTCCAGATCAGAGTACAAACTGTATGAGTAAACGGATAATCCGGCCACGGCAATCAATGAAACAATTAGGGGAGCTTTCATGATAGTAGGATTTAAAAGTTAAGACAATTAGTAGGACACCAGAGATTAGGTGAATAATTATTGGAGGATGCGGATACGATTACCGGATTTCCGTTCTTATCGTTTTCGATTTTAACACCTCCGACAATGATAAAAACAGAACCTGTTTTTAAAATTCTGCCGGTAGGGTCGGTTGCCAGACGGTAAGCGATACCATTAAAATTACCGCCGCACATCAGCGAATCAAGTACCGATTTTGACAAAACGCCACCATAAATGTCATCGGAGCGGCTGTTGGCCATTTGTACATAGGCGTTTGCTGTTGCTGAGGCCGATTCCCTGCTGATGAATTCAGGTTCTGCAAATCCGTTTATCGAAGTATAATTGCAGGGCTGTGCGGAAGGTTCCAGGGATGCAAGATCAATTTCTTTATTATCAGCCGTTGAGCGCATTTGTAACCCCATTACAACAATAATCGCTGCTAATAGAATATTAAGAAATGACTGGATTTTCATAATATGTGAGTTTTGATTTACAAGTTGTTAAAGTAAAAAGTTCTGATGAAATGACAAAATCACCACTAAAACGGGTGACACAGTTCAAAAAAATGGTTCATGAACGAAAAACGGGCACTAATGCTGCTCCGGAAAGGACACTATAGGTAAGAAACACTTTTAAACTAAAATACCCGGACGCTATACTCGTCCGGGTATTTTATAATTATGCAGATCTCGCAGAATCTGTTACCTGATCACTGATTTTTTCAGGTGTTTATTTTTTCATCATCATTTTCTTTTTCATGTGAGTAGAATCCATAGCATCAGATTTTTCCTCCCATCTCATCCCTTTCATATTACATCCTTTTCCCATCGGCATGCATCCGGATTTTCCATCGTGGCATGTGGCATCCATATCGCAGCAATCAGAACTATCACGCATTACGCATTTGCCATCTTTCATCATACAACGATCACCCATCCGGAGGCAATCTTCTTCGTCAAAATCACCCATATGCTGCCCATGCATGCCGCCATGCGAACGGCGTATCTCTTTTTGAATCATCATGCCGCCGTGCATGCCCATTCCGTTACCCATTCTGAAGGTAGTTTCGGTGCAATCGTCGTTACGGTGACGATAGCGGTTGCATCCGCGAACCAGCTGAACAATCAGCAGGCCGCCGGCAGTGATCAGGACACCCCAGGTAATCAGGCGAATCAGCATTCCCATGTTTTCCGATTTAACCCTTGCCAGAAAATGGAGGGAGGCTAAAATGGTTAATAAGGTGAGGCAAATTGTAATTGCAAGCATAGCATTGGTTTTTAAATTGGTTAATGAAGTATAAAAGTACTCATTTTTTAAAACTTTTGGAAGAGGGGAAAACAAGTGAAATAATCCCTTATTTGCGTAAACCCTGCATTATTTTTGAGGCAAACACGAATTCGTCCAGTTCTGAGTTGCCCGAATGGAGTATCTCATCGGCCCGTCCGCTCCACCATTTTTTCCCTTTGTGAATAAACAGGATGTTTTCACCCATAGTCATTACCGAATTCATATCATGGGTATTTATTACTGTCGTTGTCTGATATTCCTCCGTAAGCTCCATGATCAGCTCATCAATTACTATAGAAGTCCTTGGATCAAGCCCGGAGTTGGGTTCGTCACAATAGAGGTACTTGGGATTCATCGCTATTGCGCGGGCAATGGCAACCCGTTTTTTCATTCCGCCGCTTAATTCAGAAGGAAAAAGTTTATTTGAATTGGGGAGGTTTACCCGCTGGAGGCAAAGATTTGCCTTCTCGATTCGTTCCGAAAGGGGCATGTTCGATAACATCATCAGGGGAAACATAACATTCTGTTCCACATTCATAGAGTCAAACAGTGCCGATCCCTGAAAAAGCATTCCTATTTCTCTTCTGATAGGACGACGTTCTTTAAAATCCATTTCAGAAAAATTTCTCGAATCGTATTCGATACTGCCTTTGTCCACATCAAACAACCCAACCATGCATTTTACGAGCACCGTTTTTCCTGAACCGGATTCTCCTATAACAAGGTTCACTTTTCCTTTTTCAAAAACGTGCGAAACATTATCCAGCACCGTTCTGCCATAAAAACCTTTCGAAACGTTTTTGACTTCAATCATACCAGAATCAATTGTGTCAGTATGTAATCAAAAATAAGAATCAGCACACTGCTGTAAACTACTGCCCGTGTACTCGACTGACCTACCTCCAGCGCTCCTCCCTGAGTGTAAAAACCCTGATAAGAAGAGATGCTGACAATTATAAAAGCAAATACTACCGTTTTAATAATAGCAAATGTGATGTTGAACGGTATGAACTGGTATTGCAGTCCTTTGATAAATTCATTTGACGGGATAACTCCTGATAGTTCTCCGGCAAGCCATCCTCCCATGATTCCCACAAACATGCTGATTAAAACCAGAAAGGGAGTAATGAAAATGGCGGCAATCATTTTAGGAAGTATCAGATAGCCAGTCGAATTTATACCCATTATTTCAAGCGCATCAATCTGTTCGGTGACGCGCATGGTTCCGATTTCGGATGCAATGCTGGAGCCTACCTTGCCTGCCAGTACCAGCATGATAATGGTTGGTGAAAATTCAATAATCATGGTGTCGCGCGCTACAATACCCGTAACATAAATGGGCACCAGCGGATTTACAAGATTGTAAACCGTTTGAATAGTGATTACAGCTCCCATGAAAACGGAAATAAGCGAAACAATGCCGAGGGATCCAACTCCAATGGACTCCATTTCTTCCAATACCCGGCGGCGGTAAACCGAGAGTTTTTCAGGCTTCGACAAAAGACTGGCTATTAATAACCAGTAGCGGCCCAGATGAGTGAGTAGTTGCATAAACAGGTTCAGAATGCGCGGATAAAGTTAGTGATATTTGCCTGTGTGCTGATTCCCGGCTGTTGTCTTACAATTGAAATTGAATGATTCCGATCGCTTTTTCACCCTTTTGAGCCCGTTGCTGACGTACCTTTGTCGTATTACACCCTTTTACATGCACCGCATTTATAAATCCGGACTCTGTTTTCTGTTTCTTGTTATGCTGACGGGATGCGGCCTTTTTAAAAAAAAATGCGACTGCCCTAAATTCGGTCAAAAACCTTTGAATCAGAGTGAACGGGCACTGGCGCACCACGATGTTCCCAATCACCCGGGGTCGGCTGATTAAAATCATCCTTTCATTTTGTATTTCTTCATTACTTTAGCGCAATAATTTTATTTTGAATGATTCTAAATAAGACTGCGTTATGAGTGAGCAATCGACCCGCTTATCTGGAGTAGAAGTTGGGCAAAGCTGTGTGATTGAGGCTTTTACAGATGACGAAATGAAGCTTAAATTGCTCGAAATGGGATGTTTGCCGGGCGAAACCGTTGTCATTGACCGGTTGGCTCCCATGGGGGATCCAATGGCCATTCAGGTTGCCGGTTCTATCATCAGCATTCGTATGCACGAGGCCTTTAACGTTATTGTCAGGCCTTTATCCTGATATCTAATCATCAATATTTTTCAGGCTGTGCAGGTTCGAAATATCAGAGTGGCTCTAGTGGGCAACCCCAACAGCGGCAAATCAACTGTTTTTAATCAGCTCACCGGCCTAAACCAAAAGATTGCAAATTTTCCGGGAGTAACTGTAGAAAAACGTTCGGGTTTTTGTCAGATTGGCAAAGCCGGTGAACCGGGACATACGGTAGCCGAAATTATTGACCTGCCCGGCACCTATAGCCTCTATCCCAAAACGCTGGAAGAGCAGGTTCCTTTTCAGGTCCTGTGCGACCCTTCAAATCCATCTCATCCCGATGTGGTTATCATAGTTGCCGACGGCACTAACTTAAAAAGGAGCCTCTTCCTCTGTTCGCAAATAGTTGATCTGAAAATCCCGAGTATCCTGGTTGTAAATATGATGGATCAGGTACGGAAAAGATCCATAACAATCGACTTCGACAAATTGTCGCACGGCCTTGGCATTAAAGTTATTCCAATGAATGCTTTGGGTGGTGAAGGGGTAATGGAGCTGAAAAAGGCTCTTGCCATTGAACTGCCGGTTCCTGCCACTGATTTTATTGATGCATCCGGAATTGCTCCTGAAGTGGTTGGTGCCATCCGGCAGCAGGTCCGACTGAACAGCAGTTATGCCGCATTTCAGGTTGCTAACAATCTTGAGGCAATCGGTTATTTTAAGTCGCACACCCACAAGCTTGAAAAAATAAGGGCCGCCTTAAAGGAGAATGATTTTGATCCTTCGCGTATGCAGGCGGTGGAGACGCTGGAACGGTATAAGGAAATTACCGAATTACTGCGCGACATTACATTTACTCCGGCCGCAGGGCAGGAAGGGTATTACCGCGGATTCACCAAACGCATCGATAATATTTTGCTTCACAAAGTGTGGGGTTATCTTATTTTTCTGGTGGTGATGTTTCTCCTGTTTCAGGCAGTTTTCGCGTGGGCTGCCTATCCTATGGAACTGGTAGATACTGCATTTGCCTGGATAAGCGGAATGGTTCATGACCTGTTGCCCAAAGGCATTTTGAATGATCTGCTTGTCGAAGGAGTGCTGGCCGGTCTGGGTGGTGTGGTAATTTTCATCCCGCAGATTGCCCTGTTGTTTATGTTCATTGCCATTCTCGAAGACACCGGATACATGACTCGGGTGAGCTTTATGATGGATAAGATGCTGCGTCGTTTTGGGTTAAACGGGCGTTCGGTAATACCGCTTATCAGCGGCGTTGCCTGTGCCGTGCCTGCTATTATGTCGACCCGTACAATAAAAAGCTGGAAGGAGCGGCTGATCACCATTTTTGTGACGCCGCTTATGAGTTGCTCTGCCCGGCTGCCTGTTTACACACTGCTGATTGCATTAGTAGTACCTCAGCACAACTATGGCGGATTCATTAACCAGCAGGGCCTTGTCCTGATGGCGCTGTACCTGATAGGATTTGTAGCGGCATTAGGTTCGGCACTGGTTCTCAAGTGGATTATCAGAAGCCGTGAACGGGATTATTTTATCATGGAAATCCCTGTTTACCGAATGCCAAGGTGGAAAAATATAGGGCTGGCTATTTTTGAAAAAATCCGGATTTTTGTGTTCGATGCGGGAAAGGTAATTGTTGCTATTTCCGTTGTCTTGTGGGTGCTCTCCTCAACCGGACCCGGCGACTCGTTCCGTAAAGTAAACACGGCACTTCAGGAAAATGAACAGTTGGATAAAACAGAAGTAAATAAACTGATGGCCGAAAAGCTGCGGCTTTCTTATGCAGGGGTTATTGGCAGGGCTATGGAACCGGCTATTGCTCCGCTGGGATTTGACTGGAAAATTGGAATTGCCTTGATAACCAGTTTTGCAGCCCGGGAGGTATTTGTTGGTACCATGTCGACTATTTACAGCGTTGGCAGTACCGAGGCCAATACTGCCACTGTACGCGAGAAAATGATGGCCGAAATCAACCCTGATACGGGGCTTCCGCGCTATAACCTGGCTGTTGGGTGGTCGCTGATGTTGTTTTACGCGTTCGCCATGCAATGTATGAGCACGCTTGCAGTTGTTCGTCGTGAAACGGGTAGCTGGAAATGGCCGCTTTTTCAATTTGCATTTATGGGAGTTTTGGCCTACATTTCGTCTTTCTTAGTCTATCGGTTTTTAAGCTGAATTTCTTCCGTGAATCTTACTGAACTCCGCTCAGCATTTTCCAAATACGTTCCTGCAAAGGCACTTGATTCGTGCATCGACTGGATAGCGGAACACCGTATTTCGGTACGTATTACCCGCAGCAGGCATACCAAGTACGGCGATTACAGACCTCCTTTCGACGGAAAGGGGCACCGTATTTCCATCAACCACGACCTTAACAAATATGCCTTTCTGCTCACCTTTACGCACGAAGTGGCGCATCTGATTACCTATAACAAGTACCGCCTTAAAGTTGACCCTCATGGAAGGGAGTGGAAACATGAGTTTAAAAAAATAATGACTCCGCTATTGTTTGGCGGCATCTTTCCCAGGGAACTGGTACTTGCCATCAACAATTACATCTCGAATCCTGCCGCAAGCAGCTGCAGCGATATCGAACTGATGAGAACGCTCAGCAAATACGATAAGCGTGACCAGCAATGGAAACTGCTTGAAGAGCTGCGGTTGAATACCCATTTCAGAATACGTACCGGAAGAGAATTTATTAAAGGTGAACTCAAGCAAAAAAACTTTTGCTGTACCTGTGTAAAATCGCGTCACCAGTATTTTATCAACCCGCTTACCGAAGTTCAGGTGGTGCGGCCCGGATCTGGCGCTCCCGGAAAGAAAACGAAAACTCCAAAATTTAAAAACTGATGGCTTTGACTGAAAATGTGATGCAGCAAGTGGTGTCGGATATGGCTGATACACTTATAGCCTCTGAGATTATTAAACAGGCGAACGAAATCAACGAAAAAATAAAAAAGGGCGCGAAAATTTACAACCTTACTATTGGTGATTTTGATCCTTCTGTTTTTCCGATTCCTGCAACATTACTCGAAGAAATTATTTCCGCCTACAAACATGGTCATACCAATTATCCTATGGCCAGCGGCATGCCTGACCTGCGAAAAGCGGTAAGTGAATTTGTAAAAGAATACCAGCGGCTCGATTACAATCAGGAGGAGGTGCTGATCTCCGGTGGCTCACGGCCGCTTATATACGCAGTTTATAAGGCGCTCATAAATCCCGGCGACAAAGTGCTCTTTCCGGTACCGTCCTGGAACAATAATCACTATTGTCATTTATCGGGTGCCGTACCGGTGATGGTTGAAACCACATCCGAAACCGATTTTATGCCGGTAGCTTCACAGCTGGCTCCTTATATCCGTGAAGCGCGTATGATAGCACTTTGCTCCCCTTTAAATCCAACCGGAACAGTATTCACACGGGAGTCGTTACAGGAAATTTGTAAGCTTGTTGCTGATGAAAACAAACGCCGTATCGGTACCGACAGGCCACTCTTTATTTTGTACGATCAGGTATATTCGATATTGTGTTTTGGGAATTCAAAACATCATGATCCTGTCAGTCTCAATCCTGAATTGCGGGAATATACCATTTGCATTGATGGTATTTCAAAGGCATTTGCTGCAACGGGTGTACGTGTAGGGTGGGCCTTTGGTCCTATGTCGGTCATAGGTAAAATGCGCGCAATACTTTCTCATGTAGGCGCATGGGCTCCCAAGGCCGAACAGGTTGCAACAGCCCGGTTTCTGCAAAATAAAAATGCAGTGCACCATTTTCTGAACCATTTCAGACAGGAAATTGAAGAACGTCTGAACGGATTTTATCTTGGATTTCTTGGACTCCGCAGTGAAGGGTTTCATGTTGATGCAATTGCTCCCCAGGCTGCAATCTATCTTACCGTTCAGTTTGATTTAATTGGAATGCGAACAGCCTCCGGTGCTATTTTGCATACGACTGAAGATGTAACCAATTTTTTGTGTGATGCTGCAGGATTGGGAATAGTGCCCTTCTCATCGTTTGGTTCTGAGACAAATGGCAGCTGGTACCGACTTTCGGTTGGCGTTGCTAAAAAGCAGGATATTCCTGTAATCATGGGCAATCTGCGCGACGCGCTGGCCTCTCTGAGCTGATTATCTGCTTTTTCCTTCTCCTGTGTCTCCCATTTTTAAAAACTTTTATGTTGCTTTGCAATGATTTTCAAAAAAAGATGCTGTTTTCATAAGGGGCATCTGCTGATCACGATCCATGAACAATAACTATTGCGTAATAATGGCCGGCGGAATCGGGAGCCGGTTCTGGCCTATGAGCCGAAATGCCAACCCGAAACAGTTCCTCGATATACTGGGTACCGGTAAAACACTGATACGGCAGACATATGAGCGTTTCCTTAAAATATGTCCTCCTGAAAATATTTATGTTGTCACAAACGAATCGTACGTGTCGCTTGTGCTGAATCAAATTCCTGAACTCGCTCCCGCACAAGTTCTCAGTGAACCCTATCGGAAAAATACTGCTCCCTGTATTGCGTATGCCAGCTATAAAATTTCGGCAATCAACTCCGGTGCCCGGATTATAGTAGCGCCCAGTGACCATGTAATTCTTGATGAACCGGCATTTATTAAAGCAGTTGAAAAAGGTCTCGACTTTGTCGGCGACAGCAGCAGCTTGTTAACGCTTGGAATTCAGCCAAGCCGGCCCGATACAGGTTATGGCTACATTCAGTTTATTGACGACAAAAAACAGGAGGAGAATAAAATTTCAAGAGTCAAGACTTTTACTGAAAAGCCGAACCTTGAGATGGCCAATTTTTTTCTGAAGACCGGTGAATTTTTATGGAATGCAGGAATTTTTCTGTGGAATGTAAATTCGATATTAAAAGCGATCGAAGATTATCTTCCTGAAATCAGCGCGCTTTTCAGCGAAGCGGCAGATCATTTTGGAGGTGACGAAGAGGCTGCATTTATTCGTAAAGCCTATGAGCAGTGCACCAACATCTCAATTGATTTTGGTGTAATGGAAAAGGCTAAAAATGTGTTTGTGATGAGCGCCGATATAGGCTGGAGTGACCTGGGAACCTATGGTTCACTTTATGAACACATCCATCACGACGCGAACGCGAATGCTGTAGTAGGGAAAAACGTAATGCTATACGACTCTCAGAATTGTATCGTAAATGTGCCTAAGGATAAACTGGTAGTAATTCAGGGTCTGGATGACTACATTGTTGTTGAATCGAACAATGTACTTTTAGTATGTAAGAAGGAAGATGAACAACAGATCAGGCAGTTTGTAAACGATGTGAAACTGACAAAGGGAGATAAATTTATCTGATCTGCTTTACTTTTTCTGCGTGTAGGTTCTGAAATAACTTTTCAGCTTCATTTCAATAACGCCAAAAAAGGCTTCTTTAAAAATCGAAGAACTCATCTTTGATTCTCCTTCGCGCCGGTCGGTGAAAATAATAGGAACCTCAACAATCCTGAAACCGGATTTCCAGGAGGTAAACTTCATTTCAATCTGGAATGCATAGCCCATAAATTTGATGTGGTCCATGTCGATGGTTTCCAGCACTTCACGGCGATAACATTTGAAGCCGGCCGTTGCATCACGAACCGGCATCCGGGTTATAAAGCGGACATAGGCGGAGGCGTAGTACGACATTATTACACGTCCGATTGGCCAGTTAACAACATTAACACCTTTAATGTACCTTGAGCCAATAGCTACGTCTGCACCTCCTTCGGCGCAAGCCTCCAGCAAACGGGGAAGGTCGGCGGGATTATGCGAAAAATCGGCATCCATTTCGAAAATGTAACCGTAATCTCTTTGCAGTGCCCAGTGAAATCCGTGGATATATGCAGTACCCAGGCCCATCTTACCGGCCCGTTCTTCAATAAAAATACGGGTGGGATGCAATGCCATCAGCTTCTTTACAATAGCGGCTGTGCCGTCTTTTGAATTGTCGTCGACTACCAGAATATGGAAATCACCCGGTTGCTTCAACACCTCGAGCAATATTGCTTCGATGTTGTCCTTTTCGTTGTAGGTGGGTATAATTACAAGCGGGGTGAGCAAGGTGATTATTTGATTAATGTTGGAATGGTTTTCTGTGGACAGCAGGGGAATGTTGAGACTGCAGTGAATGTAGTGTTATTACAATGTTACCATTTGAGCAGCCATGCAAAAATTAACGGCGCCACAATAGTAGCATCTGATTCGACAATAAATTTTGGAGTTTTAATATCCAGTTTACCCCAGGTGATTTTTTCGTTGGGAACAGCCCCGGAGTAAGAACCGTAACTTGTAGTTGAATCGGAAATCTGGCAGAAGTAACTCCAGAAGGGTACATCGTGCATTTCCATATCCTGATATAACATTGGCACAACACAAATAGGAAAATCACCCGCAATACCACCGCCGATCTGGAAAAAGCCGACCCCTTTTCCCGATGCATTTTTTGTGTACCAGTCTGCCAGCCAGGTCATGTATTCGATTCCCGATTTCATGGTAGTAGCTTTCAACTCCCCTTTAATGCAATAAGAAGCAAAAATATTGCCCATGGTGCTGTCTTCCCATCCGGGTACAATTATCGGCAGGTTGCGTTCGGCGGCAGCAATCATCCAGCTGTGCTTTACATCAATCTCATAATGTTCTTTCATTGCTCCTGAAAGCAAGAGTTTGTACATAAATTCATGCGGAAAGTAGCGCTCGCCTTTTGTTTCGGCCTCTTTCCAGATTTTTACAATGTGTTTCTGAATTCTTCTGAAAGCTTCTTCCTCCGGTATACAGGTATCGGTAACGCGGTTAAACCCATGCTCCAGTAAATCCCACTCTTCCTGAGGGCTCAGATCGCGGTAATTGGGTACGCGTTTGTAATGACTGTGCGCTACCAGGTTCATAATATCTTCCTCAAGGTTGGCACCCGTGCAGGAGATAATATCCACCTTGCCTTGTCGGATCATTTCAGCCAGAGAAATCCCCAGCTCCGCAGTACTCATGGCCCCGGCCAATGTTATCATCATTTTACCCCCTTCAAGCAAATGCTGTTCATAGCCTTTAGCAGCATCCATAAGTGCTGCAGCATTAAAATGACGGTAATGGTATTCTATAAAGTTTGAAACAGGTCCACGGTTCATATTGTAAAGTTTTGATCTTTCAGCGGGCAAATTTACACAAAAGTACCATGATTACTTCATGAAGAAGTCATGAAACAAATCCCACATATTAAACTTAAACAGAGCTCTCCCGGAAGGGTAACCGTATCGCTTTCAAAGGAATGAATATTTGGCTGCAGTCCTGTTGTTGATATTTGTACAGCACCCGTAAAACCGGCCGGAGGTGAAATCAGCCCTGCATATATATGTTGTACAGCCCAAAAGACAAACGGCATTCGAATACTGATCCGAAAGCCGATGGTGTTGAACTTGTATGATTTGAAATGATTTGTACCAAAATTCTTATTGGATGATTTGAAATGCAAAAAAAGTATGTCCTGATGATTGAGGAACCGGTTTGTTTATCTGAATGCAGTTATCGCGTTTCGAAAAGAAAAAATGTTCTGAAAATTGTTTAATCTGATTTCTCAATTTTTTCAGGATGTGCATTTTCTTATTTCAGGCAGCAGTGTCTGCAGCAGCCATTCGGGGTTGTCGGCGTGCACCCAGTGACCTGCTCCCGGAGCAGTGAGAATTTTTGATGTTGGAAACAGCAGTTCAATTTCTTTCTTGTCGTTATCGCCGATGTAATCTGACTTTTGACCTCTGATGAAAAGAGCGGGAAGCAAACAGGGATGTGCGGAATGAATTACCGCGCCGACATTTTCAATTGATGCTGAAATGGAATTCAGATCAAATCGCCACTCAAATTGATCTTTTTCTTTCCGGTATAAATTTTTGAGCAAAAATTGTCTCACTCCCGGTTCCGGAATATGTGACATCAATAGTTCTTCGGCTTCCTTTCTTGATTGTAATGTTGAAAGATTTATGGCTTTTAGTCCTGCAATAATCTTTTGATGATGGGGTGTATAATAACGTGGCGCTATGTCGATAACAGTGATGCCGCGCAGCAAACCGGGTTGTGTAAGCGCCAGCTGCATGGTCACTTTTCCTCCTAATGAATGTCCAATCAGGTATACGGGTTCTTTGCAGGTGGTTTGGATGCAAGAGGCAACATCTGCGGCCATCGACGAAAAATCAAAAACAGGTGAATGGGGCGACTGTCCGTGGTTTCTCAAATCAACTGTTAATACCCTGAAACCTGAGGCAGCCAGCTCCCGGGCAAATGTCTGCCAGTTATCCGATGAGCCGAATAGTCCATGCAGAATGACAACTGAAGGTCCGGTGCCCGTTTCCCTGTAAAATAAATTCATAGGGCAAAGATAGCTGAATAGCCTTGCAATGAGCCGCGGCAGGTCTGTTACAAGTTTAAAATTTCATTCGTAGCATGACTTATAATTGATTAATTTCGCACCCGCTTTCAGTTATGGATACACTAATCAGAAAAGGCCGTAAAGGTGATATTCCGGATGTTCTGCAGCTTATCAGGGAGCTGGCCCTATTTGAAAAGGCGCCCGGAGAAGTTACTAATACAGAAGCCGATATGCTTAAAGATGGGTTTGGTGAACACCCTGTCTTTTATTTGCTTGTTGCCGAAACAGATGGTAAGGTAACCGGTATGGCAATTTATTTCATGAAATATTCTACCTGGAAAGGCAAGGGGATTTACCTTGACGACATTGTTGTGAATGAGCAGTTCAGAGGTAATGGCATAGGAGCAATGTTGCTCGATGGAGTTGTAAAACATGCGGCTGCACTGGGAGCAAAGCAATTGCACTGGCAGGTACTCGACTGGAATGAACCCGCTATCAGGTTTTATAAAAAGTACAATGCCTCGTTCGATGGGGAATGGATCAACTGTAAACTTACCGAATCGCAAATACAAAATATCGCCACTGCATGAGGGTTTTTAAATTTGGCGGAGCTTCGGTTAAAGATGCCGCTGCCGTGAGGAATGTTACCTCCATACTCTCAGAACATTCGGGAGAGCAGCTGGTGGTGATTATTTCTGCCATGGGCAAAACCACCAATGCACTGGAAGAGGTTGTGCAGTCGTGGTACAAACGCGATGGCAGATGCCTTGAGTTATTGAGCGGAGTAAAAGAATTCCACTTTCAGCTTATGGAGGAGCTGTTTGCTGATGCAAAGCATCCGATTTATGATCTGGTAAATAATATTTTTGTTGAAACGGAGTGGGCTCTTGAAGAGGATCCGATGCGGGGATACGATTTTTCTTATGATCAGGTGGTAAGTGCAGGTGAGCTCCTTTCGACCCGTATTATTGAAGCATTTCTCGAGATGTCATTTGTTCAGGCAACATGGGTCGACGCCCGTGATTGCATCCGTACCGACAACACCTATCGTGAAGGGCGCATAGACTGGGCGGTTACCGAAAAGCAGATAATTGACGTTGCCAAAGCTGCATGGAAAAAAGCACCTGTGTTGGTTACACAGGGATTTATTGGCGGCACATCCGAAAATTATACCACAACATTGGGAAGGGAGGGATCGGATTATACCGCTTCGGTTTTTGCCTATTGTCTGAATGCTGAAAGTGTTGTAATCTGGAAAGATGTACCCGGAGTACTGAATGCCGATCCTAAATTTTTTAAAGACGCTCAGAAACTGGAGCGCATCAGCTACCTCGACGCCATTGAGCTTGCCTACTATGGTGCTTCGGTAATACATCCCAAAACAATAAAACCTATCGAGAACAAATCGATACCGCTTTATGTAAAGTCATTTCTGAATCCCGGTCAGCAGGGAACCGCCATTGGCCGCGATTTTCAGACCAAACCGCTGATTCCCTCATTTATATTTAAAACAAACCAGGTACTGGTGAGTATATCGGCTAAAGATTTCAGCTTTATTGCAGAGGAAAGTCTGAGCAGAATTTTCACGCTGATGGCAGACATCGGAATTAAAATTAACCTGATGCAAAACTCTGCAATCAGTTTTTCGGTTTGTATGGATAATGATCCGTTGAGAATTCCGGAACTGATTACAGCTCTGAGAAAAGATTTTAAAGTTTTGTATAACGACGACCTCCAGTTGTATACGGTCCGACATTATTACCCGTCGACCATTGAAATGCTTACCGAAGGCAGAGAGGTGCTGTTGGAACAAAGGAGCCGTCATACAGCGCAATTTGTTGTAAGAAAGCCTGAAGAATGAATACAGCCACCAACACATCCATCGGATCGCGTGCCAATGTAATGCTCTGGCTGTTGTCGGGATGTTTTCTCATTTTTATGATGGTAATTGTTGGGGGCATCACCCGGCTTACAGGTTCGGGATTGTCCATTACCGAGTGGAAGGTAGTTACCGGCACTATTCCGCCGCTCAATCAAAACGACTGGCTGAAAGAATTTCATAATTATATGAATTCGCCGCAGTTTGTTCAGATCAACTCACATTTCGGGCTGAACGATTTTAAAGAAATTTACTGGTGGGAATATATTCACAGGCTGTTAGGAAGATTAATAGGAGTTGTATTTCTTGTGCCGTTTGCCTGGTTCTGGTTTACCCGTCAGTTAACCGGAGATATGAAATGGAAAAGCCTGTTGCTTTTTGCCATGGGTGGACTGCAGGGGTTTATTGGGTGGTACATGGTTAAAAGCGGTCTGGTAGACCGGCCCAGTGTCAGCCACCTGAGACTTGCACTGCATTTATCAACGGCATTCGCCACCTTCGGACTTACCTTTTGGTTTGCAATGGGTCTTCTGGATGCCCGTAAATTGGAACCGACACAAAGCCTGAAAAATTACAGGAGGTGGGTTGCTCTGGTATTCGCAGTGGTAATTGTGCAGATTATCTACGGTGCTTTTGTTGCCGGACTCAAAGCCGGATTGATTTATAACACCTGGCCCGATATGCAGGGCGATTTTATGCCCGGCGCCGTACGTTACGGGATCCGTGCGCAAGGAATCTCATCGCTCATCAACAATATGACTACGGTTCAATTTATTCACCGAACCACGGCATGGCTGGTGGTGGCAAGTGTAGCATTGTTGTGGTGGAGGTCGTTACCACCTTCAATGCTGGATAGCCGCCAGCGACTGGCATTGCATATAGTAATGGGTGCCGTTGTTGTGCAGTTCCTGCTGGGAGTTTATACACTGTTATTTGCTGTTCCTTTGGTATTGGGTGTACTTCATCAGGCAGGGGCATTCGCACTTTTATCGGCATTTATTTATTTGTTGCACACTCTTAAGCGAGGACCCGCTGTTCAGGTAAAAACGGAATAAAAAAACCCGCAGATTCTGCGGGTTTTTTTATGTATCCGTAAGAGGGTTTTTATTGAATAGGGTAATAAATATAGGTTAACCACTTGGTGCTGTCAGGTTCTGTTGTGGGATCGTTCATATATGTTTCCCAGGGCGGACCGGTGATGGTTTTGTTTTGCTGATGCATCCACTTTGCCATATACTCATAGGCACCTCCAAGTTGTGAATAGGGTCCCATGTATTCGAGGCGGGCCGCATGTGTGGCAGGCAGTTCGAGCGGATGAATGTCTCCGGCTGCTTTTCCGGCTTTATCAACCGGTATCCCCGGTTCCATATCCACAGAATCTTTGTTGTAGTGATGGTAAATGGTAAACGCGGGGCCCGATGGTGTCAGTCCCTGCTTTTTTATCAAATCCATGATTGCACCATAGGCGGGTCCCATTACGTTACCGATATCGGCAGTGGAACAATTGATGCGCTGCGATAAGGCCATTGCGGCAGGTACGTCAACTTCTTCAATAGGGTAGGAGACTTCGGGTTTGTCAGGTTGACTTTCGGCCCATTTTTTTAATCCGTTGAGAGTCTTGTTAAAGTCTTCTCCCAAAAATTTATCCATCATCAGGCCCGGTGCAATTCTGCCTGTGTAGGGTAAATCAATATCCATGTAAATGGTAGCCTTTGTACCGCCTTCCACTTTATCAAATGTCCAGCCTCCCATTGATGAACCCCATCCTTCAAAATTCAATTCAGTCATCAAACTGTTTGGAGGATCATTTTCAACAATGGTCATGCTACCGTTGCCTACTTGCTTATGCGTGCTCTTCCAGTTGTGCTTTGCGCCTTTGCCTGACTCCGGTCCCTCAAATGTTGATTTCATGTTGGGGTCAATATTGTCCCAGTACGACCAGTTAATCCATTGGTGCAAATCGTTCACCTGATCAAAAACAATCTGCTGGTCTTTGTTAATCACAATTGATCTTTCAACGTGGATGTGTGAAGGAAGAAAAAAGGAAACGATGGCTGCTGCTGCCAGCAAGCCCAGCAATACAATTCCGATAGTTTTTAAAATTTTCATTATTGAGGGTTTTTGGTTGGTTGGATGAAGAAAGCCGGAGCCCGAACTCCAGCATTAAAATTAAATAAATCATCCCGTTTGAAGAAAAGAACCGATATTACATTTGATATTTGATTGTAAGTGCCTGTTATACAGATAGTTGAAATTCTGCCCGGTTTAACCGAACCGATTAACTTTGCAGCGAACCATTCACTATGCCCAAAATTCTTGTCATACGACTTAGCTCTATAGGCGACATTGTGCTCACTACGCCGGTTGTAAGGGCAATCAAAAATCAGCTTCCCGGAGCGGAGTTACACTACCTTACAAAGCCTGCCTTTGCTTCCATTCTGGAACACAACCCCTATATCGACAAACTGATTGTTTTGGGTGAATCGATGTCGGAGACGATTGTCCGTTTGGAGGCTGAGCAGTATGACAGGATAGTTGATCTGCATCACAATGCACGGACACTGAGAATCAAAAAAGCATTGGGTGTTCCATCCGGTTCATTTCCGAAGCTGAATATTCAAAAATGGCTCCTGGTAAATTTTAAGGTAAACCGATTGCCGGAAGTTCATATTGTAGACCGTTATTTTAAAGCGGTATTGGAACTGGGGGTTACAAATGACGGGAAAGGTCTTGATTACTTTGTTGAACCTGCCGACAAGGTTGATATTACCTCACTGCCGGAGCCGTTCCGAAGCGGTTATGGGGTTTTTGTAATAGGAGCCAAACATTTTACCAAGCGGTTGCCTGCTGACAGAATAATTGAGCTGATTCGTTTAACAGCCATTCCTATTGTATTGCTGGGAGGACCTGATGATGCAGAAGTGGCGGGACAGATTTCTTCGGCAGTTGGTGACAAGGTATACAATGGAGTGGGAAAATTTACACTTGCAAAGTCGGCTTCTGTAGTTCAGCAGGCAAATGTAGTTATTACTCACGACACCGGATTGATGCATATTGCAGCTGCATTTGAAAAAAAAATCATTTCAATATGGGGTAACACGGTGCCCGCTTTTGGCATGACACCCTATTTGCCGGAAGGTAAAGGTGAGAGTCGCATTTTTGAAGTACAGGGATTAAATTGCCGTCCCTGTTCCAAAATAGGTTTCAATAAATGTCCGAAAGGTCATTTTAAATGCATGAACGATCAGGATCTGAAGGCAATTACTGATCAGGTGAAGACCTTTTTCCGATAGCACAAAATTCGGGGACTCCATACCAAAGCAGGTTTCCGGTTAAACGTGTAAAGTGATACAATCACGGCAATTCCGGGACTGTATGTGGTCAAATCAAATTACAATCGCACCTGCATTTGACACTTTTAATGTCCGGATTTTTGTTTAACCGGAGATTCAAATGAACGTTAAACCTCTCTGAAAATTGAACGATTCAGAAAGTCGAATCCGGTTATATTCTTTTGTACTGAAGCTGATGAAATTGATTGTTCGATTTATTCTGATGAATGCAGAGAATTCAGGATTTTAACCGAGGTTGCTTCGATTGGTTTTGGTGGTTCTGAATATAATTGAAGATGTTGATATTCAAAAAATGGGTCAAAAACTACAGGAATACCCGTACATGTTCTTCTACGGGTTTCCCTGTAGTTTTGAAAATTTTACAATTGAATAATTTTCGTTTAAAGCACTGATGGGCTGTATGATATATGATTGAGAAAGCAAATTGACAAAAATTTATCCCATTACCTGGTTTCGTATTGTTATAACTCTCATATACATTGCATGCAAACTTTAATACAAATAAGTCATGAAAAAACTTTTGAAACTTTTAATGATAGGAATAATAGTACTATCATCTAATGTTACGTTTGCACAGTTTATTGGTGCCGCAATCACTGAAACTGCTGTTTTAAGTAGTGCAGTTTATTCAACCCATACAGGAAATGATTATTTAGATGATGGGGCAAATACATATAGAGTATTTGTGTGGGATGATTTAAGTGCAACCAGACCTGGAATAGGTTGGGATTATAATTCTGGAAGTCAAGCTGGTTATAGTGTATTTAATTACAGCACTGATATCATAGACCCGGATGTTTCCATAGTAATTGATGGTAATAGTGATGTACATGCTTTAGTAGTTTATTATG
>DASUFP010000065.1:0-7068 GCA_036274495.1 Bacteroidia bacterium
TCAGTCAGGGCGGAAACGATACATACAATATTACTGTTCCATCAGGAACCAATCAGGTTCGTATTATGGTTTACTGGACCGATTTTGAGGGAGATCCCCTCGCTGCAAAATCACTTGTAAATGATCTGAACATGACCGTTACCGATCCAAACAGTATCGTTTACAATCCGTGGGTTTTAAATCCAGCTCCCAATGCCGCAACATTAAATGCCAATGCCACAAGGGCGGTTGATGATTTAAACAATGTTGAGCAGGTGACGATAGACTTACCGGTTGCAGGTTCTTATACTATCAACATCGATGGTTTCATGGTTCCGCAGGGACCCGAAACCTATTACCTGGTTTATGAATTCAGAGGAGATGAAGTCAATGTTACATACCCGATCGGATATGAGGGTTTTGTTCCCGGTGAAACAGAAACCATTCGCTGGGATGCTTATGGTAACAACGGAACCTTTAACCTTGAATATTCAACCGATTTAGGTAACTCGTGGAATAGTATTGCTCCTGCAGTTGCAGCCAATGCCCGTTATTACAACTGGTTGGTTCCGTCAGCCGTTACTTCTGAAGCATTAATCAGAGTTACCAGAGGGGCGGTGACAGGTCAAAGTGATGATGCATTTTCAATCATAGGCCTTCCTCAAAATATTACTGTTGACTGGGCCTGTCCTGATTCCATACGACTTTCATGGAGTTCCGTCACAGGAGCAGTTGGATACGAGGTCAGTGTGTTAGGTGCCAACTATATGGATTCCGTTACCTATACCACCGGTACCTATGCAATTTTAACGGGACTCAACCCATTAGTTGATCAGTGGTTTAGTGTAAAAGCCTATTCCGCGGCCAATGCAAAGGGCAGAAGAGCCAATGCCATTTATAAAGCTCCAGGGGTTTTTGCCTGTCCTATCCAGCTCGATGCTGCAGTCACTCAACTGGTAGCTCCTGCCTCTACAACATTACTTGACTGCAATGACCTAACCGGAGTTGAGATTTCGATTGAATTACAAAATTCAGGTGTTAACCCGATCTCCTCTATACCGGTTTTTTATAGGATCAATGGCGGCACGCCGGTGTCCGAAACATTTCCGGGAACAATTACCTCCTTTGCAACCGCAAATTATACTTTTAGTGCAACAGCCGATTTTTCCGTAATCGGATCCTACGATTTACAGATATGGGCTGATTACGCAGGTGACGGAAACCATTATAACGATACCATTTCAATTGTTATTAATAGTGTTCCGGGTGTGCTGGCATCCTTACCCTTCACCGAAAATTTCGAATCCTTCACCAATTGTTCGGTGGCTACTAATTGTGAACAAACCGTGTGTGGTTTAACCAACGGATGGGTTAATGATGAAAATCTGGTTATTGATGATATCGACTGGAGAGTTAGTGAAGGAGCCACAGCGTCTGTTGCTACCGGTCCCGATTTTGATCATAATCCCGGAACTGCTACCGGCAATTACCTGTACACAGAAGCATCCGCTTGTTTCAACAGAACAGCAAGAGTCATTACTCCTTGTATAGACCTTACCTCAACCACTGCTCCTCAACTCGAATTCTGGTATCATATGTACGGAGTGGCAATGGGCTCCTTACATGTTGATGTACTTTCAAACGATATCTGGACACTGGATGTAATGACGCCCATTTCAGGCGACCAGGGCAATAGCTGGCATCAGGCTACTGTTGATTTGTCGGCATTTAACGGCAGCATTGCAACAATACGGTTCAGAGGAATAACCGGCCCGGATTATACAAGTGATATGGCAATTGACGATATCAACATCTACGAACTTAGTGCGCCTCCCGTTACCAATTTTATTGCATCAGCCACTAATTTATGTCCCGGACAAACGATAACGCTTACTGACTTAAGTGTGAACAGTCCGCAATCGTGGGATTGGGTAATCACCCCCTCAACCGGATTCGCATACACCGGAGGTACCAGTTCCTCTTCACAAAATCCCCAAATTCAATTTACAGCACCGGGTATTTATGATGTTTCCCTTACCGCTACAAATGGTTTTGGAAATAACACGTATGCAATCAGCTCCTATATTGTCGTTGGATCTGGAGCTGCTGTCCCGCTGCTGGAAACATTCCAGTCGGGGACCTTTCCTCCGCTTAACTGGAATGTTGAAAATCCTGATGGAGCTATTACCTGGGTAAATGCTCAGGTAACCGGCAGTAATGGAAATCAAACCGATGCTGCATATATCAATAATTACGCATACAATGTTCCGGGAGAAGAGGATGGTCTTATTTCAATCCGGGTTGATTTGAGTGCTTCCATTTACCCGATAGTAACATTTGATGTCGCCAATGCAACCTATTCACCTAACTTCAACGATGCTTTAAGAATTGATATTTCTACCGATTGTGGTGTAACGTTTGCGCCTACAGGTTATCTGAAAGTCGGTCCCGGACTTGCAACAGTTCTTAATCAAACCAACTCATGGGCTCCCGGACAGGCCTCCGACTGGAGAAACGACACCCTTGATTTATCGGCATATATTGGCAGTGATGTTGTATTGAAATTTGTAAATGTTACGGATTACGGAAACAACACCTACCTGGATAATATCAATTACAGTGAACTGCCCCTTTCGGTTAACGATGTGGATGGATCAGGAATTATGGCGGTGCTGTATCCAAATCCTTCACAGGGAGAAGTTACCCTTAACATGAATACTGTACAGGGCGGTCCTGTTGAATTTACTTTTACCGATGTAAGAGGGGCAAGGATCAAAACGGTATCTGAAGTTACCGGCAGTGGGTTTACCTCCAGAAAATTTGATTTGCATGATTTTAATGCAGGTATTTATTTTATTGAAATCAAAACACCTAATGGGTCATCACGCTTGAAGTATATCAAGTTATAAATTAAAAGGCCTTTTTAAAAAAGCCGGCTAAGCCGGCTTTTTTGTTCCTATGAAAACCTGTTACATAGCCCTATCAAACACCGGAAATTCCTCCGAACTGAAATTTGCTATGCGCTGCGTTCATTACGGGGCAGTAATTGAAAGCCTTTTTTTCAGCCTGGATTTTGCCTCAGATTGCCGGAGCGATTTTGCCAACAGGGTTTCAGGTCATTTAAAAGACACCTCTGTTGTTTGTATTGAAAATGAACACCAGTTGATGCAGGTTGAGCGCATATTGAAGTGGATCGCATTTGATCAACCGCTAAGTTTTTTTTGTCTGTCAAAAGGTGAAGAACAATTAGGAGGTATAAAATTTAAAGCAAAAAAGCAACCAACTTCATCCCATCCCATTCCTTCAACCCGTTCAAAAATCAATCAACTCAAAGAACGTTTTGACTGCCTTTATTCAAAACTGAATACGGAAGAGAAGGATGTCATAAACGGAATTACCAAAACAGCGGTTCCGTTTCATTTAAAAGGATTTATTAAGAATAAACTTCCTGAGACAACCGGGGTTTATTATTTCCTTGACTACAATAAAAAACCTATTTATATCGGAAAGGCGATTAACTTACGGTCAAGAGTTAAAAACCATTTTGGATCCTCTCGGGATCTCGTTAAAAAGATCATGCTGCTGACGAAAGTGAAACACATTCAATTCACAGAAACAGGAACCATATTAATTGCCGGAATTCTTGAAGATTCTGAAATAAGAGAATACTGGCCGCTCATGAATAGTGCACAAAAAAATATACCACCAAAATTTGCCATTGTTGCTTATAACGATCAAAAGGATTTCGGCAAATTGGCTATAACGAAGCCGTGCAGACAAATTAAAGGACTGGCTCATTTTCATTTCTATCATAAGGCCACCTCCTTTTTAAGTGAATTGATTAAATCATACAATCTCAACGCCGGATTTTGTGGTAAACCGGTCAACGAACCCCAGGTATCTATGGAAATACATCAGGATGGAATGAAAAAGCTGGTGTACGACTACTTAAATAAAAGACAAATCCGCATTTTCCTTCAAAAAGGACGAAAAGAGGACGAATCGGGGTATTTACTATTTGAGAATGCCATGTTCAGAGGTTTTGGATTTATTGAAAATGAATTTCTGAACAGTGCAAACTGCGATGCCTTTTTAAATAATCTTACCGGTTGCAAAACGAGTTCCACCATTGAAAATCTCATCGAAAAAGCAACTGCTTCAATTTATGCGGACTTTCAATTTAATGTAGAAAAAGGGGCTATCCCATCCGGAACAGCCCCCCGCTTCAAACATACTCTCACTTTCTGTTTCCCACAATCAGCAGGTCATTTACCTGGATTTCGGTAACATACTTTTTCACACCCTCCTTATCAGTATAGTTTCGGTTTACCAATTTGCCCTCAACAACTACCTCGCTGCCTTTTTGAAGGTATTTGGTCATAAACTCCGCAGTTTTACCCCAGGCAATAAGATTATGCCATTGAGTTTCTGAGACCTTTTCGCCTTTGATATTTTTGTAGGATTCATTTGTAGCGAGCGAAACCTTGGCAAGTTTCCTGCCGCTATCGAGTTCTTTGAATTCGGGATCCATGCCCAAATTGCCAATCAATGTGACTTTGTTGCGTAATGCATTCATAGCTTTGAAATTTTTGAAAAAGAAAATTTTTATTTTTGTGTAAAATTTTGAAAAGTACATAATCGTAAAAGCGCTTTTAGAAAAATGACTTTGCAAATGTTGGAATCTTTTTTTAATATTTTTTATTCGTAAACGTTTACAAACGCTTAAGTTTAATTTTGTTTCACCAATTCATGCTTTTCAATCATGGAAAAAAAATGTATCTGCTGCGGCTACAAAGTAGTTGGCAGAACGGACAAAAAGTTTTGTTCAAATGGTTGCAGGTATACTTACCACAATCAGCTAAACCATCTCCATAACAATGCAGTCAGGAGAACCCAGTATGCGGCCCGCAAAAACAAGGTTATCCTTGAAACTATCCTGCAGAGAGGAAAAAAAACCACTACCAGAAACGACCTCGAACAGCTCGGTTTCAATTTCCTTGCTTTAACAGGGTATCAGCAAGGTGAACCCGGTAACGCACGGCTTCATGTGTTTGAAATGGCGCTGGAGGAAAGAAAAGGCGTTTATCGTATCCTGAAAGACAGAGGCGGGGAGTCTCAGGGACTTTAATAAGATATTACATTAAAAACACCTTTTTCAATCTGGTGCGAACCGCCACCGGAAGTGTCGGTAGCACCAAAAGTGAAAGAACCGCTAACGGTTCTTGCGGCAGTATCAAAGGTGGTAAATGTAATGCTGCCGCTTACAGACAAAAAGGTAACTCCTGTAATGTTCCTTAATTCGGCACGGAACAGAGGGCCTTCGGAAATTGTTCCCGCAGCAAAGGGACCCGAATAAATGAGTGTTAAGTTATAATTGCTGTCGGTTCCGTAAAGATGTATTTCGGTAGGAGAAAAGAGAAAGCCGTTACGGGAAGTCGACCACCAGTCTGTGCTGTCGATTAAAGCCGAAAACCGTGGATAACATGGGTCACACGGACCGCCGCAGTCAATTGCCGTTTCGCCCTGATTCAGGATTCCATCGGCACAGCTGGCACAATGAGCCGGGCAGGGACCACCGCAGTCAACCTCCTGCTCGCCCTGGTTTTTTATACCATCGCTGCAGGTTCCGGTGTTATCAATGGTTTTGCCGCATGCCGCAATAGTTAAAACCAATCCGGCAATAGCTATCAGACGAATCATATTGTTCTTAGGAGTATGCATCGGGATTTTTACGGAACAGCCCATTCAAAGTTTCACTTGACCGTCCATAAAAAACAGAGGCTTAAACGTGGATAATCGGTACCTTTGCCCCGTGAATTACCTCAGCGCCGAAGGACTCTCAAAATCCTATTCTGAAACCCCTTTGTTTGAGGGCTTATCTATTTCCCTGCAAAAGGGACAAAAAATGGCTTTGATTGCTGCCAATGGAAGCGGCAAGTCTACACTGCTCAGAATTCTTGCCGGCTATGAAACTCCGGACAATGGCGTTGTTTCCGTCAGAAATGATATTACCACCGGTTATCTGGAACAGGATCCACGATTAGCTCCTGATGTGGCAGTTATAGACGCCATTCTGGAGTCATCTCATCCCGCAGCTCAAATTCTTGCTGAATATGAAAAATTGGTTGCAAGAGGAGCCGGTGCAGAGGAGGAAAAGATGCATGCCGTTATTGAAAAAATGGATGCACTCAATGCATGGGACTATGAGGCGAGAGCCAGAGAAATACTTTCCAGGCTGGGTATTACTGATGTAGAACAAGCTGCTAAAAACTTGTCGGGAGGCCAGAAAAAAAGAGTTGCTTTGGCAAGACTGCTCCTTCAGGAACCCGATTTACTGCTGATGGATGAACCTACCAATCATTTGGATTTGGATATGATAGAATGGCTGGAACGGTACCTGATAAATCTGAATAAAACACTGTTGGTTGTTTCCCACGACAGGTATTTTGTAGACGGAGTTTGCAACACTATTACCGAAATGAATAACGGGAAACTCTTTACCTATAAGGGAAACTATGCTTATTTTCTGCAGAAAAAGGAGGAACGTGAATTCCGTGAAGGGCGTGAAATTGATAAGGCCCGCAACCTGTTGAGAACCGAACTTGAATGGATGCGCAGGCAACCCCAGGCAAGGGGAACCAAACAAAAAGCGAGAATTGATTCGTTTTACGATCTCGATGAAAAGGCTAACTCTCAGAAAGCCGATCAAAAGCTGAAAATAACCATGCAGATGGGTCGGCTGGGAAGCAAGATTCTGGAGTTTGAAAACATCTGCAAAAGTTACGGCGAGAAAACGCTTATTAAAGATTTCTCTCACGTTTTCAGGAAAGGAGAAAAGGCAGGAATTGTTGGTGCCAACGGAACCGGAAAATCCACCCTGCTGAATATGATTATGGGATCGGTTAAACCCGATCAGGGGCGCATCAAAACAGGTGAGACAGTCTCGTTCGGATATTTTTCACAGGAAGTTGCCAAAGTTGATCCCGGCAAAAAAGTTATTGATGTAGTAAAGGATATTACCGAATACGTTGAAACGGGTGATGGCAACTGGATGAATGTAACCCAGTTTCTGAATCACTTTCTCTTTAA
>DASUFP010000066.1:0-20310 GCA_036274495.1 Bacteroidia bacterium
GCTGCCATTGTTACAAACAATATTAACAACGAAGAAAGAAGACTGGATGTTACCGGTTTTTTTGTGGCTATCGGGCATGAGCCCAACACCAAAATTTTTCAGGATTGGATCGATACAGATGAAACGGGATACATTGTAACGGTTCCCGGAACTTCCCGCACCAATATCCCCGGTGTTTTCGCCGCCGGCGATGCTCAGGATCACATATACCGCCAGGCAGTTACGGCTGCAGGCTCAGGGTGTATGGCAGCAATCGATGCCGAGCGCTATCTGTCTGCCCGGCATCATACTGTTTAAAGAGCTCTTTGTTATCTGAACAGTACTTCGGTTGCTCCGCTTCCGAATTTCTGGTAGTCGCCGTCTCTGAAAGCTACTCCCGGATAATTTCGTAATTCATCACGTATGGTTTTTTTTAAGGTGCCGTTACCAACGCCATGAATCAAAATGAGCCTTTTTATATGCCCTTTCAAAGCCGCATTCATTTCGGAATGAAATTTTTTCAACTGCAATCCGATCATCTCCGAGTTGGACAAGGCCGAAACATCTTTGATCAATTCTTCTATATGCAAATCAACAATCCGCTCCGTAATAAGAATTGAGTCATCTTCAGTATTTTCCCTGCGCTTTTTGCCGGATTGCATTTGTGGTGCCCTTGTGAAACGCTCTTTTAAACCGCTGAATTTTTCTTTTAATAATTCAGCGTCTTCCGGTGCTGTTAATCCTGCTTGAAACAGGGTGAATGACTTTGCAAATGCATACGATCCTTCAGGACCCTTAAGGGACTCCTGGAATCCCGGTGCTAATACGGGAACTTCTTTTCTCACGGGTCCTGTATCACTTAAATTTTCAGTTGCATAAAAGAATCCATTAACTAAAAAACCTGAGATATCTATCAGCTCTTCACGAGTAAATGAGCCTAAAATGACTACACTATTGTTTTCCACGATGCCCCTGTTAATACCTGACTTGGCTTTCTTTTTCAATGCAAAACAACTATAGGTAAATTCAAATCCCGAGCGATTTGCTATCAATATACAAACCGGTCCGGAACTTACAGCAGCTCCTTCAGCCGGAGCTACAAAGAAAGTCAGATCGCCATCAGGAACAACGGTCAACAATGTCATACGTGAGACGACAGTTGGGGAGGGAGATACGTTTGACTCAACTTCAGGTTTTGTTGCAGGCATACTTTCAATGACGATAAGAACCAGTTCGTTCACCGGAGTAGGTATTTCAAACCCATCTCCAATATCAACCTTAACCAATGCCGAATTGATTACACTGGTAACTATACCGGATTGTTTTTCATTCAGAAATGATACTTTATCACCTGGTTTTAATAGTGGTTTCATCGTTGATGCATTTCAGATCCTTGAGTTGAAATTTTAAATTCTTACGTCAATGGAATTAATTACAAATTAAAAGTAGAACCAGTGAAATTTAATCTGATCATTTCCATTGATTTCAAGTGCAGGAGTCGGGAATTTGATACAGCCAATTACACCAAAAAAAGTTTTCAGCACTCTATTGTTTGTTTTAAATTTCGAAAGGTCAATGTCAGGCGCAATATAAAATTGCCGGTACCTCTCGAACTCAGGCGTTCCGGGAATTTCGGTGTCTGACGGATCGGTTCCTGCACGTGTCATACCTTCGGCACCGTATCCGATTGCGATATTCAGCCACTTTGGAAACCTGCTTTCTCCTGGTAAAAAGGAATAAATATTTGCCGAAGCCCAATAGGTTTGCCCATTGTAATCTTTTATAAGTGTTTCCGGAAAACCATCGCCAAGTATTTGAGGATTATAATCTGAATAATCGGTAGGGTGCCACGAAAACCTGATTTTGATGCGCTGTTCTTTCCAGGCCAGCTCTTGTCCTACAGCCAGAGCCGAACCGGTAGTGTTTGCTATCATATCTCCCCACGAAAAGCCCCATTCCGATGAAAATCCATCAAACACTTCTATGGTTGTAAGAAATGCCAGTCCGCTGGCACCACCAATCCAGGTCGCTTTTTTTTCATTCATACCGGTCCACTGAAAGAGGTTGATTCCCCAGTTACTCAGATAATATGCCGATCCAAAATGACCGGCCTTGTCCATCTGAAGCCATTCATCGTTATCGTTAAAGGTATGAAACGAAGAAGAGGGGTAGTCTTTGTACCAAAGCGAATACAATCCAATCATTGATACAGCATATGCTGAACCAAGGCCAATGGCGACGCCTCTTACCCGTTGCGGGATTTGTTCAGGAGCCCTGTCCCAAAACCCTATTGAATCCTGGCTGTATGCGGGATGCAGTAAAATGATCAGCCATGCAAAAAAAACAAGGCAGTATTTAAGGGCCGGAAAACTTTTACCTTTAATCAAATTTCAAGTAATATAAAATTAAACTACCGGCTCAGTTTATAAACAGCATTTCAATGGTCCGAAAAAATTTCGGTCAGTTAAGCGCTTATGAACCTAAAAGAGTTTTTTTACCCTCTTCAAGAATATCAAATGCAGCTTCTCTTGAGTTTGATTCGGCATACGTTCTCAAAACAGGTTCCGTTCCACTTGCTCTTATCATAAGCCAGTCGCCATTTTCGAAAAAGTATTTATAACCATCCATATCCTCAACACGGCTCACCTTGTACTTACCGAACGATTTATAATTGCCGGTTTGGCAATTTGCCAGAACTTTTTGTTTTACTTCTTCTTTGATATGTAAATCGTTTCTTTCGAACGAGAAGGGACCTGTTATGGCATAAACTTCGTCAATCAGTTCATTGAGTGTTTTACCTGATTTGGCCATAAACTCCCAGAGCACAAGTCCCATCCAGATTCCATCTCTTTCCGGAATATGACCTTTGATGGCAATACCACCTGATTCTTCGCCTCCAACCAGCACATCTTCATTAATCATTATCTCAGCAATATACTTGAATCCTATTTTTACAACTTCATAAGGTAATCCATAATGCTGACAGAGAATTTTTACCCGTGGCGTAGCACTAAAGGCGACACAAACTTTTCCTTTCATGCCTTTGTACTTTACCAGGTAATGAATCAGCAATAAAATAATATGATGAGAGTCTACAAAATTACCCTCAGAATCATAAAAGCCCAGCCTGTCGGCGTCACCATCAGTTACCAAGCCGCTATCTATATTTCCAGAAATACGGATGAGGTCTGAAAATTCTTTGAGATTTTTATGAATCGGCTCGGGAGCCTGTCCCATAAATGAGGGATTGTATTCGCAATGCAAAAAAGTGATGTCAGGCAACAGACGACGCATCACATTTTGACCCGCTCCATACATTGCATCATAAGCAAGTTGCAGTCCTGAGTCCCTGATAGCTTGTAAATCAAAGTTTTTTTCCACATGCTCACAGTACATTGTCTCAAGATCGGAGTAATGAAGCAGTCCCTCTTTGGTAAATCCTTCCAGCGATAATTTATCAGTATCGATTTCAGATGCCGGTTTAATTATGGACTCAATTTCAGCAACCATAGAGGGTAACAGTGGTCCGCCGTAAGGCCCTTTTAGTTTATAGCCATTATAATCGGGAGGATTGTGACTTGCGGTAATAATGATTCCGAGGTCGCATTTTAAGGTTACAGCACCAAAAGAAATCATCGGTGTGCTGACAAAACCTTTTGCCAAAAAAGTTTTGATCCCTTTTGCACACATCACCTTGGCAACAGTTTCAGCAAAAAGTTCTCCACCAAAACGACAGTCATGACCTATTACAACCTGTGCATTTTTATTTCGGTCAACAAGCCAGTTGGCCGTAGCTTCTGCGACACGTGTAACATTTTCAACTGTAAAATCTTTTGCAATGATGGCTCTCCAACCATCGGTACCAAATTTAATCATGATTGCTGTCTGTTCCTTAAAGTAATTTTTATGATTGATAATGTTAAAACAGGAATCGGCTGTTTGTTAAAAGCCAAGAACGTACTCAATCACCCTGTTCCATTCGGCATTTAACAATGCTCTTTGATATATATATGAATCCTGGCGTCGAATTTCCTGTGCGTTAATTTTTGTTATTATATAATTGTAATTGCGTGCGGCAAAGAGATCAGAAAGCGGACGATCGGCGATTGAAATATTCAAATTGGCAAACTCTTGTGCCGAAAGTGTTTTCAGAGCGGAATCATTCACATAAATGGTTATTGATCGTGTTTCAATTTTCAATTCACCGGCAAGTTTTCTCCACATTTCATTTACTTCGACTCTTGTTACCTTTAACTTGTTTTTTTGCAGGTATGAGGTAATTTTATCACCTCCCATATTGTAAAACTCCTCTTCGTTTTGTGTCAGGTAATTTTCTATTGCCTTTACAATCATTTTGCTTGTGTCGGCCTTAGGATCGCTGACTTCCATATACGTGTCAATTATGGAACTCACGAATTTATCGGGCGGGTAATAACCAAGCAGAGTGCTGTTAAAAGGCAACCCCCTGACATACGTTTTGAGGATATCGTCTGATTCGCCTTGTGATTTTATTTGTTGCCCGTTAAACTGGACAATGTTAAAGGCATATTTTTTACCAAGAACATAAGTAGTATAGGTTGAATTATAAATGCCGTTAGCATTGGTATTGATCCGTTTACTCAGCAATAATTTTTCAATATCCTGGTAGTTGACATATCCAAAAGAAACATCACCTGTTTCGCTTCTGTGGGTGAATGAGAATCCCAGGGTTTTCGTACTGATTTCCTTTTTACCCGTTTCCCATGTCTCGTAAATAAACAAGGTTTCGATTCCCTTAAATCCAACCCCTGAATTTTTTTCAATTTCCAACAGAGTCGACGGTGATATCCTGATTTCCATGGAACGGGAGTCCCACAAGGTTACCTTGTTGTCCATTATTTCATTGTAAATCAACTCAGTAAGCTCTTCTACAAAATTGCAGCCACTCGTATCCGATTGCACAGAGCTTCGAAGCATCAGCATCACAGGTACCGGATCGGCTGTTACCGTGTGACCGGAAAATGCCCCTAAAACTATCAAAATCAGGAGGAAACGCTTCATAATGGGGGGGATCCTTTTCGGCTCGTAAAAATAGGTATTTGAAGCGAATACGATGATCAGGACCTGATGTTACGCCGGTTCAGCTCTTTCTGGAATTTCCTGGCATTTGCCAGATGTTCGTTATAGGTGGTTGCAAAGTTGTGATACCCTGAAAAATCTTCCCGTGCACAGAAAAACATATAATTGTGTTTCCGGTAGTTAAGCACAGCCTCAACAGAACTGATCGCGGGAAGGCATATGGGTCCGGGAGGCAATCCGGCATACATGTAAGTGTTATAAGGAGAGTCTATTTCTTTGTGTACATTCAATACGCGGTTTATCGCGAAATCACCCGCTGCATATACCAGGGTCGGATCTGCCTCCAGTTTCCATCCTTTCCGGTACCTGTTGATGTAAACACCGGCAATAATGGGCTTTTCATCGTTCCTTCTGGTTTCCTGTTCAACAATTGACGCAAGTATGGTTACTTCAGTCTGACTCAGTTCAGCCTGTTTGGCCTTCTCTTGTCTTGCAGGTGTCCAGAACGCTTTGTATTCAGCAGCCATCCTTTTGAAGAACCCGGTTGCAGAGGTGTTCCAGTAAAATTCGTAAGTGTTAGGAATAAAAAAGGCGAGGGCGGTCTCAGGAGTGAAACCATAACTCCTCATAAAATCAGGATCTTTCAACAACTTATTTATGGACACCGAATCAGCTTCAAGTTGTCTTCCCACAGCACCTGCCAACTGGGCTGGAGTGCGAATGTGTTCAATTACCACTTTAACCGGTGATTGCTCACCGCTCCTGAGCAGTGTAACCAATTGCTTGTTGTTCATATTGCGTCTGATCAGATAGCGGCCGGGTTTTACATGGTTTTTATATCCCATCCTTTCAGCAACCCATTCAAATGATGCGGAATTTCGAAGCACCTCCTCTTCATTCAACAGTTGCATTAATCTGCTGAAATCGGTCCCGGTTGGTATATAAATGTATTTTTCTTTACCAACCCATGTAGAGATATTCGGGTCGTATACCTTTTTGTAAAAGTCATATCCCACCACCACTAAAGAAAGAACAACAATAATTATAACAGACAACAGAATCCGTTTAGCTTTCGACTTTCCGGATTTTTTCTTCTTTTTCATTTTGTTTTTTGAGCAAGAATGGTAACGAGTTGTTGGGCTTGTTTATTACCCGGCTCTTTCATAAGTATTTGTTTCAGCAGTTTGCCGGCTTCAGTTGTTTTGCCTGTTGCAATAAGCAGCCCGGTTTTATTAAGCATTGCCTGAACATAATCAGGGTCCAGTTGTAAAGCCCTGTCATAATAGGCGGCTATTCCTGATGTGTCACGGGTGTAGGCAAGGGAGATATAGCCCAAATTGCTTGCTATGGCAGCGTTTTCAGGATACTCCTTATCTGCAGCCGAAAGCACAGCTCTGGCTTCTGAAGGCTTACCGGAATTAAACAAGGCCGTTGCATATTTGTTTGAAAAATCGCTATACATAGGGGCAAGCTCCCAGGCTTTTTTAAAATACTGCAACGACTTGTCACTGTTGCCGCTATTTTGATAGGATTGCGCAATACGGTAGGCTGTCCAGGCATCTTTATTATCGTAACTCTGAATATCCGACTGCTCATTTAAGGGTACTGATTCGGCATAATGAATTACTTTTTCTGGCTTATTTTCAAGATAGGCCAGTCGGACCAGATCATCAAAATGCATCTTTATTTCAGCAGCGGTCGCATCCGGAAAATAGGTATGAGCCGAATCAAGAACTTCTGTTCCGAAATTAAATTTTTCAAAGTAATTTAAAAATGCTCTGCCCTTTGCAACTGCGGGTGGGTTGGTGTTATTGATACAGGCTATCCCCATAAAAACTCTTTTGCCGGTATCAGCTGCTGCTGCCACCGGAATCATAATCCTGTGATCATGAACACTGACATGAGGAATATCGGTAGCGCCTGATTTTTTCATATGACAGGATACACAATCGTTTTTAGAAAGCTCCCGTATTTCAGGCTTTTCAGTACAGCTGTTCTCCGGTTTATGACAGTTGTTGCAGGCGTTGTTAAATACCGCATTTCCTGTTTCTTTAACACTCACATGCGGGTTGTGACACGTGACACATGTCAGGGCATTCCGGTAAGGTTTTAATGCAGGTACTTTTTCATTGCCGATGTGCTTCATTGTTTCAATGTAGCACTTACTCATTTTAAGACGTTCGGCATGTGAAGCCATTATGTGTTCGTTTTCCCGTCCTTCAAATACCGGCATAAACACATTCATAACCGAACTGAGTTCCATCCCCGGGCGGAAATCAAAAAATGACTTTCCGTCGTTCAATACAGCATTTCCCTGGATGTGACATCGTTGACATATATCAAACTGTAAATTGATTGCAAGTTTTGCGGGGTTAACTATTGAATAATCGATTTGGGTGGTGATGTCAACAATTTTTCCGGCCCGCTTATCGGAAACATGTTTCTCACCGGGTCCATGACAACGTTCACAATTAATTCCATTGTCGACAAATTCAAATTTATTTTCCGATCCTTTAACGAATTTAGGATATGAGTTATGGCAGGTCATACATTCAAGTCCGATCATTCTGTTGAATCGTGTATTGTTACCGTTTTCGAACCCGGGAGGTAAGTCCCATTGTTTTTTCTGTGTATAAAATGTTAGTGGTGCCTGATGCAGGTAACCTCCGGTATTAATAATGTGTGAATTGGTATGCTGACCCGAACCAACAATGTATGAGATGGTTTCAACCCGGTTGTGGATCGTATCTTTTCCAAGAAGTCTGAATTCGCGTATTTTTAAACTGTCCTTTTCCCAAAATGCAAGATAATAGAGGTTCTTAAAGGAGTCGTAAACCGGTTTCTGATGGTTGAAAAGTGCTGCGCTTTTTTGCCGGGATGCATGTGCAAACGACTGCCCCATGCCGGTCCGGATGAATGAATCATATATAGAGCTGTGACATTCTCTGCAGGTGTTTATTCCCACATAACCGGTGCTATCGGAAAGTGATGCATATGATTCCGCTTTTTTTTCGACAGGTCCGCTGCATCTGATGGCACTCAGGCTGATGAGTGCTGCCAGAATTCCGGTCAGTAAAAATTTATTCATGAAAATAAGCTACGAAACTAATCACCCTCACAAATCGTTGACCTTTTGCATAAGAAATACATTTACCCAATTTCCATTCTGAAGTGTCCAATCCTGCAGTTCACCTGAAAGAGAAAATCCCGCTGAAGAAAACAAACGTATGCTTGCTTCGTTGTTTACATGAACATGGCAAAATAGCTGGTGCAGGTTCAGAATTCTAAATGCATAATCAGAAAGAAGATTGAGCGCTTCAAGTCCGAATCCTTTTCTTCTGCTCTCTTTATCTCCGATAAGTATCCCGACTCCCGCGCGCATATTGGCCGGATCAAATTCATACAGATCAATATAACCAATTGTTACCGGGTTGTTTTTTTTAGTTGTTTTCTCATCAATAGCGAGACGGAGTTGTCGAGTTGTAAAAATGTCCTGATTGGCAGATTTTACAAACTGTTCCATAGTATAACGGGCAAACGGAGTCAGTGTTCCGCTGACTTCCCAAATGGTGGTATCATTTTCCCACTCATACATCAGGTCAATATCTGCCGGCTCCAGGGCTCTTAATGATATTTTTTTGCCATTAATCATTTTCCCGGAATGTTATATGCTCCTTCAAATACAAACACTGCAGGCCCTTCAAGCCAGATGTCGGTATACTCGTCTCCGTCGGTTTTAAATTTAACTTTTAAATTACCGCCTCGTGTCAGAATGCTTACCGGTCCCGCAGGATGTTTCTTTCCTTTTAATTCGGTCACAATTGCTGCGGCAACACTTCCGGTTCCGCATGAAAATGTTTCGTTTTCAACGCCGCGTTCATACGTACGTATTGCCGTTCCTTCGGGCAAAAAGGAGATAAAGTTTACATTGATTCCCTTTTCTTTGAAGCGTGGTTGGTTGCGTATAATTCTTCCTTGCTTTTCAACTTCCAGTGATTCCAGATGGTCGGCCAAGGTAACATAGTGAGGAGAACCGGTGTCTAAAATATATGCGTCGTCCAGCATTTCAACTCTGGTAACATCATTCATTCTTAATGAAACGTTCCATTGTGAATCTGCTTTCGAAAGAATAAATGCTTCATGCAAACCGTCACTTGCCTCGAAGGCTGCTTCGCCCTGCACCAACCCCAGTCTGGATGCAAATGCAGTAATACACCTTCCTCCGTTACCGCACATACTGCCCGGATACCCATCTGCATTAAAATAGACCATTCTGAAATCAAAAGATCCCGATTCTTCCAGCATAATTAATCCGTCAGCGCCAATTCCAAAACGCCTGTCACACATCAAAGAAACTACTTCCGGATTGTCAAATACCAGTTTTTGCTCCCGGTTATCAATTAGAATAAAGTCATTCCCTGTACCATGGAACTTGCTGAAAATTACTTTGCTCACGGGGTTGATAAAGTGTTTTTAACTGATTCTCAAATTCGACTGAAAGATACAAAGAAAAAAATCGAATAGGAGAACAATATGGAATTACGGGTGTTTCGTTTACTATATAATGTATAGTGAAAATGGCAGACAATTCCTCATACTGTAGCTCAAAAACGGCTTCCGGCATCTTCATTTACCGTTCATTTTGCTGAAATAATTTTGTGTCACTAAACTGAAAAACTATCGATAGAACATTACCAATCTGATTTAAAATACATTCAAAATGAAGACTTCTAAAATCAAAGCATTTGGTATTGGATTACTTGCCGCCGCCGCCGGATTTGCCGGTGCCGGTTTCTATGATGCTGTTCACAGTCACCGGTCAATTACCGCCCTCAACGGGGGTATACAAAAGGATGAATCGGGGAAGGTTTCTTTTGTTTCATCCATGACAGGTTATGCTCCAACCGATTTTGTAGCGGCTTCTGAAGCCACAGTTCCTGCCGTTGTGCACGTTAAAACCACTTATGCCGGTTCTGTGGGGTATGGCAGCCAAAACTATAATCCTTTCAGGGACTTTTTCTGGGGAAATCCGGGTATGCAGAACCCTCAGCCGGTTACCGGAGCGGGTTCCGGAGTAATCCTCACCAACGACGGGTACATCGTCACCAACAACCATGTGGTTGAAAATGCAACTAAAGTCGATGTGACTTTAAATGACAAGCGAACTTATACCGCCACTGTAATTGGCACGGACCCATCTACCGATCTGGCCCTGATAAAAGTTGATGAGAAGGACCTGCCCTTTCTGCCCTTTGGCAACTCCGATGCCGTTAAAGTAGGAGAATGGGTACTGGCCGTAGGTAATCCCTTTAATCTGACTTCTACGGTTACTGCCGGAATAGTGAGTGCAAAGGCCCGCAGCATCCATATTCTGCCTGATCAGCAGTTTCCGATAGAATCATTTATTCAGACCGATGCAGCCGTGAATCCCGGTAATTCAGGGGGTGCCCTGGTCAATACCAGCGGAGAACTTATTGGAATCAATACCGCCATTGCTTCAAACACAGGTGCTTTTTCAGGATATAGTTTCGCAGTTCCGGTGAGTATTGTAAGAAAAGTGGTTGACGATTTGCTCGAATATGGTAAGGTGCAACGCGCTTTTATAGGTGTCAGCATAAGGGATGTGGATTCTGATCTGGCCCGTGAAAAAGACCTCAAAACCATGAAAGGGGTATATGTAAACGGATTAACTGAAGGCGGTGCTGCTGCCGAAGCGGGAATCAAGGAGGGCGATGTCATAACCAAAGTAGGAGGTGTAGCCGTTTCAAGTACACCCGAACTTCAGGAACAGGTTAGCCGCTTGCGCCCCGGCGATAAAGTGGAAGTTACCCTGAATCGTGGAAATACTGTTAAAAATGTAGAAGTAACACTGCGTAATAAAAATGGTAACACCGGAATCGTGAAAGAGGAGGCTATCAATGTACTTGGTGCCGAACTCGACCCGGTTTCGGATGATATGCAGGCGAAACTGGGAATAGAAAATGGCGTTCAGGTGAAAAAGCTTGGAGCCGGAAAACTACGCAGTGCAGGTATTAAGGAAGGATTTATTATTCAACGCATCGACAACCAGCCGGTGTCTAACTCTGGTGATATTGATTCAATATTATCCAAGAAAAAAGGAGGCGTGCTGATGGAGGGAGTGTATCCCAACGGTGTCAAAGCGTATTATGGTTTCGGATTATAAGGTGCTTTAGTGTTAATGTGTTAGGTTGGGTCTGCCGCTGAATATCTGCGGCAGGCCTTTTTTCTGTTATGACACTCCCTTGACATAAAGGGTTTTTCGTTATACTTTTGCCGGACGCTTTTCCAGACAAAAAACACCTAAAACCTACCCGAAACCAGACAAATGAGGCAGCTGAAGATCACTAAATCCATTACCAACCGCGAAAGTCAGTCATTAGAAAAGTATTTGCAGGAAATTGGAAGAGAGGATCTCATTAATGCCGAAGAAGAGGTCCGTTTAGCAAGGAGAATCAGGGAGGGGGATCAGGTTGCATTGGACAGGCTTACAAAGGCTAATCTGAGATTTGTGGTATCGGTAGCCAAACAATACCAGAATCAGGGCCTTAGTCTTCCGGACCTTATCAACGAAGGCAATCTGGGCCTGATTAAAGCCGCCAAGCGATTCGATGAAACCCGTGGATTTAAATTTATTTCTTATGCAGTCTGGTGGATCAGACAATCCATATTACAGGCTTTGGCCGAACAATCCAGAATTGTCAGATTGCCCTTAAACCAGGTTGGATCCCTGAACAAAATCAGCAAAGCGTTCAGTAAATTAGAGCAGGAGTTCGAAAGGGAACCCTCCAGTGAGGAATTAGCGACTGTGCTGGAGGTGACATCCGACAAAATAACAGATACCATGAGGGTTTCCGGAAGGCACGTTTCTATGGATGCTCCATTTGTAAACGGAGAAGATAACAGTTTGCTTGATGTTATGGAAAATTCCGACTCTCCCCGGGCCGATAATTTGTTGATTACAGAGTCGCTTCAAAAAGAAATTGACCGCTCACTGAGTACGCTTACCGAACGCGAAAGAGATGTAATCCGCCTTTTCTTTGGGATTGGAATGAATCATGGTCTGACATTGGAAGAAATAGGTGCAAAATTTGACCTTACACGTGAACGGGTACGGCAAATCAAGGAAAAAGCAATCAGAAGATTGAGACATAAGTCAAGAAGCAATTTATTGAAAGCCTATCTTGGATAAACGAATACGTAACGTCTGTAGTCCGGTCCTTACCGGGCTTTTTTAATTAATATTCTGCAAGTAAACCCCATTCCATAAACTCTATAATCATGTCAACCGACAGTCTGAATGCCGCTCCTGAAGTAAAGGAGAATTATGAAAACGGACTCCACAACTGGATCCAAATGGAGAAGTCCGCAATTGAACTGATACACATACTCAGTTCAATGTGGTACGATCGTTCTGTTGAACTTATCATGTTCAGAAATCAGATGATTGACCGCAGTGCCAGCCAGGTACTGGCATTGCACCAGTATGCCAAAGAGATTGTAAAAAAACCCATCACTATCAACGATTCATTATTGATTGCAAGTGAACTTTCGGAACTGCAACTTGCTCCTTCAAGAATCGATCTGGGCCGTTTAACATCTGAGTGGCTGAATGAAAAAGAACAATACAAAAACAATCCAAAGGACTTTGTAGGTGATAAATTGAAGGATTATATAGGAGAAGAGAAGAAGAAGATTGTTCCCAAGGATGTCATATTATACGGATTTGGCCGCATTGGCCGCATCCTCGCAAGAGAACTCGTTACACAGGCAGGAAAGGGAGAGCAGTTGCGGTTAAGAGCAATTGTAACCCGCGACAAAGATGTTTCAGACATTATTAAAAGGGCTGATTTGCTCCGGGCCGATTCCATACATGGACCATTTCCCGGAACAGTTGTAGAGGACCTGGAGAACAAAGCACTTATTATTAACGGACATAAGGTTCACATGATTTTTGCTAAGAACCCCGAAGAAATAGATTACACTTCTTATGGGATTCAGGATGCACTGCTGATTGATAATACAGGTGTAGCCAGAGATCGTGACGGATTGAGCAAGCATCTCAAAGCAAAAGGGGTAAAGAAAGTATTGCTTACCGCTCCGGGTAAAGGAGATATTCCAAATGTGGTGTATGGCATCAATCAAAAAGACCACAATAAAGATGAAAAAATTTATTCTGCCGCATCCTGTACCACTAACGCCATAGTACCGGTGCTGTCTGTGATCGACAAAACACTTGGCATTATTAGAGGTCATATTGAAACCATTCACTCTTATACCAACGACCAGAACTTACTTGATAACTACCACAGCAAGTACCGCCGTGGCCGTTCAGCAGCGCTGAATATGGTAATTACGGAAACAGGAGCTGATAAAGCTGTTTCCAAAGCACTGCCTCAGTTGGCCGGTAAAATAACCGGCAATTCGGTTCGGGTACCAACACCAAATGTCTCTCTTGCCATTCTTAATATTAATATCGGTAAAGAGACATCGAAAGATGAGGTAAATGAAATTTTAAAAGATGCTGCTTTAAACGGAGGATTGGTAGAACAGATTCAGTACCTCTATTCCAACGAAACAGTTTCTTCTGATCTGGTTGGAAATCCGTGCGCTTCCATATTTGATAGTCCTGCTACCATTGTTTCAAACGACAAGAAAAATATTGTGCTCTATGTCTGGTACGACAATGAATACGGTTATAGCCGTCAGGTAATCCGATTTGCGAAGTATCTGGCCAATGTAATCCGGTTAACCTATTATTAAGCATCAGAGCCAAAAGAAACGGGCAGGACTGAGAAAGTACCTGCCCGTTTTTGTTTTGATTTATTTGACTTGTGTGCCGCCGTATAGGGATTAAGATCTTGAAAAATTTGGATAGGTACGGCTATACCAGGTTTGCAATAATTGTTTCAACGCTCATTCCTTCCGCTTCCGCTTTATAATTTTTCACAATTCTGTGTCTTAAGATAGCCGGAGCAACAGCTTTTACATCTTCGATATCAGGAGCGTATTTACCATTAAATGCCGCGTGACATTTTGCACCTACCACCAGAAACTGCGAAGCCCGCGGTCCTGCACCCCAACTCAAATAGTTGTTTACTTCGGGAGTTGCCAACGGAGTATTAGGCCGGGTTTTTGTACTCAGGTTTACCGCATAGTTGAGCACATTTTCGGCAACCGGAATACGTCGAATCAACTGCTGGAAATAAACAATTTCTTCTCCGGTAAGAATTTTATCAAGTTCGGGATTGTAATCAGATGTGGTGTTTTTTACAACCAATATTTCTTCCTCAACAGTTGGGTAGTCGAGCATTACATTGAACATAAAGCGGTCGAGCTGAGCTTCAGGGAGCGGGTAGGTGCCTTCCTGTTCAATCGGATTTTGAGTAGCCAGTACAAAAAACGGATTTCCCAGTTCATATCGTTTACCGGCAGTGGTAACAGCGCGCTCCTGCATAGCTTCAAGCAGAGCTGCCTGAGTTTTGGGAGGTGTTCGGTTTATTTCATCGGCAAGAATAATGTTGGCAAACAGCGGTCCTTTTACAAACCTGAATTGCCTTGACTCATCCAGAATTTCTGTACCAATAATGTCAGATGGCATCAGATCAGGTGTAAACTGTATGCGGTTATAAGTGAGTCCCAGTGCTCTTGCAATAGTATTTACAAGAAGGGTTTTGGCAAGGCCCGGAACCCCTACCAGTAAGCAATGGCCCTGACTGAAAATAGAGATCAGAACGTCACGTACTACTTCGTCCTGACCTATGATTACTTTGCCAATTTCCTTTCTCAATTTGGCATAATTTGAAACCAGGTCGTTGATGGCCTCTACATCTGAGGTATAATTTTTAGACATTTTGTGTTGTTGCTTTTGCAGATTAAATGAAAATTTACTTTTTGGTAGTGAACCAGTTTGCGAGGTTCGGGCATGACTGAAACTCCGGAGAAATCTGGACATACGTCGTTTCACGCTTTTTTTTCACCCACTCATCAAGCGCTTTAGATTCTTTTTCGGTAAGAGTAGCCTCCTGAATACGCTGATAATCGTTTGTGAGATTGGCCTTGTGGGGCTGTGTACGTGATTTCAAATATAAAATCCGAAATGCGGTGTATTGTTCGGCAGAAAGGGATTGAATAGGAGCGGAGATTTCATCCGGTTCCATTCGTTCGATCTGAAAATAAACTGCCGGATCTACTTCATCCGCTTCAAATCGTGTTGTGCCGTTCTTTTGATTAATAACGTTTCCGCCATTGTAACGCGAATCGTTATCGTCACTGAATCGTTGTGCGGCATCGGAAAAAGAAATTGAATCGGCAATTATGGCGTGGTATAAACTGTCGGCTTTTATCTTGGTTAAGGCGATATCTTCCGGAGTAAATTCCGGTTTAATCAAAATATGACGTACATTTATCTGTTCACCGCGGCGTTCAATTAATTGAATAATATGAAAACCAAACCTGGTTTCAATAACTTCAGAAACTTCACCTTTGCGAAGTTTAAACGCAGCGGATTCAAATTCAGGAACAAAATCTCCTCTGGTAACAAATCCCAATTCACCTCCGTTACGTGCTGACCCATCCTGGCTGTAAAGAATTGCCAGTGTTGCAAAATCTTCTCCATCCAATACTCTTTTGCGGTAACCCTCAAGCCGGTCACGTACTTTTTGCTTCTCGGCTTCGCTGACAGGAACATTCATCACAATCTGCCCATATTCAATTTCAGCATTTATAAAGGGCAGGCTATCGGGAGGTATAGCATTAAAAAAGGCTCGTACATCTGCAGGTGAAACGGTTACATTTTTGGTCACTTTACTCTGCATCTGCTGAGCCAGCATCTGGTCTTTGATTAATGGACGAAATTCGTCCTTTATCTCCAATATGCTTTTGTCGTAGTATTGCTCAAGCTTTTCTTCTGATCCGATCTGGTTCACCATGTAGCCGATCCTTCTGTCTAGTTCGTTGTCAACCTGACTGTCGGTTACCTCAATACTGTCAATTATAGCCTGATTTACAAGCATCTTGTTGACAATCATCTGTTCCACCAGCTTGCATTTCATATCGGAATTGTCAGTAGCTCCCTGCGTCAACAACTGGTCGTATTGTCCCTCTATTTCAGATTTTAAAAGGATTTTTGAACCTACAATGGCCGACACCTGATCAATTACCTGGTCAAGTGGTTGTGAAACAGCCGGTGATACACCTCCTGTCACAACTAAAAGGAACAGTATCAGTGATTTATTTCGAATAAATTTCAAATTCATTTTGCTTCAGTGCTTCATCATAAACTGCCTGTTCCATTTCTTTTATCAATTCCAGCTTTCTGGTATTCAATATCTGGTTTCGGATATCGTCGCGTACAAAGCTTAACGGAGATTGGCTTTCTCTTATTTTCATGTCGCCTATTCGCACAAAATAGTAAAAAGTACTGTCTTCTGTTTCAATGTACCTGTTGTTCCGAAGAAAACTCTCTTTATCATAAGTCTTTATAGGGACCTTTTTAAGGAGATCATCAAAAAGCAACCATGTTTGGTCGTCCAGATGGAAATCGGAAGCAAACTGAAAACAATATTCTTCAAGCAAGGCTCTGTCTTTCGGGTTTTGTGAGCGGTACCAGTCTCTTACCTTAGGAAGTTTTGGTGCATTTTTTTTCACTTTAAGATACAACACCTTCACGATGTTGTCTTTTAATTCAAAATTCTGCTGGTTATCCTGGTAAAATTTTTCAATTTCTTCATCCTGTACCAGCGTATCGAGACGCTGTTCTATCAGCTCCGATTCATAAATATAGGTAATAAGCGAATTCCTGTAATCGAGCAGCTTTTGTTCCACATTCTTTTTTTCCTCATCAAGATTGTTTTCGGCTTTATACAGAATGACCTGTTGTTTAATCCAGTTCTGAATAAAGCTTCTCATCAACAGGAGACTGTCTTCCGGGCTTGTATTCGCCGGTATCATTCTTCTGACTTCGTCCAGGTAGAGGTATTTATCATAGGCGCGGGCCACAGCATTGTCGGGGTGTTTTTCTTGTTTAACATGAAACCACTCACATCCGCTAAGGACTAACAAAAAGGCGGTTAAAACCAATGCCCCGGTAATCCGGGGCAATGGAAATGCTTGGGCAATATGTACAGAAAAGCGGTTCAATGCGTCGTCACTGCTTTGCAAAGGAAGCAACTACATCCTGATTCACCTGAACCGGATATTTGTTACGTAATTCGGCAATCCATTCCTTTTCAAGATAATTCTGATAATCGGCAGTTACAATGCCTTTTGCCTCATCGAGTGATTTGGGAGTTGGGGCAATAACATCTTTAATATCAACAAAAATTACGGAGTTGTTGATGTTTAAGTCAGGAGACAGGCCCTTTTCCCATTTAACAGTGTCAATGATCTCATTGTCGCCTTTCAGGAATTTACCTGATTTTACTGCAAAATTAAGTTGCGAATCTTTGTTCAGGGCAGCCTGAATATCTTCAACGGGAGTGTTCTTTTTGAGCATTTTTCTTGCCTTTGCTGCTATGCTTGCATCAGCACAAGTATAAATCACCGCATCGCAACGGGTATCCCACATATAATTCGACTTGTTTGCGTCATAGAACCGCTGTAAGCCGAGTGTATCCTTAACAGCTTTTGACCAAACCTTTTTGTCTGTCAGATCGAAGAGCAGGATACCGTCACGGTATTCCTGAATAAGCGATTTGAATTCGGGGTATTTGTTTTCGAGCTGGCTTTCTTCATATGCAATGCATGTTTCATCTACATACTGACCGTAAAGTGTATTGCCGATTTGACGGGGAGAAGCGTTTGATCTTTTCGTCTGGTGACTGGCAACATATTCTGCAAAATCTTTTTGTGTATAAGTGTTTTTACCTAATGTGAACAATGGCTTTTCCATCCCCTGTGCTTTTTCAACGGTCCATTCGCCATTGGTAACTGTCGAATCAAGTGAATTTACAAACAGGTCTTTCGTTTTAGGAACTTCTTTGAAACCATATTCTTTTTTGATCCGCTTGATGAGCGCATTTTTACTGATGTCGGCCCGGCTATCGCGAGCCACCTGTGTTTTCAGCTCATTTTTCTTTTGGTCAAAATCAGGAACCGGTTTTTTCTCCAGGCGCTTAATGATGTGCCATCCGTAACTTGTTTTCACAGGCATTGAAAAATCACCATCTTTCTGTAATTCGAAAGCAGCTTTTTCAAATTCAGGTACCATTCGTCCTGTGCCGAAAGGAGGAAGCACTCCGCCATTTTTAGCAGAACCTTTGTCATCGGAAAACTTCATAGCCAGGTCTTCAAATTTCTCGCCATTTTTAAGTTTTCCATAGATCTCATCGATTTTGGCTTTCGCCTGTTTTGCAACTGAATCAGGAGCACCGGGAGCCAGTTTGATCATGATGTGTGCAACTTTTATTTCACCTTGTGCAGGTCGCACATCAACCACTTTTATGATGTGATAACCAAATTTGGTGCGAACGGGATTTGAGATCTGTCCAACCGGAGTATTATATGCTGCAGTTTCAAAAGGGTAAACCATTTGCATGCCTGTAAAATAACCCAGATCCCCCATGTTCTCCTTTGCACTTTGATCGTTGGAAGAGTCTTTTGCCATTTTTCCAAAGTCAGCGCCCTTGAGAATCATTTCTCTGATTTTCATAATCCTGTTATAAGCTGCAAGCGTATCTTTTGGCAATGCATCAGGCGCAACACTTATGAGAATGTGACTGGCGCGGACGTCTTTCTGAAGTCTGTCGTAAGCTTCCTTGATAAGCGCATCAGTTACCTCCTTATCGGTGAGATAGGGCTGGGCAAGCTGCTTTCTGTAACCTTTCAGTTCGTTTTGAAACGCCGAACTGGTATCCATTTTTTCCTCTTCCGCTTCCTTTACTTTGAGCTTGTAATTGATATACAAATCGAGGTATTCCCTCAAATCTGCCATATCGGTAGCACCCTCTTTATTGTTGTTTTTTCTGTAAACTTTCTCAAATTCAGATTTGGTTACAGGTGTACCGGCAATGGTCATCAAAACCGGATCTGCGGATGGCTGGCTTTGGGCGGTACAAGCAGAACCTGCCATGAGGGCAATAAGTGGAAGCAATAACAATTTTTTCATAAGACCTTTGTATAGGGTAGGTTTGGTTTAAAAATGGTGGGCTAAAATATTTTCAGAAAGTGAATTTAGCGTGAATAATTAGGTGATTCTCGAATGATTGTTACTCCATGCGGGTGAGATTCCCGGACACCGTTCATAGTAATTCTGATGAATCTGGCCTGCTGAAGTGTTTTTATGTCCTTAGCCCCGCAGTAACCCATACTCGCTCTGAGTCCCCCGATAAGCTGGTACACCTCCTCAGCTAATGTACCCTTGTAGGGAACCCTGCCAACAATTCCTTCCGGAACAAGCTTTTTGATATCGTCTTCTGCGTCCTGAAAATACCTGTCTTTGGAACCGTCTTTCATAGCGTCAATAGATCCCATTCCTCTGATAACTTTATATTTTCGGCCTTCGTAAATGATGGTTTCTCCCGGTGATTCTTCAACGCCTGCAAAAAGAGATCCGGCCATAATACAATTGGCGCCGGCCGCCAGGGCTTTTGGAACATCGCCTGTAAAGCGAATGCCTCCGTCGGCAATCACCGGTACGCCCGAATCTTTAATGGCATTGGCAACATTATAAATAGCCGTCAGCTGAGGAACACCAACTCCGGCAACCACTCTGGTGGTACAAATAGATCCCGGGCCAATTCCCACTTTTACAGCATCAGCACCTGCTTTAACAAGCGCTCTGGCAGCTTCGGCGGTGGCAATATTTCCCACAACCACATCAAGATCTCCAAATTGTTTTTTTACTGCTTTCAAAGCCTGTAAAACGCCTTTTGAATGGCCATGTGCGGTGTCGATAACAACAGCATCTACTCCTGCATTTACAAGGGCAGAAACCCGTTCCAACATATCAGCCGTTACACCGATTGCACCCGCTACTCTAAGTCTTCCTAATTTGTCTTTACATGAATTCGGTCGCGCTTTGAATTTAAGAATGTCTTTGTAAGTAATCAGACCAATCAGCTTTCCCTGTTTATCAATTACCGGAAGTTTTTCAATCTTATAATCCTGCAGTATAACTTCCGCTTTTTGGAGGCTGGTAACTCCGGTAACCGTTATAAGGTTTTCGCGGGTCATTACCTGATGCACTTTTTTTGAAAGTTGCTTTTCGAACCGAAGGTCCCGGTTTGTCAAGATACCGACCAGTGTATTTTTTTC
>DASUFP010000067.1:0-15615 GCA_036274495.1 Bacteroidia bacterium
ATGTTACGGGATAATCACTCATGTTATAACCTGATTTTTTATAAAACGAGAGCATCGGAATGGGAATAAAATGAACGTTTACACTTACATCCTTTTCAAAAATCTTTTGGATGATCTGATCTCTTTCAGACTCTGTAATATTAGCTATCCTTAACGGATAAAGGTGATAACTTGATTCACTGTCCGGAGTTTTCTGAACCGGTAAAACGGCCCAATTTTCCCTGCTGAAATATTCTGAATACCTGTTACAAATTGCTTTCCGCCGAATCAATGTATCCTTGTCATATCGTCTTAATTCAACCATCCCCATTGCTGCCGCAAGGTCGGTCATATTGCATTTGTATCCCGCTTCAATAATGTCGTACTTCCAATTACCACGCTGCATTTTGGCAAGGGCATCTTTGTTTTGACCATGCAATGTAAAAACACACAGGTAATTGTAGACTTCAGCGTTATCGAATGGCGCCGGAAGATTCAATGAAACAGCGCCTCCTTCAGCAGTCGTTAAATTTTTAACGGCATGAAACGAAAAAACAGATACATCGGCCAATGATCCGGTTTTGTTGCCATCAACTGTTGCACCTAAAGAGTGCGCTGCATCGGAGAGAATTAATATGCGGTTTAACTGATTTTGTATTTCTCCAGATGCTTTAAATTTGGATTTCACATCCGGATGGTTCACCACCTGCATTAAAGCATTATAATCGCACGGCCAGCCACCAAAATCAACCGGCATGATTACTTTCGTTTTGGTAGTAATGGCCTCCCTTACGGCATTGATATCAATATTAAAATCACTGCCGACATCAACAAGCACTGGAGTTGCGCCACAATGCATTACAACATTAGCCGTAGCGGAATAGGTATAAGCAGGTAATATTACTTCATCACCCGGACCAACTCCAAACCAGCGGAGCATTATTTCAAGTCCCGCAGTAGCTGAATTCAAACACAATGTAGCCTTGGCTCCGGAATAGGCAGTTAATTCCTTTTCGAAAGCTTTGGTCCGCGGGCCTGTAGTAATCCAGCCCGACTTTAAAGTTGCGATTACTTCATCAATAACATCCTGATCTATTCGTGGAGGAGCAAAGGGTATCATGTCAGCTATAAGAAGTTAGTAATGTGAATCAGGCGGGCGGCCGGCAACGTAATTTACCTTATAAATGTAAATGACATCGTTGGCATTCTTGGGGTTCATCCAATATAGTACCTTGTCAACAAAGCCGGGCTCTATTACTTTTTCGAGTTCCAGTCCGGGGAAAATAGCTTTCAGATTATTTACACGCTCTTCAAGCCTCTTATCACCAAGAAACAAAGCATATTGAGGATAGTCATCAGGGCCATATTTATTCAAATAAAATTCAAGCGAATCATATCCTGATTGTTCACTGAGTTCATAGGTATCAATCCATTTACCAAGATAAAATTCAGGAGCCATTTTTGCTGATCCTCTGTTGGTGTCTTCCATTAAAATACTTTTAATTTCGGATCTCTTGGGGTAGAGATAGGTCATGGATTCTACTCTTGCGCGCTTGGAATACATGGTAGTGATAAAAGGTAAGAGCAATATGTTGAGCGACCAGAAAAATACCCATGAAAAATATATCGCTTTTTTGAATCGTTCCGCCCTGTCCTTTTGCGCGAGCCATTCGTTCCAGCCCGGAATACCCAGAATAACAAAAAACGGGACAATAGGTAAAATAAATCGCTCCTGCTTATTTGGAAAATAACTGTGAAATGCCAGGAATACCAGTACGGGAAGAAAAATCACCAATTGCTTTCTCCACTGACGCAGCCAGCCGTAGAAAAGGAAAAAGCTAATTGGCGGAATAAGTATTCCGAGAATGAGTAATGTGTAATTATACCATGGACCAACAATATAACTGTAGGCATTATCCATATTGTATTTTACATATTCCATAAACTGGGCAAATGGAGCCCCCCAGATGAAATAATCCACCGGCGCCTGTGTCAATACAAATACCGACAGTGATCCAAGACCCAACGCAATAGCTGATTTCCACCGGTTCATAATGATAAGCGCTAATCCCATTCCTCCGATAAACAGAACCGTTTGAAAACGGACGCAAAAGGCAACACCCAACATGGCTCCTGCCCAGAACATAGCCCGCATCGGCTTCCTTTTTTCATGGGCTGAAATGGCCATCCAACTTCCGCCAACGAGGAAAGGAATACAAACCACTTCAACCAAATTTCTGACGCTCAGCCAGGGCATGAACCAGAAAAATGCGAGCAGCAATCCCACTGTTGCAGCAGATTTCAGATCACTGATTTTGTAGGCAATCCGAAACCCGAAGTATATTGTTCCCAATGATAATATAGCATGCACCAGCCGGACAAATACCATTTTTAACTGCGGGTCGGCGATACCTATAAATTTTAGTACATGGAAAAAGAGGAAATGCAAACCGCTGTAAAAAAAACTATGTCCGTCGGGCGTTACACCTCCGTAAGCCGGTAGCCAGTTATCGTAATCAGTACCGTCAACCCATGCCTGGGAGGCCTCAATAACCAGAAAATGGTCATCATGCATTCCGAAACCTTTTGAATAAACAACAGCAACCAGGCGTAATAAAAATCCGGCAATAAGAGAAAAACGGAGCGGATGCATCCGGTAATAAACTTTCAGATCGGCAAGCACCTGTTTATAACCTGGTAAAACAATTGGCTTGTGAATGGCAGGTTCCAATTGCGGTCTGATAATAAGCGGCAGGAAAAAAGCGAAAAACATAACTCCTGCCTGCACTTCAAGCACCGATTCAACAAGCATATTAATGGCAACAATTACCAGCAGCCACATTAAAATTGAATTGCCGGATTTTTTAGCATATCTCCAACCCGAAACCAAAATCGCTATCAACAAAAAAACACCGGCAATACCCAGCGCGGCAAACGATTGCAGAAACTGGTTGTGAGCGTTCAGTCTTACGTGTGCCACATAGGAAAATCCATGGGCTACATATCTCTTTATCAGTTCGTCTTTGATATCTCCTGTACCGGTACCAATCAAGAAATTTGATTGAATCAATTCACCCGTTGCCTTCCATACCTGTAACCGCATACCGGATGAACTGAGAGAAGTATAACCGGGTTCGAGGGTATTAACCATCTCGTAGATCCTGTCGTGTACAAAAGGTACTTCGAATGCCGCATAAATTATTGCAACAAATGCAAATGTCAAAATAACATTAATAACCCTTAAGGATTTGTTTTTGAAATTGCGAAACCAAAACCAGAGAAGAATCATTACCAGTAACACGAGGCCAAGTTTTGAGGCCAGCAAAATGATGCCGGCTACCATAATTCCTATACAGGCGAGGTTTGCCCAGGCCGGCATTCCAAGTATTTTAGATTCACTTACAAAGTCATTGAGCAAAATAACCACAGTAAAGCAGATATACATCGCAAAGTATCCGGGATGCATAAATGCAGAAAATGTGGTATAATAAAACCGTTGGGCATCTGATGAAAAGAGCGCGACCACAAAACATAATAAAAGTGCTGAAATGGTTCCGAAAGCAAACGATTTTAATACCTGCTGAACAGGTACCCTGTTTACAAATTCCTGATCTATTAAAATGATGGGGAACAGTAATAGAGAAAATTTGACTTCAAGATCAAATAGTCCGTCAGGAATATTTGACGTCCAAAGCATCCCGATAAGGTGTAACAGCCAGAACAACACCAGCAAGAGACTGGTTTTGTTAAAAGTCAATGATTTGAAAGCGGTTTTCCAGCTGCCTGAAATCAGCCAGAGTAAGGTATAAGCAGCAGGAAAAAAATTAATTCCTTTGGCTTTAAAAGGAAGCAGAAAGGCCATCCCCATCAGGAGCCAGACTCGCAGCAGGTGGTTCTGTGAGGTGCTGAGCGGTTCAAATGGATGGTTTCCTGCCACTGATCAATAAAATTAAGCCCTTTAGAAATCCCGAGCCATAAGATATATGCAAGGCCGGATAAATGATGAATAACAAGAATCGAGAAGTAATACTCAAATTGCTCTTCACAGCAAACAGGCAAATCAGCAGCAAATATAAACAGAACGGGCTGAACCACCATAAATTGATGAATGCAAGTGGGAATGAAGCCAGGTACAGCACAAATGCCGAAGGTATAAGATGCCTTAACCTGAGACCGGTGTGCACTTTTTTAAGTACCAGCGGTTTAAAGAGTCCATATTGAAAATACTGGCTAAACAGTTTAATTATACTGTTTCGCGGATAATAAGTGCTCTTGATGGCTGGATCCAGATAAACCGTAAAACCTGCCTTGCGGGCCCGGTAATGGAATTCATCATCCTGATTCCTTAGCATTTCTGTATCGAACATACCTGTGGTTTCGAATATTGACCGTCGCCACGCACCCAGGTAAACCGATTCTGTAAATCCCTCTTTGGTGGCATCATGAAACCCGCTATCACCTACTCCTAATGGTGTTGACGTTGCATAAGCAACTGCCAGCTGCAGGGGTGTGGTACCTTGTGCCCGCATGGGCCCGCCAACAATGTCGGCGCCGGTTCGACTGAAACACTCAAGAATGGCAACGAAATAATCTTTGTGATATTTAGTATGGGCGTCAAGCCGGACTACAGGATCTCCCGTGCTGGCGGTAATAGCCATATTAAGAGCATACGGAACAAATTTGTCCGGGTTTGAAAGCAATTTAATATTCGGATTTGCGGAAATGTATCTGTTGATAATCTCAACCGTTCGGTCAGAAGATCCCCCATCCACCAAAATAAGTTCTTTTGATGGGGGCTGTGCAGATAGAAAAAAATTGAGCACATCGCTGATATAATGCTCTTCGTTATAAACCGGACAGATTACAGTTAACTTTTCCAATGATTACTAAATTACATCACTTGTTAATTCAAAAAAACCGGGACCGTATTAAATCAAAGATACCTCTTGCATGCAGATTAGTGATGGATTAATTCAAACCAACCACCTCCCTATATATGCCGATAAGTTTCTCACAAACCGATTCTTCCGATAAACCATCGGCAATCAGTTTCGGCCTGCCGTTGGTGCGCGGATCAGTACCGGCTTCAGCCATTGCAGTGAGGACATTGGCAATTACTGCTGCATCCTGATCCACTATAAAACAGCCTTCTACTCCTTTTACACGATCTGCAGCATCTCCTACTACTGTAGTTACAACAGGAATATTACACGACAACGCCTCTTTCACCACCATCGGACTACCCTCATTATCGGAACACATCAAAATACAACTTGAGGCATTGATAAGGGTTGGAATTGTTCCGGCGTCAATCATCCCACTTAGGACTTCGAGCCGGATTGGTTTTTGTGTTTTGGAAGAAGCTAATTTTACTGCACTTTCAGCGATATCCTGCCGTTTGACCACCGGATCACGGCCATTAAACAATATTATAAATTCATCCTCTTTCCAGCCAAGTGTTTGGCGGCATGTTTTTTTATCTTCAGGCTTGAATAAATCGGTATTGATGCCGGATGGAATCAATACACATTTTTTTTGAGCCCACCAGACTGAATGGATCAGTCCCTGACTTACACAAATAATTTTACGTACAAAAACCGCTGAAATATTGGAGAGTAATCTTCCAAAAAAATCTCTTAACAAGCCATCTCCGGGCGTACGGTTAATATCGCTTCCCTGAAAAGAAATAATTACCGGCAATCCGAAAAACAACGAAAAAAAAGAAGTAACAGTGCCATAATGAACATGGATAAGATCGGGTTTGAAACGGCGTATTAATTCTTTTACCTCACGATACGATTTATAAAGTTTAAGAGGCGATAAGCGCGATTTGAGATAGTAAACGAACTGAGGCACTCCGGCTCTTTCGACACTTGCTGCCTGTCGTTTGGCGAAAATCATAACCGGTCCTTCTTCTTCACCGGGTATTATTGCCAGTACTTTTATTTTCTCCGTTTCACGCATCGGCAGTAGGCTTAACAGCCAGCCAAATAATACCGGCAGGGAGTAACATTCCTTCCACAAACAGTGCCTTATATGCTTCCGGTCCGTTACGAATAAGCAAAGGGAGAAAACTTACAAAGGAGGCAAATGCAATAAGGGAAATGATCCTTAAAAACATATTATTCCTGTTTTCAGCAGCACTGTAGGCTTTCCAGGAAACCTTCCAAAGCCAGCCAAGAAACAATGCACCGCATATTACACCAATAATTCCAAAATTAAGGTACCACGCCGTTGCATGATGTATGGTATATCCCTGCCCGGGAGGTAACTTTAATGAATTGACATAATAGGTATAAATATCTTCCGGACGCTTATCGTAAATTACCCTTGGTATGGCAGAAGCCACCAGGTTGATCAGGCTGGAGCCCATTGTAGGCGGCAGGTGCTGTGCAACGCAGCCGTACATCGAAACATGCGCAAAAAACATCTCATTACTAAAAGCAACAGAACTCAAAATGGACATATCACCGTGAGAAGGCTCAGGATGTTCGGTGTCACCCATCAAAAAGTACTTTAAAACCGCAGGCGGATATCTTCTTACACTGTCGTTGAGGGTTAACGGTATTGCTATAACTGCTATGAGAGCAGCATATCGGATCCAATTAATCTTTTGAGAAAAACTTATATAAACTATAGCCGTAAATATTCCACAAAACAACAATTCATGTTTATTTCCCAGTAGCAACAGGTAGGATAATACAAGAATAATAGAAATAATATATTTAGCAGTCAGGCTCCTTTTTACATTGACAAATTTAAAGTATTTGTTATTGTCTCCAATCATTAACAATGTAAAACCAAACAATACACTAAACGCTGCAATCAGGTTTAATAACTGGTGAATTGTATACCACCTGTTTATTGAATGCCTTACAACATAATAAAAGGATTTATTGTTGCTGATAGCGTATCGGACATCCGGGTAAATGCAAATAAAACTAAAAATCAGCGCTGCAAGTGAAATGATGACCAGGATATTATGATTAACATTTAGTTTTTCCCGGGTTTTCGGTTGAGTGATTTGTAATGAATGACGTGTTCCTGTATATAAAAATGCAATCTGCAGAACTATAATAAATAAGGCATAATATAAAATCGACTGCATATAATAGGAGTCGGCATGAACGACAAACATTTTTTCGAAAATGTAATAATAATGCAAACCGATATTTTGAGCTGAGTTATCATTAAAAGCATCCCATACCAAAAACCAGGCTCCGGAAAGGCTCCAATAGTAAAGAGCAAAAACACCGATAAGAATGGAATAATTATTTGTTTGCCGCCACATTTTTCCGGCAAGCCAACCTATAACAGCTGTACAAAACAATAAGACCAGATAAAATTGCCACATAGATTTGGTTTTCTAATTATTTGGAGCGGGTTTCTATGTGTTTAATTCTGACAATTCGGTAAATGGCGATTCCTCCCAGAAAGAACATTGCACAGCTGAAACCTGCCAATGGCAGCCAAAAGGGAGCATCAAATAACAAAAAAAAGAGTATGAAAATCAAAAAGACCGAAAACGACATCAATACATTGAGTGTGTTGAGAGCCTTTTTATAGTAAGCGTCAATGATACTTCTCAGCACTACGAATACGGCAAGGCCTATAGCTCCCGGAACGAGCAACCGGGTTACCAATACTAAATCAGGGTCGGCAGACCCCAAATACATTTGCAAAATTGAGCCGGCAAAAACTTCAAAAACAATTACTCCTGCAGCCGAGAGGAAAAATACATTCAGTATTAGTTTTCGTGACCTGGCCAACAGGAGGTCAAATTTCATTTCTACGACCATCTTCCTGGCTTCCGGTAGCAGAATAATACTTATTGGATTCAGGGCGGCAGAAGCCATATTCAGTAAAGTAATTCCAAATGCCACAAAACCGGCCTGGGTAATTCCAAAATAATGCGCAGTAAGCAAGGGCGGTGCTGCAAACAGCATAGCATATGCAATATCTCCGGGTACCCGCTGTAAGCCGAAAACATACAATTCATTCATGTGTATCTTCTCGGGCATCCCGTGTTTGATAAAGGCGGTCCATTCAGGGGCTAAAAACAAAACAGGTATGAGCAGCCAGCAAATTCCGGTAACCATGAGGACCATTGAAATGTTTGCCGATATAAAAAAAGCCGTAACAGGTACCACACCCATTGTTATCAACTGTAGCAAATTTGCTGAACTGATAAGCATTTTACCTCTGAAATAACTGTAGACCAGACTCTGCCAAACCAATCCGCAAATCATTACAACAATCGGGAACATCAGAAAACTCATATCAGCTGAACCAAGGAAAATATAGGCGAGCCAACCCGGAAACATAAGCGCAGATAAAGCAAATACACCGCAAAGTATTAACGGCCAAATAGCGGAGGCAATAAAATAGCGGGACGATTCGAGAAGGGCTGTATCATGAACAGATGCAAGCTGTCGGGGAAGCGAAACTGCCATACCCAACAAAACAACAGGTTGCACAAGTGAAACAATCCGGCGCGAAAGAGCATAATTTGAAAAATCGGCAGTCCCAAAATCAGCTGCTAGTCGGTAAACCCAAATGCCGGCAAGCAAAACCATGAACTCAGTTAGAAAAGTAATCAAGTACTTTTTGGACATGGTTACTTACTTTCAATTTGGGAGTGATAAAGGAGTTTTCAAACCCACTACCCTGCAGGATACTTTGCAAAAATCCGGATGCAAAACACCTTTTGAATTACTTGGCATAGTTGACTGCCCGGGTTTCCCTGATAACAGTCACTTTAACCTGACCCGGATAGGTCATTTCCGTTTGAATGCGGTTAGCGATTTCAAACGACATGGTTTCGGCTGTTTTGTCATCGATTTTTTCACTTTCAACAACAACTCTCAGCTCCCTGCCGGCCTGTATGGCATACGATTTCTCAACTCCTTTATAGGACATGGCAAGCGCCTCAAGATCTTTAAGACGCTTAATATACTGTTCAACCACCTCTCTGCGTGCACCGGGTCTTGCTCCTGAAATAGCATCGCAAACCTGAATGATTGGTGAAATGATACTCGTCATTTCTATTTCGTCATGGTGGGCTCCTATTGCATTACAAACTTCAGGGTTTTCCTTATGCTTTTCGGCGAGTTTCATACCAAGAATTGCGTGTGGTAATTCCGGCTCGTCATCAGGAACCTTACCGATATCGTGCAATAATCCGGCACGTTTGGCAAGTTTCACATTCAAACCCAGTTCAGCGGCCATGATGGCACAAAGATTAGCCACTTCACGTGAGTGCTGCAACAGATTCTGGCCGTACGATGAACGGTACTTCATTCTTCCTACCATTCGTATGAGCTCCGGTGCGAGTCCGTGGATACCCAGATCGATACAGGTTCTTTTCCCTGTTTCAATGATCTCTTCTTCCAGCTGGCGCTTCACTTTGGCCACCACCTCTTCAATACGGGCAGGGTGAATACGTCCATCCGTTACCAGCTGATGAAGTGCCAGCCGTGCCAGTTCCCTTCTCACCGGGTCAAAGCCCGATAAGATAATGGCCTCCGGTGTATCGTCAACAATAATTTCTATGCCGGTGGCAGCTTCAAGGGCTCGTATATTACGTCCTTCACGTCCTATTACACGCCCTTTCACATCATCGTTGTCAATATTAAAAACGGTAACTGAATTTTCAATTGCATGTTCTGTTGCAACCCGCTGGATGGTCTGGATAACTACCCGCTTTGCTTCCTTATTTGCCGTTAGTTTAGCCTCCTCAACAATATCTTTAATATATGACTGGGCCTGGGTTTTTGCTTCGGCTTTCAAGGCTTCAACAAGTTGTGTTTTGGCTTCTTCAACCGATAAGCCGGAAATCTTTTCCAGTTGGTCTACCTGCTTTTGGTGCATTTTCTCCAGCTCTTCCTTCCTGAGCTCCATTGCCTCCTGGTGACTTTTAACCGATTGCTGCAAGCTATCAAGTTCGGCTTGTTTGCGCTGCGTTTGTTCAATTTTCTGAGAAAGTGTCTGCTCCTTCTGTTTTATCCTGTTTTCAGCCTGGGTAATATTTCGGTCCTTTTCAGAGATGGCTTTTTCATGTTCTGTTTTCAGCTGAAAGAACTTTTCTTTCGCCTCCATCATTTTATCTTTTTTTACCAGCTCAGCTTTTGCTTCAGCTTCTTTTAGGATAATTGCGGCTTTTTCCTCAGCTGCTTTTTCAATGCCGGCATTGGTCTTTCGAACGGCGAGCCAGGCGACCAGCGCACCGACAACAAAGGTGCCGATTGCTGTTGCTATTAAAAGTATATCAGGTTCCATGAATTTTTTTTGTTTTAACTATATAAATCAAACAGCTTTTAATAAGCTGTTAAAATAAATTAATTGTAAGTTGCTGCCGGGGATACTTCCATAAACTAAGAAACCCGCAGTAAATCCCTTGTTTTAAACCCCATATCGACATGGCTGGGGATGCCGGGACTTTCTTGCTTCCAATGTTCCGGCTTCGAACTTAATCGAAGGGAAACCGCCGAAGCGGATAAGGCCTGCATTACTGCCCACTAAGCTTTTCCCCAAAGGGTGTAGTGTTGAGTTTAAAACTGATCAGAATTTACGCGGGTTTACTCTTAACAGGTTGTAAATAACCTGTAGTTCCCTGTCATTTAAAGAACGGTTACTGTTGCAAGGCTGAACCAATAAGACGATCCAATGCATCCAATTTACTACCGGCTTCCTTTTCGGTAAACGCCAGCTTTTCTTTGCCTGAAAGCAATTCGTTGGCCAACTGTAATGCACACATCGATAATAAATCCGTTTTATCGGTTACTGCATACTGTTGTTCGTATTCCCTGATTCGCTCGCTGATGAGCTGAGCCGCTGCTTTAACCCGCTCCTCATCATCCTTTCGAACTTTTAAGGGGTAAGTCCTCCCTAAAATATTAACCTTTATTGAGAGATCTTCCATTGAATTACTTATTCATAACTGTCAGACATTTATCTATTTCACGGATATATTCGTTGATCTTCAGTTTCAACTCCCGGGTGTTCTGATCACCACCCGCTGAAATAGCCTGTGAAATGCGCTGCAGCTTTTGCTTTTCTTCAAGTTCCTTCACTTTCCCTTCAAGTTGAATTTTACTTTCAGAAAGACGACTTAAGTTTGCCCTAAGATCGCGATTTTCAGCTGCCTGCTTCTCATGCAAATTTATTAATTTTTCAACCTTGGTTCGGAGACCGTCGATACGTTTATGAAGTTCATTCATAACTGATTAGTTTTGAGAGCCGAAAGCAAGACTTATTAATGGACAAATTTAACATATTTATTCCCAGAGTAGCCTATTCAGATTGAAACTTTTGAACACCTTAAGCTTATTCCTCAGTTTCAGGCCCTTTCGGGAAAACTTAAACACCACACTTCTGGCGACGCTTTGTGCAGGGCTGCTGTCTGCATCAATTTGTAATGGCCAGTCGCTCCTTCCCGTATGGCCGTTAGCCTATCCCGCTGTCCCGGCCGGATCATTCGGAGAACTGCGGGGGAGTCATTTTCATTCCGGTATCGACCTCATTACCAACGGAACAATTGGCTGGCCAGTGCTGGCAGTTAACGATGGCTATGTGGCCAGAATAAAAATCTCCAGCGGTGGTTATGGCCAGACAATTTACATCAATCACCCTGACGGCACAACCACTGTTTACGGACATCTGTCGGAATTCTTTGGCCCCATGGCCGATACAATTGAAACCCGGCAAGAACAGATGAAACAATTTGAGCTTGAGTTTTTCCCTGACAGCAGTTTGTTCCCTGTCAAAAAAGGTCAGCTCATAGCTTTCAGCGGTAACACCGGATCTTCTGAAGGCCCGCACCTGCATTTCGAGATTCGGCATACAAAGTCGGAGCTTCCTTTTGACCCGTCGTTTTCAGGAATTACCTATGCCGATACGCTGGCACCAAGAATTGAAAAGCTCGTAGTGTACAATGCCGGACCATATGGTTGGCTGTATGGTTCGTCCAGAAATCAAATTTTACTCAATGAATCCACAAAAAAATTAAATGATACAATAATCGTAACCGAAAACTGGTTCGCAGGCATCGCCGTTACCGACCTTGCAAATGGTTCTGACCATCCGCTTGGTATTGCCTCAATCATTATGTCTGTTGACGATTCGGTTGTTTTCCGAACAGCCGTTGACAGTTTTGCCTTTTCTGAATCGTCCATGATAAAATCGGTGTTGGACCCTACCGACAGGAATGTGCAGGTTTGCCTGGTGTTACCGGGAAATAAGCTTCCTTTTTACAGCCATGGCAACGGAATGATTCATTCCAGGCCGGGGAGCACGCATCAGGTGAAAATTCAGGCTTCTGACAGGGCCGGAAACCAATCACAATTGCTCTTCTTCGTACGGGCTGAGGCAAACAGCTCTTCAGTCAATAATAAACTGCCTAAATCAAGCCTGTCTGACGAGGTAAGCTGTTACGAACCCGTTCCTGTTGAAATTAAAGAAACAGGACAAGGATTGGATAAGATCATTTCAATTACTCCCGATGAAGTTGTTTTTTCTAAAACGGCTGCACTGAGTTTCAAACGTGTAAAATGGTTTGATGTCCCTTCGCAAAAGGTTGTTATGGGAAAACTGTTGCCTGATGGCGGGTTCAGCAAGATTTCCTCCACCATTACCCCAAATCAGATAATTGCCCGTATAAATGCCGGGGGCAGTTACGGATTCCGTATTGATACAATAGCCCCGTTGCCGGGAAGTTGCAGTTTTTCTCATTACGACTTTAAGGGAAACCGCATTTATGAAATTCCCTTCCGGGAAACACTCTCCGGGCTTGTTGCCGTGAGCTGTACCATAGGTGAAAACTGGATATTGAGCACTTATTATACTAACAGCGACAAAATTTTTATTTCAGTTAATCCCGATGTTTATCCGCTACCTGTCACATTTACATTACAGCTTACCGATAATTGCGGTAATGTGAGCCGGACAGCATATACAATTTCAAATCCTTTCGGGAATTAAAGTTGCGGGATGTATTTTTGAGCCTTAAACAGGAAATATGAGAAAGAAGATACTTCTTTTGGGATCAGGAGAATTGGGTAAGGAATTTACCATTGCCGCACAGCGGTTGGGTCAGTATGTGGTTGCGGTTGACAGTTACGAAGGTGCGCCCGCCATGCAGGTAGCTCAGGAATTTGAAGTAATCAACATGCTCGACGGCAAATCCCTTGATCAGATTGTAGCAAAACACCATCCCGATTTTATTGTGCCTGAAATTGAGGCTATACGCACCGATCGCCTGTATGATTATGAAAAACAGGGCATCACGGTAGTGCCAAGCGCCCGGGCAGCTAACTTTACCATGAATCGGAAGGCCATACGCGATCTTGCAGCCAAGGAACTCGGATTGCGAACAGCCTCCTATAGATATGCAACAACTGAACAGGAGTTACGGGACGCGGTTGATGCAGTTGGTTTGCCTTGTGTGATAAAGCCACTGATGTCTTCATCGGGCAAAGGGCAAAGCGTTATAAAAACGAAAGAGGATATTTCACCTGCCTGGCAGGAGGCTTTTTCAAAGAGCCGGGGCGATTTAAAAGAGGTTATTGTAGAAGCTTTTATACGTTTCGATTCGGAAATTACACTGCTAACGGTAACACAGAAAAATGGCAAAACCTTGTTTTGTCCCCCGATTGGCCACCGTCAGGAGCGGGGCGATTATATGGAGAGCTGGCAACCGGCTGTTGTAACGGCAGACCAGTTAAAGGAGGCTTGTGAAATGGCAAATGCCATTACAAAGGCTCTTACCGGAAATGGAATATGGGGAGTGGAATTTTTTCTTGCTCCCGAAGGGGTCTATTTTTCTGAACTGAGTCCACGCCCGCACGATACCGGAATGGTGACCCTTGCGGGGACCCAGGAATACAACGAGTTTGAGTTACATCTGAGGGCCATTTTAGGGCTTGAAATTCCCGGAATAAATCTTGTTAGACCCGGTGCCAGTGCTGTACTTTTATCGCAGACTGAAAATCCGGGGGTTCCTCAGATTACGGGACTTGAAAAGGCAGCGGCTGTTGCCGGTACCGACATAAGATTATTTGGTAAACCATCGACCCGTAAATACCGACGCATGGGAGTTGCCTTATCGTATGGTAGTCAGGGAACTACTATAAAGGAATTGCGTAATATAGCCACTGAAGTTGCCGCCATGATCCACATAAAGTAACTGCGTTTCATGGTATCTTCATGGTTAGAGTGTTTAAATTTGCTGATATTCAACTAATAGTCTATGATCAGAAAAGCTATTTTTATCTCATTTGCTGCCTTGCTCTTATCGGCAGGTTCTTTATTTGCCCAAAACGGGTATGAGATCAAAGTAAAGGTTAAAGGAGTTGCCGACTCGCTATGCTACCTGGCCAATTACTTTGGCGAAAAACAATACATCAAAGATTCCTGTAATGCCGACAAGGAAGGAAATTTTCTGTTTAAGGGCAGTGAAGCATTACCGGGTGGAATTTACCTGGTAGTAGTGCCCGGAAGGCGTTATTTTGAAATTATAGTGGACCGTCAGCAGAAATTCAGCATCGAAACTGATAATGCGGATCTTGTCGGAGCCCTGAAAGTAAAAGGATCTTCCGACAATGAAGCCTTTTATGAATACCTCAAATTTATTGGCGTAAAGTCTAAGGAGGTTGAACCCCTTAAAGCAGAATATGAGGCTGCAAAAGATGACCCGGTAAAAACGGCAGCGGTGAAGGCAAAAATTGCTGATGTCGACAGTGCTGTGTTTAAGTACAGGGAAAAGTTCATAGAAGATCATAAAGATTCATTTATTTCAAAAGTATTTAAGGCTTCAGATGAGATAAAGGTTCCGGATGCTCCATTAAAACCTGATGGCACGAAAGACTCCTCCTATGTTTTTTACTACTACAAAGAACATTTCTTTGATAATATCGACCTGCAGGACGACCGCATGCTAAGGACGCCAGTACTCCATCCGAAGCTGGAGCAGTATATGACTAAAATGACGCTTCAGATGCCCGATTCGGTAATAAAGGCCGCCGACTGGCTGGTTGGTCAGTTAAAACCCGGATCGGAAATGTTTAAATACGTGGTTTGGTGGATTACAAATACCTATGAAACTTCTAAAATTATGGGTCTGGATGCGGTATTTGTTCATATGGTTGACAACTACTATACCAGGGAAAAAGCGTTTTGGGTAGACGATGCCCAGCTGTATAAAATTCAGGAAAGGGCACGTATTCTTACGCCGTTACTCATAGGTACCAAATGCAAAAACCTTATTCTTGCCGACAGTTTAGGGAAAATGCAATCGTTATACGATGTAAAGGCTCCTTATACGGTACTCTACTTCTGGGATCCTGACTGCGGCCACTGCCAGAAAGCCACTCCAAAATTAAAGGAGGTCTATGATAAATACAGAGCACAAGGGTTAAAAGTGTATGCCGTTTGCACTGAAGTGGAAATGGACAAGTGGAAAAAGTTCATTAACGAACATAACCTCGACTGGATTAACGTAGCAGATCCTGAGGTACGGAATAATTTCAGACACGACTTCGACATTACAAGCACCCCTCAGGTTTTCCTACTTGACGATTCAAAAATCATCAGGGCAAAGAAAGTGGAGGTTGAGACACTTGACGATATCCTCAAAAGAGA